>DIMG01000005.1 GCA_002425415.1 Micavibrio sp. UBA5572
ATGCGTCCATCCCGCCATACTTGGCACGCCACTTATAAAAACTGGCGCTGCTCATCCCGTGCTGGCGGCACAACTCAGGCACAGGAATTCCTCCCTCTGCCTGTTTCAATATCTGCATAATCTGATGTTCGTTAAATCGGCTCTGCGCGCAGTGATTTTACATCACTGGTGCTGGCCTCACGCTCGGTATCGCCAGCCAAACGCTTTTTACCAGCTTCCAGAAACTCTTTGCTCCAACGGTAATAGAGATTCTGATGAAGTCCTTCCTTGCGGCAAGTCTCGGCAATACTGTCCTCGCCCCGCAGGCCAGCCAGTACAATCCTGATTTTCTCTTCGGCATTGAATTTACGCCTTGTTTGCCGTTTAATATTGCGAACAACTTGATCCGCCTCGGCTTTCAAATCTGGCTTTTCTCCTCGTTGACCAGAGGAATAAGGTGTTTGTTTTTGTCTCATCTTCGTTCCTTTTGATAGACTACGATGAGACAAAAACACTACCTTAACAATACCCCATTATTTGTCCAACTTGTCCTGACGGGGTACACAGAAAAATCACTTAATAACAAAATAGAAAACTCGCACCTACAGTTCAGGCGACGAGAGAAGATGATGAATAAGTTTCGAAGTATGAAATCACTTCAGAAATTTACTGCAATCCACTCTACTTTCCTCAACCACTTTAACCACCAACGCCATATCGAAACCAGAGACAATTTCAAAAAATTACGCCAAGAATCTGTCGCTTCCTGGCGTCAAATTTATGTAATCTGAATTTCTCCACTCTGACTTCCCATGACTAATTTAATTTAGTCTGACAAGACCCTTTGAACAACTCACAGTCAAGATCGTCACCGTCAATAAACTGGATTTCAAATTCTTTTACCGGATGCCCGTAGTGGTTCAAAAGGCGGGATGATTTATCTGTGAAGTCTTGGGCACTACGAAAGTAAAAACCGCAAGCTGATATGTCATATGGTTGAGCATAGAGCAAAGGTTCACGGGTTTGGATTTGAAGCACTCAAGGCATTGGACAGCAATGGGGATGGAAAAATTACAGCGGCTGATGCCGCTTACTCGATGCTCGAGTTGTGGCAGGATTTGAGAGCCATAAGAGCCAATGACAATACATTGGATGACGCTATTTTGCCCATATGCGCGTAACGAAGAACTCTATAGAGCATAAAATATAAATGCAAGTCAAAGTTGCTGTGTAAAAGTGAATAATTGTTTTGACCTGTGCTAAATGTTTTGGATAAGGTTTTGGTGTAGAAAGATTTGGAGTAAATAAATGGGATTTGTAAATGGACACGCAGAAACGGAAAAATGTGTTTCTGTAGATAAAGTTAGGGGAGTGGATCTTACATATAAAGGGGGGCATGATGAGATTTAAGATCTCAATCTTAGTTTTGCTTTTTGCAGTTTTTACTGCTGGCTATATGCAGTTTGGTAATTCACAAGATTCCTCTATCCGGCATGAGTGGGAAAACTCTCCTGATACCAATAATCCGTATGTTGACATTGAAGAACCCCCAACCAAGATTCCGCCTATCAGTATGAATGCTGGTCCGCTTTTGCGCGCTTTATTGGAGCGGGTATGGGTGACGAAGTATTTTGGTGCACCTGCGGAAATATATAAAGTGCCCTCTGAAATGCCCCTTTGTGAAGCAATGCCGGCTTCACAATCAAAGCAAGATGCGAAGAACGGTGTTTTTTTATGGCAGCAAAAATGTTTGCCTCTCGAAATTAGATGGGATGTAAATAGGGAAGATTTGAGTGGGGTTGGTACGCTGCGCATGCTCGATTTTGACAAGGTGGATAAGGTGCTTGAGGATGCCTTCGAAGTCATAAGAGCCAATTCATTAGGATCTTATAAGATTGAGGAAGCGAAAAAAGACACCGTAAAAAATCTTATAATAGACATAAAGAATTTTCACATAGAAAATCCGGGATCCCGATATTTTGAAACTATTTTTGGTAATTATAAAGATTCTTTAGAAACCTATCCTATATTAGAGGGTCGCTACTTTCTGGAAGATGGGCTTATCGGTAGTCCGGATGTCACAGATGATTTCGAAGAGAAGAAGGAAGAGATAAGAAAATATTTTGCTCACAGGGCAAGAAAATACGCTTTAACAATCGGGTATGAGCCAAAGGCTTTTACAAGGAAAGGGAATATAATTGAATATACCCTGACAGCACCTGCTGGTTTTTTTGGAATGGAAAAAGATTATAAGAAAGCGAAAATGAAATGAGTGATCCGACATATATAGTACAATTCAACTTATATTACGCGGATGAAAGTGGCTACAATACTGGCCATTCGAACGTAACCGTTGAAAAAATAGATGAAAACGGGGTGGTGACTAAATATGTTTTTGGAGCAAATTCTAGTGGTGGGAATGTAGGAACATGGGTTAATCCTTATTCTAAAGAATTGGATGGTATAATTGGGCAAGATATTGAGGACTGGGTACCAGATAATCCTACAATTCCTATTGGTGGGGTTGTCTCGGCGGAGATGTCTATTTCTGAGACCGATTATCAGAAAATATTGGATTTTATGGAGCCCTATACTGGCAATGATTATACCGGAAACTTCACTACAAATTATGACGTATTTGCCAGCGTTAATCCGATGTCACCGAATGGTTCGTGGTCGTGCTATTCATTTTCTCAACATATATATGAATTAGGGTCTACACACACAGAT
>DIMG01000006.1 GCA_002425415.1 Micavibrio sp. UBA5572
CTCCTTTATAGGGGGCGGGTCATGATGCTGAGCTGACTTGGAAAGCCGCCAGCAAGTTTTTAATCGCCGCGTTTGATTTAACCGCCGAACAAGCCCGCGATGTTTTAGACGCGCGCTTTGGTAGACACTTGGCTGACGATTTGAGTTTTATCAAAGGCACGCTCACCGAAAAAACAATCACGGCGCATTTGAAATTGCGGGTTGCCGATTCAGGTTGGCGCGAGAATTTTGAGAGTGCGATTACGGAAGTAACGGGCAAGACCTTCCCCCGCAAAGCACCTTTGATCAAAGACGAGCTATTTACGCTGATTGCTCAGTGCCATCTCAACATTGAAACGTTGGAAATACGCAAATCAGATGGGTTGGATTTTCACGATGTCGCGGTCTGGAGCATCAAGGATGCGCTGGATGCCGCTTTTGAAGCAGGCCGCAAAGCTGGAAAATAAGGAGAGCAAAATGAACAAACGCATGCAGGAACGAGCAGACGGTTACTACGCGGCCAAAGAGCAAATTGTGGCTACCATGATGGAGATTGCATATCGCATCCACAACCCGCCATCAGCCGAGCGAAAAATGCCGGAGCAGATTGTGGCACACGATATTACCAAACTTAAGCAGGCGTACATGAAGCTGCGCGAGATGGCCGACATCCTCGGTATTGAAACCCAGGTGCTGGAGATTTGAGAATGGCCAGAGAGATTATTCACGTTGTTTACGCTCGCAAGCCTGTCGATTGGCACGAGATTGAATCAGGTAGCCGCCCAGATTGTGGTGAGGCTATCCCCACCCAAATATCTGAAACGCGGGAAATGGCAGAGGCCGAGTATAACGCCTTTATCGCCCGCCCGCTGGCAAAACGCGAATGGCTGGCAGGCAAAGGTGGTTATCAAGGCAATATCAAACAAGCCATCGCGCTGGTCTGCCCTGGGCGCGAAACCCTCTACGTCGACCCCTCAGGCTCTGATTATGGTCGGTATGTCGGGCGGGCGGTGGCTGGCATTAATTGACGTATTCACATCAAATACCACAGTATCGCCATAGCGGGCAAAAATTCCTTGATTCAATGGTCGTTATTATATACATTATTAACAGTTTTTGGATATAATAAAATACATTGGAGAATGTGAATGCCAAGGAAAACGGCCCCTTTATCCTCGACGCTGGAAGACATCCTGAGAGCGTTGGGGGAGAATATCAAGCTGGCACGCCTGCGCCGCAAGATCACGACCACGATGTTGGCTGAGCGTGCGGGTATGGGGCGTGTGACTTTGCGCAAGGTTGAAAGCGGAGACAGTGGGGTCACACTGGGCGCTTATGCAAGTGTCCTTTTCTGTTTAGGGCTTGAGAAAGACTTGCTGCTGATTGGCAAAGATGACCCCTTGGGAAGGCGGCTGCAGGATGCTGATATGACTCACACGAAAGAACGCGTAGCAAAACGGAAAAAACCATGAGTACAAAACGACAAACACAAAAAGCTATTCAGGTTTGTGGCCATTGGCAGGGCATGCAAGATCCCGTTGTCATGGGCACGCTCTATGCTGCTTCTGCGCGAGGAAAGGAAGTCTTTTCTTTTGAATATGATCTCGCTTGGCTGAAATCTCCGTTTGCACAAATGCTAGATCCTGATCTTGGCCTGTTTTCTGGCCCGCAATATGCGCGGGATGGGCATGATAATTTCGGTCTGTTTCTTGACTCCTCGCCCGACCGATGGGGGCGTGTGTTGATGCAGCGGCGTGAAGCGCAGTTGGCAAAAGCTGAAAATCGTGATGTGCGTCCGCTCATGGAATCCGATTATCTGCTTGGCGTTTATGATGGTCATCGGATGGGTGCGCTGCGTTTCCGTCTGTCTGAGGACGGGGTTTTTCTTGATGATCAAGCCGAGATGGCGGCACCGCCATGGGCGAAATTGCGTGATCTGGAATACGCCAGTTTGCAACTGGAACGTGATGATGCGGAGAGCGATCAAGATTACATGAAGTGGCTCAAGATGCTGATAGCACCTGGTGGCTCTCTCGGTGGTGCACGTCCTAAAGCCAGTGTGCTTGATGAGAGTGGCCATCCTTGGATTGCAAAATTCCCTAGCCGCCGTGATGAAATCAACATTGGAAAATGGGAATATCTTGTCTACCAGTTGGCACAAGCGGCAGGTATTGAAGCAGCAGAGGCGGATGTGCGGCATTTTTCTGGTGAGTATGACACCTTTTTAGCCAGACGTTTTGACCGCTTAAGTGATGGGCAACGCGTCCATTTTGCCTCGGCCATGACCCTGTTAGGCAAAAAGGATGGCGATGGTGGTGATACGGGTGTTAGCTATCTCGATCTTGCTGATTTTCTAATGAAGAACGGCGCTCAGGTTAACAAGGACTTGGAACAGATGTGGCGACGCATCGTTTTTTATATCTGTGTATCCAACACGGATGACCATCTACGGAACCACGGCTTCCTGCTGCAAGAACGTGGCTGGGTTCTTTCACCTGCCTACGATATCAATCCCGTTGCCACTGGCGGCGGGTTGGCTCTCAACATTTCCAGAGACGACAACAGCCAGAGCCTTGATCTTGTCCGCAGTGTTGCTCCCGTCTTTCGTGTCAGTAACGAAAGAGCTGAAGAGATTATCGGTGAAGTAGTTGGCTCTGTTAGTGGCTGGATGGAGTTGGCAAAGCAACTAAAATTATCAACACGCGAGATCAATGCGATGAAGAACGCTTTCCGTGTAGCTGAAGAAGCAGCTTAGGATAGAGAAATGGTAATCCCCCCTGCAATTA
>DIMG01000025.1 GCA_002425415.1 Micavibrio sp. UBA5572
TAATATGGGGGTTGACTCATTTTCACCCTCCTTCGTCATTTTGCATCTGCGTTTTGTACCAGCAAATCAAGGGTAAGTTTTCTTTTGTCGGCGTTGATTACAAAACAATGCCGAAAATAGGAGAAAAACAAGTAGTATCAGTTACTTAACTGGATAAATGCTTGAGAAGCGTTTATGTAGCGTAAGTGGCATGCCGCTCATGACTTTGCCCTTGGCTGAACCGCCAAATGGAAAAAACGTACTATGAAAGGATAAAAGTATGACCACAACATTACATCAAGACGACCAGAGCAATGAAATACAGGTTTCTGTCCCGGCTGAATTGGGGCCGATTATGACCATTCTGGGGATGAATGATAACGCTCAATTACCGAAGGAAGAAGGGGATCTCTTTATGATCAGGCAATTTGCCAGATTAGAGCTCAGCACCATAACGGCATTAAAAGACGAATATAAACGGTGCTTCTATGAAATGTGTCCGGAGACCATGCCTAAAGAAGAGATTATTCTAAAGTTGATGAAGCGTCTTTATGTTGAAAGAAATGCGCCTGAAAAAGTCTGGAAAGAGATTAAGGATGAGAGATTGACCGAATATGCATATCGCGTTTTGCAAACGGCGAAACGGGGTGATCTCATCAAATTGCCACGTGGTCTTTGGCTGATTAGAAAATATAAACGCAAAAAACATACAATCCGTTGTCTGGAAAGTTGCTATTTATATCAGGACAATTATTACAAAAGCCTCACAGAAATTGCTCGGCTTATTACGGGAACGGACGTGTCTGGGCCATCGTTTTTTAAACGCAGCACCGAGGTGATAATGGATCACAGATAATACAGCCACACCGCATTAAGCCCCTCCAATGTGAGGGGCTTTTTTTATCTGAATTCGAATCCTGTACACGGATTATCACTATATAAATGTTCTATTATTTTCCTGAAAAGACAGGAATAAATGTTACTTTCTTTTTGTGTTTATAATCAATATGATATGATTTTAAGAATGGTTGTAATACCGCCTAGGAGCACACCACCATTTCTTTAAAGAGCCCCTGATGGAGCCTATTTTAATTTAAATAGATGATTGAACCAGAAAAGAGTGAATGAGCCTGTTGCTCACAGAAAGTGCACAGCCCGCAGACACCGCCGAGCAAAGCGAGATGAAATCTTGCCCCCTTCAAAAGCTTATTCCACAACCTTTTTCACAAATTCAGATTTCAGCCCCATCGCCCCAATGCCAGAAATTTTGCAATCAATATCATGGTCACCTGCCACTAAACGGATATTTTTAACCTTGGTTCCGACTTTAACCACCGAAGACGATCCCTTGACTTTCAAATCTTTGATGACTGTGACCGTATCACCGTCTTGCAAAACCTGACCGTTTGAATCCTTAATAACCATCGCAACATCCCGATCGACAAGCGAAGCAGAATCTGCAGCCCACTCATGGCCGCATTCCAGACAAGAAACCATACCCTCATTTTCAAAAACATAATCTGCTCCGCATTTCGAGCATAGAGATGTTCCGTTCATTTTTTATCCTTTTTATTCTTTTATAACGACAAAACTCACACCAACTATAAATAACCGATTTTTTTATACCAAACTAAAATATAGAAAAACCAATATTTAGGAGCTTAAAAATAATTGTTGAAACAGATTTGTGCATTATGTATAAAAGCGACGCTGGATATGAATTTCGGAAAAAAAATGGCTCAAACTCTTCAAAACCCCGCTTTATCCCAGACTTATCCCTTAGAAGATATACTGGATGATCGCCTTGAAATAGAAAAGCTTAAAAGTCTAGGATTAACAACGCGCTGCAAAATGATCCGTAAAATTTTAAGTGCGCGGACAACAAACCCTATTCCATCTGCCATTGCAGCCTCCGCCTTAACCAAAATTTTTAATTCTTTTGAAATATCAGAGGAATTTTATGACTGGCAAAGAGAAAAACGACATCTCTTTGTTACCGCTCTCATGGACAAAAATAACCGCTTAATTCTTGAAAGCTATAGAAACTGGAATAAAATTTCACCAACCATTCAAAAACAAGCCATAAAAAAGGCAACTCGGATCCACCGCGATATATATGTGGACGGGGTCTGCCAACCACTTCCATACTCTGTAAACTTTGAGGAAAGAGCCATTAGGCGTACAGGCCTAAATCTCAGCATTGTTTTCGGACGATTCAACGGAAATATCGAAACAGGGGAAGGGACAATTACACAATATATGGAACATGGGCATCTTCTCCACAATGCCAGAGAAGCCTTTGATACAACCCATCACGAAACAACACATTTAATACAACATCATCTTTCTGTAGCATTCCAACGTGGCGGAATTAAATCCAGTCATCCCCTACGCCGAGAAGCAGCATGCTTTCATGAAATTGACAGACATCATGTGTATGTATCCAGTAAGGAGACAGTGACCTATTTGAGCCAACCTCATGAAGTTTTAGCCCATCAAGAAGGCCATAAAATCAGCCTAGCAATTGAAGCTCTGGCCTTATAACAAATATGAGTTATTCGATTGTTTCGCTCTAGTCGCTGGGGTAAGATCAATTCCATGACCAAGCCGTTTTCTCTCCAAGATCAAACACACCGAGAAACACTTATCAAATTTCTGCTGCTCCTGACAACGTTGACGGGATATTTTATTTGTTTAAGCTGAAAATTTGATCTCGCCACCAACAGGTGGGTAGCAACGCTAACATGGAACTTTATTGTCAAAGAAAATCACAAAACCCCGCATAAAAGCGGGGTTTTTAATCTTATAAATTTCAAAATTTCTATTTTTTGAACAAATGCTCAACCCCGGCACGTTCTTCACGCAATTCCTTATCGGTTGCATCCATACGCGTACGAGAAAAATTACTAATTTCAAGCCCTTGAACAATTTTATATTGCCCACCCTGACACGTGACCGGAAAACCATAAATGATACCTGGTACAATTCCATAAGACCCATCCGAAGGAACACCCATAGAAACCCAATCACCATCTGTGGTCCCCAAAGCCCAGCTACGCATATGATCAATAGCAGCACAAGCGGCTGACGCAGCAGACGAAGCTCCACGTGCCTTGATAATGGCAGCACCACGTTGTTGAACAGCAGGGATGAATTCACCCTCATACCAGCTTTGATCGACCAATGAGAGGGCAGCCTTTCCACCAACACTGACATGATGCAAATCAGGGTATTGGGTAGAACTGTGATTTCCCCAGATTGTCATTTTCTTGATGTCAGTCGTATGTGTTCCGGTTTTTGCTGCTAATTGGGACAAAGCACGGGAATGATCCAAACGAACCATCGCCGTAAAACATTTCGGATCAAGATCAGGGGCATTTTGTTGAGCAATCAACGCGTTGGTGTTAGCTGGATTTCCAACCACTAAAACTTTCACATCACGACTGGCATGATCGTTGATAGCCTGACCTTGAGGCGCAAAAATAGCACCATTGGCTTCAAGCAAATCTTTACGTTCCATCCCAGGACCACGCGGACGCGCACCAACCAACAAGGCATAATCAGCGTCTTTAAAGGCAACATGTGGGTCATCAGAGGTCACAACACCATGGAGAAGTGGAAACGCACAATCATTCAACTCCATAACCACACCGTCCAAAGCACCCAAAGCCGGAGTAACTTCAAGCAATTGCAAGATTACAGGCTGATCTTTTCCGAGCATCTCACCTGAAGCAATACGAAACAACAAAGCATATCCAATTTGACCAGCAGCTCCAGTAACAGCAACGCGAACGGGCGTTTTCATAATCAATATCCTTTCTTGGAAATTTATAAAAATCAGAAACTAAAATTAATGGACATTCAACCCAACAATCTATGGGGCAGGCACAATCGTAAAGCAATTTTCATTCACACTTAAAGTATCATCACCGGATTTTGTTTTAAGCGTCAAACCATCCCAAACAATATCTGTGGATTCGATTCGCGGAGAGATCACAATAAAATTCGTATATTTATAGTCCCACAATCCAGGAAAATCAGAAGGAATTTGAATGGCATTCACAGACGATCCATTGCAATCAACAGTCACCTGATCCTGTCCCCATCCATCTTCCAGAATAATAATCGAGCGACCAGGGCCTAAAGCGATCGTATCATTCCCTGACCCACCATTGACGATTCGGTTACCAAACGTATCAGTGATCTTATCGTCACCAGGTCCACCAAGGATAAGTCGATCACCCGAGCTGATGCCACGATTAAGCGAATCACACTCGATGATATTGTCATCTTCACTGCCAATCAAAGTTTCAGTTCCAGACAGATCATGAATACATGAAATATTTTTTTTTGTAGCCTCAGCAATGGTCACAGCATCCGCCGTAAATTTCAATGATCCATATTGACGACGTCCCGTAACAGGATCAGACATCCCGAGAAAATGAGTTGGCAACTCACCAGACAAAAAATAACCGTTCAAAATTGACAACGATGAGGAAGACTGGGCAGGAAGTTTTTCTTCATATCCTTGATAAGCATCAATAGCGTTCTGAATAACATTCAAAGCGGCATCCCGCTTTTTCATTTCTGCAGGAGTCAAAACGGTTTGAGAAAGTTTTTTCTCTTCTTCAATCAACTCAGGAGGAAGAACCGGCTCTTTGAAAGTAAATTCATACGGCTGATCCGCTTGAAAGGAAATCATGCGATACCCTGCATAAAGCGCAATCAACGAAAATAATAGGATAATCAGTAAAATAGATTGTTTCATGACAAATTATATCCAGAGGAAGAAAGCGAAACACTGTGACCCAAGCAGTCTAAACCAATTTACACATATACGCTATGGCTGATTTGCAAGAGACAGATCAAAAAAGTCAAAAAGGTGTAATGTGGAAAATATTAACGGGAACTGGGAGCGGCGGCCACTTGATTACGACCGTTATGCTTGGCTGTATAAAGAGCTTCATCCGCACGAACAATCAATTCTTCTGCAGTTTTTTCACCAGAGAACTCCGCCACACCGACAGATAAAGTGATACGCCCAAGAACTTTGCCTGTGCTCCGATTAATAACATCCTTACCAGCGACAGCCTTACGTAAAGCATTACCAACAATAACAGCTCCAGACAAATCTGTATCAGGCAAAATAATAGAGAATTCTTCGCCACCATAACGAGCGGCAACATCCTTGCCTTTCAAACCGTCTTTGAGCGTACGGGCAACCAAACGCAACACCTGATCGCCAACTTGGTGACCAAAATTATCATTAAAGCTTTTGAAATAGTCGATATCAAGCATCAAAAGACTAAAGACAGCTCGCCTTTCCGAAGAATCTTGAATAATATTATCAATTTCATCATCAAAGCATTTACGGTTAGCCAAACCGGTCAAACCATCTGTCATAGCTTCACGACGAACATGCTCTAGATCACGTTTCAACTCATCCATAATCTGACTGGACTCACGAAGCATCTCCTCCAGACGCTGGTTTTGTTCCAACATACTACGGGTACTCTCACTGGCAACAGACATCGCCGCTTTTAATTCTTCTTGGGATTTGGCAACACCAATCTTGGTACTAACATCGGACAATGTGTTGCCATAACTTTTTGTGGCATGTTTAACGCCTTCAACCATGCCAGACACATTAAAAATAGCATTTTGAACTTGCTCTCCGGCATTCCGGACAGCTTCTTCGTTGCGCAGATCGCTCAAAAAGCGACTATGCACTTCGCCACAAACGTAATCATTAATTTTCTGTCCAGATTCAACAATTCCGTCAATCACACGAACAACTTCAGGAACAGAGCGCGCATAATAAACAAACCACAATTCATAGTTTTCTGGACTCGGCAAAACTTTCTCTAAGGCGATACGCTCAAGCGCTTTTCCTGATACATTTTTAGTGTGTTCACGTTCTTTCTCGTTGACGAAACTCACGACATTTCCTCTAGTATTAAGCTAAATTACACCGATAACATACTTTTAAATGTGGACGCAGTCTATACAACATTCCTACGAATGCCAAGCGCACCCAAATATCTGACAATATGTCGCGAAACCATTAACATCAAGTTTACATCTTATCCGTTTGGACAGGAATATCACAATATTCTTCATTTTCAAGAATTCTCATAACAGAAGGAACATCTTCCGCCACAGCAAAGGTTTTCATATGCTCAGCCCTAACAAATTTCTTTTTCGCCATATGATTCATCAAATCCAGCAAAGGACTCCAATATCCATTTATATTAGCGATAATAATGGGTTTATTATGGAGACCTAAGTATTTCCATGTCAACATTTCGAACGTTTCGTCTAAAGTTCCAAAACCACCTGGCATAACCACGAAAGCATCGGATTTTTCGGCCATCATCTGCTTCCGGGTATGCATATTGGGAACAACATGCAATTCAGTCACCCCCTCATGGCGAGCCTCTTGTTCAAGGATCACATCAGGAGTAATCCCGATAACCTTACCGCCCGAAACCATGCAGGAATTCGCAACTTTTCCCATTAAACCGGGATTTCCCCCACCATAAACAAGGGTAATTCCTGCTTTGGCTAAAGACTGACCTAACAATTCCGTTGGAGCATCAAAAATTGGGTCGGATATGGTTGAAGATCCGCAATAAACACAAACAGATTTGATCTGACTCATAAATTTTCTCTATAAATAAAAGATTGCAACGCCTTGGAAACAGATTGAAGCGATTGAAAACGCTTGCATCTGGACACAATTCATTACAGAATCCAGAGCATAAACGCAACTGCTAATCAATATATCGAACGATTGGCTACATTTTAGGATCATACAAATGACGAATGAAGCTTTGGAAAAAACTGTTTTCGACCTCAAGGAGACATTCTGCCAGACCGTATTAACCCCAACCAATAAAGCTGGCTGGCCTTTCATTATTGGATTTGCATTGGTTTCCGTTGTTCTGGCTATGATTTCGAGCTTTCTTGGCTGCATCGGTTTAGTTCTGACCCTGTGGTGCGTATATTTTTTCCGCGATCCAGTCCGCATGATTCCCGAAAACAAAGACCTGGTTCTTTCTCCGGCAGATGGTCGCGTGACCGCAGTAACCGAAAACGTTCCATTACCAAAAGAATTACAAGAACAACAAGACAAAGAGCCAGAAACACCAGACACCATTGAAGACGACATATACGGCGATGGTGATTTTACAAGAATCAGTATTTTTCTTAGCGTTTTTGATGTGCACGTCAACCGTGTACCAACATCTGGAACAGTCAAGAAAGTTGTATACCGGACTGGCCAATTCCTGAATGCTGGCAGTGAACGCGCCAGCATTGAAAACGAACGGAGTTCCGTTCTTCTTGAATTAGAAGATCAAAGAACACTTGGTTTTGTTCAAATTGCAGGGCTTGTTGCCCGCCGCATTATCAACGAATTAAAAGAAGGCGATGACGTTATCGGGGGAAACCGATTCGGCTTGATTCGTTTTGGTTCCCGTATGGATATTTATCTGCCCAAAAATGTAGCGCCTTGTGTGACCGTTGGTCAGCGAGCAATAGGCGGAGAAACGATTTTAGCCGACTTGAAAAAAACAGGGGATGCCGTTACGGCAAAACCCGTATAATATAAAAAGTAAGGACGATTTTATCATGTCATTAAAACTTGCAGATAACCCTCCTCCCATAAACGGCGATACAACACCAGAGTCTGATGCATATCATCAAATTAGCCTGATAAAAATGGTACCAAGCCTGATTACATTAATGGCTTTGATCGCTGGTATAACGAGCCTTCAAAAATCTATCAGCGGCGATTATGAAGGCGCTGTTATGATGCTTTTAGTTGCTGCGGTTTTCGATGTTCTTGACGGAGCCGTTGCAAGAATACTCAAGGCTCAAAGCGAGTTCGGCGCACAACTTGATTCCTTGTCCGATTTTTTGGCCTTTGGTGTAGCTCCGGCAATTTTGCTGCATGAATGGACAATGATTGATGCAGGAAAATTAGGCTGGATCGCTTCTGTGGTTTTTCCTGTAGCAGCAGCTCTGCGCCTAGCACGATTTAATGTCGCCACAAAAGAAACTTCAACCATGCCACTCTGGAAAAAACGCTATTTCTCGGGTGTTCCGACACCGGCCGGAGCGGGATTGGTCATGATGCCGATTTATGTCTGGTTTCTATCCCCTGAAACATTCGGTGAATTCAAATTGGCAACACCTTTGATTGCAGTCTGGACAATTTGTGTTGCTGCAATGATGGTGAGTCGCATTCCAACCGCATCACTGAAATATATGAAACTCCCCGACCGTATGGCTGTCCCGCTCATGGCCGCAATAGGACTCATCGTTGCGGCCATGATTCATGCCCCTTGGGTGACGCTCACACTTATTTCTTCGGCTTATCTGATTTCTGTGCCTCTCGCACTCAATCACTACCGTAAACTTGAACAAAGATTCGAGAAAAGAAACGAGGATCTCTCCTCGCTGGCATTTGGTATTGACGAAATCAATATGGACGCCTCCAATGAAGAAGACCAGATATAACAGATCAGATAAAGTGGAGAGAGCATGTTCGGCCCATTGTTGAAAGAAAAGACGACTCCCATTGCTGCAAAACTATCCGACCTGACAGATGAATATGGCATAACTCGGATCCTCTTAAAAATTACCCTTTGGGTAACTGGAATACTAACAATTGTTTTGCTCGGTTTACAATATTTATGGGCGGGACTCATTCTCTTCATTGTCCATCACCTGACAATCGTGATCTTAGAAAACAAAGGCCAAAGATTCTCTCACGCGACTTTGCGCGATTATCTGGTCATAACAGGAGCCATGATGGCACTGCTTTGGACAGCGGGGAGTCACGCCATTCCAGTCAGCTTTATGTTTTGGGCGATCATGATAAATGGCATCACCAATATCACAATCAAGCCCCCTGTCATCTTGGTTGATGGTTTTGAATTATCACTGGTTCTTTTGATGATGGTGAGTGCACCGATTTATATTCCGGCTATAGCCATTCTCACAGGAACAGCCTGCCTGATTGGCAGTTGCGCATCCTATATCCAAACGTTTAAGAAATTTGATTAGCCAAACTTAGGAGTACCAAACATCGGCGCATTAACGGTCATTTTCCAATTTGGATCATTAACAGACGGTGAATTCGGATCACCAACATTCATATCGGCTTTACCATCACTACCAACAATACCGAATGTATTCTGAGCAAAGCGGATGGCCGTATCGCCTTGCTGTTGCAAACGCTTTTCAGCATAACTTGCATGAGCCAACTGGCCTCTTACCTCATCCTCGCCCAATTTATCAATTGTCTGTTGCGCGCGCAAAGCCATTTGTGGATCATTCATTGCACCACCGGAAGGTTGTGCAGATTTAGGAACAGCCAAACTAGAACTGGCCTCCATAGCAAATCCATCTGAATCCCATGTCCCACCCATAACGTCCGTATAGCCCCCTTGGGATTTTCCACTTTTAGAAATCAGACTACCAAATTCACTTTTTCCGCCGTCAATCGCCGCATGAGTAATTCCAGCATGACCGCCACCCGAAAACGCTCTAACAGCGGCATGTACCGTATCAGCCACTATAAAAGCAGCACCGACAACAGGATTCATCGCTGTCAAGGCAATACCAGCACCAGCAGACATCGCCATAGAGGCAAGCCCCAAACTGCCCCCGCCCTGAGCTGCGCTCGGAACATTTTGAACATGTCCATCCAATTGTTGGGCTAATTCTTTACGAGCACCCGCAGCTGCCCCCAAACCTTGTGCAGATTGTTGAAGCGCACCACCGACAATCGCCGCTTGATGGTTCAAAGTCTTGTCATTCATGGCGGATGCAGACAGACAAAACGTCGCCTGTAAACTACCAGCCGTTTGTTCAATTGCACTTCCTTGAGATGATAAAATACCCACCTACACGCACTCCTATACCATAACTCTACACGCCAGCCGTTAATGAATTATGAATATACATGATAATATATATCATTTCATGGTTTCTATAGTCAAACAAAGTTATTATCGCATAATCTCGGTCTTGTCGCTTCGCATAGGGACAGGTAAAGTGACCCCATGAGTTCTTCTGGTTCACCGCGCCCATCATTTTTACAAAAAATATTTGGAAATCCTCAGCTTTCTGCGGAAAAAGATCGGTTGGAAGCCTTTTTGGCTGCTTTTCCGGGGGAATATTGCGGCTTTAACCCTGACGGATCTCTGGCGTACTCCTCTGGATTTCTGGATTTGCTGCAACTCAATACGATACGGGATTTCAACGACATTCAACACGCTTTGCGCCCGGGCGATGCTGCGGCTCTTGAAACATGTCTGATTCGCCTGAAAGAGGATGGCCAAAAATTCATCTTGAAAGTCCAGACACTCAAAAATCATCGTATCCTGAGATTTACCGGAAGTTCCGGCCATGCCCTGAACGGATCGGATCAATATGATATTATCTGGGCAGAAGATGTCACAACAATTGAACAAGAGCTGGAAAAAAACCGCAGCACACGCCAAAATCTTGAACATGAAATCCGAAAATTTCATACGTTACTAGGAACAATGACTACCCCCTTATGGATGCACACCGCCGATGGCGATATTGCATGGTGCAATGAATCCTATGCTAAAATTCTTGGAAAATCGGTAGATGAAATTCTAAAAAACAAACTAGAACTTCCCTTAACCACCCCAAAGAAAAAAACCGGATCAAGTCATTCCATTCGTAAACTGGTCGATATTGCCTTGACAACCGCCACATCCCAAAGCGAAACAAAACATCTGATCTTTGGTGGCAACCGCCACATGATGCAAGTCGACCTCATCCCCTTGACCCATCTTGACCTCGTTATTGGTCAGGCACGCGATATTACCCGTGAAGAAGAAATAGAACGCCGCGCAGAAAGAAACAGTACCGCCAATCGGGAGTTGATGGAGCAGCTCCGTTCAGCTATTGCCATTTTTGATGGCGAACAACGCCTTGAATTTTACAACTCAGCTTTTGCACAAATCTGGAAACTTGAAAGCGGGTGGTTGGACACCAAACCGAAACTTGGAGAAATCATGGAACGGCTACGCGAGATTCGCCGCCTTCCTGAACAAGCTGATTTTAGACGCTTCAAGCAGAGCTGGCTCGATATGTTTACCGCCACACAAGGCCCCCATGAAGATATGATGTATCTCCCTGACGGATCTGTTGTACGTTCTTTGTTTATGCCCCACCCCTTGGGTGGATTGTTAATGACATTTGAAGATGTCACCAGCGGATTGGAACTCGAATCGTCTTACAACACGTTGATGGCCGTTCAAAAAGAAACCATCGATAATCTGGCCGAAGGCGTCGCCGTGTATGGTGAACATGGAAGATTACGTCTATGGAATCCATCTTATGCTCGACTTTGGGACCTGAATCCCGAAGATCTGGATGGCGGATTACATATTTCCCAAATCATGGATAGATGCCGCAAATTCTACACTTCCGATAACTGGGAATTAGACCGAGAACGGATGGTTGCAGAATTTTTCAGCGCCACCAGCAAAGACGGAGAAATTCGTCGCACCGATGGACGGATCATCAATTATTCATCAATTCCTTTGCCAGATGGCGGGCGCATGGTGACATTCCAAGATGTTACAGACACCGCCAATATTGAAAAGGCTTTACGAGATAAAAACGCAGCTCTGGAAGCAACAGAACGTCTTAAATTAGATTTCATTGCAAACGTATCCTATCAACTCAGAACTCCGCTCAATGCTATTATCGGATTTAATGAAATTCTTGATAAGGAATTTTTCGGCCCTTTGAATTTACGCCAGAAAGAATACACCAAAGGCCTATCGGAAGCATCTGAACGCCTTTTATACTTAATCAACGATATTCTTGACCTATCAAGCCTTGAGGCAGGGTACCTGACTTTGAGTTACAAAACATTTGATGTTTCCAAAATGCTACAAGGCATTTACGACCTCACCAGTGAATGGGCACGCGGACAACAAATCGAAGTTCTTTTATCCTGTTCCGATAATATCGGAACAATCAACGCGGATGAAAGTCGCCTGAAACAAATCCTACTAAACCTAATTCGCAACGCCATTGCTTATACACCTGCTGGTGGGCGCATAACTTTGTCAGCTGAAAAAATTGGAAAAGAATTAGCTCTATCTGTTATGGACACTGGCCCTGGAATTTCTCAGGAAGACCAAAAAAGAATTTTCAATCCATTCGAAAAAACCACAACACCACGAGATGATGGCGAAGGTGATTTCCGTGGTGGAGCAGGTCTTGGCCTGACACTGGTCAAAAATATTATTGATCTGCACCATGGACGCTTGATGCTCAAAAGCTCATTAGGTGAAGGCTCAGTATTCACTGCCATTATTCCTCTTGATGTTGCGAAACGCCAATAAGTAAGGACTCTAGATCTTTTTCATTCTTCGCCGCAAAACAGATGATGGAATACCCAATGCCTCACGATATTTAGCAATCGTCCTGCGAGCGATATTCATACCCTCTTTATTTAAAATCTCCACCAATTCTTCATCTGATAAAACCTTGGCTGGATTTTCTTCATCAGTAAGAGCCTTAATCCGAGCCTTAACACTTTCCGAAGAAATTGACCCTCCATCAGTACCATCGATAGAGGACGTAAAAAAGAATTTCAACTCTAAAAGTCCACGCGGCGTTCCAATAAATTTACCCGTTGTCACACGACTCACCGTACTCTCGTGCAAATCAACAACCTCGGCAACTTCACGCAATGTCAAAGGCTTCAAAAACTCGATCCCGTATAAAAAGAAACCGTCTTGCCGTTCCACAATTTCTGACGCAACTTTTAAAATACTCTGCGCCCGTTGGTCGAGTGCTTTCACCAACCAACTCGCATTCGCCAACTGAACCGATAGATATTCTTTTTCTTGCTTGTCATTAGTACGCGAAGACACGTGAGTATAATAGTCACGATTAACCAACACACGGGGCAAAGTGTCGGAGTTCAGCTCAACACGCCACCCCCCCCCTATATTCTTGGGCAGCGCTTTCATCAAGACATCAGGAATAGCCGTTTGCGCAACAATATGCTCAAACTCAGATGAAGGCCTCGGGTTTAACCCACGGATTGTTCCAGCCATAACGGAAATTTCGGCCTCACTAACCCCACATAATTTGGCCAGCTTCTTGATTTCATGCTGCCCCAACAAAGGAAGATTGGACACCAATAAACGCATAGCATCGCTATACAGTCCCTGCTCTTCCAATTGCAAGGCAAGACACTCGGACAAATCATGAGCGAAAACACCTGTTGGATCAAACGTCTTTAATTTGTCGAGAACTTTTGTCAAAGCATCAGGCAAACATCCGAATTGCTGCGCCAACGTTCTAAGATCTTCCCGCAAATACCCAGCCTCATCCAAACGATCAATCAACAATGTCCCAAGACTCCGTTCAAGTGGAGTTTCAGCCTCAATATGAAGTTGCCCCAATAAATGATCGCGCAACGTCTTCTGGCCAACCAACGAGTTTTCAAAATCAGGAAGAGAATCAGAAAAATCACTGCGCCCACCCGATCCGATTTCAGCCATCTTGGAACCGGCATCAAAATCTTCCTGCGCTGAATACGCGTCATCTGTGTAGGAATCAGATGAATCAGAATCAGGAAAATCTAATTCATCATCGTCACCTTCCTCATTCTGGGATGTATCTCCCCCTTCTGATTCAGGCTCTACCTTTTCAAGCAAAGGATTTTGAACCATCTCGGCTTCAAGAAAATCCTGTAACTCCAGATTATTCATCTGCAACAATTTAACAGCCTGCTGCATCTGGGGAGTCATCACCAACGAATGCTGTTGGCGCAAATCCAAAGATTGTGTGATTTTTTGGCTCAAAACAGAAAACCCCAGATTCTAATGACGTTTGTATTTCACGCGATCTTTATAAGACCTAAAGTCTTTTTTCTCGGCCTGTTTTCGTAACTTGGACATTTGGTCTTCTTTACCCACCAAACGACTGATACCGCTCACGGCCAACCCGATAACAACCGAAATCAACAATAAGGCCAACCCGACATAAACTGCCGTCTGCGCCAAAAGAGGCGTCAAAATCATGTTAAACGTATCCGCACCAACCATTTCGACAACAACATTAAAAGCTTCAGGAGCATAACGCTTGAAAATCCCCCCCAAATCCGCCAAAGTGAAGACATTCCCATCTCTTTGCCATATAAATACGTCATGCCCCAGCGCAGCCAAGGTCAATAAAGCAAAGAAAATACAAAAACTTATGGATAGTTTAGACATTCGGAACATTGGACAACCTCATTTGATCTCCATAAGATAGCAGAAACAATAAAATTGGCAAAGCCATGGTGGCATTTTAGAATTTTCTCTTGAATTTTAAAGCAAGGATAGCTAAGTTGCCGCCTTCCAGACTTATGCGGAGAGGTGGCCGAGTGGTTTAAGGCGCTCGCCTGGAAAGCGGGTGTAGGGTTAAACCTACCGTGAGTTCGAATCTCATCCTCTCCGCCATTTATAATTGATTTAATTACGTTTTTTAACGTTTTTTATATTTACACCATCATCTATACCATCAATTTCGGCAGTCCATATATGGACTGTAAAAATTCATGCTTTCTGCACCCTTAGACCGACTCCAAAAATTCTGACTATATGGCACCGCAAAAGTCTTGATTTTTTCCGTTTCTTATGGACTCGGAAAACTTCCCCTATATGGACTGCAAAAATTACCCTTGAAACGCGCCTTGATAAAAATAGGCCCCCCATATACTCTATCTCGAGGTTATTTTTAACCTTGGGGCTTGATAACCCCGATACGAAGCGGTTCTGCATGTACCGCAAACATGCCGCCCTCAGCAATGGCTGGGAGGCGGCAGTGTATGTTCAAGCCTTGCGGCCAAAGACTGCCGCGCCGTTTCTTCGTATCCGGTTATCAACTCCCAGCCACCAGAGGATGTCCCTCTGATGGCTTGGCGTTTGAGGGTCTGACATGGATATAAATGAAGATAAAAAACTGTTCTTGGCCTTATTGGCATTTCTCAACAAACCAGTGATCATCAGGATACTTTACGCAACCTTATCTTCTTTTATTTTCGCTGGAGCAACCAATCCAGAGTTTGAAATCATAGACAATTTTTACGATGGTGGCATCGTTGTTATCGCCATTTTGACCATCCCCCCTTACTTGATAAGCAAATGGGCGCTCCCTGTAGAGGCCAGTTCGAACAAATTTAAAAACGCTGTTTTCTTGAGCATAATGAGTGTGGTGACCACCATGTACTTGCTATTGGAGAATGAACCGCGTCACTTAACCGAAAAAGCACTCTTGTCAAACTCGGGCCTTTTATTGTTCTGGGTATGGGCATTCCTCTTCAAATATCAAAAGGATAAACGGGACAAGTCATGAGCACTTTTATAGGAATGATACTTGGATATGGGATAGGGTATGGCCTGTCTTATTGGTTGGGATACAAAAACAGAGGCTACTTGTACAACATTGGACTGTGCATTCTCATTCCTTTTTTGACAATGTTGTCAGGGTTTTTGGTTAGTTTTGTCGTGCACGAAGGACTTCAAGAACATTTTGTCAATATATCTGAGTCCAAGGAGAGTGATGATGATTGGGATAAACTAGCCTTTGAGGTTAAGGCAGAGACTGAAGCACAATCCGTAAAACGCAATCTTACAAGAGCATTGAACGTAAATCCTGACAAACAGGCAGAGATTAACCGTTTATCTGAAAAATCAGGAGTACCGACTTTTTCTATTGATAGTCCAGAAAATGAGGCTTGGGTGCGGTCCATGACCCGCATGAATGACATCAATCCTGATGAGATGGCCAAGACACACCCTGTGACCGCCAAAACCCTGCAAGATGAGAATGCGACCAACAATGATACATATTCAGCAATAGGTGGAAACAATAGGCAATCAAAAGAAGCTAATCACCAAGGCCATGAAATGCTCAAATTGATCAGACAAGCTTTTATCTTTGGTCTTGTGGGGGCAGTGTTAGGTCTCAGAAAGAAAATACAAAAATCAAAAGTAGTGTCTTAGAAAACTCTCCAAAGATTGATTGCAGATGTCCAAGCCTCGCGGCTAAAGATTGTCGCGCCGTTGTATGCAGCGGTTTCTAAACCCCGGTCGCCAGGCCCGTATCTGGTGACTATTAGAAAAGGGGTTTAAATATGTTCCAAACAAAGAATGCCAAAAATGTTTTCCTGCTATTCATAGGAATGTTTATTCTGTCCGGGTGTGAAACCATGTCGGACCAAGAGCTTCAGGCCAAGTTCGAGGCCAAATGCGAACGTTACGGCTTTAAGAAGGCGACGGATGCCTTTGCAAATTGCCTAATGGAAAGCGAACAAAACTACTACGCCGCTCTATCTGGCATCATGAACAAACAGTCCGTCGCGATAAAATCACAAAGTAGTCAAAGGGCAACCACGACCAGGTGTTCAACTGTCTACGAACACACAAACTGCACCACATATTAGAAGGTGTAAAAGATGGATAAATATCGATCCTACCTGATACCCATTGCGGTAATATTAGGCCTATTCATATTCTTTAAGATGTTTGGTTATTCGGGATTGATATTCTTGGGAGGCGTGCAGGTGGGCGTCATAATAGGCATGATTTTACGCCCTAAAGCCAAATAATAGATTCCCAGCGCCCCCATTTAAAAGAAAGCCGCTTGGCAGGGTTTATTTGCCAAGCGGTTAATTATTATTTCTTTTTATTTCCCTTAGTTTCATCCTGGCTAAGAACTGACGCGGCCAATGATTTTTGTTCTTGGCGTGTAAGGTCGGTCTTTTGTCCAGAAAGAACCTTGGATGCTAAAGTAGATACGCTGCTAGATGATTGTTTTTTAACCATGATTTATTTCCTTTTAAAAATGAAGTGAATGGAGAGGGGACGGGATTGCCCCCTCTCCAAATGATTACCTGTTCACGCCAGGAAAGCAGAAAGCTTGCTTTCCGTATGCGGAAGCGAACAGACGTTTCCCATTCTTCAATGTAATGAAGGGGCGACAAATCCACTCTTTTCCAGGTGGTAAAGGTTTTGCCATATGTGGCAACGCCTCCCCTGGAAACAATGGGGTTTCATCATTTTCGGTAAAATCGCTCATTTTATAGCCTTTTGTTCGAGCATGACCGATAATCTGACAAATAATGTCAGATCAAACTTGCGCCGAATAAAAGGAATTGCTAGAATCAGGTATCAAGCGAACTCTAGTGCCTTTTATTGGCGCGATGGTTCAGGGCAGATTAAGGCGCATATCGCTACCTTTTTCTGTCCTTTTTTATTCCGTTACCATTTGATACATCTCCTCTATTTGGTGTTGATGCAAATGCAGCAATTCCGACAAATTTACGTCGGGGTCACTGAAAAAGGTATCACGAACAAGAGAAATCTCTTCCGCATCTAAATCCAATGAGGCTGGTTCACGTTTTCTCCAGCCACGTTGGTTAATTTGGCGCCACAGGTTTCCGGATTGGTTCGTAGAGATTATTCCCAGTTCACCCGCACGATATAATAGTGAAGCTATCGAAGTCTTCCATTTCGGCTTCAATGCAGCAAGTGTGTTTAGGGAGATAGAGTCAGAGAGATCTTTTTGAATTTCTTCCGCGGGCACTAGCAATTCCGCCGCAAAACGATTAGCCTCTTTCTCCATGGTATCACTAGGGACTCTATGTGCAAGAACATGAAATAGTTCATGGGCAAGAGAGAATCTCATGCGATCTGCTGTACGGTCTTTATTTAGAAATATTGTGGGAGGTAGGGATGGGACATTCATACTGACTCCATCAACCATTTCGTTTGTTTCTTCGCCGAAATCACATGGGAAAATCAGAATGCCTGAATTTTCTACCAAATAAACAAGATCTTGAATTGGCCCAGATTCAATCTCGTGGTATTCACGAAACTTTCTGGCCGCTATTTCAGGCTGATCTGGCTGCGGAAGAATGGCATTCAGCAAATCATTGAACTTATTCTCATGCTTAACCAAATTATCCTTGATTGCCCTTAAATGAAGTATCCGAAGGCTAATTTCTGCATTTAAACGAGATAGAGTTTTGGCTTTTGGAGTTGTTATCCGAAAGAAAGCGTGGACGCTAGTTGGAACCCCAGCCAAGCTGCCAGATTGATAGAAAAAAGAAACTGGAAAACCCAGTTTTTCGGATAAATTCTGAATAAAGTCAGAGGATGCAGGAAGAACTCTCTGCTCGACCTTTGATACATAAGCCTGTGTTTTACCAGTCAAATCAGCAATATCTTTTTGGTTCAGTTCCCTTAAGGATCTGGCCAAAAGCATCATATCAGCATTAAATTCTTTTATCATATTGATACTCTACGCCGATTCGTGACCTAAATGCAAATATGATTCACAAAATATAACAAAAATAAGTCATTATATATGATTATTTCCACTCTAGAAAAAAATACATCTGCCGGACTCTAGCTTTTTTTAAGCAAATCAACTAGATTCTTTATTATAAAATATAAAAAAATCGGTCGCCAAAAAATCTCAACAAATCAGAACATATAATTTGCTAACGTTTTTTAAATCGTTTACAGGTTATACTTCTACTAACAAAGGAGCCCATCATGTGTGCAGCAACGCTGGCAATTAAGTTTGATTCCTTAGAGGTCGTAAAAAATATTTCAAAAAGAGAGCAGTCCGCACTGTCAGCTGCGGCCGTTAAATATGCAGAAATGAAGAAGGCAGATTCAGGCAAGAAATAGTCTGTATTTAAAAAGGGATTAGTTGTAGCCTCTATAGGAAACTGTGGAGGCTTCTTTGTCTAATAAACCTGTTTTTACAAAACCGCTATATTCAACCTTAGATGAATTAAGGCTATTTGACGATGGCAAAACTGCCAAAAGAGAAAATGAACCATATCGTACAGAATGGCGGAAGGACTATGGACGACTAGTACACTCCCCTTCATTTCGGCGCTTACAAGGGAAGACACAGCTGTTTCCAAATAACGAGAATGATTTTTATCGAAATAGAATCACCCATTCTTTAGAAGTGGCGCAAATAGCAAAATCAATTGCTATGAAAATTAATAGTAACCACTTTGAAGACAATAATAAGATAGACCTAGATATAGTTGAATTGGCTGGTCTTGCACATGATCTAGGGCATCCCCCCTTCGGCCATAACGGCGAAACCTCCCTTGATGAATGTATGAGAGAGATAAACGGTGGTTTTGAGGGAAATGCTCAAACTCTTCGTATCGTTTCTAGGCTAGAAAAGAAAGCCACCCTTACCAAAGACTCCAATGGAGAGTTTATACCCATACTAGACGGTAAAGACAATCGCTGTGGCCTCAACCTAACCGCCAGATCACTGGCGGCTTTATTAAAATATGATCAGCCCATTCCAGCCAGAAACAAGAACCGTGGGGCAAGAGAGGGAAAAGTTTTTAAGGGGTATTATGAATGTGATACCGAGATTGTAGAATTTGTGAAGACATCAGTTCTGGGAATTCCTATGACTGAAATACAAGACAGAGGTATCAAATTTAAAACTATTGAATGTCAAATAATGGATATTGCAGATGATATCGCATATTCCACCTATGATTTAGAGGATGCTTTCAAGGCTGATTTTCTAAACCCTCTTAAATTAGTGTCTTTTGGTAATTCATTCTACAAAGAAATTGCAGAAGAAATTCAAGAAGATCTGAAGACTAATTACACCGCAAATAATTACGAACCAGGAGACCTAACATATACAGAAACAGACATCCTCGTTACTTTATTAAGCCTATTTGGTCAAATATTTGATACTCCAGAAGGTGAGATTCCTTATGATATTGCAGGAAAAGCCTGTCACCATTCAGAATCCTTAGCTAGTAATGGATATCTAAGAACTGACTTTACATCTGATCTGGTTGCCACTTTTATTGATGGGGTTATGTTTGAGGCAAATCTTGAGTTTCCAGCCTTATCAAAAGTATATTTGCACCCACAAATCTTTAAGATAGTGGAAACGCTTAAGAAGATTTCGTACAAATCTTTGATTATGTCCCCCATGCTTAAGATAGCAGAGTACAGGGGGAAAGATATTATTGGAAAAATATATGGCGTACTGAAGGATGATGCCAAAGGGGGTAATTTATTATTGCCTAAAGATTATGGACACCTGTATTTAAAGGCAACAGAAGACTCATTCCGCCAAAGAGTAATTTGTGATTATATAGCAGGGATGACAGATAGATATGCTCTGGAATTTTACAATAGACTTTTTGGTACAGTTCCCGAGACAATTCATAAACCTTTCTAATAAATTTGCGGCACACTCATGACACACCAAGAGGTCAAAGAAGGCAAAAACACACTACGCAGCACAAGCAAGAAAACCACTTAACCTTTTGGGTTTCTTGTTGTGACCTGTACCTACTTGTTGTGAGTAGTCCGTCTAGGAATTCTACAAAGCCTACCCGATCCTGATGGATTTGGAGGAAAGAAAGCCAAAGGCTCTGTTGGCTGATAAAGGATATGATAGCAATGACATTCGTGATGATTTGAAACGGCGCAAAATAAAACCAGTCATTCCTCCACGGTCAAATCGCAAAACACCCATTCGGTATGACAGAAAGCTTTACAAAACGAGAAACGGAATTGAGCGGCATTTTGTTTTTTCGAAGCACAATCGGCGGATTGCACAACACGTTACGATAAAACCGCAGCCTCGCCCTTCTCTCTCCTATGCCTTGCTACCGTAAAAATTTGGCTCAAATATTTTGTCCACAGAACCTAGCGCTTCTCAAGCATGAATTCTTGCCGTTCCTTCGGTCCTTTCGATCACAACAGCTTCACTGTGCGCGGCTGGCTTGAGCTGCCATGAGGTCTGACAAACACTTTTTCCTATATCCCTATGGTATATATATGACCGTTAAATTTTGTAGGGGTTCATGGCAATGCATTGCCACTAACATATTGATTTTTCGTGATCGCCCAATCACATTCTGCCCGTTTTTCTTTCAGGGCGTCGGTAACCTCTTCATTTTTTGAAGGGGTTTTTTCAAAATTTGAAGGTGAAAAACTGTTTTTATCAATGCCTGATAATACCCAATCGTCGGTAGGTTCTCGTCCATAGCAAGGCTCATAAGTTAAACGCCACTCACGAGCTTGGCCGTTCATGTAGTTGGCATCAAGACTGCGCTCAATGAAGCCTCGGTGTTCCAGCTCTTTAAAGGCATTCTTTGCTGTGTTGTAAGAAATGCCCAAGTTTTTCATGGCCATTTCAACGCTAAAAATAATGCGTCCATTATTGCTGCCAGTATGCTTGTGCTGCAATTCATCCAAAAGACACCGTGCCGTCATACCTAGATTTTTGTATTGCTCAGATTTGAAAACGCGCCGTGGCAAACCGACGAAGCCACCTTCGTGCTTGTAATGACTGTGAAATGACTTTTTCTTAGCCATTTTTTTGCTCTGCTTTTTTAAGCACAGACAGCAACATAACTCTGCCATGCCGAGTTTCAGCGATACCCTCTCTGGTGACTTCCAGCACGATCCGTGCTGTACGCTCGCCGGGTCGTGCTTTCAATATCTTGACTATTTTTGCTTTGTTATTGGCAATACGGTCTTGAGCCCAGTGGCACAATTCAAGCATCCCACCTGATTTGACAGTACGGCCACTGACGGCATAATAGAATATCATGTTATCCCCCCTGACTTCCCTTAAACGGCTGCCAATTGCCACACCCATTTCTGCTTGCTCCATAATACTTACCAGCCATTTTAAAGCTCTCTGGCCATGTTGAGGTATGAACGTAGCTCTCCCACGTTCCAAACAGTTATTCTTTGCTCTCCAAACTTCTTTGGGGCAGGAATGATACCTTTCTTGACCCAGCGCCATACTGTTGCACTGGAACAGCCATACAGGGCCTCCACAACAGGTTGCCTGACATTTGCGGTATCGGGGAGACTGTCAAATCCTGACAGTGCCTTTGAAATGGATTTTTTAGATATTGTGTGCATAGGTGTGCCTCCGTTTGGGTTGTTATGGAGGCAACATAGATTCCAAAAACTACTCGGTGTGGCTGTTGCCACAGAATTTTGGCAGCTGCCTTTTCTATTCCTCAGGAGGCCAGTCAGCAATTAGCAATCCTATACCAGCTGATATCGACCCTCTTAAATTGCGACTGCTTAAACCATACACATTGAACTTACCATCTACTTCTAATAGATCTGAAATGTCATTTGCGATCTGCATAGAGTTTGGCTTATTTCCTTTTTTGTATTTCTTGGCCTTCTCTGCAATTACAAGGGCCAATCCACCTATCGTTCTCAACAAAGTATCGCGCGCACCATCCCCCATCTTGACCTCATTAGTCGAGGCAGGTGGAATATCCTCATGAGAAAAGGGAAATTGGGGAAAATGCTTATTGGCCCATGCAACAACCTGACAAGGGACAAAGAATCGTGCCCGATAATATAACTTATCACCATCGGTCATATCAGGAGGCTCTATGGAAGGTATTACTTTGACGTATGCAGCCCTTCTGATGGCCTCTATAGCCTCATTGAGTTCAGGAGTATCTCGACGCCCCACATTGGGCTCCAGACCGCAGCAAAGGGCTTGAAACTCAGATTCACTCCAAAGGTCCTTATTTGCCCACTTTTCCTTTTTTTGCTTGTCCATCTTTTTTTGTCCTGTTTTGTTTATTTATACTTACCACCTCAGCCATTGATGGGGTGTTTTTAAGAAACTCCGACCATGCTTTCATAAGGGCCGCACGCTTGGTAAATAAGTCCCCACGGGCATAAGCGGCCTCCGACTTGTCTTTGAGATTATGCGCCATGGCATGCTCAATGACTTCTCTCGGGAAAGCCGTTGTTTCACCTGCCCAGTCTCGAAATGTAGAGCGGAACCCATGTACCGTGACATCAACCTGCATACGACGAAGAACCATTAAGAGCGCCATATCCGTAAGGGGTTTCCCGGTATCTCCAGAAAAAACAAGGTCGCTATCCTTCTGACCAACACTTTTGAGTAAAGCCAAGGCGCTGTGGGATAGGGGAACACGGTGTTCTTTTTTCTTCTTCATTCTATGAGCTGGAATGACCCATACAGCACGATTAAGGTCAATCTCGGACCAGAGCGCCCCCCTGACCTCTCCAGACCTGCAATTAGTCAATATACACAACTCCAAAGCCCTTGCGCTCATCCCCTCAACTGCCCTTAACTTTTGAACAAACTCAGGGCAATCCTTCCAATCAAGAGCTTTATGGTGTTTTACGGGAGAAATATTATCTTTGGCTTGGAGCAGATACTCCAGATTGCCTTTCCATCTGGCTGGATTTTCGCCCGTTCTTGATCCTCTGACCTTCGCCCAATCAAGAATGGCCTCTACACGTCCACGGAGCCTACTGGCTGTTTCTGTTTTTTCTATCCATATCGGTTCCAATACCTTTAGAACATGGTCCATAGCAACATCCTTTACATGGAGATTGCCAATTACCGGATAGGCATAGGTATTCAGAGTGCTTTCCCATTGTGCTGCGTGTTTCGGATTCTTCCAGCCCGCCCTATGGGCAAAGATATAACCTTCGGCAGCTTGTTTGAAACTCATAAATGATGCTTGTTCAAGTCTGAGGCGAGATTGGGCATTTCTTTTTGCTTCCAATGGATTTATCCCGTCCTTGACCTGTTGCCTCATGCTTAAAGCCAAATCCTTGGCCACAGAGAGACTGATACTTGGATATGCCCCCAACCCTATGTCACAGCGTTTCCCCCCCACCATGATGCGCAATATCCAGCTCCTTGCGCCTGTGTCCGATATTCTTAGGGCCAACCCAGCAACATGACCAACAAAGTGCATACCAGCGTCTTTGAGCTTAGATAGAGCAAGTGGTGAAATATCCTTGGCTTTTCGTCCCATCATCTATCCCATCAATTTGGGTGAGATTCTGTGATAGTCCATGATACGGAATAAAACAATCAAATTCCGCTATCCATTGTAAATAAACAGTTTTAGAGATGATATGATTTCTAGTGATACAAATTATCGGCAGACATCCTCTCCGCCATATTTATAATAGGGGCTGTACCAAATAATCAGT
>DIMG01000017.1:0-55735 GCA_002425415.1 Micavibrio sp. UBA5572
ATTAATTTAGGGGGGATTACCCTGATGTTAAAATAAAAATTACTGTGTATTCGAAGTAGAATTCGATTGAGAATCAACTGTATCTGGTAAAATCAACGCAGCAGGTACACCAAGAATACGGGCAAGATAATCCACCATCGCTCCCCGATCAACCCGAGCCAAACCCTCGGGTCCCAACGCACTCGCAGTCTGTAACCATCCCATCATACTCTGCACATGTTGACCGGCCTGCGCCCGCGCCAACGGTGACCGATATTCAATCGCCAAAGTTCGTCCATCCAACGGCAAATCAGGAACAACACCACGCCTGCGCAAAATCTGATAAGCCTGTTGCAAAAGCGGATTTAAAAACTCCACCTGCAGCCGCCCGAACGTTGCTCCCAATAACAAAGCCATTTGTCCTGATCGTTCCAGTATTTCAGTCGCCGTTAATTTATTCCCACCCACAGGAGGAAGTCGATCAACCAACAAAGCATGACGAATTCTGGTGCGTAAATCCTCCAAAACAAGTTGAGATACATCAAACCGCGCCGGCATCTCCAAAGGAGTCAACCCCTTCGACCCAAGAGCTTTCGGAATAATAGCCCCGGGCACCAATTCAATCGTAGCCGGATTAATAACCCCGTCATCTTCTGCCTGCCAGATTCCTGTCACGGCAATCGATGCATTTTTTAAAATCAATTCCACAACTTTATTAGCCGTTTTTATATCCGGCAAAGACTTCATAACCGGAGACCGTCCATAAACATCGCCTGGAGATTTCATCCATCTAAAATTTATAAAAGGCGACGAAGAAATTTTTTCACTAAAAACAAACCCGCCATCATCAACCAGAAAGGCGCATAAACGATACCCGCGCTGTCCACCAACCGGAACAACACATTCAACCATATGATAAATTTTATCCGGTGAATTATAACCGTCTTGTAAAATATGTAAGGGCAACTCAACCCCGTCATAACGAGCAAGAATCTGAGGAACAGTCAAAGAAAGCGGACGAAACACTTGATCTAACCCACCATGATCCCCCTCACCAAGATACACATCTTGTAACGGCAAAGCCGTAAATCGAAACGCGGACGCTGCCCCTGGATCGGCTTCTTCAAATGCAAGAGACGCAGTACCCGCTACAACAAGATCAAGAAAGCATTGATGAACCTCGACCAAAAAATTGGACTGATCAAAATGAGCTTGAACAATACGCGTCGCTTTATCAAGAACCGGAGCAATTTTTTGAGCCTCCTCCTCCGACAAATCCGTTCCGGCTTTAATAGCAAACCACGGAACCAAAGGCGGAGTCAAATTTCCTAATAATAGAGATGCCAATTCATCAACGGCATCCGAAGCAGTTGCATCAAACAAATGCTCTCCACGACGACGATTTTCACTCGAACCCGACAAACTGGTACCACGATGCGGCAAAGCATAATCATAACAATCATGCCAAAGACCTTCCCATTGAGAACGTCTGCTCCTCGCTTTAGAAAACTCCTCTATTATGGCAGAAAGAAAAAGCTCATCCTGTCCGTTATCTTGCTTTATATCCATACCCTATTCTCCCAAAAGAGTTTTGCGTGATACATTTGAAGAATTTGAATCCAAAACCCCACGAAAACTTGTCAAAATATTTCCAACAAGACTGCGCTTCCGGCGTAAAACATTTTCAACACGAGCAGTGGCAACCTCTTGAGCATCCGGCTCTGTAACAACACTACCACTTGATGATGATGCAGAAGTCGCAGTCGTTGTGGATGCTATTGGTTTATAGTAAACAACCTGCGTGGCAGGCGTCGAAACTTTAGGCCGAGACTTAAACGATCCCATATACATTCTCCTTCATGATATTTTTAAAAAACGATACAATTGCAACGGAGTTTTAATCCAAGGCTTATGAATCCCCACAACCCGCTTGACAACTTCGACACAAGATAAAAAAATCGGCGGATAACACCGCCGACTAGGAGAAAGAATACAGGTTTCAACAACCCGCATACCTTTTTCACGAAACCATCTCGCCAGATCAAAATCAATCGACACATCTGGAATAGAAACTTCCCAAAAATGCAGCATTGGATCAATAACAACCCATCGGTCATGAATTTGAATCACAACAAAGCAATGACGAAACCCGCGACGCAAAAATTTCAGCCACCACAAATCTGTTTCATCAGAAAAAACGACCAAAGCCTTATGATGATTTTCAAACATTGGACAATGCTTTCCAGTCAAATTTAGGATCAACAATTCCTTTGGCGACCAGAGCCTCTTCAAGACGCTCCATAGCCTCACACCAGATATGATACGCACGCACCTCTTTTGATCGACGGGGGTCAGGTGATAAAAGACGCAACCCGTAATGCCGCAAAACCTTGATATGATCGACCACCAACCGCCGACCGCGATACAATCGTTCAAGCTCACGATAAATATCAACCGGCTCACATGGTCGTGAATAAGCCCCGACACCTGCAACAATTTGCGCACCTTCATTTCGAGCTGTTTGTGCCTGAACAAACCAGAACCAAGCTGCTTCTGCAGAATCAAAAGGAAGAGTCTTGTCATGAGCATGCTCATGACTTCGAGTGAGATACGCCATCAATATAAGTCCCCAAAAGAAAGTGGGGGAACAAGCATCAAACCTAATGTCCGGATACATTTGTTCCCTTTATGTTCTGATTATTGTCACGGTTTTTGAGCAATGTCAAGTCTTTTTATGATTATTTTCCTATATCTAGGATTAAAGACTTATGAGATACTCAATAAATGTTCACACACCAAAACATCTGGCTTGCCCTTGACCGCCTCGCAAACGCCTGCGGATATTCGACATCTGGTCTGGCAAGAAAAGCCGGACTCGACCCAACATCGTTCAACCGAAGCAAACGAATTGGCCCTGACGGAAAACCGCGCTGGCCATCGACCGAAAGTATCTCCAGAGTTCTCGAAGCCACAGGATCACCCTTATCCGATTTTATTTCCCTGTTGGAAAAAGACAAAGATCTTCAATCTGCACATCCTCAAATCCCACTTTTAGGATATGCACAAGCGGGCAAGGATGGGTATTTTGATGCCGATGGCTTTCCAGCAGGCGAAGGTTGGGAATACATCCATTTTCCCTACCCCAACAATTTGGGACAAGAAGATCAGAAAGTTTACGCCCTTGAAGTAAGCGGCGATTCGATGCTACCCCTCTTTCGTGCAGGAGACCGTCTCATTATAGCCCCTTCAACCACTGTCCGTCGCGGAGACCGCGTCGTTGTCAAAACAGCAAAAGGGGAAGTCATGGCCAAAGAATTACTGCGCCAGACTGCCAGCAAAATCGAATTAAAATCGCTTAATCCCGAACACGAGAACCGTAGTTTTTCAACAGCAGAAATCCACTGGATTGCTCGAATTATCTGGGTAAGCCAATAACCCAACCAGGCCGAATTAGGAACCATATTGAATGCCCCCTCATATTAAATCTGCTTTACTCGGCTGCCTCGAGATCCCCCTTTTTATGAAAGTGGGAGTTACACGTTTTAAAGGCACAAAATATTCAGCTCTAATGTCATTTTTAATTCCATTTCTAACTATCATTCCAACAGCAGAATTAGCAAAAATAAATCCTGATTTTGCAGATAAATCCTATTTCTGGATATTCGGCATGTTCTTTTTGCTATTTGGCTTAAGCTCACTTTTCTTTTACAGCATCAGCTATGCCTGCATGGTGGCTCTGGAAAGAAAGCAACATTTTCTAACCTATATTACAGCATTCAACTGGATTGGACTAACTTCTCTGGCCATTAACCTGCCATTTTTCCTTTTGGTTTACACAGGATTTTACAGCTTCGAAGAAATGTTCAATCTTTTCATTTTTATGGTGCTATTTTCATGCACATATCAGGCCTTCATGGTAACACATCTCCTTCGTATTAACTGGATGCTGGGCGCAGCCATCGCTATCATGAGCATGTTGATTGACGACGGCATCCATAAACTATTATTTTCCACATAAAAGATAAAATCGAAAACTTTATAGATGCCTGATCTATTTCAAAACAATCAACCTAACCTCCAGAACGACCAAAATCGTCCTCTGGCAGATTTACTACGCCCGAAAATCATTTCAGAAATTGTCGGACAAGATCATTTGGTCAGTGAAAACGCCCCCTTGTCCCGCATCTTAAAATCTGGGAAAATTCCATCCTTGATTTTTTGGGGGCCTCCAGGTTGCGGAAAAACAACGCTAGCACGCCTTCTCGCTGACCACACAGATTTGTATTTTGAACAAATATCGGCAATTTTCTCAGGCGTTGCCGACCTTAAAAAAGTATTTGAAACCGCTAAAATCAGAAAATCCCAAGGCCACGGAACCTTATTATTTGTTGATGAAATTCACCGTTTCAACAAATCCCAACAAGATGCATTTTTGCCGGTTGTAGAAAACGGAACCATCATCCTAATCGGCGCAACCACAGAAAACCCATCATTCGAGTTAAACGCAGCCCTCTTATCCCGTACGCAGGTTTTAGTTCTCAAACGTCTGGATGACACTGCCCTCGATCAATTGATAACCCGCGCTGAAAACCATGCTGCACGCCCTCTACCCTTAACGAGAGAGGCCAGAGAGTCTCTCAAAGCCCTTGCCGATGGAGATGGCCGTTATTTACTGACCTTAGCCGACCAGATACTTTCACATACAGAATCGGAAACAGACCCAGAAACACAACTCGATCAAACAGAATTATTCGCCCTCGTCCAAAAACGCGCGCCCTTATACGACAAAGGCGACGATGCCCATTACAACCTGATTTCCGCATTACACAAATCCATCAGAGGATCAGATGTCAACGCTGCGTTATACTGGTTTTCACGCATGCTCGATGGCGGCGAAGACCCGCGTTACATCGCCCGCCGCATGGTCAGAATGGCGGCCGAAGACATTGGCCTTGCCGACCCTCAAGCCATGCCAATTTGTCTTGTCGCATGGGATACCTATGAAAGATTAGGTAGCCCAGAAGGCGAACTCGCTTTAAGTCAAGCCTTGATCTATCTTGCAACCGCACCAAAATCCAATGGTAATTATATTGCCTATAAAGCCGCCCGCCGTGCGGCAAACGAACACGGCTCACTCATGCCCCCCAAACATATCCTCAACGCCCCGACCAAATTGATGAAACAACAAGGCTACGGCACAGGATACCAATACGACCATGACGCACCAGACGCCTTCTCGGGACAAAATTATTTCCCCGATGACATGCCACGTACAGAATTCTATTCTCCTCCCGATCGGGGCTTTGAACGTGAAATCAACAAACGCCTCGCCTATTGGGATAAACTTCGAAACGAAAGGATGTCAAAACCATGATCCTTCACTTTTTAATCGTTGGCCTCGGTGGCGCAATCGGCGCGATGGCACGTCACGGAATAAACATGGCCTCCCTGAAAGGAATGGGCTCGGACTTCCCCTATGGCACATTAACCGTCAATATTATTGGCTCTCTTTTGATTGGTATTTTTGCCGGTTGCTTTGCTCATTTTTCCCAATGGACACAGGAAATGCGACTCTTTCTCGTTGTCGGAGTCTTGGGTGGCTTTACAACCTTTTCATCTTTTTCTCTCGATTCAATTCTTCTTCTTGAAAAAGGATCATACCTGCCCGCAACATTTTATATTGCAACATCTTTTGCTCTCTCTTTGGGTGGAACACTGGCAGGACTGTGGCTTATCAGACAGGTCACACTATGAATCACGAGATTACCCACTTGAAGGTCGAAGAAGATGACGACGGACAACGCATGGATCGTTGGCTAAAAAAGAAACTTCCCAAAACTCCCTATGCCCTTATTCAAAAAATGTTAAGAACAGGTCAAGTGCGCGTGAACGGCAAACGCGCCAAAGCCGAAACAAGGCTGGAAACAGGACAAGATGTGCGCCTTCCCCCTGCCGAACAAAAAACCGAAAAATTGACATTTCGTTCTCAAAAAGGTGACAAGAAATTTCTGGACTCTATCACAATATTTGATGACGGACAGTTACTGATCCTCAACAAACCATACGGACTTGCAGTTCAGGGCGGCCCCAATATCACACGCCATATCGACGGTATGTTGGCAGAACTTATCAATCTCAAAGGTGTGCAACCCCGCTTGGTACACCGTCTTGACCGGGATACATCAGGCATTCTGGTCTGCGGGCGATCCTTGGCCGCAACACGCGATATGGGAGATATTTTTGTCAATCGTGACATCAAAAAAATATACTGGGCAATTGTCTCCCCCGCACCACAAAAAAATAAAGGCGAAATCAATGGGGCTCTCATCAAAGGCACAGGCAAGCGTAAAGAAGCCATGGTCGTTGACAATAAAAACGGAAAAATATCAAAAACCATGTACCACGTGATTGAACGCAGCCCCGACAATGACGCAGCCTTTGTTGCTTTCTGGCCGCGCACAGGGCGCATGCACCAAATACGCATCCACACCGCAGATATTCTAGGATGCCCGATTTTAGGTGATGAAAAATACGACTGCAGCGGCAAAATCATTGAGAAATATGACCTGAACGGCAGACTACACCTCCACGCCGCACGCCTGATGTTCCGTCACCCGAAATCACGCGAAATCATGGATATTCGCGCCCCTCTGGCCGAAGATTTAATAGATACATGGAAAAAATTCGGATTTGATGCAAACTATGACAAAGACCCGTTTTCTGATATAATCCCCAACGACCTGAAACCAGTCCGCGCCGAATAAACCGAATAGAAAGTTATACCCCATGACAAAATGGATCATTCGTATTCTTCTGACTTTAATCGTCATGACCGCTATTTTATTCGGCGGCCTGAGTCTATTGGCAGGAACAGGAGAACCTCAAAAACTAGGGCTTGAAGATGCTTTTGGTAAAGCACTGAATGCCACAGTCAATTTTGATTCCTTGGAATCTTTTAACATTTTTCCTCAATTTACCATCAGGGTCAAAGGATTTAATGCCATCTATCAAGGTGACAAAGGGGATATTCACGGAGAAGACATGACCATATCGTTTGACCTGATAGATTTAATCTTAAAAAAACGCAGCATTAACCAATTCAATATTTCAAACATGACAATCGATAGAGGCACTTGGTTCGACCAACCCGTTGAAATTAAAAGCTCCAATATAGGAATTCTGGAAGGGGACTCATCGCCATCCTTATTGATCGCTGGAAATTATGGAACACAACCGTTAAAAATTACCATCAGCATGGAACAAATACCAAACCGCTTTCCACCCGCTTATCTTTTCGCCACAGAAAATTCCTTGTTAATTGAAATTGGAACAACATCAATAACAGGAAAATTTTCTCCCAATGCATCGGATAATACAGCTCTTCATGATTTGAAAATTTCCCGCAATGATAAATTATGCACAACACTTCCAACAACCAACCGCTTTACAATGCAATCATTCACAGAAAAAATATTTTCAAAAATTATTAAATCGGATACAGATCAAACAGACCTCGATGAATTATGCTCTGAAATCATGCGTTATGGGCTATAATTCTTATGAAGAAATTTTATAAACAATCCGGATTTATCCAAACGGTCACAGGATTTTTAATCCAGCTCGACGGAAAAACCGTCTACACACCTATGAGGGCTGAATTAAACGCACCCAACCTTGCCCTTGCTGAAGAAATAAAAAACGAATGGGACACTCAGAATCAAGATATTCTTCCGGACACAATGCCCATCACACAAATGATGATGACGATAATTGATCGTATTCACCCCAACCGCGAAGAATTCGAGAAAGAATGTCTGGATTATGTAGATACCGATTTACTCTGTTATTTTTCAAGCAAACCGGAAAACTATGCATCAGCACAAAAAAAATCATGGCAACCCATTCTCGATCGCCTTCAAAACCTTATGAAATGTGAAATAAAAACAACATCAGATTTGAATGCCCTGTCACAACCTCCCGCAACAAAATCAAAAATAAGAGACTATGTTTTGGAACTTGATGAGCTGAAATTTTCGGTTTTGTATCTGACAACATTAACAACAGGTTCATTATTCCTTGCAATCACCCTGATTGAAAACAGCGCGACCATACAAGAGATATACAATGCCGCTTTGATCGAAGATTTAACCAAAGATAAAATTTATCTGGCCGAACAATATGGCATCAGCCCCGATCAGGAACGCCGCAGAAAAATTATCAAAACCGAACTGGAAACCAGCAAAAAATTCCTTAGCCTTGTTTAGGTGCGGGTGATGCCGAACGCGTTGCCTTCTTGATCTGCCTCACACGCCTTGGCTTCCCCACAACAACTGAATTAAAAGCCTGAGACAAAACACTTTCAACCCGAACTCTAGCTTGGCGAGTTTCAATCAATAATTGAGCAACAACTTCGGCAGAAGAACTGGAAAAACGGTGTTCTCCTAATATAAATTTACGAGCATCACTTTTATGAAACTTTGTTCCACAAATTCCATTGATAATCTCTGCAATCTTTTCATACGAATATAAATCCGTCCCGCCATTTCCATGAAGAAAATTGAGATGATCCCGAATTTCATCCAAAATTTCCTCACGCATGAGCCTAGACTGGGACACCATAGAGGTCATAATCATCTGCATCTTCTATATGAACTTGAATGATATCTCCGGCCTTTGTATCACCTGCATCCCGCAACAAAACCTTACCGTCAATTTCCGGAGCATCCGCCATAGACCGACCATCAGCACCACCGTCTCCGTCAATCTCATCAATCAGAACAGAGAGTGTTTTACCAATTTTATCCTGTGACTTTTCTTCAGAAATTTGACGCTGAATTTCCATGAACCGTTCAAAACGCTCTTGCTTGACTTCTTCAGGCACATGACCTTCCAGATTTTGAGACGGAGCCCCTTGAACATTCTCATACTTGAAACATCCGGCACGATCCAGACGAGCCTCGGTCATCCACTCCAGCAAATCTTCAAAATCATCTTCGGTTTCGCCTGGAAACCCGACAATAAACGTCGAACGCAAGGTCAAATCAGGACAAATATTGCGCCAAGACTTGATCCGCTCCAAAGTTTTTTCCTGATTACCCGGACGACGCATCGCCTTAAGAACTTTAGGACTAGCATGTTGAAACGGAATATCCAGATAAGGCAAAATTTTTCCATCTGCCATCAAAGGAATAACATCATCAACATGCGGATACGGGTACACATAATGCAACCTCACCCAAACGCCCATATCCCCCAGCGCATCGCACAAATCAAAAAACTTGGTTTTGCGCCGCTGTCCCTTCCACGGATATTCGGCATATTTGGTATCAACACCATAAGCACTTGTATCTTGGGAAATCACCAGCAATTCTTTGACACCAACATTAACCAGTTTTTCAGCTTCAAATAGAACATGGTGAATAGGACGGGAAACCAGATCCCCACGCAAATGCGGAATGATGCAAAACGTACAGCGATTGTTACATCCTTCTGAAATCTTGAGATACGCATAATGACGAGGAGTGAGCTTCAACCCACCTTCAGGAACCAAATTTACAAACGGGTCATGAGCCGGAGGAACAGCCTCATGAACAGCCTCAACCACTTGTTCATATTGATGAGGCCCCGTGACCGCCAAAATATTCGGATACTTCGCCGTAATTTGTTCAGGCTCTGCCCCCATACATCCGGTCACAATCACGCGGCCATTGTCTTTCATCGCCTGTCCAATCGAAGCCAAAGACTCTTCCTTGGCAGAGTCCAGAAATCCGCACGTATTCACAATCACCACATCGGCATTCTTATGTGTATCTGTAAATTGATACCCTTCAGACCGTAACTGGGTCATAATCCGCTCGGAATCAACCAAAGCCTTAGGACATCCAAGGGAGACAACCCCGACCTTGGGGGATGACAATTTTTTTGCTTCTGTGCTCATAATCGGCGTTATATCGGAAATCATTAAACTGTGCAAAGTTTTTGCACCATATATCGCCCCCCTCCCAAAACAACAAAATTTCGTATATACTGCCCTCCAGCTATAAGAACTGCGTTCATCAAAGAACCATAGAACAGGGATCATCATGGAACAATTGACATTCAGACCAATGGAGTATAGTGACCGTTTTCTTCTTCAATCTATTTTTCAGAACGCAAGCAACCTTCCAAACTTTTCTCTTCCATCAAACGCCACAACAATAACACTCATCGCCCTTCATAAAGGAAATATCGCAGGCTTTATCCAAGCATCCAGAGAATTGCCACCAAACAACAATACCTTGAAGCTTGATCCCCCGCGGATAACAGCCCCCTTAATTCGACTTGCTGAAAAAACATTTGGATCAGACCAGTATCCCCTTGAAACCTTAAAGGCAGAATTCCGTCAGGCCGCAATTCAACAAGCAATCAGAGTCATGACTGGTTTGGAATATTACACTTACGGAAGCCATCAACCACAGAGCATATACCCTCTTGACGGGGTAATAGAAAAAAATGTTGCACCACACCATGAACCTGTGGTCTTATAACTTTATGAGAACTCTTTTGACCCACCAACCGAAATGCTGGACACCGACCATTAAGTTTATGGTTGGACACATCGCGTATTGCCTTAAAAATCAGGCAAATGGCGGATCCGCACGCAGGTTGGGCTAGGTTTCTAAAGAACTGTCCAGCCCCGAAAAACGGAAAGGCTGGTAGTTCAAAAATCCCTAAAAATGATTCTGAAATACTGCTTTAGCCTTTCCAAAGAACAAAATGGAAAGGAACTATATTATGCTCGCCATCAAAATCCGTCCCGCACGGAGTGGAGATTGGGCACAACTCGAAACCCTGATAGCGGGACTATGCCGCCATCATGGCGATCAGTATGGATTAACGCGAAAACAATTTGATTCTTTGGTCTGTGTCCCAAATGCGCCAGTCACTGTTCTTGTTGCAGAAACTGCAGAAGGCCTGCTCGCAGGCTATGTCTGTGGATTTGCAATATACGAATTCCATTCTGGAACAACAAAATTTCGTATCCAGAATTTGTTTGTAGCCGAACCGTTCCGCCGCCACAGGATCGGAGAATCCTTGCTGCTCTCCATCCAACGGGAAGCCAGAAAAAAACACAACGCACAAGGCTTTGGCATCGGCGTTGAAAATTGGAACAGTGCTGCGCTCAGCCTCTACAAACAACTGGGCTTTGCCGAAAACGAAAGGTCTAAAAACTCAACCTTATTAGTCAGGAACATATAAAATGAAAAAAGATGAAATATTAAAATACATCCCTCTTGAAACAGAAAGACTGTGGATCAAATGCCCAACATTGGATGATGTGGACATGCTTCAATCAGCAAAAAAAGCACGAGAGAAAGCATTGCGCGAATGGATGAGCTGGTCAGATGATGCAGGCATGAGTCGTCAAGGCGTTGTGGATTACATCACGCAATCCGCTACAAATCCTTGCGCTATTCCACTCATCGGCATGGAAAAAGACACAGGGAAATTTGCTATTGCCACTGGCGTTGATAGCGACGATGACGATTTTTCAACCATCTCAACCGGATGGTGGTTGGCCGAAGGATATGAAGGCAAAGGCCTGGCGTTCGAAGCGATGAAAAAAGTCTTTGATTTACTAAAAGAAACAATAGGAACAAAAATCGTAAATTCTCAGTTTTATAACGGCAACACCAGAAGCCACAACCTCATGGAACGACTTGGCATGCACTATGTTGAAACAGTACCAAAATCGCATACCAGTCATCTGACTGGAGAACAACTAGACGTCATTAAATATGAACGCATATTTGAATAAGGTCTACACAATGGAAAAATTTCACATCAAAAAACTTGTCCCCGAGGAATGGGAACTTTTGCAAAAGATCAGAATCGAGATGGTTCGGAATAACCCCGAATGCTTCTTGGAATCAGAAGAGTCTGCACGCGCACGCTCCAAAGAGGAATGGATCAAAAGATTATCCGATCAGGTTAATCGAATATTCGGCTTTTTTGAAAATGACCAAATTATCGGACTAATCGGCATCTTCAGCCATGATCAGCTTCCAGACAAGATACTTGAGATTGGCATGAGTTATACAACCCCTGAATATCGCAAAAAAGGCCTTACAACTCTTGGCTACCGTTATTGCCTAGATTACGCAGAAAGCTTAACAGGTTTTTCTGCAGTTCAGGTATCCCACCGTCAGGGAAATGAAGCCTCACGCGCAGCCATTATGAGGGCAGGCTTTCAATTTCTGAAGCTTACCCATAAATCCTTTGGAGATGGGAAAGAAGACATCAGTAATATCTATATCTATCATCTACAGGATAAAGAGAATGAATAATCAAATATGTAACCGGAATATAAGGCTGCTCAACATCTTCACGATGTGCGTCAACGCGGTATTTTGCCTGCCGATTATCCTGCCTTTCTATCGGGATCAACTTGGCCTGACTTTTCATGATTTTTTGATGATTGAATCAATATTCTGCGCGGCTATTGTTATTCTCGATGTGCCGACAGGATGGATGGCTGATACAATCGGACGAAAGAAAACTCTCATTGCAGGAGCATTAACATTCGCTTTTGGGTTATGGCTTATTACTCAGGCAACAGATTTTTGGACTGCCGCTCTTGCAGAATTTATTGTCGGCAGCGGATCATCACTGATGAGCGGTGCAAACTCGGCCATGCTCTACGACTCTTTACTCGCCGTAGGCCGACAGGATGAGTTCAGAAAACGCGAAGGGTTCCGCTTCGCCATGCAACTCTATTCCTGTTCTGCTGCGAGCGTAATCGGCGGATATCTTTATATTATGTCCCCGACATACCCGATGGAGGTTCATAGCGCCATTGTTGTTCTGGCAGCTATTGCAGCGTTATTTTTTGTCGAACCGCCTCGCCATAAAAAAATTATCGAAGGAAATCCGCTTCTGGATATCTTAAAGACTGTCAAATATATAACCCACGGTCACAAAGAAATTGCAGGGCTGATCTTGCTGATGATGCTTGTATTTTCAACTACGAAAATATCCATGTTTGGCGTCCAAGCTTATACTTATGCTTTAGGTTATCCTGAATCATGGAATGGCTGGATTGTCAGCACCCTCATGCTGGCAGGTGGAATTTGCGGACATATCGGGCATAAAATATGGCCTGCCCTTTATGGTCGTAAGGCTTTATATGTTCTAGGAGCAATTCTTGTCCTATCGTTAATTGGTGCAGGAGTTGGAATCTCATGGCTAGGCTTGTTAAGCCTATCAGCAGAAGCCTTTGTCTTCGGTGTCGGCATGCCTCGTGCGCAAGAAGCTATTAATAATCTAGCTGAATCCGGAATGCGTGCCACTATTCTATCAAGCGCAAGTTTGGCAACCTCATTGGGCTTTATCCCGATGAGCCAACTCATTGGCTGGATGACCGACCATTACGGCATCGGCGCAGGATTACTGGGTCATGCCGCCCTGATCTCTGCCTTGGGTCTTTGGTCATATTTCATCATTGAACGGAGTTATAAACGTTCAATCGTCAATTCGACCATAACAGGAACATGATCGCTGGTCTGAACCCAATCCCGCGTCGAGGTTAGAACATCATGGGATTTCAGGGCAGACTGCAAAGACTGCGTCACCCAGATATGGTCAAGTCTTCGACCGCGATTGGATTTTTTCCAGTCGCGGTTTCGGTATGACCACCACGTATAAAGCTTATCACCCATCGGCACAAAATGACGCCCGACATCCACCCAATCAAGCCCCGCTCGAAACGCCGTCAATTTCTCGACTTCGATTGGGGTATGAGACACAATTTTCAAAAGCTGCTGATGCGACCACACATCATGTTCATAAGGCGCAATATTAAAATCACCGACCACCATCAAGCTTGACTGGTCGGAATAATGCGTACCAAACCACTCCGTCAGTTCATCAACAAAATCAAGCTTATGCCCGAATTTTTCATTCTCCAGACGATCTGGAATATCCCCACCCGCAGGAATATAAAGATTATGCAGCTCAAAATTTTTATAGTTGACCGCAATGTGACGGCAATCTTCCCGCCCGACATGATGATGAATAGCAACATCGTCGAACGGGATTTTCGAAAGAATAGCAACGCCGTTATATCCCTTCATGCCTTGAATATGGCGATGTTTAAATCCCGCAGAATCAAAAACGTCATGGGGGAAAAACTCATCAGGAGTCTTGGTTTCCTGCAAACAGATAACATCTGCCCGCAACTCCGCAGCAGCCCTTAAAACCAATTCCGCACGCAACCGCACCGAATTGATATTCCATGTCATCACACGCATAAACAAACTCCAGAAAAAGAAATTGGGATTTTAAAACGGCATTCCGCCGCCGCCCATCAACCCAGGAGGCAAGCCCATATCAGCCATAGCCTTTTGGGTTTCTTCGGCAGTTTTTTGGTCAGCCTTATTCCGCGCATCATTGCAAGCCGCCTTAATCAAATCTTCCAGAACTTCTTTTTCAGAAGGGTCAATTAAAGACGGGTCAATCATCAGCGATTTCATATTGCCTTTACAAGACATCATCACTTGAACCAAACCGCCACCGGATTGACCGGACACTTCCAGTTCTGCAATTTCTTCTTGTAATTCTGCCATTTTCTTTTGTACGGCTTGGGCTTTTTGCATCATTTGTTGCATATTAAACATGATTAATTTTCCTTATTTTCTTCAATCGATAAAATTTGAGCATTGGGGAAAGCTACCAAAATCCGCGCCACAACCGGATCAGCCATCACGGCCTGACGTTCGGTTTCCAAAGTTAATTCATTCTGCCTCGCCAAAGTCGGCTGGCCTTGCTTCATCGACACGGACACCAACCAACGTTGCCCCGTAATCTCCGATAATTTCTTACCCAACTCCTGAGCCAGTTTCGGGTTAGCATCAGGCGCGGGGTGATATTCCAACCGTCCCTTTTCCAAATGAACCAGTTCCAACCCATAAACAACATTGGACGCCAAAATCATCGCGCCGTGTTGTTCTAGCAATCCAACCACATCAGACAAAGTTTCAAGATTGGAATTCGCCACAGCAACAGGCCGGGACACGGCAACAGGTTGCGCAGCAATTTTATGAGAACCGGACGACGAAATAGAGGCCACAGAACCACCCGACTGACCCGCAGCAGATGCACGCGTCCCACCACCACCACTGACAATCGTCCCGTCTTTAAGCTGTTTCAAAACAGCAGCAGGGTCAGGCAAATCCGCAGCATAAATCAAACGGATCATCACCATTTCTGCCGTAGCCTGCGGGTTTGGCGAAAATTGAATCTCGTTTAATCCTTTGAGCAAAACTTGCCAGACCCGAGTCAACGCCGGAATCCCCGTCTTGGTCGCCATATCTGCCGCGCGGTCACGCTCGACCACCGCCATATTCGGCTCAACCGTGATAGGCGGAGCTTTAATCGTCAAAAATTTACTCATCAAATGGGTAATATCGAGCAAATCCTGCAAAACAGTCTGCGGGTCAGCTCCGGCACGATAAAGATCAGCCATAATCGTCATGGCAGCCTCACCCTGACCTGATAGTACAGCCTCCATCAAATCCAATAATTTTGTGCGGTCAGCCAACCCAAGCATAGACCTGACCTGAAGGACAGTAATCCCGTCTTCACCCGAAGCCATGGCTTGATCGAGAATGGACAAACCATCCCGCACCGATCCGTCTGCAGCCCGCGCAATCATGGAAATTGCTTCATCATCCACCGCAACATTTTCTTGCACACAAACATTTTTATAATGATTTTGTAATGTTTCAATATCCACACGGCGCAAATCAAACCGCTGGCAACGGGACAAAACCGTTACTGGAACTTTACGAATCTCGGTCGTGGCAAAAATAAATTTCACATGCGGCGGTGGCTCTTCCAAAGTTTTCAGCAACGCATTGAATGCATTTTTGGACAGCATATGAACTTCATCAATAATATAGACTTTGTAACGTGCAGATGTCGGCGCATAGCGCACCCCGTCCAGAATCTCGCGAATATCATCAATACCGGTTCGACTGGCGGCGTCCATCTCCATAATATCAGGGTGGCGGTCTTCAGAAATCGCCCGACAAATCTCGCAATCATCGGTCGATCCTGTGGTTGGCCCTGCCGTTCCATCAGCCCCCGTATAATTCAACGCCTTGGCGATAATCCGTGCCGTCGTGGTTTTCCCCACACCGCGCACTCCCGTCAACATAAAGGCATGAGCCACGCGCCCCGAAGATATGGCATTGGTCAACGTGCGCACCAACGCCTCCTGACCGATCAACTGGTCAAAATTCTGGGGACGATACTTGCGGGCTAAAACGCGATAGGCCTGATTCTCTTGATTGTGTGACATGCCAAGACTCTAGAGCGAGACGCGCCCGTCATCAACCAAAAAGGACAAGGGATCAACAAAAAAAGATGGGGGAATTGAAGGGGAAGAGTTAGAGTTAAAGAGTGGAAGACCGGACACGACCCGAAAAAAATTCGTTGCGGCTGCTGCCTTTCGACCCTGACCGAGTTGGCGATATTTTCGCCCGAACCGATCTTCCGAGAAGGGTTGTATCAAAGGCAAGGCTTGGCTTCAAGTTTTATTTGCCGTCTTGCCTTTGAAAAATTAGTCCAACCCCTACGGTTGAAAATCATTAGGAAGCGGGGCAGCAGCAAGCCTGTGAGATAATGTCTCTTCCGCATAAGCTGTAAGTTCCGGCGCATAACAACAATTAAGTGTAAAAGCCTTTTCCAAATCAGGAATAAATTTACGGATAAAATCTAACATTCTTTATATCTCCAAAAAAATTACGGATTATGTCTATACACATCAAAACAGAGTCTTGCAATCTTTTTCAAAAAAAGTTACCAAACCCGATCAATATTATAGTCGCCGCTGTAGCTCAGGGGTAGAGCAGGTCATTCGTAATGACAAGGTCGGGAGTTCAAATCTCTTCAGCGGCACCATTTTCAGACGTTTTTATCTCCCTTATTAGGCCTTATTACTTATCAGTGAGGTTTTTGGTGCTATGAATTATTTGAGCCGTCTTGCCATGAGTAGGCAATTGTACCGACCAAAGAAACGGTGGTGTCATAGACTGCTCATATTGGTATATTTGCGCATCAGGAAAATTTCGAACATCGTAATTCCTACCTAAGTTGAAACACAAACTGTTCGGAGCCGCTATAAACAAGTGTAATTTCCTCAGCCCAACACCTTTCAGCTTCATAATAGTATCGGAAAATGATCTGCACAATTCATCTTGCTTCTGTTTCGACCAATGGCAATCTGCCCCTCCATTAGGAAGTTCCATATGAACTATAGGCAAAGCCCCTAATGTTGAGCTAACAGACTTTAAATCAACCTTATAAGAGGCTGAAACCGCCAATATAGATTCTTCAGCTCCAGACAAGTCGTCTAGCCCATGAATATTGAATCGCTCATTATCGTCAGCACCATTAATTTCACGCCACTTCTTCGCATGGCGATCCCAATCAAAAACTTCTAGAAGATCGTTTTCATCGTCTAGCAACATACCCGTCAAAAAAGTGAATGGTACAGCCATTAAGCCGCCATATATAATTTTCAGGTCACTAGACCTCACGTTATTACATTTTGTTTCTATCTCAACAGGTACGCTAATGATTCTTTGCAAAGCGGCTTCAGGCTGGTTAATGATTCCATTGTCCATTCTTTGACGGATATCGCAGTCAATTTCTTCAATTCGACCACCTTTGTTCTTAATTGCGTCCTTTAAACGTGTGTCTGGTGCAAATTTAAGACCTCTTTGTTCTATTATTACTGTTTTCTTGAGGTTTTGAGATTTGTAATGTTCTAGGGCATACCAAGCCCCTCCGAATAACGTAAACAGAAAACCTAGCAAGAAAGCGGTATACAAGATAAAAGAAGGAGTGTCAGATGTACTGAGCTCAAAGCCACATATTTTTACAACGAATGCCCATCCTGTAAGCGTGGCGAGCATAATGTTGACCCCAGTTTTGAGAATGATGTGAGGAGGAGACTTATAGCGTGTAAACCAATCAGCAAATTTCATAATGATGATATGAATAAGATTCTCAGGATTATATTTCATGTGTGTTCGTTCCTACGTCAATGAATATTCACAATAAATTCGCCACTACGAGCTACACAAAGACCATCTTTAACAATAAAACACTCAATGGTATGACTACCTTGATACAGTGTACTTTCATCACGAACCAAACACCCAGTGGTCGTTTTAGCCACATTAAAACCTCCTCGAAGGCTATTTGCACTTGCGGCTTCGAGTCCCGTGTTTACAACTTGCCAAAAAACAGCAAATTCGCCTGTGACATTTGTATTCGCTTTAAATCTCAGCTTACAGTTTTTTGGCAAAGCTTTTCCATCGCTACAAAACTTTTGCCATCTGAAGCCATCCTGTAAGAATTCAGCTTCACTTATTTGCACTTGTCCTGCACTGTTAAAATCCCACGGAGGATCCAGTTTATGCTTTGGTTTTCTAATGCTCCATAGCTTTGAAAAGGCCCCTTTTGATCTTGTATTTAGAGCCGTATCTATAGTTTTGTTACCAATGCTTGGTGCCAATGCTTCAGCGATCAAAACTCGGTCTGTAAGGTTGGAAATTGAAGAAAAATCACTCTTCGCCTTTCTCAGCCAGTTATCGAACGCCTGTTTGCGATTAGGGTATTCAGGCATTGACCATTTATCAGCAAAATTTTCCAGTGGGTCTGTCGGATTTTCTACCCATGGAATACCGTTCCTAAACTTAATGTGATCTTCCATGCGGGATAAAACCCCCTGGAGCGTTGCGGCTATAGAGGCCTCTTGCTGGTATGCCTGTGCCGCCAAAGTGGTTATTATTATTGATATGGGCTTATCTTCTGAATCGCCATCATGTGTCATATCCCTATGTCGTTTCAATATTTGTATGGCTGATTGGAGGGGAGTTTTTACTCTGTAAACCGGAATATCGTCAGCTTTGGCTACATTCTCTTGTAGAGCCATAGCCTGACGCTTTTGCTGAAATATTTGCTTCATGCAAGAACGAAACCATTCTGCATATCCTTTAGGGTTGCTATGAGGCCATTTTGTCGTCCATGCAGAGTAATTTGCATCTTTTTCATCAGTAATAACAACAGCATGGTCAAGCCATTCATTTTTTATACCTTGGCTCTCATACAACGCCTTTTGTAAATTGCCATCTGGGATAGCAGGCAATATATCCATGTGAAATTTATTCTGAGGGGAGTAGTCCAGTTCCCAGCAACGTCTCTTCGAGTTAGGTTCCTTTATATTTCGTTGCTGTGCATAAGCTTGTAACTCATTCCTAAAAAGAGTTTTTAAATGCTCTTGTGTGATTTTAGCCTTATCCAGATTTACTTCACAAACCAGATCAATGTCGTAATCATCCTCATTTGCTACTGGGTTAATGATCGTGCCCAACTGAAAAGAGCCTTGGGTGTATGTATCTAACCCAAATCTTGCCACTTTTGACTCTTCACTTTCAAGCCAACTTGCTACACGTTTATATTCTTCATCTATAGCATCAAATACTTCTTGGGGGATTTGCAAACTTGCTGCCAAATCTTCCAGAAATTCTTCCACCTCTTTTGTATGCTTTTCTGGAGGAGCAGCCACTCCAGCGCCCCTATTAATATGTTCAATTGATGACGTAGGCATAAACCTCTCCCGCTTTTATCGTTTTTTTTTGATCTTTGCTGTTTGTGCTTGCAAAGGGAGCACAAGCACAAATGACACTGCTCACGGTTAGCAAGTGTCAACTTAATTTATGAATAGCCGATTCGTAAGAACAAATCAAAAACATTGTGATGGTTTTACTTTTCCCTTTCTAATTCTAGCATCCCCAGTTATGTTTAACACGGATCGTTTCGGCGGTCTGGGGCTTAGTAACCTCTTTATCAGAAGCGGCATTCTAGACACTGCCGTTAATTGTGTCGCCCTCAGCTTCGGCTGGGTGGTAGTTATAGTCAGGATGACAGAAATAAAATATTCGATCCTTATTCGAAAGAACTATATAACCCCCTATGAACAAGAAAATTCGCTGCGGCTGGGTAGGCGTTAACAAACCCCATTACGAAGACTATCATGACCATGAATGGGGACGACCCGTCCATGATGACCAGAAACTGTTTGAAATGTTGATCCTTGAGGGCGCTCAAGCCGGACTGAACTGGGAAACCATTTTGAAACGCCGCGAAGGATACCGCCAAACATTTAAAAACTTTGACATTAAAACCTGCGCCAAACTAACCGACGCCCAGTTGGAAAAAATTCTCTGCAATGAAAGCATCATCCGCAATCGCTTGAAAGTTTTCAGCGTCCGCAAAAACGCACAAATAGCCTTGAACATTCAAAAAGAATTCGGATCATTCGATGCTTATCTGTGGACGTTTGTCGGCGGACAACCGAAACAAAACAAATGGAAAGCCCTGACAGAAATTCCGACTGATACACCGGAATCTCAAGCTCTTTCAAAAGACTTGAAAAAGCGGGGCATGAACTTTGTCGGCTCCACCATTATCTATGCCTATATGCAAGCCATCGGCATGGTCAACGACCACATAACGACTTGTTTTTGTTATAAAGAGTGCGCTTAAAGCCGCGCCAAACACACATCCGCGCCGGAAAGTTCAAGCGCACCAGCTGCGGGCTCGACCTGAAGTTCACTCACCTGACCATGATCGATCACCATCATAAAACGCTGCGACCGTTGACCAAGCCCTGCGCCACTGCCATCCAGCGTCAAGCCCAAAGCCTGAACCAAGTCACCATTCCCATCAGGAATCATCATGACTTTGCCGTCTGCTCCCGCCACTTCACCCCAATGCTTCATCACAAACGGATCATTCACCGCCAGACATAATATAGCATCAACGCCTTTAGCCTTAATCGCATCCGCTTGAGAAATATAGCCAGGCAGATGTTTTTGCGCACAAGTCGGAGTAAAAGCGCCGGGCACAGCAAACAAAACAACTTTTTTATCAGCTAGAAATTCGGCAATTTTAAAATCCTCCATACCCTCTGCGCCCAAACGCTTTAAAGTTATTTCAGGAAATTTATCACCAACAGTAATTGTCATTTTTCTTCTCCGCTTATTGAATTGAACTCTATGAAATCACAACGAACGTAGTTCGATATAAAATTTAAACCAATGTTTTTTCGACCATGCCAACATCTTCCGGTGTCGAGATATGATGCCACACCCCGTCATGTTCGATTGCAAACAACCGCCCCTTGGCTTCAGCCTCGTCCATCTGCTCCAAAAACGAATAAACTCCGCTTTCCATATATGAAAAAATCGCGGGGTTAACAACACGAATACCCGTAAACATATGCGTTCCCAATTGGTCTTTGCGCCGCACCGCCTGCCCGTTTTCAAACCAATCATAATCTCCGACTCCTTGGGTCAAAACCATATTTTTAACCGGAATCAGCAACATCAGAATATCCATTTGCTGCGGATCAAAACCATCAGCCAACCGCGATAAAGCATTCCCCGCAATCCCATCTTCCCAATAAGCATCACCGTTAATCATAAAAAACGGATCAGCCCCCAAAAGAGGCGCAGTATTTTTTAACCCGCCCCCCGTTTCCAACAACTTTTCTTCATGGGAAATCATGATGTCTGGCCTGCCTATTGCACCCAGATACTCATGCAAAACATCCGCATGATGGAAGGAATTAACAACTGCTTTGGAAACTCCGGCATTCCGCAAATGGTCAAACACATAATCCAGCAAAGGCCGACCATGAAGACAAACCAAGGGTTTTGGCACAGTATCCGTCAATGGAGCCATCCGCGTGCCTTTCCCCGCCGCCAACACAAAGGCCGTATCAATCACCATATCCGACCTCACAAATTTCTATTTGCCGCGATCCGTCCGAGTGCCGCATAAATTTGACGTCCTTACGTTTTTTGGGCAAATACCCCCCCAAACGCTCGCCCCATTCGATCAGCAAAATCCCCCCCGAAAGCGCATCATCCCATCCCAACTCAAAAATCTCGTTTTGATCTTTCAATCGGTACAAATCAAAATGCCATATCTCCCCAATAAAACAATCATAAGTCTGGACAAGGGTAAATGTCGGGCTGGGAACATCAAGATCTTCCTGCCCCGTCAATGTCCGTATAACAGCTCGGGCAAAAACCGACTTACCTGCTCCCAAACCCCCATCCAGCACCACGACATCGCCACGGGTCAAAGACCGCGCGAAATCCGTTGCAATCGTGATGGTATCGGCTTCTGATCCGGAAAAAACCATTTAAAATTCATCCTCTTTGACGTATGTATAGCCCATGAATAAAGAAATGAAAACAGATGTAGCCATTATTGGCGCAGGACCTGCAGGATTATTCGCCGTTTTCCAGTGCGGGATGCAAGGTCTGACATGCCATGTTTTTGACTCCCTTGACCAGATCGGCGGCCAATGCACAGCCCTTTATCCTGAAAAACCGATATACGATATTCCGGCAGAACCAGCCATTTTGGCCGAAGATCTGATTGGCCAACTCGAAGCCCAAGCCGCCCCCTTCTCCCCCACCTACCATCTTGACCAGCAAATCATCGAGGTGAACGGCAAAGAAGGAGCCTTCACACTCAAAACAAGCAAAAATCTGACCCTAACCGCTCATTCGGTTATTATTGCAGGCGGAACAGGATCATTTGGCCCGCATCGCCCGCCTTTGGACAATCTGGCACAATATGAAGGCCAATCAGTTTTCTATGCCGTTCGCAACCGTGCACAATTTAACGGCAAAAAAATTGTCATCGCAGGCGGCGGAGATTCAGCAGTCGACTGGGCAATCTCCCTATCGGAAATTGCTGCACAAATTTACATTATTCACCGTCGCGATAAATTCCGTGCATCCAGCGCATCCCTTGAAAAACTCAATGATTTGGCTGCGTCTGGGCAAATAAAAATTATCACCCCCGCACAACTGGACAACCTTTCAGGAACGGATGGTTTGCTGCACTCCGTAACAATCACAGACATGGACGGCAACAAACAATCCCTTGAAGCCGACATCCTTTTACCCTTTTTCGGACTAGCCGCAGACTTAGGCCCGATAACCAAATGGGGATTAAACCTTGACCACCATCAAATCACCATCAATCAGGCAACATCGCAAACATCGATAAATGGCATCTATGCAATCGGAGATATGGCAACCTACCCACACAAACTCAAGCTAATTCTGACCGGATTCGCCGAAGCCGCCCAAGCCGCCCATCATATTCAACACCGCGTGAACCCTGATAAAATTCAACATTTTGAATATTCCACCACCAAAGGCCTCCCTCAAATTTGACATATTTTTATATTTAAGATAAAAATCTTTCTTTTGTAAAATCGGGAGTTATATATGACAAGAAAAACCACCTTGACTAACGGTGAGATTTCAAGATTATGTAAAACATTTATAAGCTGTGCAGCAGATCAATGCCAAAATGACCCCTACAACCCATTCAGACTTTATTGCTCTTCAGACGCCGAAGTAATTCTAGAAACTAGACACCTGACTAATGATCAAAATGGTGGAACTTCTATCGTCAACAGGCATTTTAATGAGGGACAACAAATTGAACTTGCCCGTAAAGCGCTTGAAAACGCGAGTTTGGAATGGAGTAACAACCTCAAAAACGCCTTACATAGGCATAACCTCCAAGGTTTGATTACAATTTTTGGTCGCGTCCCCCACACCCCAGAAATATAAAACCATTAAATAAGCTCACGACATCTTTTTAACTTTTTTATGCTATAAAGGAGCTATGAAATTAGGATTCCTGATAGCCTGCATTTTATGCGCCATATACAGCCCTGCACAAGCGCGGGATATTACACCTTTTAACGAATGCGCAACCCTGCGCAACATGTCGGACCAAAGCATCATGGGCGTTGTCCGCACTGCCCCATTCAAAACCACCACGGGGAACATCCAGCGTCACGAAGCCGCTTTTCGTCTGGAAGCAGATGAAACAGTCGAGATCTGCTCGACGGGCCCATTCTATGAAGGCTACAAGGTAGAGCTCATCATCCGCACCATCATCCCACTTTTTACCTGCAAAACAAGACTAAGCGGGGATATTATGTTGCGTAAAACACAAACCAAAGAAGGCATTACCCGCCTTTACGCCGATTGCAAATAAGGCCGTAAAAATCTCAAACCCCACATCACAATTAAAAGTCCGGCCATTACAAACCAGAAAATTGCATATTGAAGATGCTCGTTTCTCAAATGGGTTTCAACTCTATATGGCCTCAACCCGTCAATAATTGGTGCAGCATTTTCTGCATAAAAAATACGCGGAACAACCGGTGATAAACCCCAAAAATCAGACATTTCAGAATAATCTAAACGCCACCATTCCCCTTTTTGTGCAGCATTTTTTGGCTTAAAAATCGAAAAATCGGGGCGTCGCACCAGACCAGTTAAATCCGCAGAGTAATCGGAAGCCCCACGCCATTTTTCAGGATTTTTGACATCATCCACCCATGCAATAACTGCAACATAAACATCCTCCCCCGAAAATTTGGCCGGAATTACAACCGGAAAACTAGTTTTGCTGTTTTCCACATAGCCATTGAGGTAAAGAGCCTTGGATGGATAAAGAGCAAGCGCAACATCCCCTCTTTTGATTTCTCCACCATCGCTATTTTGAAAATCAGAAGAAGAAAGGCGCGGCAAATCGGATTGTTCCATCATCATATCCAGATGATGCTGAAGCTCTGTCTTCCATGACAGACGTTGAACCTGCCACACACCCAGCGAACACAACACCACCGACCCGATCAAACAGCATAGACTCGCCAGAACAGGAAAAGGGGTGCGGCAAGACAGGTGAAAAAAATTATTCATCCCAATCCGAAGCTCTATGGCGAAATTGTATAGCAATAACGAGTGATTTCAAAGGCTTAAGGCTCACAACGGTAATCGCAATAGCCAAAACACCCCACAAAACAGCATGAACCCACAAAGGCGGCGAAAAAGCGGCATCAAACATCAAAGCCATCGGGACAAGAAGAACCCCCAAAAAGAAGATCAAGAAAACCGCAGGACCATCTGCACTATCATTCTTGGCCAGATTTAGCCCGCAAGACGTACATACACCCCGCAGAGTTAAATCAAATAACCCCTTGTTATATAAAGACCCTTGTCCACATCTCGGGCACGTACACCTCATAGCTTGACGAAAAAGTCTCCCCAAAGAAGAAGAGCCACCATCAAGCTTTGGGGACGAACTCATTCCGCCATTCCACCGGAAGCCTCAAAAGCAGCGCGGGCTGCATCATAATCCCCGATCCCAATTGAACCGCCCCAAATATAAACAGCGATAAACAGGAACAACCAGACCACATCCACAAAATGCCAATACCAGGCAGCAGCTTCAAACCCGAAATGGCGCTCAGGGTTAAAATGCCCCTTCATATTACGAACAAGACAAACACCAAGGAAAATTGTCCCCACCAAGACGTGAAAGCCGTGAAAACCTGTCGCCATGTAGAAAGTGGATGCAAACGAACCTTGAGTAAACCCGAAATGGGCATGCATGTACTCGTACACTTGAAGACCCAAAAACACGACCCCAAGAAGAACCGTAATCACCAATGCCTCAGTCGCAGATTTTTTATGTCCTGCCAAAATCGCATGATGAGCCCAAGTCACAGTCGTCCCCGAAAGCAACAAAATCATCGTCATCAAAAACGGTAAATCAAACGGAGGAACTGGATGAATCGAAGGAGGAGGCCAAACGCCTTGGGTATACTCAACCCTTAAATACTGGATAACCTCATCCGCAAAGACGCTGACATCAAAAAACGCCCAGAAAAACGCCACAAAAAACATAACTTCGGACGCAATAAACAAAGCCATGCCCATACGCAGGCCTTTTTCAGTGATTTTATTATGAACCTGCTCGGTCACAGTTTCAAAAATCACATCTTTCCACCAGAAAACCATCACCCCCAAAATCGCAAAGACACCAACAATAGGCGCCCAAATCCCGGGCTTGAACACCCCGATCGAAACATCATGCATAAACAGCAACATCCCCAGCGCAAAAAGCCCCCCTGCGAAAGCCCCGACCAATGGCCAGATACTGGGGCGCACAAGGTGATAAGGGTGGCGTTTGCCTGTTGTGCCAAATTCAATATGATCGGACATGGATTCTTCCTCTGGTGGTATATGCTGCGACGAACGGTTGCTCGATTGATTGTTTTACCCTATTTTTACTGATTATAAAAGACCTCAAGCGCACGATCAAGCTCAGGCGACTCCGCACGATAAAAAGTATAGGACAAAGTCATCGTGGTTAAATCATCCAACTGGGTTTCCTGATCGAATTCAGGATCGATATAAAACACCACCGGAAAATGAGCTGTCTGGTGCGGCGCAATCATCTGGTAATCAAAACAGAAACATTGGGTCTTGTGGAAATACTTACCAGCAGAAGGCGGAGAAACATTAAACAGGGCAGACCCCGCCATAGGCTCATCGCTCTTATTCACAGCCGTAAAACTCACAACCACTTCCTGCCCGATTTTCACTTTAACCGGCGGTTGATCTGATTGAAATGACCAAGGCAACGCTGAATCGACATCGGTATTAAACCGGACGGTCACTTCACGATCAAGAATCTGGATATTCGAGACTTCATCACTGCGAACTGGTTGCCCCCCATACCCCGTCACTTGACAATAAAGGCGATAAAGCGGAATCGACAAACACGTCAAACCAATCATAAAGACAACCATACCCCCAACAATCCAAGCCATCCGGCGATTTTTGCGGGCAATTTCATCTGAGTTGGAATGCGGGGAAATTATTGACCGTCCTGAGCCTTGATAATATCGGCAACTTCATTAACATCCACAGGAACAGGCTCAATCATAGGATATTCATCAAGGTTGATAGGATGAAGCCATTCAGGATCGGAAATAAGGATTTCTCCACCTGTCGCATACAAATTATCAACATAATCCTGCCCACGAGACCGATACGCTTCGCTCTTCATATCCATTTCACGATTGTGAATGAGACGCTGATTAGACCAAAGATTCATCAATTGCTCTTCTGCCTGCACAGGAACAGCCCCCAACAGGATCGAAAACCCAATCAAAAACACAAAAAAACCACGCATCACGAGCCTCCAAGCTGCATTTTGACAATAGTAACAGCAAAAATTGCCATCGCCAAGCCGAGAACCAACAACAAAACGACTCTGTTTTTATCCCGACGACGACGCATTATATTTTCTTGATCTCGTTCCATGGCTAATTATGACAGAGCATAAGCGCAAGGAAAAGAGCAAAGAGATAAAAGACTGAAAAGCCGAACATCCGTTTGGCAAATTTCAGATCATCTGACCCCAACACAAGAATAGCCGACAAAACAAAAAATCCACTTAACAAAGCGGCAACCCCACCATAAATCCAACTAGCCATCCCCAGATACACCGGAACAATGGTCAAAGGCAGCAAAATCAAGGTATAAACCAACATTTGCCACTTGGTCACCCGCGCCCCGCTCACAACCGGCAACATAGGAATTTTAGCCCGCGTATAATCCGAATTAGCAAACAACGCCAACGCCCAAAAATGGGGCGGCGTCCAGAAAAAGATAATGGAAAACAGCAAAATACTCTCGATAGAGACATGACCCGTCACCATCGCCCACCCGATCATCGGCGGAAAAGCACCAGCCGCACCACCAATCACAATATTCTGAGCCGTCCTGCGTTTCAGCCACATCGTATAAATCACAACATAAAAGAAACTGGCAAACCCCAAAAGACCAGCGGCAACCCAGTTGGTTGCCAACCCCATCATCATCACCGCCAGAATAGACATAATAACGGCAAACCCCAGCGCATCATCGGGCGCAATCCGCCCCAAAGGAACAGCACGATTTTTTGTGCGGTTCATCACAGCGTCAATATCGCGGTCATACCACATATTAAAAGCCCCTGACGCCCCCGCACCAATCGCCAGAGCCAAAATGCCCATAAAAGCCAGAAGAGGATGAAAATCGGCACGACCAGGTGCAATCCAATATCCGGCAAATCCGGAAAAAACTACCAAACTCATAACGCGAGGCTTTAACAGGGAGAAAAAATCCCCTGCTGACGATCCGACTTGAAGTGTATTTTCAGTAACAACTTGGCTCATAGCATATTTCTAACAGATTAACCCTACCACGAGAAGGCCAATTTCTTGTTCTTACCCAACCGCCAAAATACGTTGGACAATAGCATCAGAAACAGATCGACATTCAACAGGAGACTGTTCGACAATTTCATAAAACCGTTGATGATCTGATTCCTGCACAAATTCGAACCCCATCAAAGCTCGCCCGATTGTCTCACCCGAATAGGCATAGTTAAAGTAACAAACATTGGCAACTTCGGATATTTTACGCATAAACTCCCGCAATGCGCCTTTACGCTCGGGAAAATGAACATGCAGCAAAACAGGAAATTTGAACAAAGATGGATTGTAATTAATAACACGATATCGCACATCAGGATCTTCAGTAATATCTTGATAAATAATCTTTTCCTTTTGCAAATTTTGCTTCAACTCATCCATTTTTTCAGGAACAGCTTCAAACGCAATCACAGGATAACCATCTGTGTCAGACATTTTTCCATACTGGAATTCCGAGACATTGACATCAGTAAAAATGCGATCAAGCAGCCCAAGCAAACTGCCGCTTTTTTCCGCCAGATGAAACCGCAAATATTTCCTGCGATTGGCACCAATCGCCGACTGGGATGAAATCAAAGCCAACTTGCCAAAATCCATATTGGCACCACATAGAACGCACAACAGTTTTTTGCCTTTAACTTTTTCTGGATTTTCTGCAACAAATTTGACCATTCCGGCAAGCCCCATTGCCCCCGCAGGCTCTGGAATTACACGCTTGGCATCCCAGAATTTCTGGATCGCCGAACAAACTTCTTCATTGGTCACAAGAACCATTTCATCAATGGTTTTACGACAGATATTAAACGTCAAATCCCCCGGACGCTTGACGGCCGTCCCATCGCAAAACGTATCAACCTCATGCAAAGTCACAGGCTCACCACGTGCCAAGGATGCCGCCATACTGGCCTGCCCAACACCTTCCACCCCGATAATTTTGGTCAAAGGATGATGTACTTTCAACCAACTGGACGCACCAGCAGCCATGCCACCACCGCCAATTTGCAAAAACACATAATCAAACGGCCCATCATTGGATAAGATAACCTCATCGGCAATCGTCGCTTGTCCGGCCATTGTATACAAATCATCAAAGGGGTGAACATAAGGAAGGTTTTCTTGCGCAGCAAATTCTCTTGCCGCCTCACTGGCCTGATCGTAAGTATCACCAACCAGAATAATTTCAACATGGCCTTGCCCATGAAGACGAACTGCTTTTTGTTTCATCTGTGGCGTTGAAAGTGGCATATAGATTTTGGCTTCAATCCCCAGCATACGCACAGCCAACGCCACACCTTGCGCATGATTACCAGCAGATGCAGCAACGACACATTTTGCCCCATGCGTCTCGCTTAATACTGCCGTGCAATTATACGCCCCACGCCATTTATAAGCATTAATCGGTGAAAGATCCTCACGTTTAACGAAAATCTGAGCCCCCGTATTATCCTCGATGCAAGGCACAGAAATTCTTTGCAAAGGCGTTGGCGATCCGGCGCGATAAACGCGAGTGCGTGCCTGCAAAATTTCAGTAAAAAGACGATCAAAGCTTTCTGTTTCCATAGGAAAATAGATAGCCTGTTTTCTGTCCAATCTGCAAGCAACAATTCAGCAACGCCACATAAAATAATACTAGTTGGAATTAACATGCCGTCTTAAAAAACGAGCCATAACATCCGTCCAACCATGCTGAGGCTGATCGCTGGAATATTTTCGGGCAGCAAGACGCAATAACCCTTCCAGACGTTCGGCACTAATATTGGGATTATCCAGACTTTGGCGCAAACGGTTCAAAGAAACGTGACAGCAATAACTGGCATAATCCATATTGATAACGCCTCCTGCTTCAACGGTTGTTGTGTAGGCCATGCGCCCTTCTTCAAGAACACTGCGAACGGATTGGTGTATGATTGAGCAACTCATAAAAAACCTCCTATTTTTTTGTTAATTTATACTCTATCCACACACTCTTTCAGAACGCATCCAAATATAATTTTCATAAATACAGACTTGGGAACCAAGGCGCATATATTCACGAAAATATAGGACACGAATATCTATTTTTTCAGTTTTTTACATAGTTCAGGTAAACAAAACAGACGCCATCGGATTAAGGGGCTTACGCCAGCCGGACAACGATGTTTTGGACACTTTGAGAACCATAATCTACTCAGCACCCCTCAGGCACAGCAGTAAAGTTTCAAAAACGCTACTGTAAGTGTAATTTCATTCTATGTCAAAATGTCGCACTTGTAAAGAAGGAATTTTCAAAACGCACCGTTTTATTAAGATATAAAATATGAGGCAAAACAGTAAGAAAACCTAGGTACACAACTTTTCACAGTTGACTAATTGCTGAAAATTCTTCCTAATCCGCCCCACAAATAGACATTAGAATAAATCTGGAGCGAATCAACTATGCGTGCCTTTGTTTTTCCCGGTCAGGGATCACAATTTATCGGAATGGGCAAAGATCTGGCAGAGGCTTTCATTGAAGCCCGTGAAGTTTTTCAGGAAATCGATGATGCTCTGGATCAACACCTGTTCAAGCTCATGACCGAAGGCGCAGACTCCGACCTCAATCTCACGGAAAATACTCAACCAGCCCTAATGGCGGTTTCAATGGCCGTAGTTAAAACCCTGACAGGGCAAGGCGGTATCGACCTGGCAAAATCTGCCTCCTTTGTGGCAGGTCACTCTTTGGGAGAATATTCTGCCCTCACGGCCGTTGAAGCTTTCGACATCTCGACAACCGCCAGACTGTTAAAACTGCGCGGACAAGAGATGCAAAAAGCCGTCCCCATTGGCATCGGAGCCATGGCCGCCATCCTCGGACTTGATCTGGCTGACATCGAAGCCATCACCAAAGAAGCCAACACCAAAACAAAAAACGGAGAAACCGTACAATCCGCAAATGACAACTCCCCGGGACAAGTTGTGGTATCAGGCCACGCCGGAGCTGTCGCCATCGCCATGGAACTGGCAACAGCCAAAGGCGCAAAACGCGCCCTTCAACTCCCTGTCAGCGCACCCTTTCATTGCCGCTTGATGCAACCCGCAGCCGATGCCATGGAACGCGCTTTGGCAGATACCACCATCGCCCCGCCGATTTTACCCATCGTTGCCAACGTGACGGCAAGCGCCATCACTACCCCGCAAGACATTCGCCGCTTGTTGGTCGAACAAGTCACCGGCATGGTGCGCTGGAGAGAATCCGTCACATGGATGAAAGACCAAGGAGTCACCGAGATAATTGAACTCGGCGCAGGAAAAGTTTTAAGCGGCCTCATCAAACGCATCGAAAAAGATGTCTCCTCCGAAAGCGTCGGCACACCGGATCAAATCGAAGCTCTTATTCAAAAACTTAGCTAATTAGTAAAAAGGAAAAAATATCATGTTCAACCTTACCGGAAAAACAGCACTCGTCACAGGCGCAACAGGTGGCATCGGTGAATCCATCGCCCGCGCCCTCCATGCTCAAGGTGCAACCGTTGGCATTTCAGGCCGTAATGTTGAAAAGCTCAATGCACTGGCCACTGATTTAAAAGATCGCGTTCATGTTTTTCCCGCTGACCTGTCCAACCCAGAGGACATCGACAAACTGGTTTCAGACACAGATGCCGCCATGGGGCAAATTGATATTCTGGTTAATAATGCAGGCCTGACACGTGATAATCTATCCATGCGGATGAAAGATGAAGAGTGGAACGACGTCATTGCTGTGAATATGACCGCCACCTTCAAACTTGCCAAAGCCGTCCAACGCGGCATGATGAAACGCCGCAATGGCCGCATTATCAACATCGCCTCTGTCGTTGGCGTGATGGGAAATCCGGGACAATGTAACTATGTAGCCAGTAAAGCCGGCATGATCGGCTGGTCAAAAGCGATGGGACAAGAAGTGGCCTCACGCGGAATCACCGTCAATTGTGTTGCCCCGGGCTTTATTGCAACTTCGATGACCGAAGTTTTAACCGATGACCAAAAAGCAAAAATATCAAGCACCATCCCGATGGGCAAAATGGGAACAGCAAACGACATCGCCGCCGCCGTCACCTATCTGGCTTCCGATGAAGCAGGCTACGTCACCGGAACTACCCTCCACGTCAATGGCGGCATGGTAATGATTTAAGAATCGTTTGTAATATTAAAAAGAAAATCCGCATAGGCCTGTTTTATGCCGTCTTCAATATGTGTTGTAGGTTCCCAGCCCAACTGTTGAGCCCGCGTACAATCCATAAGTTTATGGGTCATACCAGATGGGGCAGAAAGATTATGCACGAAATGTCCAGAGTATCCCAGAGCTTGTGCTGCAAATTCATAATATTGATTAACAGTAAAATCTTGTCCCATGCCTATATTCAAGCAAGACGGAAGAGTGCTCATATTCCCTGCAATTGAAAAAATAAATTTGACCAGATCGTCGACATAAATAAATTCACGCCGAACCTCTCCAGCGCCCCAAATCTCGATCATGTCCTGCTGTTTTTCTAAAGCATTGTGGATTTTAAGAATGATCGCTGCCATTAAATGACTGTGTTCTGGGTGATAATTATCTGCGGGTCCATAAAGATTACAAGGAATGATCGTTTTATATGCGACATTATACTGATCGGAAATATAAGAACATAAACGCTGTCCTGATATTTTGGCAAGAGCATAACCTTCGTTACTGGGCTCAAGCGGCGCTGCCAGAATATCTTGTTCTTGCAATAAGGGTTTATAATCACGGGGATACATACAAGAACTACCAAAATAAATCAGATTTTTGATACCGGATGTCAAGGATTCATGAATAACATGAGTGTTAATCAAAATATTCTCCGACAAGAACGTAGCCTGATTTTCTGAATTTGCTTTGATCCCCCCGACTTTTGCAGCCGTATGAATAACCAGGTCAAACGTATTTTTGTCAAAAAATGTTTTTACAGCCTCTTGGTTGGTTAAATCCAGTTCTTTGCGAGTTGGAGCTTTAATAGTCCACTGCGGAGCAAATGTTTTTGCCAATCTCAATATCGCTTGCCCGACCATTCCGGTTCCACCAGTCAAGAGTACTTTCATCGACCTCTCCTTTTTCTTGTGCAAGATCGCATCTGACCATCTCACAAATAATGTCCTGTAATGACGTTGTAGCTGACCATCCTAATATATCTTTTGCTTTTTGGGCATTACCTAAAAGATTATCGACCTCTGTCGGACGAAAATAAAATGGGTCAATTCGAACCAAAATTTTTCCTGTTTTTTCATCACAACCTGTTTCTTGTGCACCTTGCCCTGACCATAAAATATTTATTCCTGCCTCGGAAAACGCCATCTCGGCAAAAGTTCTAACCGATGTAGAATGACCAGTAGCTAAAACAAAATCTTCCGCTTTGTCCTGTTGTAAAATACGCCAAGCGCCATCCATAAAATCACGCGCATGTCCCCAATCTCTTGTTGCATCAAGGTTACCAAGATACAGACAATCTTGTTTTTCCAGCGCAATACGAGCAACCGCTCTGGTAATTTTTCTTGTTACAAAAGTTTCACCTCGCCTTGGGCTTTCATGATTGAACATGATGCCATTTGCAGCAAAGATATTATAAGCTTCACGATAATTAACCGTCATCCAGTAAGCATAAAGCTTGGCTGCACCGTACGGGCTGCGCGGATAAAAAGAAGTTTTTTCATTTTGAGGACAAGTTTGTGCCAAACCAAACATTTCGGAAGTTGATGCCTGAAAGAAACGCGTTTTATCTTTTAACCCCAGAATGCGAATGGCCTCAAGTATTCTCAATGGCCCCAAAGCATCTGCATTGGCCGTATATTCCGGAGTTTCAAAACTGACTTGGACGTGACTTTGTGCAGCGAGGTTATATATTTCATCCGGTTGAATATCTCCGACCAAACGCATTAAATTTGTTGGGTCTGTCATATCGCCATAATGCAGAAAAAAATTACGATCCGGATTGGTGCGTTCTTCATAAATATGATCGATACGTGATGTATTAAGGGAGGAAGACCGCCTTTTAATTCCATGAACCTGATAGCCCTTGGACAAAAGACTCTCTGCCATATAAGCACCATCTTGTCCTGTAATTCCGGTAATAAGAGCAATGTTTGTCATTTAGTTTTTCTTTGACTCAAAGAGAGTGACCCATAAAGCATAGATAGAACCCTGCTTCTCTGTTATAAAAATTTCAAGCTCGTATGTCTATGATTTTCCAAATGATACATGACTTCACTTTTATTTCGTAAAATTAAAAAAGGAGCCTCACGGCTCCCTTTGAAATTTTATAGTCAAAGCAAATAATTTTGTGACAAGAAACCAGCGACAACACGTAGGAAAACTACGTTAGGGGCGCAGTGACGATGTCACAAAGTGATTTGGAAAGACTATATATCCTGACAGACTAGGCTGCACGTGGACGACGAGGGCCTTGACCATTAAATCCGCCTTCTTTTTTATAGCCGCCAGATTTGAACCCACCCTCTTTTTTGAAGCCGCCTTCACGACGTTCACCGGATTTTGCACCATCTCTTGAAAAAGGTTTAGCACCATCACGAGAGAACGGTTTTTTAGCCGCGCCGTCTTTATTGCCCCATTCTTTACGGGATCCATCCTGACGAACACCCTCTTTACGAGGAGCGTCTTTTGTCCATTCTTTTTTGAAGCCGCCTTCTTTCTTGAACCCGCCGCCACTACGGTCACCGCCAAAGCTTTTCTTTTTAAATTCGCCACGCTCGCCGCCATCATTTCCTTGATAAGCACCTTCAGGTTTCCAGTCTCTGCGTGGAGCCGGACGATCTGATCTTTCAGAACGTTCTGGACGATCAAAACGATTGCCGTTATCACGATTAGACGATGGCGCTTTATCTGCAAAGCTGGATTTCCAGTTTGGCTTTTCTCCTGACCGTTCGTTCGACCGCTCATTAGACCGCTCGCCGAATTTTGGCTTCCCGAAACCACCACCAAAACTTGGTTTTGCTCCAAATTTTGGTTTACCAAAACCGCCGCCATTACCGCCACGACCCGAACCATTGCGTCCGCCTTCATGACGACCTTTACCGTTACTGCCTGACCGTTCTCTCGAACCTTCTCTGGCTTTACCCGGATTCATCATTCGATCAATCGCAGCCCATTTGGAACGATCCTGACCGGAGATCAAGCAAATAGCTTCACCTTCTGCGCCATTGCGTCCAGTACGACCAATACGGTGAATATAATCTTCAGGACATTGTGGAAGATCATAGTTAATCACAGTTTCCAATAAAGGAATATCCAGACCACGAGCAGCAACATCGGTTGCAACAAGAATACGAACTTCGTTTTTACGGAATGTTTTCAAAACGCGGTCACGCTGACCTTGGCGCAAATCACCATGGATTGCATCAGCAGAGTGATTATCACGTTCCAATTTACGTGCCAAACGATCAGCACCATGTTTTGTTTTCACAAACACAATGATCTGACCCGAACGGGCATCGAGCAACTTGACCAATTCATCATGCTTGGAATCATCATTCACATGAATAAGTTCCTGACGAATTTTGGGAGCTGCCACATGAGGTTGATCAGTTTCAACCCGTGCAGGATCTTTCAGATATTTCCCTGCCAGTTTCATGATATTGCTTGGAACAGTTGCCGAGAACATCAAAGTCTGACGCTCTTCAGGCAAATATTCGGCAATCGCTTCAAGCTGAACACCAAAGCCCATATCGAGCATTCTGTCCGCTTCATCCAAAACCAAAAAATCTGTTTTATTCAAACGAAGCGTATTACGTTCCAAATGGTCATTAATACGGCCAGGAGTCCCGATAATCAAACGTGGCTTGCCTTGAAGCTGTTTCAATTGTTTGAACATGGCTTCACCCCCGATCAACAATGCAGCACGCACACTGGCACTATCCGGCATAAAGGCTTTTAGCTGGGTCATGACCTGAACCGCCAATTCGCGGGTCGGGGTCATAATCAAAGCCGTGGAGTAAGGGTTGTTCATCAAATGCTGTACCAACGGTAAACCGAAGGCCGCCGTTTTTCCGGTTCCGGTTTGGGCTGTCGCGAGAACATCTTTTCCCGAAAGAGCCAAAGGAATGGATTGTTCCTGAACTGGGGTTGGGATAGTAAAGCCGATGGCTGTTAATTTATGCAAAATAGAGTCGGCTAGGCCGAAGGATGAGAATCCGGTCATTATAAATCCTTATGATTTTTTGTCCGTGTTTGACCTTCCTCACCATGAGAAAAGCCGGAGTTTATGTCAGGTTCCGGTAGTATTGGATCTGGCTCTTGTTCAACACGGGCTGAGTTATATAACTCAAAATCAGGACTTAAAGGCTCTGGTCTCATGACCAGTGTCCGGTGCGGAAAAAAAGCATTCGCAAACTCGTGGCGCAGTTATGCACAGCTTTCCCATACAAAGTCAAGAAAATAACAAAATAAGAAAAGGAAGGCCAATGCCCTCCCTTTTCTTACGCAGTATAAAGAAAAAGTTTATCTCTGCGCCAAACGCATTTCACCAGTCATAGCAGGAACAGCGGCGCGAGTGACAAAACGATCAATACAATCTACAACTTTGGTACAACCCTCAACAGCCCCCTTGAACAAAAGACGCAAGCCACGAGGCGACGGATCATTCTTATCACTCACAATTCCAAAATCATTCACATCCATGGTCGGTTTCAACTCGGCACATTGGGTCTTAACCTCAATATGGTGTGGGGGAAAATCACGTGGAATATCGGTAACACAAGAAAATGCCATTTTGCTTGGATCCAATGACGGCGCATTTTGTGCCAAACCATTCAACAAAGCCTGAGGATTATTCGGAGAAACCTGACGCGCCAATTCAAGAGCGCTGAGATTGGCATCAGGAATACTTCCGGTTCTCGTCAGAATATCAACCACCTGTTGACGAGCATAATTTTCATTCCAGGCGGCTTGCGCCCGCCCAAAATCAGTTGAGGACTCCTGTGCAACAACATCAGGAACAACAAGACTTGGTGCAACGGCAGCTTGTTGAGAAACGGGGTCACCTGCACTCTGAACCACAGCGTCACCAGTAACAGCATCTGCAACTTTATTTTGAACAACATCAACCGGCGCAATATGGGTTGAATGTATCCCCTTCCATTGATCTACAAATTCTTGGGCAATACGATGCAAAGCCCCCTTGGTATTATCTACAACATTTTGCATCTGGGCAAGAGCGGCAGCAGGATCAACCTTATGCTCCAAATAAGCCAAATCAATACTGGCCTGACCCCATGCCGTTTTCTGTCCGGTTTCAGCAGCCTTATCAATGGCTTGTTTATAAAGGTCTTTGGCCAAATCTTCATGACTACGCACCAAGGATTGAGCAGCATCTTTAATGTTTTGGGCATTATCAGGATGAGCCACCATCTGCTCGATCAACGCCTTGGCTTTCACTGAAAGATTATCACCTGAACTCAAAAGCTCCGTCACACGATCCAAGGCCGACAAAGGAATGACAACCTGCTGCACTTTCACTTCAGGCGCTACATCCACCGCCCCGACAGCATCAACAGGTTTCTCCACTCCAAAAGTGCCGCATTTAACTTGAGGAGCGTTACAATCAACAGCTAGATCAACAGGAACAGAAACAACAGTATCGGCAGCCATAACATCAATCAGACCTGAGTGACTGTTAAACAAACCAGAAAAGAAAGTACTGATGGTCGAAAAATTACGGACTGTTCCCATCGTTGCCGCAGATATTGCAACACCAGTCACAACCCTCTTTAAAAAGGTTTTGCTCAAATCATCTTGGCGGGCGTGTTTCATCATGAGTTTGAACATTGATTGTTTCTCTGCTCCTCGCGCAATCAATTCTTTCTGATCTTCCTGCGCAGCTTCCCGCATCATGCGAAAACCGGTTGTGGCTATATTGGCAACAACGATTCCACCAGCAGTGGCCGCGAAAACCGGTAAAGCAACAAGGGCAACTTTCGCAGTCAAAACACTGGCGGCCATTCCGATTGCGGCACTACCAAGAGACCAGCTACCTTCACGACGCAACCACGACCCAACTTTTTGAAAACGGGATGGCACATAACCCAGATGATTATGAATGTTTTCTTTATTTTCAACAGCATACGAATCGGAAACCACAACAACACCTCATTTTTAAAAACCTGAAATCTTTCGAGAAACCTTACGGGAATCCGAAAAAATCTTCGGTATAATTATTGGTAATTTCAAGTTGTTTATCATAAAGCAGCCAAAAGGCGCAACAAATTATTCTGAAAAATAAAACTTGACTTTTCTTGTCATAGCATTGTACTTTCTGCCACATATTACAGAAAAACAAAAACCCGAGCAATTTTATGTCCAAATTTTAAGGAGGGCGTGTGATGAGTATCAAGTATTTGAAAAAAACAGTAGCAGCATTAGCATTTACATTTGGCGCAAGCGCAGCGAACGCATGTAGTGGCTGCGGTAACCCTGACTACCCAGCCCAAGGTGGCAACCAAGAAAATCAACAAACCCAAATAAGCAACCTTTCTACCGCCAGTCATTTAACAGGTGGAAATAACGATATCGCTGTAACAGCCAATCCAACTGCAAACAGTGCAGCCAACAACACTGCAACTTTAACAGGCGGCGATAACACAGCCACTGCTAACAACGCAGCCAACAACGCTGCATACTTGACTGGAGGAAACAACGCCGCCACTTTGACAGCCAACCCAACCGCAAACAGTGCAGCCAACAACGCTGCATACTTGACTGGCGGAAACAACACTGCCACTGGTGGAATTGCCACTATTCAAGCTGGCGCTGTGACGTCCAACCCAACCGCTTTTGGTGGAGCTGGCGGAAACGGTGGGTCATCTTCAGCTCTTGGTGGAGCCGCTATCATTGAAAAAGGAGCTATAACAGCCAATCCAACCGCGACCAACAATGCATCAACCGGCCCATCAACATCTAATGCGACATCCAATCAAACCGCAAAAACTGGTTCATCAACATCTGGCGCATCAACTGGCCCTATTTCTTATTCTTCTTATTCAAATTCAAAAACTGAATATCAAAGACAAACGCCTATGGCTTACTCGGCCAACGTTACCACTGGTATACCAAGTGCAGATTGCTCTATGACCACTGAAGGAACAACCGGCGGGATATCGTCCCCTATTGTAGCACTTTCTCTTGGGCAAACAGGAAAGAAAGTCTGGAATGAAGATAGCGATAGATGTGGCGAATTTGCAAAACAAATGGCTGTCATTAGCAAAACTGATAAATTAAGTAACGTCGCGGGAATTATAATGGTTGCCCCAGATAAAGTGGATGCCATCACTGGAACACAAGGTCAAGCCTTAATGAGAATGTATAATGACCAAGCAACAGTGACATATACAACCGAAGTTGTACCAGTAGCTCCAGTCATTTGCGCAAACGGTAATACAGCCAAAAAAGTTGTAGAGACTAACGGTTCAGTTGTATTCAAATGCGACAGATAATTGCCTGACAATTAAAAAATATTAAAAAAGGCCGGACTTATTCGGCCTTTTTCTTTTTAAAAATTGAAAGCAGAAAATGTCACCATGCAGCCAACTCGCCCGAAGAAAAGTGCTCAGTATCCTGTTCGGATTACTGGCAGCCCCAGCCATGGTCTTGGCCAATAATGCAACAGAAGAAATAACGCCTGAATCTTTTGCAACAAATTACATGGCATCATTCGGCATCCATCGTTTTTTATTACTGAACAAAATCGCCGGACAAATAATAATGATCGATCACGGGACAATCAAAGGCAGATTCAACGCCTTGTCCGGCAAAAAGTCAGGAGATGACAATAAACCATACGTAACACCAGCAGGTGTCTTCCCTATTCTGCGTTCAATAGATCAATCTCACCCACAATCAGCAATGATCCTTTCCGAACGCGGAAATAAAAATTACATCGCCATTCATCCGGTTATCGATATTCCCGGACAAAATCGCCGTAAAAGAATACAGAGCTCCAATCCGGACTCTAAAAGAATTTCTGACGGCTGCATAAATTTAACTTTAGATGATTACAAAACCGCCGCAGACTTTACTTTGGAGGCAATGCTTTTCTCAAGCAATGGGGAAATCATCCGGCCTGCCTATTTGCTGGTTCTCCCGGAAACAACCAAATTGGCAGAATTCCCATGGCCTTTAAACCTTCCTACCCCATTAAAGATTCCATAACCTAATTTTATTGACATAATAAATTATTTGTTTTATAAAGGCTCATGCAAAACTTAATTCCATCTTTAATGAAACATTTCACCAAAGCCGCACTGATCACGTCTGTTGTCGGCTGCTCGACCGTTACACCTTATTTGGATACGCAATGCCGCGTAGGCGAAGATACCAGCACAAACCTTCTTGTCTTCCGCTCAACCCACTCGACAGGTCGCCAATTTTCTGACACTTGCAGCGAAGGAAAGAAATTGGCAGCTCTCGCGCGAATAGGACAACTCTCGAATGGTCAATTGCATCCTGCATCAGCTTTTCTGGTTGAAACCAGATTCATGGAACTCGAAGCAGAAATCAAGGCAGGAAACAATGTCGAAAGAAATCAAGACATTATAAAATATGCTGTTCTTTGGCTCAGCCAAAAAGGCTTGACCCGCGAGAACATCCAAGAAGCCATACAAGAAAAAGAAAAAACCTGTACACCACAAAACGGTAATGTCTTTGTTTGTAAATAATCACAAAAAATTCTAAACTGCTACACATGAAAAACAGCACATCATCCCAAACCGATATTTACACCAATCCCCTTACATCAAAAAAATCAGGAAGCCTTCACGGAACATTACGCGTCCCGGGTGACAAATCCATGTCCCACCGTGCTTTAATGTTCGGCGCGCTGGCCGAAGATGAAACAATGATCTCCGGCTTGCTGGAAGGCGAAGATGTTTATAACACCGCCGCCGCAATGCGAGCCATGGGGGCACGCATCATAAAAGGCGAAGATGGATTATGGAGATGTTTCGGCCAAGGCATCGGAAACTTAACCGAACCATCGGATGTTCTGAATATGGGAAATTCGGGAACATCAACACGCCTTCTGATGGGCATCGTCGCAGCCCACCCGATCACAGCATGCTTTACCGGTGATAAATCACTGGTTAACCGCCCCATGGGTCGGGTCATAACACCCTTGGAACAAATGGGGGCAACCTTCCTGTCAAGAGCAGGCGGACGTTTGCCCTTGGCCATAAAAGGCACAGAAGACGCAAAAGCCATCACATACAAACTGCCCGTCGCATCAGCACAGGTCAAATCCGCAATCCTTCTGGCGGGACTCAATGCGCGAGGAACAACAACTGTCATTGAAAACCACCCGACCCGCGACCACTCCGAAAATATGCTCCGCCATTTCGGCATACAAGTCACCGTTGAAAAAACCGATGCCAATGCCGATGCAATTTCAATCACAGGGGGGCAACGCCTTTTGGGCTGCGCGATTGATGTTCCTGCGGATCCAAGCTCTGCAGGTTTTCCGGTTGTTGCCGCCCTCATCAATGAAGGATCAGACATTCACCTTCCTCGGGTTGGGATTAACCCGCGCCGTATTGGCTTGTATGAAACCCTGATCGAAATGGGTGCCGATATTGTTTTCGACAAGAAAAAAATCGAAGCAGGCGAACCAATTGCAACAATTTCAGTAAAATCAACAGGGTCACTAAAGGGTATCACAGTTCCCCCCGAACGTGTCCCGAGCATGATCGATGAATTTCCAATTCTCGCAATGGCGGCTGCCTGCGCAAACGGCACAACCTATATGACAGGTCTTGCAGAACTGCGCGTCAAAGAAAGCGATCGATTGCTAATGGTCGCCCAAGGCTTAAAAGCCTGTGGCGTCAATCTGGAAATGGGCGATGACTGGTTAACCATTCACGGCACTGGCAAACCACCCCAAGGAGGTGCCACCATTGAAACGGCACTGGATCACCGGATCGCTATGAGTTTTCTGGTCTTAGGGACAGCAACAGAAGAGCCTATTACCATTGATGACGGATCACCAATTAAAACAAGCTTTCCGAATTTTATCGAACTGATGACTGAAATGGGAGCTTGTTTTGATTTTTCGAATTGATATTGCCAGCTTTCATCAAAACCGCTAAATACTAATTATGAGTGCATTTATTATTATTTCCGTAGACGGCCCCTCGGCCAGTGGCAAGGGAACTATCGCCCGCCGTCTGGCCAATCGTTTTCACTTATCCTATCTCGATACCGGCGCCCTATATCGTGCTGTTGCCAAACATATTCTGGATCAGAAGAAAAATCCGGATAATCCGGAAGATGCCGTATCCTCGGCCATCTACGTCCGTGACCACTTGTCGTGGGAAATGCTCGAAGACCAAGCCCTGTTTAATGACGTTATAGCAGATGCCACGTCCCGATCGTGCAGATTCGCCGCCGTCCGCGAAATTTTAAAAGAAACACAACGCCAACACGCACAACATCCACCTTATAAACCCGGACAAAGAACATGGTCGGGATCAATTCTGGATGGACGCGATATAGGGACAATTATATGCCCCGACGCCACAATCAAATTTTTTGTAACAGCATCAACAGAAGTCAGAGCAAAAAGACGAACCTTGGAATTACAGAAAAAAGGATGGGAAACCAATTACGAAACCGTTCTACAAGACATGATTGACCGTGATAATCGCGATAAAAACCGCAGTGTTGCGCCTTTACTTCCGGCAGATGACGCCATCATTCTGGATACCTCTGAATTGTCACCCGATGAAGTCTTTGAAAAGGCCTGCCAGTTTATTCATAAAGAATTGTCTTAATTGACCCAAAACTAGCCATAAAAAGCCCTGATTTTGCCAAAAATCAGCCTTTTCCCTTGCACTAAGCCCCATTTTACCGTATGAGTCCGCCTGTTCGATCGGGTACGAAAGCTCGGGGTTTCCCTGACCTTATCCTCTGTCCGGTTCGGGCATATTTTATTTCCTGAAAGGAAACACTAATCATGGCACACGCAGCCTCTAGTATCCTAGACCGTGAAGAGTCAAATGAGTTTGCAACTCTTCTCGCAGAAACACTAAAACCGCAAACCAAATTTACCGGACAAGTTATCAATGGCCGGATTATCTCCGTTACATCTGACACCGTCATCGTGGACGTTGGATTGAAATCCGAAGGCCGTATCTCGAAAAGAGAATTCGGTATGCCCGGCCAAGATCCTGAAATCCGCATAGGCGATTCCGTTGAGGTTTTCGTCGAACGGATGGAAGACAAAGACGGATACACCGTACTGTCTCGCGAGAAAGCACGTCGTGAAGAAGTCTGGACTGTTCTTGAACGCTCTTGCGAAGAAAAAGAACGCGTAACCGGCGTAATCTTTTCACGTGTCAAAGGTGGTTTCACCGTTGATCTGGGCGGCGCAGTCGCATTCTTGCCAGGTTCACAAGTTGATATTCGTCCAGTACGTGACATCTCCCCGCTAATGGGAACACCTCAACCATTCATGATCCTGAAAATGGATCGTGCACGTGGAAATATTGTTGTGTCCCGCCGCGCAATACTTGAAGAAAGCCGTGAAGAGGCTCGTTCGGAATTGATGGAACAACTGCGCGAAGGTTCAATCGTTGAAGGGATCGTTAAAAACATCACCGACTACGGTGCGTTCATTGATTTGGGCGGCGTAGATGGTCTGTTGCACGTTACCGACATCTCTTGGAAACGCGTCAATCATCCTTCGGAAGTTTTGACTGTTGGCCAAACAATCGAAGTTCAGATCATTCGTTACAACGAAGAAAACCAACGTATTTCTTTGGGTATGAAACAACTGGAATCCGACCCATGGTCAGAAGTCAGCGGTAAATACACCAAGGGTCTGCGCACAACAGGTAAAATCACCAACATCACCGACTACGGTGCTTTTGTTGAGCTTGAGCCTGGGATCGAAGGTCTGGTTCACGTTTCTGAAATGTCATGGACGAAGAAAAACGTTCACCCGAACAAAATCGTATCGAACGAACAACAAGTTGACGTTGAAGTTCTTGAGATTGACATGGATAAACGCCGGATTTCTCTGGGTATGAAACAAACTCAGGAAAATCCATGGTCTGCTTTTGCGGCAAACCATAAAGCCGGAGAAGAGATGGAAGGCGAAATTCGTAACATCACTGAATTCGGTTTGTTTGTTGGTATGCCAGGCGACATTGACGGTATGGTTCACCTTTCCGACGTATCATGGGAAGATGCCACTGAAGATGCTCTCAAAGCATACAAAAAAGGCGATATGGTCAAAGTCCGTATTCTGGACATTGACTCCGACAAGGAACGTATCGCTTTGGGCATCAAACAAATGGTAAATGACCCGATGGCAGGAGCCATGTCTGGACTTGCAAAAGGCCAGATCGTGACTTGTACCGTTCTTGAAGTCAATGACAAGGGAATTGAAGTATCGATCAACGAAACCGTCAAAGGCTCGATCAAACGTGCTGACCTTTCTCGCGAAAGATCAGAACAACGTCCTGATCGTTTTGCTGTTGGCGAAAAAGTCGATGCTAAAATTACCGGAGTAGATGCAAAGAAACATCACCTGACTCTCTCGATCAAACAACGTGAGGTCGATGAAGACAAAGCAGCAATGGCTGAATTCGGTTCAACCGAATCCGGTGCATCACTGGGTGATATTCTGGGAGCCGCTCTCAAAGACAGAAAAACCGAATAATTCAGCATCTGTCTAAATAGTTTAAAACAGCCGGAGTAATTCGGCTGTTTTTCATTGACATAAACAGAAAATAGCCATTAAAGATAGGCATATAGAAAAAAGAAAATGGCCAATGGAAAAACTGACCCCTGACTTTAGCAAAACTGCAAAAATTAGTCCCAATACAGATGAAATCATTTTTCAGCATATTCTGTCCGGAAAACCTTTTCATGTTCTATTTGGTGAAAACGCAGGCAAATATACCTTTTCAAGCAATAACCTAAAGAGAATTGGCTGTCATACATTGATATCCCGCTATTATGAATCCCAACTATCCGCCAACGCCCTGATTTCCGCTGTGATTGAAGGAAGAATCAGCCTTGAGTCAAACCAACCTGAAGGCAGAGCCTCTCCGTACCTGATTACTGAAACACCATTTTTTGAAACAGTTCTGGACAGGAACGGTTTTAGAATTTCAACACCTCTGGGAAACATAAATATAAGACTGGGAATTACTTTTAACCGCAGAAGAGTAAAAAGTCTGGAATTTAAAGATCTTAATCCCCAAATCAGTATGGGACAGATTGATGGGATGAGCGTCACCCCGTCTTCTCTCACTGCCACAGATTTTCTTATTGCCCTTCAATCCGAAAAACTATTTTTTGGTCTAGAAGATACAGGTCTGTTCGCACAAGCTCTTGAGAGGGAAAAAAGAAACGACCTATCACCATTTTTTCCTAAGTGAAAAGACTCTACTCTACCGGATTGGCCCTAAATCCTGCCAAGGCACGAAAGGCCCCTCAACAGCAGAACCTGCTTTACCACCCTCTTTCAAATTGACTTTCACAACAGGCGCTTTCGCACGTTCGGAAAGGTAATTGAAAAAACTAGAAAGACTATCAAAACTTAAAGCTGTCCGCGAAACCTCAATCTGCTGCTTAACTGTTTCAACCGTGACATGTTCCAGCATATCTCCGAAATCAGGCATCGAGCTATCAAGAACAGCCTCTGGGCGATCCACATCAAAAGATTTTTTGCTGGCATAAGGGTCATCTTTTGCGCTACCAAAGGCAGATTCTTTATCCGCTGTAAAATCAAGAAGTTTGGATTTTTTACTTTCGGCCTTAGCTGATTTTTTTTCAGCCGCTTCAGGAGAAGATTTTCCCGTCACATTCGAAGCAAAACCGGCAAAGGCAGCCACCATTGCACTGGCCAAAGCAACACCACCACTTAAAACAAGAGATGGGTGCGGCAAGCCAAACAATGTTCGCCTGTGACGCTGACGCGCATCAAGCTTATCAATCAAATCAGGATCAGCAATATCCCGCGCAGAAATTTCACCATTAGCCTTGCCAATATCAGCCAGAAATATTTTACGACTTAAATCATTCTCTGATGCAAAAGATGACGCACCAGGAACCATAATACTCATCGGTGATACCGCCAACAATCGCAGTTTACGCTCCGAATTCTCTTCAGGAGTTAAACTTGGGTCATCCGCAAAATCAAGAAATGGCTCAACAATAACACGGTATTTGTGAGGAGATTTCCCTCCCCCTTTACCCGAAGCCCCGTCGCCATCTTCGTCTTCGTCTTCATCCCCTTCACCTTCTGCATCATACATCAAGTCATCCAGTTCATATTCACCGGAAGGGTCGCGTTCGTTCATTTTGTCATCAATTATAGTCATCGTGTTACTTTACGCCTTTTTTACTTTTGACAAAAGATATTCATGGACAATTCCATCCCTCACACCGGCAGCGGACGTCACAAAGAGCTCTGGATTTAATGTTTGAACAACAACCCTTAAAACTTTTGCTGCAATAGGTGCCAAAACAGCCCTATACCCCTCTAACTGATACTGCAATTGAATATCCTCGACACTCATAGCCTCGACCCTCTCACAGAATCCAACCAGATCTCCCATTGGAATAGCATAACTTTGCATCTCGTGAGAAGCCCCGATTTTCATCATATAGGCCTGAGCCAAAGCCCTCCATGACCCCCCGATAGCGTATAAAGAAGGCTGACCGAAAAACATGGCTCTATGCTCTTGAAGAAAAGTTCTGATTGTCTCTTCAGCCTCATCTCCCATTGATTGAACACGCAAAGCCCCAATCGGTAAACTGGCAGTATCAAAAATTTTATTGTGGTGAACCAAGGCAAGTTCCAAAGACCCCCCACCAAAATCGGCAACCACACCACAAGCATGAGCATCCAGAGCCAGAACCCCCTCCGCAGCATAACAAGCTTCTTCATGACCATTCAGAATACGAATATCAATACCGGTTAACTCTTGAACAGTCGTAACAAAAACATTACCATCATGAGCATCTCGTACGGCAGCCGTTGCAACCACACGAAGAGCACTTACATTTTGCGCTTCAGCAATGTGCTGATAATCCCGTATGGCTTGATAGGCAGACAAACATCCCTCTGGGCTTAATAAACCCGTCTTTCCCAAATCACGACCTAAAGCGCAATAAACTTTTTCATTAAAAATTTGAACAGGGGGAGTCATAGAAATATCATAAATGACCATCCTGACAGAATTCGACCCGACATCAATGACGGCAAACTTTGCATCATCCGGATTTTTCAACATAACCAAAACCTATTTTTCGTTCAAAGAATTTTGAACAGTTTTGAAGAAGGGTTTCATCAAATATTCCATGATGGTTTTATGCCCCGTCACAATATCCACCGTAGAAATCATCCCAGGAATAATCGGCAATGGCTTTCCATCGCGATATAAAGAATTACTGTCTGTCCTAACCAAAACCCGATAAAAACTTTCCCCTTTATCATTCTTGATTGTATCAGGAGAAATATCAATAACCTTTCCCTTCAACCCGCCATACACAGTAAAATCATAAGCCGTAATTTTGACCATCGCTGCCATGTCTGGACGTAAACGAGCAATATCTGAAGGCTTGATTTTAACTTCAACCAATAAATTATCATCAACCGGAACAATCTCGACAATCGGATCACCCGGCCGGACAACACCACCAACCGTATTGATTTTAAAATCTTTGATTGTCCCCTTCACTGGCGATCTGATTTCTGTCCGGTCTTTTTTATCTTCCAAAGCCCCAAGGGTTTTCTGGACAGTATTCATTTCAATTGTTTTCATTGCCAAATCGGTCTGAGCATCCGCAATCGCAGTATTCTTCATCTCTGTAATACGCGCTTCCGCTTCAGCAATCGCAGATTTAGCACGTGGAATAGCCTGATACACACCATTCAACTCAGTTTGCTTTTCTTTAATACCACGCTCCAACTGAATCAATTCGATACGAGGCGCAGATCCTTTTGCAACCAACGGCTCAATCATATTTTTTTCCTGACGGGACAAATTGATAACAGCCTGTAAGTCATGAGATCGCGTGCTCAACTCACTAACTTCTTGCTTGCGTTGGGAAAGCTGTTGCTCCAAAACAGCAATCTGCCCTTCGATTTTATCCTTATTGGTACGAAACGCATTCAGTTCTTCCGTAACACTCTGGGGAGCTTTCTTCATAACCTCATCAGGAAATTCGACAGCGTCCTTACCATCAACCTCGGCCTGTAACCTTGTAATTGATGCCAAAAGACCGAGATACCGCGCCTCATTGCTTCCCAGATCAGAGGTCGCACCGACATCCTTAAGGCGCATAATCACCTCATCCTTTTGAACAACATCCCCTTCTTTATACAAAAAGGACTCAACAATCCCACCCTCGAGATTTTGAATAATCTGAACTTCTCCAGCAGGGATAACCTGCCCTTCACCCCGTGCGGTTTCATTGATTTCGGCAAAACTTGCCCAAACCACAATTACAAAGAAAAACAAAAACGTTGTAACAAGAATAACATGTTTACGGAGAGGTAATTCATCATCAGTCATAAAATATTTATCGGCATAGGCTGCGGCTTTTTCCGATCTTTGCTTCAACCAATTCGCACGAATAGCACCCCAATCTTCATTGGAATTGACATTCAATTCAGAATCTTTTTTCTTGATCTCAGTCATCCTCTATCCCTCGGATTGATTTTCATTCCGACCACCAAATTCGCGAGCCTGCAACCGGCGAATAATTTCATCCCGAGGGCCAAAAGCAATCATATTACCACGATCCATCAAAATCAATTTATCCACCAGATTAAGCATAGCGCCTTTATGCGTAATGAGAATTGTTGTTTTTCCATGAGACATGACTTTCAATCTGTCACGAAGCTTAAGCTCCGATGTCGGATCCATAGAAGCAGTCGGCTCATCCAATAACAAAACAGGCGGGTCATAAAGTAAAGATCGTGCAATTGCAACCGCCTGACGCTGCCCACCGGATAAAGCTTCCCCACGTTCACCGACTTGCGTATCCAGACCTTTTTCCGAGTCTTGTAAAAACTCCAGAACACCAGCCAGCTCCGCCGACCGAACAACCGCCCGATCAGGCGCCGTCTCGTGACCCATTGTAATATTTTCACGCACAGAACCATAAAATAAATTGGGACTTTGTTGAACTGCACCAACACTGCGGCGCAAATCTCCCGGATCAATCTGCCGGACATCCGTCCCATCCAACAAAACAGCTCCATTCGTCGGCTGATATAAATTGACCAGCAACCGCGCCAATGTCGTTTTACCCGACCCAACCGCACCGATGATACCGATATGTTCACCCGGATTGATTGTCAATGTCAGTTTTTTTAAAGCAGGGTGAGATTGCCCGGGATATTTAAACTCGACATCACGAAACTCGATTTTACCTTCAATGCGCGGCATAGAAATAAAATGCTTACCCGCAGGGCGCTCGACCGGACGGCGCATCAAATCTTCAAGCTGACGCAATGCTTCAAAACTTTGGTTAAAACGGGTCATCAATCCTGCAACCTGTGATAAAGGACCAAGAGCCCGCCCCACCAAAAGAACAGAACCAACCAAAGCCCCTTGCGTCAACATCGCTTCAGAGATCATATAAACACCGGCAATCACCATGCAAACAACAGTAAATTGTTGAACAAAAAGTGAGAAATTCAAGGCAAATGCTGCAACACGTTTTGATTTAACCGAAGTCCGCGAGCCCTTATCTGTCAGCTCTTCCCAACGCCGTTGAACATTTCCTTCTGCAGCTTGTGTCTTGATCGTTTCAAGACCCGTAATCGTTTCAAACAACAGCGCATTTTTCAAAGCACTCTCATGCATGGACTGACGGATAATCCGTTGCATTGGTTTTTGCAAAATCCAACCACACCCAACCACAAGCGGAATAGCCAAAAGCGGTATAATGGCTAAAGGCCCTGCAATCACAGCAATAATAACAATAAAGAAAAACGAAAAAGGCAAATCAATCAAAGCTGCCATCGTGGCCGATGTAAAGAAATCACGAATAGTTTCAAATTCGCGCATATTACTGGCCAAAACCCCCGCACTAGCAGGTCGCGCAGTCAAAGTCATACCCAAAACCTGCTCGAATAATTTAGCCGAAATTTTAACATCCGCCTTACGCCCAGCGACATCAAGAAAGTAAGCCCGCATATTTTTCATGATGAAATCAAAAATATAAACGATCAACGCCCCGATCGAGAGAACCCATAAGGTTTCATAAGCACTATTAGGAATGACACGGTCATACACATTCATAATATAAAGCGTACTAGCCAATGCAAAACAGTTAATCATAACCGTTCCAAGAATAACCTCGCGATAAATCGTCCAATTTTCTTTTAAAGACCCCCAAAACCAATCTCGCGCAGTATCAATTTCAGCAGGCCCCGCACGATCATCTACCCGGGCAACCGGACGAACAAAAAAACAATAATTGGTATATATTTTTGACAACTCGGAAAGCTTGATAACTTTACGTTCATCGGGACTTTCAGGAAACTGCACAACCAAAACAGTTTCAGGGTGAATCTCTGAATTTCGTCCCACAACTTTTTTCGGAGAGTGATTTTTATGAAAGCGAACTTCCCACAAAATACACGCTTGCTTGTGTTCCAGCACAAGAATACACGGTAAATTCGGCGCAATCACCAAAGCTTCAAGTGATCTTTCAGTCAATTTGGAATTCATATCGGCACGCAATGCCGCACGCTCAAACAATGCAGGAGTAATCCCAGACGGAGGAATAGGCAACCCAGCCGTCAAGGCATTTTCACTGGTACGACGACCATAATGTCCGGCAAGCAAACGCAAACATTCGATAAGCGGAGAATGAACAGCCAAACGATCGGCTTCAATCGGCCAACTATCAGCAGTTTCAACCGGATTTTGATCAAAATTTCGAGAAGAAGCTTTATCGGGAGATTGAGAACCGGATGAGTCCGGCGCTGGCTTCTGATTGGTCGGAAAATCATTTGAATCGGTCATAGAATGCACCACAGTAAAACCCCCCTCTCTGATCGAGAGTCCTCTCGGGAGAGGGTCGAGTGAAGAAGGGCTAAAGGATGAACTCTAAAATTCTGGAGCTCATCACAAAGCGATTATCCAAAAATATTATCCTCGGCTCGTATCAGCAGGATTGACTTCCTTAGGATAGGGAACACCCATGGCAGGAAGCAATGATCCACGCAACGCCAACAAACGATAGACCGCAAACATTTCAAGGTAACTGTTATTGATCGCATTACTCCGCGACACAAACCATTCATTCTGGGAATCAAGAACATCAAGCAGAGTCCGGCGATCCAGATTAAACTGATCTTTATACGCCTGAACAACCATGGCATTGGCCTCGGCTTGTTGACGGAAAGCCTCTGAACGTTCACCCGCAGCCATCATATTAGCCCATGTCTGACGAACATCCGACTCGACAGAACGTGCAACATCATTACGGTCATTTTTAGATTGAGCATGACGATAAACATGCTCGCGAATACGGGCTTCATCACCACCACCACGATATAAATTCCAATTCGCAACCAACAATGCACTAGCTTCTTGCGTACGACCTTCCACACCGGAAAGGTTATCACCAGCAGAAGCACCTGCCTGAAAATCAACTTGAGGATAAAGAGTTGCTTTAGATTGCTTCCATTCAGCTTCCGCAACGTTCACATCAGCTTCTTTAATGTCAAGTGTTGGGCTGTGAGTCAAAACTTGTTTCACTTCATCATCAACATTGGACTCAAGAAGGTTTTGTGGAGCAACCGGACGATTCAAATCAGGTTGAGGAACATCTCCAACTAAACTGCGATATTTAGCCTCTGCATTACGCAAAGATTGACGAACAGCGCTCTCTTGAGCAACAGCAGAGGCAACACGTGCTTTTGTTTGTTCGACATCAGCCATAGTCGAACGCCCAGCTCCAGTGCTATCCTCAATTTGCCCCATAATCGCACGATGCTGGTTAAGGTTTTCAACCGAAATTGCCAATAATTCACGCTGGCGTAAAACATCAAGATATGACTCAACGATATCAAGTGCTAAAAATTCAGCGGTTTCACGAACACGATGCGATGCAGAACGGACGCGCTGACGTTGACGTTCGTTTTCGTAGTGAGTATCAAAACCGTCAAACAACATCTGTGTCAATGTAAGACTGCCCTGAGAGCGCCATAAATCGGAATGACCTTCTACAGATCCATCAGGGTCGCTAAAAATACTTTCATATCCCGTATCTGCACGAAAATCGACGGAAGGCAAATACAAAGCCTTAGCCTGTTGCAGCTCTTCATCCGTCGCACGACGATTATTTTCAACGGTTTCAGTTTTAGGGTGGGTCAAAACACCAACGCCGATAGCATCACGTAAAGTGGTAATACGATCAACCGTTCTTGGAGCGGTCGTTTCAACATTCGTCGTCAAGGAAACGGCAGGCGTTTCGGGACTATCAACAGACAGAACAGGAACAGGCGGCGACAAGACCTGCATACCGGAAGCATATTCGCCAGAATCTTGAATATTTTGAGCATCTGGAACGGGTAAAGCTTCAGCTTCAGTCCTCATTTTATTTTCCATAGCCTGAGCATAGTCTTGAGCCTGCGCAGGAGTCCCTGCACCATAAACGGTCAATGCCACTGCACAAACCGCTAAAACATTACGATACGAAAAACCCATTATAATTCTCCTCATCCCCTCTCGGGAAACTTTACGGAATTGAAATCCTGACAGTAGTTATGATCTTTTTTGCGGCGAAATGCAAGACCGAGGCGAAGAAATTAGCCTCGGTCTAGAGAATTTATGTCAATTATACACTGCTAAAACCACTCTGATTTTGATCCGTTGTCGTAACGCGAACAATATCTTCAAGATGGACATCTGCAACACCTTGCAAAACAACCACATCTTGAATAGCGTGTCCGGTACCCGCACCATCCGCATCAACGCTGATAATCGTGTTTCCATTTTCAGTTCTGGAAAATACAAAATCCTGAATAGCAATTGTCATTCCATCCTGAACTTCAATCAAACTGCTAAGATCCAGAATATCTCCTTCCGCAACACTAAAGTCATGGATCACGATCGGCTCATGAACCACTGCCGATTCAGAAGAAGATGTTTCTGAGCCAACAACAACACTACTGCTCGAAGATATAGAACTGGAAGACGTACTTGTCTCACCATTAACAATCACTTCATTCGTAGATGTGGAGCTAACAACGCTCGTAACGTTAACAACTACAGATGAACTTCCTGCAACATTACCAGAATTACCATACAAACTGACCGTTACAATGTCAGTGGAATAAGCCAAATTATTACTGGTTGTATACTCGTCTCCTGAAAGGAATTTCTCTTGGGAAACAGCCGTCACCAACATAGAGAACTGACCTTCATATCCATGAGGAGCCAAAACCTGTAAGTTATCCAACTGATCTTCCGTCAAGACCCAACGTCCAGTCATAGAGTCATAAAACCCATGATTAAGAGTAAATTGATTCGGCATTCCTTCAATACGAATTTCCTTGATAACCTCGGAGCCATCCGTATCTTTCAAAGAGACATCAATCTGCAACGCAACCGCAGTTGCACCAACAGCAAAGACATCATGCGCATCAAGATTAGGCTTATCAGCAACGGCATCAACAATAACATCAATCGCCGCTTGAGCCGAAGAACTCTGCATTGAATCAGGATCATAAACAACCGACTTGACAACAAGATTTTTCAAATCCGCATCACTATTTGCGGGGGGATAAATAACAGGCCCACCGTTATAAGACGCACCCGCAGCCAAAGTAATGGACCATACGCCAGTCGCTGCGTTATAAACACCGCCACTGCTGACCGTATTCACAATCCATCCTGCAGTAAATCCGGAAATGCTCAAGGTAATAATCTCATTACCATTCCCACCATTTGCATGCGTAGAAACCTGTAATTGGACATGACCATCTTCATAAACACAGGCATCACATACATCCACACTTGGAGGCTCTGGTGGCAGATAGCGAGGAGCAACATCAATCACCAGATTAGCAGTGTCAATGTCCTGATCTGTATCACACAAAGTATAAGTGAAGACTTCTTGTCCACCCACAGTTTCCGGCTTAACGGTATAAGTATATTCTCCGTTAGAACCAATCACGAGTGTTCCGTATGCACCATTGATCGATACAGTTCCTCCAACCGGAACAGTATAAGTCGTTGAGCCATACTTCACAAAGGCAACACCATTTGTTGTAAAATCAGATCCAATATCATCATTCAAATCAACATCACCCGAAACACTATTCTGATTTGCGGGAACAGAGGCATAATCGTCAACAGCAATAGGGCCATCGTCATCAATGCCGATTTTAATTGTGCCCTCAACAAAGTCACCATCCGTATCCGTCGCACGGACACCAAACGTGATGTAAAGCGTTTCATCATGATTAGTGACAATGCTGTGATCCAGATTATCAAACAATGTAAATTTATACGTTCCGTCAACATTGACCTTCAATGTAAAGACAGTCACAGAACCAGCTTTACCAATATAGGTGTCTCCAACCAACGTCGTAACAACAGGAACACCACTAGAAGCTAAAACGCCTCCTTTGGCATTACCGGATACACTCACACTAGATGTTCCAATCGCAGTTACAGTCCCTGGACCATCCGCACGGAAATCAGGAGAAACAGTACCATTAACAACGATTGGCCCCAAATCGGTTTCATCAATGTTTTGACAATCATCGATAACAGTCGGTTGAGTATCAATATCCGCCACCACGATTTTTAACGTCGCCGTCGCAGCATCTCCATCCTGATCAACAATCTTGTAAACAAACTGATCATTTCCAACACTCGTTCCGGTATAGGTATAAGCACCCGTATGCGAGATGGTCAAACTGCCATGCGCACCAGCAATCGTCACTGTCCCTGTCGCAGGAACACCAACATGGGTCGCACCAAAGCTAATCTCTTTGACCACATAACCAGGCTCGTCTTCACCCACATCATCATTGGTCGTCACATTCCCAGACACAGACCCAGGCGCATGCGCCAAAGTCGCCACGTCATCCACAGCAACAGGCGCATCATCATGAACCTTGACACTGATCGTTCCTTGCGCCGTATCACCATCCGTATCCGTCGCAACAAACCCGAAGTTCAGCGTAATAATATCATCAGGATTGCTCGCATCCGCATGATCCAGCTGACCCAGCTGTTGATACGTGTAAGTCCCGTTATCATTGATCGTCAACGTGAACACCGTCACAGAACCAGCCTTACCAGTGTAAACATCACCAGCCAAGCTCACCGCCACAGCAACGCCATTCGAAGTCAGAGCTCCGCCCTTAAGCGATCCACCAGCCGTAAAGCTCCCCGCCACAGGATTAACCGTACCAGGTCCGTCCGCGCGGAAGTCCACCGTCAAGGTGCCACTCACCGTTTGTGAGCCCGCATCATCAACAATCGTTTCATCCACCGATAAAATTGCGTTTTCAACACAAGGCTCGGTATCAATATCCGCCACCACGA
>DIMG01000017.1:55894-56129 GCA_002425415.1 Micavibrio sp. UBA5572
CCAGGTCCGTCCGCGCGGAAGTCCACCGTCAAGGTGCCACTCACCGTTTGTGAGCCCGCATCATCAACAATCGTTTCATCCACCGATAAGCTTTCACCCTTAACACATGGGCGCGTATCAATGTCAGCAATAATCACTGTTAAAACTGCAGTCGTAGCATCACCATCCTGATCTAAAATTTTGTATGTGAATTGATCCTGTCCAGTCGAAACGTTATAAGACGTATAGGTATAAG
>DIMG01000016.1 GCA_002425415.1 Micavibrio sp. UBA5572
AACCTGTGAGTCTCAACCCTAGGGTATAGATCCCAACCCCCAAAATTATGAGTGGCGTGGCTATGATCCATGGTTCCAGCGCTGTATTGTTTGATGCGTAGATCGGGTAAGTCAGATTTGCTGCGATCGGAGTTAAAAGCAAAATCAAGTGATTGCGCCAGAAAATTGTTTTTTGTGGAGATGACATTTCCCAGATAATATTTGTAGAGCCTGCGGCGGGTGGATCTTTTTTGTTTCCCTGTTTTAGAGTGTAAGCTGTTATCATGATTAAAGCGGGTAGTATCAATTGCAAGGGTGTCAGTGCCCATGTGGTTGCTACAAATATCAAGGTCGAGCCTATCAAAAGTCCTAGAATCCATGGTTTTGTGGGCTGAAAACGAAATTTGACCAGTTTATCCAGCGTTATGTTTCCGGCGATCCAGAGGGTTGTTCCCAGGCTGGATATTAAGAAAAAATCATGAGGGTTCAATGGCTCTGTATTGTTTCCATTGTTCCATGTTGCCCATATTCCCCAAAATAATCCTATGCCGATGGCAAGTGCAATGGTGAAAAGGTAGTTGTTTTTTTGTAAAATCCATCGCACTGCCCACCATCCCAGAATGATGTCTATCACAAGATGCCATGACATTGATGTCCAGACGATAGAGAAGGGCATTTCCATGTAGAGGTAAGGAATTGTCAGGCCTTCTACGATCCAGCCATATATTGCTGCAGTCAAAATTATCCCGTTTTTATTTTGGACGTTGAACAAATATGCGGGAATTAAAAACCAGCATGCAAATAACGAATACCAGATGATCAATTCAGCGATTTTTACAATAGGGATGAGGGAAAACGATGAGGAGTGAAGAAGTGTCGGAGCAAGAGTTTCGTTCACAAATAGAAACTCTGAAAAAAATAGCAAGATCAAGCCGCTTCCTAGAATTACGGCGGAATGGCTTAGAAATTCACGCATCTGTTGGTTTTCCAAGTTCTCTTGATTTGTCGGGGCAAAAAAAACTTTCTACGCAGTTTATATTGGTACACGGAAAACGGTGCTTGGGCAAGAAGTGCGAAGGATTTTGGGTTGTTTTATGGGCATTGGGCTGGAGATCGCAAAGACGAGTATAAAAATATCAGCTTTGTTATTGCATTTTATGAACTTGATATGTCATAGTGAGGTTCAAATAAGGAAGCGATCATGTGCGATTTTGCCATTCAAAATTTCGTCGTTTCCGGATCGATGGGTCTTATTTTGTAAGACTCTGATCCGGGAAAATTATTTTTGCCGGATTTCCAGAGAAACAAAATTAAGACGTCCTGAATTCGTTTTTTCCGAATCCCTTCTGTTTTGTTTTTCTTGTATCCGGTTCTTTTGAGCAGGAGCTGTGGCTATGAATACATATGCGGAAGATTACATTCCCAAAGTTACACGCCGAGATATTGGGCGGTTTGCGCGCCATTACTGGTCGCGCGGATGGGGGCATGGTTTGTTGGCCGTTCTTTTGCTCGGGTTGTCTGTCGGAGTGGATATTTTTTATCCGGTGTTTAGCGGGCAGTTGGTTGACAAGGTTAGCACGCTTGATCCTGCTGAAGATGGGGTTTTGTCAATTGTATTGTGGTCATTCGCCTGTTTGATGAGTGTTCAGATTATTCACAGTTGGTCATGGGCGGTTGCGATGTGGTTCTGGGATAAATTTGTCGCGCGGGTTTTGCATGATGTTTTGACTGATGCAACAGCAAAGGTTCAACGGTTTTCAACCGATTGGCATGTGAATAGTTTTGCCGGTGCAACGGTGCGCAAAATTACGCGCGGGATGTGGTCATTCGATATTTTTTCTAACACTATTTTTATGGGATTTTTTCCATCGGTTATTATTGGTATTGGTATGGTGATTATGTTGATAATTCAAGTGCCTGTTGTCGGATGGTTTGCATTGCCGATGGTTGTTCTCTTTGTAATTGTTACTGTCACGCTGGCGATTAAAATCGGGATGCCTAAATTCAGAAAATCAGCTGAGCAAGATACATTGGTTGGCGCAACGTTGGCTGATACAATGACAGCGATTTCAACCGTCAAAAGTTTTGCGGGAGAGTCTCGGGAAGACCTTAATTTTGGTGCTGTTGCAAAGGAATGGCATAGGCGCGTTATTGATGCGTGGCTAACCCATGTTGCGATTGATTTTGTGCGGACAAATATCCGGATTGTCATGATGGCGGGTATGTTGGGATTAGTCATCTGGTTATGGTATAAAGGTGAAGCTACGCCAGGTGATGTGACGTTGTCGATTACGGCTTTCTTTATTATTGGTGGTTATTTGCGTGATATTGGACGACATACAACCGAGCTGATGAAAGCGTCAAGCGAGATTGCCGACGTCGTCGGATTCTGGAAGCGTGAAGATGATATTCTTGATGCCCCGAATGCAACGATTTTGAGTGTTCCCGAAAAAGGCAAAGGGGCTGAGATTACGTTTGATCGTGTCAGTTTTCGCTATCAGGAAGGGGATCGTCCGATTTATCAATCTTTGTCCGTCGAGATTAGGGCCGGAGAAAAAATTGCTTTGGTTGGAGCTTCCGGATCGGGCAAGTCGACTTTTGTTAAATTGATCCAGAGATTATACGATATCCAGTCCGGAGAAATCCGGATTGAAGGACAAAATATTGCGCAAGTGACGCAGGAATCTTTGCGGTCTTCCATTGCTTTGGTTCCGCAAGATCCTGTGTTGTTTCATCGGAGTCTGGCCGAAAATATCGCCTATGGCAAAATCAATGCTTCGATTGATGAAATCAGAGGCGCTGCGCGAGAAGCTTATGCTGCCGAATTCATCGAAGGCTTAACTCAAGGGTATCTGACTCTGGTGGGCGAGCGTGGGGTTAAGCTTTCTGGTGGTGAACGTCAGCGGGTTGCGATTGCTCGTGCCCTGCTTGCTGATTGTCCGGTTTTGATTTTGGATGAGGCAACGTCATCTCTGGATTCCGTTTCGGAGCATTATATCCAGAAAGCTTTGGAGCGGTTGATGATCGGGCGTACGACAATTACAATTGCCCACCGTTTGGCGACAATTCAAAAGGCTGACCGGATTTTGGTGTTTGAAAGCGGACAGATTGTCGAGCAAGGAACACATGAAGGATTGCTGAAAAATCCGGATTCTGTTTATCGGCGGTTGTATGATATTCAGGCGTTGGATTTAAGGCCGGGTTATAGTTGAGCCGGAGTGACGCAAAGAAAGAAAAACCGATGGGGAGAGGTAAGCTAGTGGGACGGCTTAAAAATCCACGCATTTGCCGTTATTTTCCCAATCACCGTATCTTGTGGCTTCTGGCCCTTTGCGCCCGCCGTATTCACGTTGCATGTCCGGTATTGGCACATGCCCCAAAACGGGTTTTTCTTGATTTTTTTTCGGTTTCTCTGGACTTTGGGCTTGGGTCTTCATACAAATAAGTCTAGCTGCTTTTTATTTTTTCAGGAAGTCCTAAATATGTCTAAAGTACACGAGATTATGAAACCATACCGCGCCCGCATTGATGCTTTGGATGATCAGATCGTTGATTTGATGATTGAGCGTTTGAAGATTATTCGCGAAGTTGCCGCTGTGAAGGTTGAAAACGGTATTCCCGCCGTGATCGAAGAGCGGATTGCCGAGGTGATTGACCATGCGGGAGATCGGGTTGAGTCAGTTCTTTCCGGTGAGCAGGGCGAAGATGATGCGGATCGTATCCGTGAAATTTATGCGCTTATGGTTGTGATCTGTTGTGATCTGGAAGAAGAAATATTGGAGTCTCGTGCGAGTCATTAGGTGATAGATGATGGTGACCGGATATTTGAAAACCACAATTTTGATGGCTGGAATGACGGCTTTGGTCGGTGGGTTGGGCTATCTTGTTGGCGGCCAAAGCGGGCTGATGATTGCTTTGTTTGTTGCGGGGGGCATGAATATCTGGGCGTGGTATAACAGTGACAAGGCTGTTTTATCCCATTATGGAGCACGTCAGGTCGGGATGGAAGATTCTCCCAAGCTGGTGTCCATGATTCATTGTTTGGCAGATCGTGCCGGACTTCCTCACCCAAAAGTTTTTGTGATTGAAAATGCGCAGCCCAATGCTTTTGCCACAGGGCGCAACCCTGATCATGCGGCGGTTGCGATTACAACAGGTTTGATGCAGCGTCTGGATACCGATGAAATCGAAGGGGTCATGGCGCATGAATTGGCTCATGTCAAACATCGGGACACGTTGATTATGACTGTGACGGCGACTTTGGCTGGAGCTTTGTCGATGCTTGCGAATTTTGCCATGTTTTTTGGCGGGACGCGTGGGGACGATGGGCGCAGGGCTTCCCCGATTGTGACTGTGTTGGTGATGTTGCTGGCACCTTTGGCGGCGTCGATTGTCCAGATGGCGATTTCCCGATCTCGCGAATATGAGGCGGATCGTTTAGGGGCTGAAATTTCCGGAAAGCCACGCTCTTTGGCCACGGCCTTGGAAAAAATTTCAGGAATGGCAGGGCAAATTGTTAATCGTGAAGCCGAGGATAATCCTGCCTCTGCCCATTTGTTTATTATCAATCCGTTACATGTGCGTGCGGTCGATGGTTTGTTTTCAACTCATCCTTCGACAGAAAGCCGTATCAGACGTTTGTTGGACATGGAAAAAGAAGCAAAGGCGCAGGGTGGGTTTATTGATTCTTCTGCTGTAGATTTCAGAGATGATAAAAATCCGTGGCTTTGACGGGAGTTATATTTTTCTGCCTTCTTTTATTTTGTGGGTGGTTTATGGTGCTTGCTTCATGTAATGTGTCCTCTTGATTAACCCGTTTTTCCAAGCACATGACCAAAGAACATTCAATCTCATCAGATCCTTTTGACCCAGCGTCTCCGACCGAGATGCTTACGGCGCGGCGTGTTTCTTTGGGGTTGCTTCAGGATGTTTTCGTCAAGCATCATACGCTTGATCAGGCTTTTGAAGAAAGTCGTCAGTTTTCAGCTCTTTCTCAGCGGGATCGTGCGTTTGTTCGGATGTTGGTGACGACCGTTGTTAGACGTTTAGGACAGATTGATGATTTGATCCGTCATGCTTTATCCAAGCCTGACCAGCCCCTTAACCCGCCTATTCTTGAATATATTCTCCGCTTGGGTGTGGCGCAGCTCGTTTTTATGAATATTCCAGATCATGCTGCTGTTAATACCTCGGTTTTATTGGCGGAGGCAGAAGGACATGTTCGTTTAAAGGGGTTTGTCAATGCGATCTTACGGCGGATTGCCGCCGAAGGTCAGAATTGGGTCGCGCGTCAGGATGTTCCCCGTCTTAATACGCCCGAATGGTTGTTGAAAATCTGGATTCAGGATTATGGGTTACGGACTGCTTTGGAAATTGCTATGGCCAATTTGAATGAAGCACCGTTGGATGTGACGTTAAAACAACCCGAGCAAGCAGCTCATTGGGCGGAGACTCTGAGTGGTGAGATTTTGCCGACGGGCGGCGTTCGTTTGCATAATGCGCGTATGGTTCAGGATTTGTCTGGTTTTGAAGACGGGATGTGGTGGGTTCAGGATGCTGCGGCGTCTTTACCAGCAAGTTTGTTGGGTACAAATATCGAAGGTCAGGTTGTGCTTGATTTATGCGCTGCACCGGGCGGCAAAACTGCCCAGCTGGCTAGTCGGGGTGGGCAAGTGATTGCGGTTGACCGATCTGCAAAACGTATTCAGCGGTTGCAGGATAATATGAAGCGGATGCGTTTGGGGCATAGTGTGCGCACGGAAATTGCTGATGCGGCTGTTTGGAAATCGCGTGATCCGATTCCGTTTATTTTATTGGATGCTCCTTGTTCGGCAACGGGTACAATTCGCAGGAATCCTGATGTTTTATGGATGAAGAATGAAGTTGATCTTTCGAGTTTAATTGAACTTCAAACGCGATTGCTGAATAATGCTTTTGATCTTTTATCGAAGGGTGGTGTTTTGATTTATTGCACATGTTCTTTGCAAAAGGACGAAGGCGAAAACCAGATTGATCGATTGTTATCGTCCAGACGTGATGTTGACCGTATTCCAATTCATGCGTCCGAGGTTGGCGGAAATTCAGACTTCGTTACGCCGCGCGGAGACGTTCGTATTTTACCTCATTTTATGAAAGACAGCGGCGGGATTGACGGGTTTTTTATCAGCCGCCTGACAAAGATTTCTTCTTAACGTTCCTGCAAAACCTGATAGTAAACATATTTCCCCAGATTATTCGAGTAGTAGCAATAGGCATCTTTGCCATCGAGGGCGACGTTGGAGATTGTTCCCGCGTAGCCGAATGTTCCTGTGAATTTGTTTTCTTCTCCAGCCACTGTTATTGACGGGGGTGTTTGTAAGGTGTCAGAGACCCCAAAATTCAGATATTTACAAATGTCCAACGATACGCCTGGTAATATTGCCAGAAGGTCAGTTGCGTTACTTGTTCCATCGGTTGTTCCGATGCTGTTGATTTCTATATCTCCGTTAAAAATCCATTCTGTACCATCGTTGATTTGATCGGGTGGAGATTGATAAGGGACGGCGCCGCCTTGGGGGTTGAAAACCTCGTTTTCCGGAGTTGTTCCGAATATGCCGTAATCGTTTGTTGATGGGTGGGCAAAGCTGATGTTTTCGGCCGCTAAACTTTTGGAAAGTTTCATTCTTACGATAGCTTGGCGAATAGAGGTCGGGAATTGGTGCAGATACGCCCCGTTGATCCGGCTTTTTTCTTCGGTTGTTCCAGCATTTCCGCCACTTCTTGTGGATTGGCTGACGGCATAGGACAGTGCTGCAAGCAAAGCCACTGCAATGAGAATAATGAAGAGGACATTTCCGGATTCGGAGCGGGGGGCTCTGTTTTTCATGGCAAAAATTTATACGAGTGCTAGACTCGGCGCAAGATGAATAATTTTTTGGTTTTTGTCGGGAAAGTCCCCCCCCTTGTGCTTCGCGAGTTAGAGGCTGATTTTGCTCCACTTGGGATTGGTGGGTTTCGTTGGTTGAAACTGGATGATGTTTGTGAATATCAGCTTGAATCTTGCCCTGATCGTGTTTTTCTGGATCATGTCCGGCAAGGTTTATCCGACTATAAGGTTGATGTTTTTTTTGTGTCTGGCTTAGAGAGGCGGAAAAAGCTCCTTTTGGCGGATATGGATGCCACGATTGTGACGGGGGAAACGTTGGATGATTTGGCGGATTTGGCAGGGTTGGGGGCGGAGATTTCAAGTATTACCAAAGCGGCAATGCGCGGCGAGCTTGATTTTGAGCAGGCTTTGTGTGCCAGAGTTTCCAAACTCAAAGGTTTATCCGAGAGTCTTTTATATGATGCTTTTTCTAATATGGCTTTCAGCGATGGGGCTTTGACCTTGATCGGGATGATGCGGGCGCAGGGCAGTCTTTGTGTTCTTGTGTCGGGTGGATTTACGTTTTTTACATCGCGGGTTGCTGAAATGTGCGGATTTTCTTTTCATCATGGTAATGGTCTGGATATTCAAAACGGTGTTTTGAGCGGAGAGGTTCTTTTGCCAATTCTGGACAAGAATGCCAAGCTGGCCTATTTGAACTCTTATGTCAAAGATTTGGGACTGGATTTGAGCCAAGCCATGACCGTTGGTGATGGAGCCAATGATTTGCCAATGCTTCTGGCTGCAGGGCTGGGGGTTGGGTATCGTCCCAAGCCGTTGGTGCGGGAACAGGTTTTGAATTCCATAATTTATAGTGACTTGACGTCTTTGCTTTATATGCAGGGGTATTCGTATGACGATATTTTGCCATACATGAAAAATTAACCGTTTGACCATTAAACTCCTTTCCATGACCGAAGCGCATTCCAAGTTTAAAGTTCCTGATGAGCAGCTCGATGAGTTGATCCATAAGTATTGTCGTGATTTTACCGAATGGGCGCGATTGGGGCGTTTTGACCCAATCACCGGACGAGACGAGGAAATTGATCAGGTTATTCTGATTTTATTGCAAAAAGGTCGTAAGAATGCTGCGCTTCTGGCGCCTGCTGGTGTTGGTAAAACGGCGTTGTGTGCTGGTTTGGCTCAAAAAATTGTGGCTCGTGAAGTTCCAGATTATTTGAAAGATGCGCGGATTTTGGAGCTTGATTTGGCAGCGATGTCGGCAGGCACGATGGGACCCGCCGAGTTTCAGGGGCGATTTTTGCCGATTTGCAAAGGAATTGCGGAACGTTATCATGATCCGTCTTATCCGAAAGTTGTCTTGTTTATTGACGAGATGCACCAGATTATGCCGTCTTGTGAGGGTAGTGCCTATAAAGGTCTTTCAGAGGTTATGAAGCCTTATCTGACGGTGGGAGATTTACACGTTATCGGTGCGACAACGCTTGACGAGTTTCGTATTTATGTGGCGCTTGATCCTGCGATGGATCGTCGTTTTCAAAAAGTTTTCCTGTCTATTCCAAACGTCGAACAGACCATCCAGATCATGCATAATTTGAAAGCGGGTTATGAGAAGCACCATAAAATTACTGTGTCGGATGAAGCCATTGATATTATCGTAAATTGTACTGATGTTCATATGCGTAAGCGCAACCAGCCGGATAAATCAATTATCATGATGGATGCGGCTATGGCGCACCACGTAAAATTACGTGGTACGGGCGGTGTTCTTGATCTGGAATCCGTTTATTATATGATCGGGAAAGAAACTGGTATTCACCCTGATGCGTTGAAGGCTTAAGTGTCTATCCATGACTTTCTGGATTGGCACTAAGGCTGTTTTTATTTGATTTCAAGAATCATTCTTCTGTTGGGATCATAGTCCCATGGATGGTTTGGATGGTTTGGGTGTCTGTGGGTGACTGGACGGCTATGATTAACATCTTCTACCCCCTTCATCATCCAAACCAAATCGGCAGGCAGATGGAAGCTGATACCCCTGTTTATGCACATCATGGCGAGCATATTTCGCGCTGTACGGGACGCATCTGGACTGCCAAAGCGATTTTGAGCTTCTGCAAGAGAAACCGAAATATTGATGGCGTCTTGTAGGCTTTTGTTTAGATACTTGAATTCTTCGGCACCGCTTCCATTCCGCCCATATCTGATTGCGGACATGTTTTGACCGCTGACACCAATTCCCAGAGGGAAGATTCCATTGTTCTCTTGTTGGAACAGGAAATTTACCAATGGGATTAGTGTTTCAAGCGCTTCGGAAAATTTTCCGGTCTCTCCGAGAGTCCACAGAGCTTTTACCCTATCTTTGAAGGATAATTCCGGAGTGCCTTCTTCGTAATAATCGAGAGCGGTCAGGGCATGACTTAGTTGGTATCCATTTTTAAGGGCGGAATCTTCTTCATGAACATGTTTGTAGTATAAAGCAAGTGAGCCTCCAACTGTGCGCTTTGTCAGTTCATTTTGCGATAAAGCTAATTTTGTCATATTGACAAGAGACGGGATGTCAAAATCCGGATGCTGAGCTGTAAATTCAATCAGCAATCCGGTTCGATCTGATTCGTAACCATATTGAAGAGCGTTATCTATCCAAGAGCATTCCCCTTTCCAAATCTCTGAAAACCTGTCTTGGATGTATGGTGGAGCTTCGAAAGTCAGGTATCGAAACAAATTATATGTCAGCGTGAAGGCTTCACGAATTCTTTCTTGTCCAATGTATTGCATAACATCTGTTGCAATTGTTTGGCTACTCCTAAAGGGATGTTCAGTTAAAAATTGCTCTACGATTTCCTGTGCGGCAGAGCGGGAAGAGAATTTTTTCATGACTGAGCTCTTTCGGATAAAACCAACAATTCTTATGTATTCGGGAAAATGTTATATTTCAGAACAAATAGTATGTCAAATAACGACTCAATATTTTCTCACAAAACCCTTGCCTTGATGATTCGCTGTCATTTATAGTGGAAATACAGTGATTTGCCCCTCCTTTTGTCTGAAAAGCGACACATTATGTCTATTCTGATCTCTCCTTCGATTTTATCGGCTGATTTTGCCCGTCTCGGTGATGAAGTGCGCGCCATTGATGCCGCCGGTGCTGATTATATCCATATTGACGTCATGGACGGGCATTTTGTTCCGAATATTACGATTGGCCCTGCGGTGGTTAAGGCTTTGCGCCCACATAGCTCCAAGGTTTTCGATGTTCATTTGATGATTTCTCCGGTTGATCTGTTTTTGAAAGATTTTGCTGATGCGGGGGCTGATATTATTACCGTGCATCCCGAAGCGGGGGCGCATTTGCACCGGACATTGCAAACGATCAAGGCTTTGGGGAAAAAGGCAGGGGTGTCTTTGAATCCGTCGACGCCGTTGTCGGCGATTGTCCATGTCATGGATCTGGTTGATCTGGTTTTGATTATGACGGTTAACCCCGGGTTTGGCGGACAATCCTTTATTCCGCTTTTGGACAAGGTTCGTGATGCGCGCGCGATGATTGATGCAACGGGGCGGGATATTGATCTCGAGATTGACGGAGGTGTTAATCAGGAGACTGCGCGTGATGTGATTAAGGCCGGAGCTAATGTTTTGGTTGCCGGAAATTACGTGTTTAAAAATGGTCAAGGTCATTATGCGACGGCTATTCGTTCTTTAAGAGGGGACGCGGTTTAATGCAGGCTTTGGCTCAGAAACCTTTTCTCTTCCTTGGCCAGATCAGGCAACAAGCCGGTAGTGCCGCTTGTAAGACCCCTTTTTATCATTGGTTATTATCTTCGGGGAGCTCTCCCGATCAGTTGAGTATCCGGTTGTCCGATCCTTGGGCGGGGAAAAATGAGCTTGGGCGCTTGATGGTGCATGGGGTGATGCGTGCTCATGGTGCGAGTTTGCCGATGGATCAAAAATTCTGGGCAGTATCCCAGACAGTCGGACATTGGCGCGATCATGTTCACGGGTTTGGTTGGTTGCGCGATTTGCGTGCGGCGGGTGGTGATGCGTCCAGAAAATTGGCACGGCACATGGTCGAAGGATGGATTGACCGTTTTGATCGTTGGGATGCCGAGTTGTGGCGGGCTGACCTGATGGGGCAACGCTTGACTATGTGGTTGTCGTTTTTTGATTTCTTTTGTGGCAGTGCCGATGAAGATTTCCAGCAAAAATATTTTTCGTCTCTTCATCGTCAAGCACGCCATTTATCCCGCGTTTTTCCTGCCGGTTTATCCGGTTTGCCTTTGTTGCGTGCGGCGCGTGGGTTGATTTATGCGGGGCTGTCTTTTCCGGGGCGGGATGCTTGGATTCTTCAAGGTTTTGAAAGTGTTCTTAAAGAAATTCCGCGTCAAATTACGGCGGACGGGTTGCATGTTTCGGGGTCACCTGAGAATTTGCTGGAATATGCCAAGGTTTTGCTTGATTTGCGTTATGCTTTGAATCGTGCCGGATTGCCCGTGCCGAAAGTGTTGCAGTCGGCTATCGAGCGTGCGGGGCCTGCGTTGCGGTTTTTCTGTTACCCTGATCGCAAGCTGGGTTTGTATCATGGCGGGCAAGAAGGCGATATTTCTGAAATTGAATCTGTTTTATCCCAGATCAGAGGGTCGAAGCGTCCGATGAAAGGCCTGAGCCTCGGTGGATTTGAGCGCGTGATGGTTGGTCGGTCATTTTTGATGATGGATCATAGCGAGTGTCCCGAGGCTCCATTTGACCAGTCGTGGCATTCAGCACCACTGTCTTTTGAATTCATGTATGGGCGTGATCGTATTTTTACCCATTGTGGAGGGCATCCGTGTCAGGAAGATTGGCAGCAGATTTTAAGACATTCGGCGGCACATAATGCATTGGTAGTGGATGGTCGTCCTGTTCATGACATTCGACATGACCATTCTGTTTCACGCGGATCGTCTGTGATGAAATGTAAGCGCACTGAAAATCGTCAGGCGTGTTTGCTGGAAGCCAGTCATGATGGGTATTTGGTATCTCAAGGGATAACGCATCGTCGCCGGATATTTTTAACCGATTCCGGTCATGATTTGCGTGGTGAAGATACTTTGTTGTCTGACATCGGTTTGGCTAATCCCAAGCCCGTGACGTTGCGGTTTCATTTGCATCCTAAAGTTCAGGTGTCTCAGGTTCATCAGGGGCAAGACGTTGTTTTGACTTTGCCCTCGGGGAGTAGTTGGCGGTTTTATGGTGTTGGAGCCAAACTGGCTATTGAAGAAAGTATTTATCTGGGGTCTGGTATCAAGCCAGTTAAGACGCGGCAATTGGTTTTAAAAGCCGAGATGGACGGGCAGGATTTGCAGGTCAAATGGGCTTTGCAAAGAGAATAGTTTGTTTTTGTTCAGTTTTTCTTGTCAATTTTTTTCAAATCTGTTCTCTTCTATTCATAATATTGAGTGGTGGCAGGGGTTCTGTGTGAATGCAGCTGTTTTAAAGCTATGTAGTTACTTCCGTTTCAATGCGGCAAGCAGGAAGGAGGCACAGGTGTTTCGTGTCGAGCATTTCTATCCTATTTCTAACGTTCGAAGCGGTGTTCCCGAGTGCGAGTTTCTGTTGAACCATGACGATTGCGAAGGGTTTTTTAAAGAGGTTCGCGATCAGCGGAATTCCTACGGGACAGATATGTTTCTTTTTGATCTGGTGCTGAAAAACGCTCAGGATATTGGGGTGAGGCGTTTCAGTTTTAATATCGATCTGGCGAGTGCTTTTGAACCGGATTTTGCTGAAAGTGCCCAGAAAAGCTGTCTGGATTGTGGTTTTTTACCGAGTGGGGTTGTGTTCGAAATTACCGAACATGCTGAAATTCCCGAAGGGGCGAGTGAAGCGGTCTTGCTGAATATTCTGGATCATGGATTTGGCATTGCGATTGATGATTTTGATCCTTATAAGCCGCAGCAAGTCGAGCGTTTGGCACGTTTGGCTTCTTATGCACGCATTCTGAAATTTGATCATAGTCTGGGAGAACGTTTTGCGAAAGGGCAAGCTGAGCAGGTTGTCGCAGAAATTTTAAAATATCGGGCGTTGTATCCAGATAAAATCTTTGTACTTGAAGGGGTGTCACCGGAGGCTTTGGGAGATCAGAATTCTTATCTTTATGAATTGGGTCGTGCCGGTATTGATGTTGCCCAAGAATTTGTTCCCAAGGAAAATCGTCAGGCTGGTATGTCCTCGAAACAGGATTTGAAAGGTCGTGAGTTTGCTTGCGCCTGATCGCTGATCTGGTAAAGTCAGGATATGTCCAAGTCCAAAACATCTTATATTTGTCAATCCTGCGGCGCTGTCCATAGCTTATGGGCAGGGAAATGTGATTCCTGTGGTGAGTGGAATTCGCTCCACGCTGAAGTATCTGAAAGCGGCCCGCCGAAAGGTTTGGGCGGCGGAAAAAAAGGTAAGGTTCTTGATCTGGTCGGCTTACAGATGACCGAAGGTAAAACTGTCAAACGGTTGGTTACCGGATTGGGTGAATTTGATCGTGTGACAGGTGGCGGGTTGGTTCCGGGATGCGCCATTCTTTTGGGTGGTGACCCGGGGATCGGAAAATCGACATTGGTCTTGCAGGCTGTGTGCACTTTGGCGCGGCAGGGTTTAACCTGTGTTTATATTTCAGGGGAAGAGGCTGTCGATCAGGTGCGGTTAAGAGCCGAACGTCTGGGCATGGCGGATGCTCCGGTGGCTTTGGCGTCTGCGACCAATGTTCGTGAAATTGCTGCAACAATCGAGTCTTCAAAAATTGATGTGTTGGTGATCGATTCCATTCAGACCATGTATGTTGATACAGTTGAAAGTGCTCCCGGAACGGTGACGCAGGTGCGTACGGCTGCACAAGAACTTATTCGTATGACTAAGAGGTTGGGGACTGCAACATTTTTTGTCGGGCATGTGACTAAAGACGGACAAATTGCGGGGCCTCGTGTATTGGAACATATGGTGGATACGGTTTTGTATTTCGAGGGGGATCGCGGTCACCAGTTTCGGATCTTGCGTACGGTTAAAAACCGCTTTGGTGCGACGGATGAAATTGGCGTGTTTGAAATGGGGCAATTGGGATTGTCGGAAGTAGCAAATCCTTCGGCTTTGTTTTTGTCCCAACGTCAACCTGATGTAACGGGAAGTGCTGTTTTTGCGGGAATGGAGGGGACGCGGCCTTTATTGGTCGAGGTGCAGGCTTTGGTTGCGGCAGCACCCTATGGTGCACCTCGCCGTTCGGTGATCGGGTGGGATCAGAGCCGTTTATCCATGATTTTGGCGGTTCTTGAAGCTCGGTGCGGATTGATGTTTTCGGATTCTGAAGTGTATCTCAATATGGCGGGGGGTATTCGCATTACCGAACCTGCTGCGGATTTGGCGGTGGCGGCTGCGCTTATCAGTGCGTTGCAAGGGCGGCCAGTCCCTTCGGAATATGTATTTTTTGGTGAAATCGGTTTATCGGGTGAAATTCGCGCTGTTTCCCAGCCGGATCATCGTTTAAAAGAAGCTGCCAAGTTGGGATTTACCAGAGGCTGTATTGCCGAGCGTATCTCTTCGCAAAAAAAACCAGTGCAGATTACGGGTCTTCAGGTCATTGAAATCCGCCATCTGGACGAGTTGGTTGCGATGTTACGCGAAGGTGGAATGCCGTCTTCGTAAACGTGTGATATATGCGGCGTCTGCCTGACACGCGTCGTTTTTCAAGAGGTTTAACATTGCTTGCAAAAGGCAGTGTTTTCGACTATCAAAGGTCTTCGATCCATTAAGCTACCAAGGTTTTTCATATGACGATCTCTGTGCTCGTTGATATTGGCGTTATTCTTGTTCTTTTGATCTCGGCTGGCGTGTCTTTTTTTCGCGGAGCTATTCGCGAAGTTTTGACCATTGTTGGTGTGATGGGGGGGGCTTTGGCCGCGTTGATTTTTGGTGGAAGTCTTAAGCCTTTGACCCATGGGTGGTTCGGGATTAAAGACGGCGTTGATGCCGGAAAGCTGTTCGATATTTTACCGATGAGTCTGGTTGCTGATATTACGGCTTACGCCATGGTGTTCATTGGTGTTTTTGTTTTACTGCAACTTGCCAGTTACTTTTTGTCTTCTTCTGCGCATGCGGTTGGCCTTGGGCCGATTGACCGGACGCTGGGGGTGTTTTTTGGTTTGGCGCGGGGCGTTTTGTTGCTGGGTTTGATTTATCTGCCATTCTATCTCATTTTGCCTGAAGATAACAAAAAAGAATGGTTGTCCGATGCCAAGACGATGTTTTATGTCGAGCAAGTTTCCGAATGGATGGCATCTTATTTGCCGCAAGATGGGAAGGTTTCCGATGTTGCGGATGATGCTCGTGACAAGTTGCGCGAAATTGATGTTTTAGGAGAAAAAAGACTCCAGCCGGATCAAAAAGATCAAATCTCCAATTCATCAGACGGGTATAATGACCGCGATCGTGATGGTCTGGATTCTTTACTGGATAAAATCAAGCCTTCTACCGAAAAACAACCGCAGGACAAAAAGGGATATAATGAATAATTCTTTTGACGATAAAATGCATGAAGAATGCGGTGTATTTGGAATATATGGACATGATGATGCCTCGACGTTGACCGCGTTGGGGCTTCATGCTTTGCAGCATCGGGGGCAAGAGTCTTCGGGAATTGCATCTTATGATGATGCTAAAGACGGGGGGCAGTTTTTTGTTCATCGTGGTTTGGGTTTGGTTGATGATATTTTTAATGATGTTTCGATTATTGCCCGATTAAAGGGGCGGAGTGCGATCGGTCATAACCGTTATGCGACGACGGGTGCAACTTTGTTGCGGAATGTCCAGCCTTTATATGCCGAGTTGGTATTTGGTGGGTTTGCGGTGGCACATAATGGGAATTTGACCAATGCGGTTAAAATCCGCAATGAATTGACGCAGCATGGTGCTATTTTCCAGTGTACCAGTGATACTGAAGTCATCATTCATCTTGTGGCTTTGTCGAAAAAGGCCACCGTTCTTGATCGTTTGGTTGATGCTTTGCAACAAGTTGAAGGGGCTTATTCTTTGATCTGTTTTGCCGAAGGTCGTATGATTGGTGTGCGTGATCCGAATGGTTTCCGTCCCTTGGTCTTGGGGCGTTTGGGGGATGCGTATATTCTGGCTTCCGAAACCTGTGCTTTGGATATTATCGGGGCGGATTTTGTGCGCGATGTTGAACCCGGTGAAATGGTTGTGATCTCAAGTCAGGGAATTCAGAGCCACCGGCCTTTTTCTGCGGCGGCTTCGCGGTTTTGTATTTTTGAATATATTTATTTTGCCCGTCCGGACAGCATTATTGATGGTAAGTCGGTTTATGAAATGCGCAAGAAAATCGGAGCTGTGTTGGCCGAAGAATCTCCGTGTGATGTTGATCTGGTTGTTCCCGTCCCTGATAGTGGTGTGCCTGCCGCGATCGGGTTTGCTCAAGTGTCAGGATTGCCATTTGAGTTGGGGATTATCCGCAATCACTATGTGGGTCGTACTTTTATCGAGCCCACACAAAAAATTCGTCATCTTGGGGTGAAGCGTAAACATAATGGTAACCGTGGCGTGGTCGAAGGAAAAAAAATAGTACTGGTTGATGACTCGATTGTTCGGGGGACAACATCGCGGAAAATTGTCGAGATGATGCGTCAGGCCGGAGCGACTGAAGTTCATATGCGGATTTCATCACCGCCGATTACGCATGGGTGTTTTTACGGGATTGATACGCCGTCGCGTGATGAATTATTGGCATCTAAAAGTTCTGTTCAGGAAATTGCCGATTTTATTAAAGTTGATTCCCTTGCGTTTATTTCCGATGATGGTTTGTATCGCGCGATGGGTGAAGCCAAGCGCAATACGGCGGCTCCGCAATATTGCGATGCGTGTTTTACCGGAGATTATCCGGTTGAATTGCGCGATCAAATCATGTTGAAAAAAGCGTGCTGATTCAAGGTGAGGTGAATGAAGTATTTTTTAATGATGTTTTTTGGATTGTGTTTTTTGAATGCTCCGTCTTTTGCGGCAGAACATGAAACGGTGTTTGAGCGTATGATGCGAACCCAAACTATCCAGTGCGCATATATTCTTTATGAACCAGCCGTTATGAAAGACCCGAATACCGGTCAGATGAGCGGAGTGGTTGTTGATTTGATGGATGAAATTGCGCGTCGTGCGGCCAATGGTATGAAGGTCGAATGGACGGTTGAATCAACTTACGCCACATTTGCAGAAGACTTGAAACGCCCGAATGTTGATTTGATGTGTGCAACTCTTTGGACAATGGCAGATACAGGTCTTTTGGGGACATCAACTGTTCCATTGTGGTATAGTGGACTCGGTGCATTTGTTCGCGCGGATGAAACCAGATTTCAGGATCTTGCTGCTTTAAATTCTGAACAGGTCATTATTTCTGACGTGGATGGGAGTATATCCGGAATTGTCGCTGCACAGGATTTTCCCAAGGCTAAAATTTTATCCCTTCCCCATAGCGATGATTATACGATTCAGTTGATGAATGTGGTTAACCGCAAGGCAGACGTTGCTTTTCTTGATACCAATTTCGGTGCTGCGTTTATGGCGCATAATCCCGATATGCTTAAGAATCTTGTGCCAGAGCGGCCATTGCGGGTTTACTCGAACGCGTTGCTGGTTCGCAAAGGAGAACAAGAGATGCTTAACTTTATGAATATGGCTTTAACCGAATTGATGAATGATGGGACTGTGGATCGTATTCTGAATAAGCATGAAGCTTATCCTGGTTCTTTCTACCGTGTTGCAAAACCGTATATTTCAGGAAAATAATTTCTTATGAGCATTCGAAAATTACAGGGTCGTGTTGCTTTGGTGACGGGAGCCTCGCGCGGGATTGGTGCGGCTGTTGCCAAATTATATGCGCGTGAAGGTGCTCATGTTATTTTGATGGCGCGTTCCCAAAGTGGTTTGGAAGAAATTGATGATGCTATTCGCACCGAAGGTGGGGTGGCGACTTTGATGCCGTTTGATCTGAGCAAAATTGAAGATCTGGAAGCTTTGGGCCCTACCATTTATGAGCGGTTTGGCAAGCTGGATATTTTTGTTTCCAATGCGGGATTGTTGGGGGAGATGACTCCGGTTGCCCATTCCAAAATCAAGGATTGGAATGGCACTTATATCACAAATGTTTTGTCGAATGTGCAAATGATTAGAACGCTCGAGCCGTTATTGAAGGCATCGGATGCAGGGCGAGCGATTGTTGTCGGGTCTGGTATGGGGGTCGATCCCCATGCGTTTGGTGGTCAATATGGCGTCAGTAAGGCTGCTGTAATGTTCTTGTTTAAGACATGGGCGGAAGAAACCAGACAAACAAATTTACGTGTTAATATCATTCGTCCTGGGGCGGTTGATACCGATATGCTGCATCAGGTTTTTCCGGGTGGGTATCAAGGGGTTGATTTAAGAACACCGGATCAAGTTGCTCCGCTTTTCGTTGAGTTGGCTTCATCAGGTTGTTCTCGTCACGGTGAAATTGTTACACCTGCTGATTATGCGCTCTAGCTATTTTCAGTTTTTCCTTATTTTTTCAAACGAAGCCCGTATCCGCGTCAAATGTTAATTTTATTTTAAGTCCGGTGTGGCAGAGTAAGGGAGAATAAAAGGGGATAAAAATCCCGAGTAAGCCGCGAAATGTAACGGTTTTCCATGAGGAGTGTGTGATGTTCACAAAATGCGATTTCATTTTGGGCGAAAACGATTCGATTATTGTGATTGTTCCGATGGCGATGCCCAAAGATCAGCCTTTGGTTCTCGAAGTTCATAACGAGTCAATTGTGTTTATGTCCGGGGAAAATAGGGTCGCCGATATTCCTTGTGCAAGAACGGATGTTTTGCAGCGGTTGATTAGTAAAACCAAGGTTGGTCTGGTTGAGTTTTTAAGTGGGGCATATAGGTTTCCAGCTTATATCTCCGTGGTTGCCGATATTGAAGTGATGATTGAAGCTGCGTAGCTAAAAATCAGAGGTAGGAGAAAAATATGATTGAAGTCGCTGTTGGTGATCCTGTATTTGATCAAGTGGGTGTAAATGGGACGTTTGTATCTTCTGATTCTAATGCCGATAATTCGGGAAATCCCTTGGCACATGCGTGTCGTGCAGAGGCTGCCCGATGGGGTGGTGATTTAAGGATTGAAAATTGTGATGGTCTCGCTCTTGGAGCTTCTTTTGGCCGTGCGGCAACTCAGATTGCCGGTATGCCTCGTGTTGGAGCAGCCGTTGGGTATAACCCCAAAGTGGCAATGTGATATGCTTATTAGTTGATTGATATATATGTGTTTTTTAATTCAAGCCGTGGTTTGCCTATGGCTCGAATTCTTATAATTTAAGGGATTGTATAAAATTGTAATTAAACTTAAAATGCCTTTAAGCCATTCGGGCTATTATAGATTAGTGGGTTTCTCCGAATTTTAATAGGAAGTGCGTTTTGACAGCCGGATCTTTTGATTTCAGATCTTTTCAGAAATATTTCAGCCCGCAGGCATCTGGCGATCTGAACGCGTTTCTTGAGAAAATGCCACAAAATGCAGGCAATAATTCTTTGATTGCGGCAGGGATTGCATGGGTGATGGTGGCAATGCTCGGCTTGTTCTCGGTGGTGCAGTTGCAACGATTGACTGATGTGCGGGCGGAATTGCTTCAGAGTGAGGCTTTAAAACCAATGGTTCCAACGATTTCAACCGAAACGGTTGATCCTAAGCAGCTTAAAGATGTTATTGAAAATTATAAAGCCGTTTATCCTGGTATAGCTATTAATGCGAATGGTGGTAATATTACCATTCAGGCTAAATCTACCACTGATTATGCGCGGTTTCGGGAGATTCTGGGGCATGTCGTGAATGGCGGCTCGGGATGGCGTGTGAGCGTCGAGAGTCTGTGTGTTGGGCGTGAGTGCAAGCAAAACGCGCTGGATGCAAAACTTAAAATTCAAAAGCTTAAGATTGACAAACCGTCAAGCTCGAGTACCATGTAACCTTAGTTGATGCTAGAATTGGAGTAATAAAAGATGACAATTTCCTTGAAAACAGCGGCTTCCAGACAGCCTGAAAAAGCACGAGGTGATTCGGGGAACGTGTTGTTCCTTATTTTGATCGCCGTGGCATTGTTTGCCGCCCTTTCGTATGCTGTTACACAGTCTACCCGTTCCGGTGGTGGTGATGCGAGTAGCGAAACCAATCTGATTAACTCTTCACAGATTACCCAGTATCCAGCCGCGTTGAAAACAGCCATGACACGGATGATTGTCAGTAATTCTGTTTCGCCTTATGCAATGACTTTTGACGACCCATCTTTGTTTGCGGCTAATTTGACGACATCCAGCTTGGAACAGGAAAATGTTTTTCACCCGAATGGTGGCGGCTCAACCTACTCTCTTGGGCCAGACACGGTTATAGATACGGCGATTAATGCGTCCAAGGCTTGGGTGTTCAATACAGAAAACCAGATCGAGAATATCGGTCAGACCAATGGTGCCGGACCTGATGATACGACGTCTGACACTATCGCGTTTTTGCCCGGTGTGAAATTGGCTATTTGTCAAAAAATTCATTCCCAACTTGGGCTTTCGACGACGATTCCGACCGAAACTAATATTGATTTTGCTACGGATCAAACCACTGCAGTTGGAACGTCATCTGACCGTATTTATACCGGAGCAGGGACAGGAACAATTGGAGATTCCAACATCCTTTCAGGGCAGCCACAAGGGTGCTTCCAACAAGGTGCCAATACCTACGTTTATTATCACGTGTTGATTGAACGGTAGACCGGATTTATCTTGTTGGATAGAGAAGTATAATTTCGAGAAGAGCCCGGAAATGTTCCGGGCTTTTTTCCAAAAAGTCCAGTGGATATATATCGCGAAAAGGATGGTTTGTTATGGTAACGTCTAAAGGAAATAGGGCTTCTGTTCGCGGTAGTGCTTTGATCTATATTCTGATTGCTGTGGCTTTGCTTGCTGCATTGACGGTGAGTTTGATGGAGCCTTCGGGGCAGCAGGCTCAAAGTCAGAACTCGACAAATGTTTTTTCGGAGCTTGATGGTCAGATCGGGTTTATTTCTTCTGCGATTTCCGAATGTGTCCTCACCCATCCCAATCAGGATTCAGAATTGACGATAACTGAGCAGGAAAATGCTCCTTATCCGATTAACCCCAGTGACCCTTATTTCGATGCTCAATCAGCAGATCCTTTAAGTGATCCAGATGATACGGTTAAATTTATTCGTTGCCCTGGTAACCCCGGAGGAACGGGGAGTAACAATCAGGATCATGCCAGGATTTTTGGTGGAGCCTCTGGTAAGTTTATGCCCCCTAATCCGGCTTTATTTGGGGAGTGGGAATATTATAATGGGGCGGATGGTGTTGCTATCACGATTTCGAGTAGCAAAACGGATTCTTATATTGAAAGTGCTTTATTGCGTTTGAACGATAAATTTGCACAGTGTGAAGCCGAGGTGATCGATCAGAGGTCGGGTGGGAGTATCAATATTACGTCTGATGTTACTCCAGGAGCCGGTTCGGAGCGTCAATGCGCGGCCGGAAATATCTGTTTTCGTTATTGGATTGTTTTGAAGCCTTCGGCTATTCACGTGGATACGCCCGCTTGCCCATAGATCAATCATCTCAATTTATCTCAAATTTTAGGGAAAGTTAAATTTGTATTGATGCCTGTCTGTTAGGATCAAATGACGTTGTAAGACGAAGTTGAAATACCGTAGCCAGACAGACACAAATAGGCATGGATTTCTTTTCTCGGTCTTCGACGTTCTGGACAAACGGCCTTTTCTTCTGGGGAAGCAGAATGTAAAGAGTCTTCCGGGGGATGTGTTAAAAGGAACAGGTTTGCGTTTGCGAGCCTGTTTTTTTTGTTGATCGGTGATGGTGAAGGGGATGCTGGATTCTTTAAACAAAACGGTCGTTTCTTCCTTGAAATGGTTATATAATCTTTTTGGATAAACATTTTAGAGACCGATCACTGTGGAACTGAATACAACATTATTGCGTGAGCGTTTTGTCATTAGAGATATGGATTCTGATGGCGGCGGGTCACCGGAGTCTCTTGTCGCAATGAGCAACCGTTTGGTTGTGCCTTTGCTTGATTCTCGAAATAAGGTTATCGAGACTTTTGTGGTGCGGTCGAGAATTATGCATTCGGCTATTCGTATGGCTGCTCAAATTATTCAATCCTATGTTCGTTTAGGACCTTTGATGGCACGTTCCGTTCCTTTTGATTTTGTGGGGGCATGGGAACTGGTTCGTTCTGCTCATGATACAAAATATTGTGAAGACCCTTGGGTTTGTGTGTACCATAATGCCAAACCGATTTTTTTATCGGGACATTACCATCCGTTTCTTGATGTTATTGAAAAATGTGATGTTAAAAATCCGGGAAATTATGATAGCGCAGTTGCTATTGCGGAAGATACTTTTAAAAAAATGGGTCGTCATATTTCCATCTCCCACAATTCGAATATCGGCATGGTGGCGCATGTGAAAGATGAAGTGGGACGGTGTGGTATGATTTTGCGCAATCCCCATAAAAGTACAACTTTTAACTTTGTGGCAGAACGGAGGGATGCTGAATTTAGTGTCTCCCCGACCCAATGTTTGAATGCGTGTGCTGCGTTTCTTGAGGGAATACAATTATCTGTCCGGTTGGGTATGAATAATGAAAAAATTCATCAAAGGCTGGCTAATAGTGTCAATTCATCAGAAGCGTTGGAAAATATTTCTGCGTTGGCGCGGATGGGTCAATTAACCTTGGAACTGGATGGTTTCAATAGTGTTCTTGATGTTCATTATCGTCCAGAACGTCCTAATTTTTCTGCGATTGCCAAGGAAGCAGAAGCGTTCCAGCGGCAATTGATCTGTTCGGAAAGGCAATAAAAAAGCCTTCTTATGAAGGCTTTTTCTGCTTTTCATGATGTTGATTTTACGAAGCGAGAGAGCGTAGAACATAGTTCAGTACGCCGCCGTTTTTGTAGTATTCGACTTCATCAAGTGTGTCGATACGGCACATCAATTTAACGGTTTCGGTTGATCCGTTTTTGCGGGTCAGAGTCAGGTTTACATCCATATGTGGTGAAATACCATTTTCAATGCCGATGATACTGATGGTTTCTTCGCCGGTCAGTTTCAAGTCCTTGCGGGTCATGCCGTCTTTGAAAACGAGAGGAAGAACGCCCATACCGACAAGGTTGGAACGGTGAATGCGTTCAAAGCTCTCGGCAATCACGGCTTTGACACCCAAAAGGATTGTCCCTTTTGCTGCCCAGTCTCTTGATGATCCTGTGCCGTATTCTTTGCCTGCAAAAACGACCAATGGTGTATCGGTTTCTTTGTATTTCATGGCAGCGTCATAAATCGGCATTTGTTCATTGGTTGGAATGTATTTGGTCACGCCACCTTCGATACCATCCAACATTTCGTTTTTAATACGAATGTTGGCAAATGTTCCGCGCATCATGATTTCATGGTTGCCACGGCGTGCGCCGTAAGAATTGAAATCTGCAACGGGGACATCATGTTCCATCAAATATTTTCCGGCAGGAGAATCTTTCTTGATATTTCCTGCTGGTGAGATGTGATCGGTGGTAATTGAATCTCCAAACAATGCCAGAATATTGGCATTTTTAATGTCGGAAATTTTACCCGATTCTTGAGACATGCCATGGAAGTATGGCGGGTTGGCCACATAGGTTGATTTTGCGTCCCAGTCGTAAATTTCGCCTGCGGTATCCGCGCTGATTGATTGCCATTCGATAGGGCCTTTGAACACATCTGCGTAACGGCTTTTGAACATGTCTGATGTCAGACAGCTTTCGACTGTTTCGCGGATTTCTGCGTTGGTTGGCCAAATGTCTTTTAAGTAGACCGGTTGTCCATCGCTGCCCGTTCCCAGAGGTTCGTTTATCAAATCAAGATGGGTGTTTCCAGCCAAGGCATACGCAACCACCAAAGGCGGTGAGGCCAAGTAGTTGGCTTTGACGTGTGGAGAGACGCGGCCTTCAAAGTTTCTGTTGCCCGAGAGAACCGCGGAGACTGTCAAGTCGCCTGTTTCTACGGCTTTGGCAATGGGTGCAGGAAGAGGGCCGGAGTTCCCGATACAAGTTGTGCAGCCATACCCCACAAGGTTAAAGCCAAGTTTATCGAGATCAGCTTGTAATCCGGCTTTGGTTAGATAGTCGGTTACAACTTGAGAGCCAGGAGCCAAAGATGTTTTAACCCATGGTTTGACGGTCAGGCCTTTTGCCAGTGCTTTACGGGCAACGAGGCCTGCGGCAACCAGAACCGATGGGTTCGAGGTGTTGGTACAAGATGTAATCGCTGCGATCACGACCGCGCCATCATCGAGTTTATACTCTGCTCCTTCGACCGCAATTGAGCGGCGTTCCGGTACGATTGATTTGATTGAGGCTGGCATTTGGGACAATGGAACGCGGTCTTGAGGGCGTTTGGGCCCTGCCAGAGACGGTTCAACATCGTTGAGGTTCAATTCCATCGAGTCGGTGAAGATCGGGTCAGGCGTTGATGCATCGCGCCACATGCCTTGTTCCTTGGCATAGGCTTCAACCAGTTTGACGCGGTGCGGGTCACGACCAGTAAAGGTCAGGTAGCGAATGGTTTCGGCATCAATCGGGAAAAATCCACAGGTTGCGCCGTATTCAGGTGCCATGTTGGCAATCGTGGCGCGGTCGGCCAGAGATAAATTATCAAGACCAGGGCCGTAGAATTCAACGAATTTATTGACCACGCCTTTGGCGCGTAACATTTGTGTAACGGTTAAAACCAAATCAGTTGCTGTATTTCCCTCTTTCATTTGTCCTGAAAGTTTAAAACCAATGACTTCGGGAATTAGCATGGAAACAGGTTGTCCCAGCATAGCGGCTTCAGCTTCGATTCCGCCCACACCCCAGCCTAGAACGCCAAGGCCGTTGACCATGGTTGTGTGGCTGTCTGTTCCAACCAATGTATCTGGATAAGCGATCATGACACCTGATTTGTCTTCGTCTTCTTCAACCCAAACGGTTTGTGCCAGATATTCCAAATTGACCTGATGGCAAATCCCTGTTCCTGGAGGAACAACACGGAAGTTTTTGAATGCTGATTGTCCCCAACGCAAGAAGGCGTAGCGTTCTCCGTTGCGTTCAAATTCTATATCGACGTTTTTCTGGAAGGAATCCTTGTGTCCAAATGCGTCCACCATGACCGAGTGGTCAATGACCAGATCAACGGCAGTTAGAGGGTTGATTTTTTGACGGTTGCCGCCCAAATGTCCCATGGCTTCGCGCATAGCAGCCAAATCAACAACGGCAGGAACACCTGTGAAATCTTGCATCAACACCCGTGCTGGACGGTAAGCGATTTCTTGAGAGGAGGTTTTGTTTTTCAGCCATTCCTTCAAGGATTCGATATGTTCGACTTGAACTGAGCGGCCATCTTCAAAGCGCAGTAGGTTTTCAAACAAAACTTTCAATGAAAATGGAAGTTTTGATAGATCCCCGATTTTTACCTGAGCTTCTTTTAAAGAAAAATAATCGTAGGTTTTTCCTTCGATTGTCAGTGTTTTACGGGTTTGAAGTGTATCGTGGCCGGCGCGTGTCATATTGGAACCTCAAGAGGATGTGATGTAAGATGTTGAATTCAATTAGAATGCCCGATGCAATAGGGTAGCTTATCATCCATTTAATTTAATAAGAAAGTGTAAATTTTCATGAGGTTTTGGTGATCTATTTTGAGGGAGAAGGATAGGGAGCGGACTCTTTTGGATAGGGGGTAATTAATCCATATGGTCTTTTGTCTAAGTTATTGTTTATTAAGTATAAAACTCTATTTTTTGTTGGTTTTTATGTTGGCTTTATGAGATGATTGTTCCATAGGGACTGATCGTTTTAGCGTGTCAGGCTCTAACCCAAAACACCATAGACCGACCATATTGAAGCCCGATGTTATCCCCCCCTAACATCGGGTCTTTTTTTCCCTTTGTCATCCTGTTGAGAATGGCATTCGTTTATATAGTCTTTTATATAGTCTTTCCAAATCACTTTGTGACATCGTCACTGAGCTCCTAACGTAGTTTTCCTACGTGTTGTCGCAGGTTCTTTGTCACAAAATTATTTGCTTTGACTATAGTTTTGAGGTTTGTATGTTGTCTTTTATGCAATGTTAACATCTCGGAAAGGGGTGTTTGATACACTGGTTCTTACTGGGAAAGGTGTAAACATGCCCTTATTGTTAAAACATATTCGTTTGTGGATGAGTCAGGACGATGGTGCAACCGCCGTTGAGTATGGCTTGATTGTTGCTGGTATTGCTTTGGCTGTTTCTGTTGCCGTGTTCACAGTAGGTGGAAATATTGTCGATTTATTGGATAATCTGACATCTTTCCTTGAATCCTAAGAATCCTAAGCTTTATTGATCCTCATTTTTTATGGTTTTTCAAATATCTCATAACAGTATTTTTATGAGGGCTGGAAAGATGTGATTTTTGTGCCATATATATCCGTGTAGTTTTTATTTTTTAAATATGAGAAGGGTCTCCTATGAAACAAAATGTTGGAAAAATTGACCGGATTGTCCGTGTTGTTGCGGGGGTGGGGCTTTTGTCTCTATTCTTTATCCTTGAAGGGGATCTTCATTGGATCGGTTTGATTGGATTGGTGCCTTTGGCAACGGCCGCTATGGGCTGGTGTCCGATGTATTGTCCGTTGAAAATCAGCACGGTTTGTGTGGGTGAAGGTGGGAAATCCTGTTGCGGTGGTGGAGCTTGTAAAACAGGGGACGCGCCAAAAGAATAAACAACAAGACTACTCAGTATTGGCTGATTTGTTTATCGTCTTGTTTCGGAGTGGTTTGCCATTTGGTGATCGCTCCGTTTTCAATCTGGATTTCGGTGGGTTCCAATTTTCCGTTAAATATCGGGTAGACCCAGACTTCCGAATTTATGCCTGTTTTTGTGACTGTTTGCGGTTGGCCGAAAGTTTTTATGAGTTGTTGTGCAGGCATGCCCGCCCAAATGGTTTCCACGATGGTGTCATCTTGTTGGTCAGGGGTGTCGCGTGCGTGTGGTGGATTGTTTATATCAAAACTTCCCATGTCAACGCTTCCGCCAAACGCTTTTTTAAGAGCGCGTTTGATAATAAAAAACATCAAGGCCATTAACCAGCCTGCAATCAGGCCTTTGAGCCAACGGGAAAGAAAAATCAACATGGCGTGTAACCTAAGCCGGATTCATCCGGCATCCAGTTCTTATTTCTCATCGCCCATTTTCAGGGCGGCGATAAAGGCGGATTGTGGAATTTCAACATTGCCGAATTGACGCATTTTCTTTTTTCCCTCTTTTTGTTTGTCGAGGAGTTTGCGTTTACGGGTAATGTCTCCCCCATAACATTTTGCTGTAACATCTTTGCGCATTGCTGAGACGTCTTCGCGCGCCATGATTTTTCCGCCGATTGTGGCTTGAATGGCAATCTTGAAAAGTTGGCGCGGAATCAGGTCTTTGAGGCGTTCGCATATATGCCGTCCGCGCCGTTCGGCTTGAGATCTGTGGACGATCATGGCAAGCGCATCAACTGGTTCCTGATTGACCATGACTTCCATTTTGACCAGATCACCCGCGCGGAAATCTTCCAGAAGGTAATCAAAGCTGGCATAGCCGCGCGAGATGGATTTTAAACGGTCATAAAAATCAAAAACAATTTCGTTAAGCGGCAGGCGGTATTCAATCATTGCCCTTGACCCGACATAGGACAGGTTGATTTGTTCACCGCGCCGTTCTTCACAAAGCTTAAGCAATCCACCAAGATATTCGTCAGGAGTCAGAATGGTGGCTTTGATCCACGGTTCACGAATTTCCTTGATGCGTTGGACTTCCGGCATGTCAACGGGGTTGTAAATTTCGCGTGCGCTGCCGTCGGTTAAGTCAACTTGATAAACCACACTCGGGGCTGTGGGGATCAGGTCAAGGTCAAATTCACGGTCAAGGCGTTCTTGAATGATCTCCATGTGGAGCAGTCCCAAAAATCCGCACCGGAATCCCATGCCAAGGGCTTGGGAGCTTTCTTGTTCGTAATGCATAGAGGCATCGTTCAGTGCTAGTTTCCCTAAGCAGTCACGCAGTTTTTCAAATTCGGAACTGTCAATCGGGAAGAGCGAGCAGAACACCATCGGAATAGATGGTTTGAAACCCGCCAATGGTTTGACCTTATCGGCATGGCGATCTTCGGTGATGGTATCCCCAACTTTGGTTTCCGATATTTCTTTGATGGCTGCTGTGATAAAACCCATTTCACCGGGTCCCAATTCATCAATGACAATATGTTTGGGGGTGAATATTCCGACGCGTTCGATCTCGCGGGTTGCGCCTGTGCCCATAAATCGTACTTTCATGCCTTTTCTTAGGTAGCCGTCAATGACTCGAACTAGAATGACCACGCCCAAATAGGCATCGTACCATGAGTCCACCAGTAAGGCTTTGGTCGGTGTGTCCGCTTGGCCTTTGGGGGCGGGTAGGCGTTTGTGAATGGCCTCCAGCAGTTGTTCGATATTCAGGCCGCTTTTTCCTGATACGCAGATGGCATCAGAGGCATCGATTCCGATGACGTCTTCTATTTGTTCTTTGACCCGTTCTACATCTGCCGCAGGCAGGTCGATTTTATTAATAACGGGGATGATTTCGTGGTTGTTTTCGATGGCTTGGTACACATTTGCCAGTGTTTGTGCTTCAACGCCTTGTGTGGCATCCACAACCAGCAATGAGCCTTCACATGATGCCAGTGAACGCGAGACTTCATAAGTGAAGTCCACATGTCCTGGTGTATCCATCAAATTATACTGATAGGTTATGCCGTCTTCGGCTTTGTAGTTCAGGCGAACCGTTTGAGCCTTGATCGTAATGCCGCGTTCGCGTTCGATATCCATGTTATCGAGCACTTGTTCTTTCATCTCGCGGATGGTTAGTCCTTCGCAGGATTGAATCAGGCGGTCAGCCAGAGTCGATTTTCCATGGTCAATATGGGCGATAATCGCAAAGTTGCGAATTTTGTCTAAAGTGGTTTTAGGCGGTGTGGTTGTCATAGCCCCTTCAATAGGGGGTTTTACGCCATTTTTCAATGGTTATTTCGGTTTCAACCTTGAATTCCGCCAGATTATAAATTCGTTAGATGGAGATGAGGGGGCGGTGTTCCAGCCGCATTCCCTTTTCCGTTACAAGATGTGTCCTCATCTTTTTGTTGTCCACAGGCGGTGCCTTGCCATGTTGCGGAGAGGGCGCTTTGTGGAGGGGGTGCAGATGTCTTAATTTTCTGGACTGGGGTGTGCCGATGGGATGGGGTGTTCTCCGCATGGGTGGTGTCATTGAACGTCGATGTGATATGTATTGCCGCTAAGGCCGCAGTTGCGAAGCCCGTTGTTGCAAAGGTGCGCTCCCGATTTCCAAACAGGGTTTGTCCGAGTGATCTTAATCCATCAGAGATTCCCGAAGCCACGTTCTTTGCAAGAGTTCCAAGACCTGAGAAAAATGATCTAAAACCAGAGGTTTTTTCACTTTGGCTTGGTGGGATGGATTTTTGCTCATTTTCCATTTCTTGTGCCAATCTATCAATGGAAGATTCGTATTGTGGTGTTAGTCCTGCCGCGAGAATCCGTTTGTGAGCTATCCAAATGCTTTGACGCGTATCATTCATATAGGCTTCGAGATCTTGGCGATGATTGGTATCTTGTCCGCTTTTTCTTAATTCTTTTAATTCTTTCAATGCGGCTTCGCGGTCATCCAACATCGCATGGATACCAATAGTGTTTAAAAATTCCGGTTCGCTCTTTTGGGCTATCGATAGAAAGGATTGGACTTCTTCCTGAAGCGAGGAAATCGTTTCGTTCATATCAGCAGGAATCTCTGTCCATTCTGCTTGTTCATCGACAGGCTCTTTTGCTCCTGAAGTCGGATTTTCTGGCGGTGGAGATGGATCCGAAGGGGGCTGTTTTTTTTGAACAGTGGCAGGTGTTTGCTCCGCCGTTGCTTGGGCAGTGGCCTCCAGCGTTCCTTTAAGTTTTTCTTCTGTTTGTTGCCTATATTGTTTCAGTGTGTCGAGATGCGTTCCCAAAAAGTTAATCACGTCATCATCTCTTCTCGCGAAGGTGAAAGCGTTTATTCTTTGTTCAGTTCTCGAAATTGCTTGATCGAATACTGTGTAAAATGATTCAGGGCGATTTTGTTGGAAAACCCCCATTTGGGTGGTTTCGGCGAGTTTTTTGGCTGCTTGGGCTTCTTTGAGTAAGTCACCTAATTCGGTTTCTGACATTAAGGATCTTATGTTCGAAAATCTTGAATCCGGGGTTTCTTGTGCCTGTTGTGGCGCAGGGTGTGTGTGTACCTTTTGAACAGGTGTCTGTGTTGGGGTAGGGTAAAGACCTAGTATTGGTTGTTGTTCTTGGGTGTCTACTGAAGTATCAGTACCCCAGTCTAATGTGGGGAAGGGAATGTTTTCTACGGCAGCGTGCTCTGGATTTATGCCTGCGGCTTTGAGATGGGCAGCGTCACTCTCACTGAGAATAGCGGAAGGGGCAATTTGTTCCATTTTTTGTTGAAGTGCGCTATCGGCACGTTCTTGAAAATTCATGATCGCCTTTTGGGTGCGGTTTACGCCCTTTTCTCTTTCAGTCTCAGCGCGGATCAGGGTTGCGTTATGAGTATGAGCCCCTTCTAATTCTTTTCTTGCGGTTTCGGAATCCATCTTTTTAAGAAAAGTTTCTAATTGTTTTTGGGCACGAGACAAAGATGCGGATATCTCAATGTCTTGTTCGGCAATGGCTTTTAATTTTTCTGCTTCTTTTTCCAGAAATATTTTGTATTGATGGTGAGTAAAGTTAAGTCTGCCCTCTGACGTGGAGTCATCAAGTTGTTGCTCGAACTCGGTGTGGCGAGCCTTCAAACGGTTTATCGTTGCCAATTCGTTAAATGGGAGACGCGCTTCGCCAGTTTGCCGGTCGAGATCTGCATCAAATCTAGCATTTTCAGTGGGAGTTGACATCACACATTCCTTTATCTCTATACACTTGCCGCATCGATGAATTGATTGTTCGGTCTGTTTTTTATTGCCGATTATTTCTTTATTTCATCGCTTTAGTGTATTATGCCACATTTGCGCCACAATTTGCAAGTTTTTCAGGATATTGGTCGTGCGCGCTTTTGTACAAACTTGTACAAATTAAAAACCCCCGCCGAAGCGGGGGTGAGTGTTAATTCAAGTTAAGGGCGGGTTCTCGGGTTGATGTGTATTTATCCGGAGTGGTCTTGGCTTCGGCTTTGATTCTTTCGATTAAGGCATCAGTTGCTTTTTTGCCTTCTCCAGTAATAAGGCGGGCTTCAATTGCGGCCAATTCCGTCCCACTGAGGTTTTTAGGATCTCCATCAATTTTGGAGGCTCCTGTTATGACTTGTTCAGCAGCTTTGGGGTCTTTTAACCCTATGTCTTTGGCTGCAGTTTTTGCAATTTCGACTGCTCTGGATGTTCCAACAATTACGGGAGAAGTCGATTCTGATCCGGTATTAGAACCAGATGTTTGTTGTTCTGGTTGTGTTTTTCCAATCTCACCTGTATTTTTAATAAGCAAAGATGCCTTCTCAATTGCTTCTACAGAATATGCAGAAACATCTCCAAGAGCCCTATTCGTTGCTCCTATAACTTGCCTTTCTGCACTCTCAGGATTTATTTCTTGGGGGGCATTTTTCAGCTTTGTGTGTTTTACATCGCGGACATTATCAGTTGCCATACGGATTTCTTCATCAAATTTGGTGATGTATTCGTCCATTCCGTCTACACCGATAGCGCGCAGGAAAGAGCACACTGCCCGACCAATTCCAGCAAAGCCAATTGAACTTTTCATACCGCCAGCTTCCATACCAAATAGTGTATCAATTTGGTTTTTGAGTGCGGAACGCTCATCATTGGCTGTACTTGTTAGAAGTTGTAATGTTTGATCGCCGGCTAACTTACCAAGTTCTTGTTGGTTCTTAATCAGTTGTGCTCTCGTCTCAGGAGCAATTTTGGCAAAGGCTTTGCCGAATTCTGTCGTTTCATCCAGAATTCCTGCTTGTGTAGCAACCCTAACAACTTTTAACTGTGCTTGCTTTTGAGCTTCACGATTAGCCGCATTGCCATTTTTTTCGGCGGTTTGAGAGGCTCTGCGCCATTCGTTGATTGCCTGCTCAAGTTGCAACATTCCGATGCTTGTGTTGTCGGAGCCTCCGGTACTAGCAGCAGGATTTGGACTTTTTTGTTGAGCCATTTTACACTCTCCTTAAATTATTATTACCGTTAACTTATTATTATCGTTGTATAGTATGGATGATGCCTGAAATCTATATAAAGAGTCAAGTTTTCTAAACATAACATTTTATATGCTATTATGGTTTTAGAACTTGTTCTGCTACGAAAGTTGCGGCCTCGGGACTGCGCCCAACCTCTCTGTTTTGAAGTATGTTGACCATATCTGCTTTAAATGTAGCAAGCTCTTCGGCAGAAGCAACATTACCAGCTGTAAATTCTTCTTCTCTTTTTACGGGGGCTTTTGTTGCGTCTTCCCATTTAATTGCTACCTGTTTTGCTTCCCATTCCTTTAAATACCCTTGCTGATATAGGGAACGAATGTTTGCACCGATCAATTCACCAGTTGTTTGTCCATTAGCCTTAGTGGCAGCTGTAGAGGTTAAACCTGTAGATGACATGTCCACTGCTGGTGCGTTGCGAGCATCTGCTGTATACTTTTGGCGTTCATTATCTGCTGCTGCTGCTTCTGAAGCATCGGAAGCGGCCACGTTTTTCTTTATATTTCCCTGTAAGGCTTTTGCAATGCGATCTTCTGGATTCTGTTTTAGTGGCTCTTCTACCCAACGCTCTTTACCTAAGCCGCCGGTTGCTCCCATAATGAATTTTTTGCTGTTATAAATAATTCTCTCACCAAAGCTAAGGTTATTATCATTTTGGTCAGCAGGAGATTCCAAGCCATTGTAAAAAGTACCCGCAGCTAGAGCAACACTGCCTATCATCACTGCAGTTTTAAAACCTGAGGACTTAAGGGAGCCAGTTGAGAGTTGTTTGTTCATGTTGCGGAAATTTTCCGGACTAATCCGGTATCCTTGGTGTAGAGCATCTAAGGATTCTGCTGGGCTAAGCTTTCCTTCTTTAAGAGCAAGTTTTGTGTATTCTTTGGAGCCAGTATGCTCTCTTAGTTTTCCAAGGGCGGTTGCTATTTCATTTTGAGTTGTTTGAGTCGGGGACATGTTGCCCATTACCCCTTTTCGCATATTACCAACCGAAGTAGCTGTATCTTTAGCAACTTCACTAAGCGATCTTTTTCTAGGATTTAATGCGGCTTCAAGGTCTTCTACGAGGACTCTTTGTGTCTGTTTAAAATCAGCGATAACGCGAGCCTCTGTGCTTGAAATCTTTGGTTTTGTGGATTTTGCTATATTTTCAGCAGCATCTTCACCGTTTTTAATGGCTCTAGCTTCCTTAGCACCCTTAACAATCTCTGCTATTTTTCTAAAAAACCCCATCACACTCTCCAATTTTTATATGTTAATTGCATTTTATCATAGTCCTATTGATTTTTGCAAACTTTTATAGATATGTTTGCGAAATATATATCTACGTCATCGTCAGCGCTTGCTGCGGGGATTCCGGTGCTTTTTGTGCTGATATGATTTTTGTTTCACTTAATGATTTGTTTTCAATGAGATGGATAGCGTTTAGCGTCGAGCTTCCCATTAAACCGTCAATATTCTTATTATAAAGACCCAGAGCATAACCGCAGGTTTGAAGTGCCATAACGCGTGGGTCATAATTATAGGCATTTGCGGGGGTCTCTTTTAGTTCTTTGGCCAAATCTTTCATGCGCGATTCGTATTGCGTGCGGAGATCATCTGTTAGAGCCGTTGGCTTGATTGCGTCTTTGATGGCTTTGTCTGTGGCTTTCAGCGTATGCTTGCCTGCTATGCCGTCAATTTTTTGCGTGTATAGATGGTTTTGAGCCAAAGATTCTTGAAGGGTTGTTGCTCCTTCTTGGCTGAAATGGGTCGGGTCTTCGGGATTTTTTAAATCATTGCCCAATACCAACCCCAGAATTTTTGCTGTTTGATGTGGCAAAGGAGTGGGCTTGTCTTGTTTCGGTGAAGAAATTTCGAGGGATGCCTGTTTGATTTGTCCGGGTTTTATTTGTTTGGGGGATTCATCTGATTTTGGTACTTGAGGTGCTGCCGCAACGGTCGCTTCCCCTGTCTCTGCTTTGATGCCAAATCCGACTTTGTCGTACATGGTTTGGCCAAAGCCAAAATATTCTTCTCCAGCATTGTATCCTTCGATTCCTGTTTCTGCAGCAAAGCCGATCGCACCGACCCTTGGAGCCAAAGATAGTGTGGTGTTCATAATTTTTGATGTGCCTAAAACTTGACCTCCGGGAATAAAAGCTGTTCCAATCAGAGGGGCAACCTTTCCCGCAAGATGGATGTATCCGTCATTGGTTCCGGGTCTGAGTTCAGGTCGTGTTTTGCCAAGAATCAATTGGTCTTGCGCATAGCCACGCATCAATCTCTCTTTGAACCATTCGGAGGAATATTTTTGTTGTTCTGGTGGGATTTCTGATTTTTTGCCGGATATGTGTTCTTGATAAAATGTTTTGACTAATTGGGGAAGTCCCAACGCGTAGCTGGCAGTGGAGGCGGTTCCTTCAACCAAACCATCTTTCAGGACGCGGTTTTCGTGGGTTAAATCCATGAGTTTGCTGACAATATTGGACGGGGACGGGATAGCATCCATGGCACGAACCAACGTGGTGTATGAAGAGCTTGTCTTAATCCTATCTATAAAATCCCACATTCTCACACTCTCTTTTTTCTTAATTTCCCCTATTTTATACGATGATATGCTTTAAATACCATAAAAAAAGGGTAAACGAAGGGTTAACGCCCAATTGTTCGGGCGTTAAGGGTGGGATTTTCTTCTTATTTCTAATTTCTAATGCCGGAAGTGGCGCATACCAGTCAGAACCATGGCGAGGCCGCGCTCGTCGGCGGCTTTGATGACGTCTTCGTCCTTGATCGAGCCTCCTGGTTGGATGACGGCGGTTGCTCCTGCGTCTGCTGCGGCTAATAGACCGTCAGGGAAGGGGAAGAACGCGTCCGAGGCCACAACAGAGCTTTGGATGTCTGTTCCGGCTTCTTTGGCCTTCCAAGCGGCGATACGGCTTGAATCAATACGCGACATTTGTCCCGCGCCAATGCCAACAGATTGGCCGTTTTTGGCGTAGACGATGGCGTTTGATTTGACGTGTTTGCAAATGCGGAAGGCAAAGAGCAAGTCTTTGAGTTCTTGTTCGGTCGGGGCGCGTTTGGTGACAATTTTCAGGTCATCTTCCGTGATATGCCCGTTGTCGGATGTTTGAAGCAACCAGCCGCCCGAAATTGTTTTGAGGGTCATGCGTTGATCTGTCGGGTTCGGCAGACCTCCGGTTTCTAGGACGCGGACATTCTTTTTGGCCGCGAGAATTTCACGGGCTTCTTTTGTAATTTCCGGTGCGATAATGACTTCGGAGAAGATTTTAATGATTTCTGTTGCTGTTGCTCCGTCCAAGGGGCGGTTGAGGGCGATAATGCCGCCAAAGGCACTGACAGGGTCACATGCTAGGGCTGCATGATAGGCCGAGATCATATCCTTGCCCATTGCAACGCCGCATGGGTTTGCGTGTTTGATAATCGCAACGGTTGGTTGGTCGAATTCGGATACCAGTTCAAAGGCTGCGTCTGTGTCGTTGAGGTTATTATAAGAAAGTTCTTTGCCTTGGAGTTGTTTGGCGGTTACGACACCAGCTCGGCCTGTTCCGTCGCTATAGACTGCGGCTTGCTGGTGTGGGTTTTCCCCGTATCGCAACGTATCGATTTTATGGGCGGAAACAGTAAGTGTTTCAGGAAAATCCCCCCCTAACTGCTTGGAAAACCAAGAAGAAATAGCCGCGTCATAACTGGCTGTTGTGGCGTAGGTTTTGGCCGCCAAGCGTTGGCGGGTTGCGAGGGTTGTTCCGCCTTGGGCGATTTCCTCACAGACTATGGCATAGTCCGACGGGTCGGTCAGGACGGTGACAAAATCATGATTTTTTGCTGCGGCGCGGAGCATGGCAGGGCCGCCGATGTCGATGTTTTCAACGCAATTATCGTAGTCTGCGCCTTTGGCGACGGTTTCGCGGAATGGGTAAAGGTTGACAATCAGAAGGTCGATGCCTTCGATATTTTCGCGGGTCATTGCGTCCACATGGTCGGTGTCATCCCGTCTTGCCAGAAGGCCGCCGTGAACTTTCGGGTGCAGCGTTTTGACCCGTCCGTCCATGATTTCAGGGAATCCGGTATGGGTTGATACATCTATAACCTCTAGCCCCTGATCGCGAATGGTTTTGGCTGTGCCGCCTGTCGAGAGAAGTTTTATGCCTGCTGCTCTTAATGCGGTGGCCAGTTCGATCAATCCCGTTTTATCGGAGACAGATAACAGGGCTGTTTTAACCTGAATTCTGTCTGGACGCGGGGTGGTTCTGGGCTTGGCAGATACGGACATAACGGGCAACTCCTTGTTTGTTTGGAATAGCCCGTTTGTAAACATATTATGTGCGTTTGAAAAGGCTTGATGTGAAGCTGGATGTTGACGATGGTGCCGCAGAAGCATTTCTTGGTGAGACGATTGTCGATGCAGGTTTGTCCGATTTGATATACAGTCCGCGTTTTTCGGGATTGGGTGTAAATTTATTGGTTATACCCAGAACTGTTTCTGCCCCGCCTAACAATAAGAAACCATCATTTTCCAATTGTCCTGCAATTTTTTCCAGAATTTCGCCTTTATTTTTCTCATCGAAATAGATTAAGACATTGCGGCAGAAGACAATATCAAATGTTCCCATGCGTGACATGTTGTCGAGCAAGTTGAAATTTGAAAATCTGACCATATTGCGGATTTCATCTTTTAGCTGCCAAGAATCCCCAAACTGCATGAAATATTTCATCAGGTATTGGATCGGTAGGCCTCGCTGGACTTCAAATTGTGTATAGGATGCCCGTTTGGCCTGATCAAGAATTTCATCGGAAATGTCGGTGGCGACGATTTCAAAGCGCCAGCCTCTCAATTCCGCTTCTTTTTCTTTTAGGATCATGGCCAATGAATAGGGTTCTTGGCCGCTTGAGGATGCCGCACACCAAATTCTTATGGATTTGCGGGTTTTTCTTTTTTCCAACAAAACGGGCAGAATTGTGTCTTGAAAAATCTGAAAAGGTTTGGTGTCACGAAAAAATGATGTTTCGTTTGTTGTCATGGCTTCGACAATGTCCTTGATGAGTTTTTCATCAGGAAGTGCGCGTAATTGCATTGTCATTGATTCCAGACTTGGTAGTCCCCATTTTTTGGCAATAGGAGTAAGTCGCGATTCAAGCAAATAAGATTTGTCCGGAGAAATAACCAGTCCGGATCTTTCATAGAGTAGGGATTTGAAGAGTTCAAAGTCAGAGATTTTCATGCTTTTTTCTACCTTTTTCCCTATCCCAAACGCAAGGACGAATTTTTAAGCCACGGGCCAATTTCTTTGAGAGGGAGAACTGCGGAGCAACTTCCGTCTATTGCTACTGCACCTGGCATGCCCCAGACTACGCTGGATTGTTCGTCTTGCGCGATGACGCGTCCTCCGGCTGCGACAATGTCTCGCGCCCCCATCATACCATCTTGCCCCATGCCGGTCAGAATAACGGTCATAATACGGGAGCCGTAGATTTTGGCCGCCGAACGCAACATAGGATCAACGGCAGGCCGACAAAAATTTTCCATAGGACCATCATCCAGTTCAATCACTGTTGCCGCGCCATTTTTGCGAAGTAGCATGTGAAAGCCACCTGGAGCAATATGAATGCGTCCTGGCATTAGAGGCATTCCTTCCGCTCCTTCAACGGTTGTCATGCCTGTTTGTTTTTGGAGATGTTCCGCCAGGATTCTGGTAAAAGTTGGCGGCATGTGTTGGGTGATGATAACCGGAATTTGAATACCTTTCAGATTTGGTATCAGCTCGAAAAGAGCATTGGGTCCGCCTGTTGAACTCCCAATTGCAAGAATGTCTGGTTTACCACTGAATCCTTCATGTGGTGGGCGTAATTTGATTTGTTTCCCCGTTCGGTTTAATGAGGTGAACTGTGCGCTGGAGGAAGATTCTTGTTGTGATGCTTGGCGGATAGAGGCTCCTGTGCTCCGCGCTATTGGTAATAGATCAGCGGGTGGAGTGGTTTTGTTTGTAAACTTTTTTGGTGTCCCAATTTCTTTAATGGTGTGAGTCAAAATATTGCGGAAGGTATCTTTTGCGTATATGTCTTGTGTGGTGCTGGGTTTTGCAATGCAGTCAACCGCGCCAAGTGCCAGTGCTTTTAATGTTGTTTCTGCGTTTTCAGAGGTTAATGTTGAACACATAATGATTTTTATGTCCGGTTGAACCTCTAATAGGAGGGGTATAGCGGTCAAGCCATCCATGACGGGCATTTCAACATCAAGCAAAATTATATCATAACGTTCTTTTTTCAGGTTGCTGATGGCGACCTGACCATCTGCCGCAGAACTCAGGACTTCGAAGTCAGGTGCACTGTCTATCATTTTTCCTAAAAAACCACGTATGACCGCAGAATCATCTACGATCATGACTTTTACGGTGGCGGGTGAAGAGGATTCCATTGTGAAAGGCGGCTTTCTTGCTTAATTTGGAGACGTTATTATTTCAAAGGTTTTTTGCCTGTTATTTTTTATTCTTCGTCTGCAATTAGTCCGATTTGAATGAATTTTGACCTGATGATGTCCGTGTCAAATGGTTTCATAATGTATTCATCTGCTCCAGCAGCCATTGCCCGCTGGATATGGGTCATATCGTTTTCTGTTGTACAAAAAATCACTTTTGGATTAGTTCCGGATGGCATTTGACGGAGTTTTTCCAAGAATTCAATGCCGCTCATGACTGGCATATTCCAGTCGAGTAAAATTGCGTTAGGCATGGAGCTTTTGCAATATTCGTAGGCTTGCATTCCATCTTCAGCCTCTTCACATTTAAAGCTAATATCTTCAAGGATTCGGCGTGCCACTTTTCTTACAACGCGGCTATCATCTACAACCAGACAAGTTTTCATCGAAGGCTCCTGAGGATTTTTTGTAAACAGTTTTAATTTTTATCGTATTGCATCATAGCCCAAGAGACTAAATTTTTAGTTAGTTTTTTGGGTATTTGATTCTAGTTGGGGTGTTGAAGAGACAATAAGAGCTTTGGAACATCCAAAACCACCAAAATTTTTCCATCCAATCTATAAACACCCAAGGATATGGATTTCCAAATTATATCCAGAGTGGCTGGATTTGGTTCAAAATCTTTGTTTTGCAGGGGTAATACATCACCGACGTTGTCTATGATGAGGCTGTAGAGTTCATCATCATGGTTTACTACTACGCTCATTCTTTTTTCATTGTCAGAAACGTCCATGGGTGGAAGCCCAAGGCATTTGCGAACGTCAATGGCCGTGACAATACGACCTCTCAAATTCAGTGACCCCGAGACTTGTGGGGGGGCAAGCGGGATTCTTGTTACCTTTAATTCCCCCAGAACGTCTTGAACCTGTAAAATTGGAATGCCAAACATCTGGCCTTCAATCAAAACGGTCAGAAAGTCTTTTGTTTTTGCTTCCGAGAGAGGTTGATGAGGCTTGGTTTGGTCTTGATTTTGAGTGTGTTCGCTCATATTTCAACTCCTCTGGAGAGTGTTTTTGAAATTGTACTTAATAATGTGTCACGATCAAATTTTGCAATGTACTCGTCAAAACCGGATTTGTATCCGTGGTCAATGTCTTCCGGTGTTGCGTGGGATGTCAGAGCAACCATTGGTGTGTTTTGCCATTTTTGGGTTGCTCGTACTTTTGTTGCAAAATCGTAGCCATTCATATCCGGCATTTCAATATCAGAGATGATAATGTCGAAATTTTCATCCCGTTCGGTCAGTTCCAGAGCCTTTGATGGACCATCTACCGCTATGACTTCATAGCCTGCTGCGGTTAGAAGTGGGCAGAGCATGTTACGGAAAAACGGGCTGTCATCCACCAACAGAATACGTTTGGTTCTGGATATTCCGTTTTGTTTCATCTTGTCATGAGTTAGGAATGATTCATCTCCGTGATCTTTGAACCAATCTCCGTGAACACTGTTTAGAAAGTGCATGACATCAACAATTTCGGTTGCTTTGCCAGATACGATGGCACTGCCGAAAACTCCTTTACGTTTTCCCTCTAGTTGAATCTCAATGGCTTCTTCGCGGATGTCTATGATTTCGTCGGCAATCAATCCTACGCTTTTTCCTCGATCTGCAAATACCAAAAGAGGTTTCATTTCGTCTTTGGCAAGGGACATATCGGCGGAAAAAGGTATGATAGGCATCAACGATCCACGATATTGAACCAGCATTTGGCCATCTGTTTCTTCTACTTTTGACATGTCAATATTTTCAAGTCTAGAAATAAGCGATAATGGTACAGCTTTTGGTGATCCTGCCCCTGCGGTAAACAGGAGGAGTGAGGTTTTTTTATCGCTGACAAGTTTTTTAGATTCGTCAACGGCATCTCTCTCCGCATCCGTCAAATTACTTTCTCCTGTGACTTTTGCAATTCCACCCGGATCCAAAATCATGATGACGCTGCCGTCACCCAGAATGGTGTTTCCAGAGAAAAGTTCAAGGTCTTTCAGGATTTTTGCAACAGGTTTGACAACGATCTCTTCTGTGTCAAAAACTTGATCTACAATCAAGCCGAAGGAGTAGTTTCCAACCTGGGTCACGATGATGTATTTGTGTTCAAAGCGGTCTTCAAGTTTTTGGTCTTCGTTAGAGCCTAATTTCAAAAGGCTTTCCAGAGAAACCAGTGGCAGTAATTTTTCACGCAAGCGGAAAACCGGAGTGTTTTTAATCATTTCAATTCTATTTTCCGATTTTTGAGAAACAAGAACTAATTCGCGGACGGCGAGTTGCGGAATTGCGAAGCGTTCACCGCCGGATTCAACAATCAAAGAGGAAACAATCGCAAGAGTTAGGGGGATTTTGATAAAGAATGTTGATCCTTTACCTTCGGTCGATTTCATTTCAATCGAGCCACCGATTTTTTCGATATTGGTGCGGACAACATCCATGCCAACGCCTCGCCCCGAAACAGACGTTACTTTATCCGCTGTTGAAAATCCCGCGTGGAAAATGTATTGGTGAATTTGTTGATGGGAGAGTTTTTCTGCGTCTTCTTCTGTTACCAAGCCTTTGGAAATAAGTTTTTGACGAATTTTTTCTGTTGGAAGCCCTTTCCCGTCATCGGAAATTTCGATGATGATGTGCCCGCCTTCATGATATGCCCGTAAGTGGATTTTTCCTGTTTCCGGTTTTCCTGCCTTGATGCGTTCTGCAGGTGTTTCAACGCCATGATCTCCAGAGTTTCTGACCATGTGGGTCAGAGGGTCTTTAATCATGTCCAGAACTTGACGGTCAAGTTCTGTGTCCTGACCCGTCATTATCAGGTCGATTTTTTTACCCAATTCGATGCTGAGATCACGAATAATACGGGGAAGTTTTGCCCATGCGTTGCCAATAGGCTGCATGCGTGTCTTCATTACGCCTTCTTGTAATTCCGATACAACATGGTTGAGGCGTTGCAATGGCGTGACAAAACTGTTTTCTTTGTCGCCGCGTGAAATTTGTAGTAATTGATTCCGAGTCAGAACTAATTCCGAGACCATGGTCATCAGATTTTCAAGAACATCCATATTGACGCGCAATGACTGGTTGGCAATTGAGCTTTCGGATGTTTCTTTTTGTTGTGCCTGTTGTTTTGGTGGTGGAGAAGAAATTTCCTCTTCTTCTGGATTGGGTTCTGTGGAGCCCGGTTCTGATTCAGACATAATTTCTGGCTCTGCCGGTTTTGCTTTGACGGGCTCAAACAGAGCTTCCAAATCTACCTCTTCGGTCGGACCTGGGGCTGGTGTTGGTTGAGAGGCGGGTTGTCCTGAAGTCTGGAATTCGTCTCGGCCTTCATAAACAGCATCAAGGCGCGTTGTGAGGTCTGTGTCATTTCCTTCCGGTTCGGTGCCATTGGCTTCGATATGTCCCAAAAGGAAGCGCACGCGATCCAGAGATTCAAGAATTAGAGAAACATAGGCTGCTGTGACTTCCAGATCACCATCGCGAAAACGCCCCATTACATTTTCTGCACGGTGGGCAACGGTTTCCAAACGAGGGAGTCCCAAAAATCCGCATGTTCCTTTGATTGTGTGCATCAAGCGGAAAATTTTTGAAATTAAATCTTTGTCATTGGGGTTTTGCTCAAGACGAATAAGATCCGTATCCAGCTCCATCAAGCTTTCATTGGTTTCGGTCAAAAATTCTATAATTAGGTCGTCCATAGAGATACCCCTGTGTTTTGGGTGTTTTGTTTCGACTGCAGATGTAACGTTTTTACTATATTGTATTCAGAATTGTACTCAGAAAAAATCCTGTCTAAAGGCTCGTTCACTTTTAGACGGACTCCCAGATTATAAGATGCCTCACGAATAGTTAACAGGGCGTTACCAATTAATGTTTTGGCAATATTTCGAGCAGTCAATAGACTTCTCTGTATAATATGTGTGGAGTGCGTTTATGCCAAGAGAATAGTTTGATTCATGTTTCTCTATTCGAATATTTTATGTTAACTCCGAGGGGGTGAAGTGGGAAATCTATTGTTACTAGGGTTCCTTTTCCAGGCTTTGAATTCATGGTTACAGTCGCATTCATGGTCTTTAAAATTGTTTCGGAAATTGTAAGTCCCAGTCCATGGTGTTCGGATGGGTCTTTGGTCGAAAAGAAAGGTTTCTGACATTGTTTCAGAACATCTTGTGGCATTCCGCTGCCTGTATCAAAAATAGTCAGTACAACTTTTTGCGGGTTATCTTTTTTAATTTTTAACGTTACAGAAATGGTCTTGTCTTGTGTGTCGTTATCATCGGTATTGTTGTCAGGGTCAAAAGATTCGATTGCGTTATTAAGTAAATGTATCAGAGCAATTGATAAATAACCTTGGTGGGCTTGTATTTCTGTGTTTCCGATGTCGTTTTGTATATCGAATTCTAATTTTATGTTGAAGTTCTTTAATGTAGCTTCACTGATTTGCAATAAAATGGTTTCTATTGCTTCTTCGAGATCAGTTGTGTCTGTATTTGTATGAGAAAGTTCAGACATGCTGCTTATCAGCCACATCTGTTTTATCATGTCTTTGAGGTGTTCCCCTGATTTTTTGATATTTTGGGCAAACAGACAGGGTTGAGTGTTCTTGGGCAGATCTTCTGTCAAGAATTCAGCAAAGCCAATGATTGAAGCTAGCGAGTTGTTGGTGTTATGCAATAGTCCTTGGGTTAGTCGGCCTAGTTCTTCGTATTGCTTTGGGGTGCGTTCTTTTGTGATACTCATTATGGGGGTCGCTTTTTTTATATTCTTTTAATCAGTCCAAGTTCGTAGGCTTTAAGGGCTGCCTGTGTCCGGTTGGTCGCTTCGAGTTTACGGCATAATCCGCGAATATGAAGTTTAATTGTGACTTCTTGCAGGTCAAGTTCACGCGCTATGTCTTTATTGCTTAATCCCCGTCCCAGTCGTTCCAACACTTCTTCTTCTCTCGGAGTCAGTTTAATGTCTGTTTGAGGCTCTAAGTGTGGTGCTTTGGTGTGCAAGGGGAGGGAGGCTTGGGGGGCTTTTGTTGAATCGTTAAAGTAAGATGGCATTAGACCATTTGTCTCATGGTCTACAGGAATAAATTTTTCTCCTGATAAAACCAGTTCGATTGCTTTGAGCATTGCACGACCTGAGAGTGTTTTCGGGAAATAACCGATTGCCCCCAGATCCATGGCTTGTTGGACGTCTTGAATTTCGGCAACTCCAGAGAGCAGAGCAACGGGTGTTTCGGGAAAAGTTTTTCTGAACTTCTCGAAACCGTTTAGCCCATCCATGCCTGGCATATTGAGATCCAGTAATACCAAATCAGGTTTGGTATCGGTTTCTTGAACATAAGAGATTGCTTCGCTTAGGTTTTTTGTTGTTGTGATCTTCATATCCGGATTTGATCTGGTCAAATACTGGGACATGGCATCACGAAACATTGTGTGATCGTCGGCTATTAGTAAGTGCATGCATTGCTCCTTTTACGAGATGGCACGATCATTTTATGGCGAATTGTATGAACTGAACGTTAATTCAGGCATAATCATATCATTATTACATACCATTGTGTTTATTACTATAGATTGTATAGTTCTCCATGACGCGTTGGACATAATTTCTGGTTTCTCCTACTGGTATCAGTTCGATCCAGTCTATCCAATCCAGTTTTCCGAGGCGTGGGTCACCGAATTGTTCAATCCATTGATTGACGCGACCGGGGCCTGCATTATATCCGGCGATGGCCATCGGGAGTGCGTTTGGAAAACGTTGGGTTAGTCCGTTTATATAAGTTGAGCCCAAAAGAATGTTGTGATCCGGTTTAGATGTCAACCAGCCCGTCTGGTGAGGAATTCCAAGTTTATGGGCTGTTTCTTTTGCTGTTGGCGGCATAAGCTGCATAAGGCCTAATGCACCGGCCGGACTTCTGGCTTGCTGGTCAAACTGGCTTTCCTGACGAATGATGGATTGGTACAGGGCATGGTCGCCTTTGATCTGGTTCATTTGGCTTTTTAAAGACGGGTAAGCGTATTCTCCCAGAAAGAAATTTTTCCATGAGGCCGCTTTTGCAACCCGAAAAGATCCTGTTTTATCACCTGATCGGTCGAGTTTACTGGCTGCTGCCATAAATTCTCCCGATGTGTCTAGCGTATCGATCAGAGCTGAGAGAAGTTGGTTATGTTCTGTATTCATGCGTGCCAAATTGGCAATGATGACGGCTTGAGCCAAATCAGAATGTTCAATTTTTTGAAGATCAAGCGGTGAAGGGGGGATCGTTTGCAAGTTAGAAGACGTATCAGGGAGTTTTTGGGCGGCTAATTGACCATAGTATGTGTGCGGGTAGGTCGCAGCGAGCGTATACCATTTTCGGGCTTGGTCGGGTTTACCCATTTGGTCTTCCGCGCGGCCAGACCAATAATTCCCACGCGATTTGCTGATGGCTGTGCCGACGTTGTCGGTCATGGTATTAAAATGAGTCAGGGCGATTTGCGGTTGGTTCAAAAAGCGCAAGGCCAACCACCCTGCCAACCATTCTGATTCCGCTACGCTGGATTTATCGAGATGCCCATGGTTGGCGGCGAGGATGTAGGCTGTTTTAAAATCGTGTTTTTCAATCATGCGCCGGATCATGATGTGACGTTCTTTCCACCATTCCTGAGGGTTGGGAACTGCATCGAGTTTTGTCGCCATTTTCAGGATTTCAAGAGCTCCTTGATCTTCGTCATGTCGCCTGCGCCAACTGAGGCGTTCGAATAAAAATCCTGTATTGTTGGTTAGGTGCTTGGGAATGGCTCCGATCAGTCGTGAGACATCGGGCTTGTCTTCTGCCAAGGCGATGCGAGCCTCGGTCAGTTGCGGGTATCCCTTGCCCATCCATAATGACAAGGCGCGGGCAGCTGTGTATTTTTGGGCAAAGAGTAGTTTATCCAGTCTTTGTATATTTGCTGTTTGCGGAAGTTTCTGACCGATTGCTTGTAACAGGGTTTTTGTATCGTCATTGCTGATTTCGGCATCCGGCCATGAAGTGAAAATGATCTGGATGGCGTGGTCTGTCTGATTGTTTTGTCGGGCAGCGTTGAGAAGCAGGATGATCCCGCGTCCAGTTAAAGGCGGGTGTTTTTCAAACCATCTAATGATCGCTGCGGCGGGAAGGTCGGCAGGCATATTGCGTTCTGCTGATCGTCTTAAGGCACTTTGATTTGGCCAATGAGAATTGTTCTCAATAAAAGATGCGATTCTTTCAAAAGGCAAGGTGTCATAATCTTCGCGGTAGAGCATCCATTCATAGATTTTTACCAAGGTTCCGTCTTGTGCTGCCATGACCTTATCCCGTGCGGTCAGCCAGTTATTGCCGCTCATCAGGATCATGATTTCTGCCGCATTGGTTAGTGAGGTTGTTCGTGTGGTTGAGGATTGTGACGATGCAAAACTTTGTGTTGTGCTAAAGAAAGAATGGACACATAGCAGCCCGAGCGATAAAGTCAAAGGTATATTCATAAGGTCTAAAAAGGGAGTTTTGGTATTATGTTTCGCGGATCTATCACGGCTTTGGTTACACCGTTTCTTAATGGGGTCTTCGATGGGAAATCGTTCGAGAAGGTTTTGGCGTATCAGATCAATCATGGGACTCACGGGATAGTTCCTTGTGGCACAACGGGTGAAGCTCCTACTTTGGAAGAAGAAGAATTTCGCGCTATTCTTGACATGTCTGTCGGCGCGGTCAAGGGGAGAATTCCAGTTATTGCAGGGACAGGTTCCAATTCGACTGCCAAAACAATTTATATGACCGGTTTGGCTCAAAAAGCTGGTGTTGATGCGGCTTTGGTGGTTGTTCCTTATTATAACAAACCTTCTCAAGACGGGATGTATGCTCATTATCGCGCGATCCATGATGCTGTCAATTTGCCGATTGTGATTTACAATGTGCCATCGCGCTGCGGCGCTGAAATTTCGGTCGAGACTGTTTGTCGTTTGGCCGAGTTGCCGCGTGTTATGGCGATTAAAGATGCAACGCTTGATGTGACGCGAACAACCGAAATCAAATCACGGGTTAAGCCGGAGTTTAGAGTCTTGTGTGGTGATGATGCCGTCGCTGGAGCGGCTTTAGCGCATGGGGCTGACGGGTGTATTTCTGTGACATCGAATGTGGCTCCTGAATTATGTGCGCATTTTCAAAATGCATGGATGGCGGGTAATATGGATGTTTTTCATGCGTTACAATCCAAGTTGATGCCGTTGCATAAGGCTTTGTTTGTCGAGAGTTCTCCGGCTCCGGTTAAGTATGGCGCATCGTTGTTGGGGTTATGTTCGGATGAAGTCCGGTTGCCTTTGGTTTCTGCTTCTGCCAATGCACGGGTTGTTGTCGGGCGCGTTATGACTGAATTGGGCTTGATTGATGGCCATAATTCGGACAAACTCCGCGCCCACGGATAATAGAACGATACGGCATTATTTTAAATGGCTCAGGATAAGAAAAAGGACAAAGGACTTATTTCGGTTAATCATACGGTTGCCGAAAATCGTCGTGCCCGTTTCGATTATTTTCTGGAAGAAAAATTTGAAGCTGGAATTATGCTGAGCGGAACAGAGGTTAAATCCTTGCGTCACGGGCAATGTTCCCTCAATGAAAGTTTCGCCGAAGAAAGGCAGGGGGATTTATGGCTTTCGGGGTCATATATCGCGCCTTATAATTCTGCGGGGGCTCATTTACAACATGTGCCGCGTCGGGATCGTAAGTTGCTTTTACATAAGCGTGAGATGGCGCGTTTATTCGCCGCTGTCAAACAAAAGGGATATACGATTGTTCCGGTTCGTTTGTATTTCAATGCGCGAGGCGTTGCCAAGGTCGAGATTGCTTTGGCAAAAGGGAAAGCTCAACATGATAAACGTGAGACTATTAAAGAACGTGATTGGAATCGCTCGAAGACCCGTATTTTGCGGGGAGATGATTAATGCGTTTCTTCTTTTTCGTTTTTTAAAAGGTTGCTTTTTAAAACGTGGCGGGGTTGATATAATTTTTACATGATGCCAAGCCGTAATTTTTCTTTGCCAGCAGAGATGGGTTCACCAGATGTTCGGAAAATCTTCCGGATTTTGGGAGGCGGTTCTGTGCGGTTTGTGGGCGGGTGTGTGCGTAATGCTGTTTTGGGTGAGGTGATTGGTGATATTGACCTTGCAACAACCCACACCCCGCAATACGTGACGGATCGTTTATCGAAAAATGGAATAAAAACAATTCCTACGGGGATTCAGCACGGGACGGTTACAGCGGTTATAAAAGGCAGGTCTTTTGAAATCACTACGCTTCGTATCGACAAAAAGAGCGATGGGAGGCATGCGGAGGTCGAATTTTCTGAGGATTGGTATGCTGATGCTTGTCGGCGTGATTTTACAATCAATGCGCTTTATGCCGATCTGGACGGGAAGATTTATGATCCGCTGGGGTGTGGATTGCGCGATTTGGAAAAACGCAGAGTGTCTTTTGTCGGGAATCCTGATTTGCGTATTCGGGAAGATTATTTGCGTATTTTACGGTTTTTTCGGTTCTCTTTATATTATGGTCTGGGCAAATTAGATCGGAAGGGATATGGCGCGTGTGTTTTAGGAGCGCGTGGATTGAAAAATTTATCCCGTGAGCGGTTGTCCCAAGAGTTCTTTAAAATCTTGTCCCATCCGGATTGTCCTGCTGTTTTAGAAAAAATGTGTGAGGCAAAATGTTTGTCAGCGGTTTTTTCAAAGTCTTTTGATCCGAAGAGTCTTAAAAAACTGATCTCTTGTCAAAATGATGAAGTTGATGATGTGTCGGTTGTGGCGCGTGTTTTTTTGGTGGCCGGTGGTGGAAAGGCATCTTTAGCTAATCTGTCCAAGTGTTTGATTTTGAATAAAAAGCAAAAGCAGGCGTTTGAGGATTTTTCGCGCGTTAAATTCAATACGAATCGTCCCGATATGGCGCGTATCAGGTCGTGGATGGTTGAAGACGGCTTGGACTTTGCGCGAGCGCGGTTGGATATTTGTTTTGCGCTGGGGTTGGTGTCTCGTGCTTCTTATGTGACGTTTGTTGGTGGTGTGTTATCGGAAGATGTTCCTGAATTTCCAGTTCGGGCGCGGGATTTGATGGTTTTGGGTTATCAGGGGGCTGCACTTGGAAATCAGCTGGCTTTGTTACGAAAAAAATGGGCAAGGTCGGATTATACGAAAGATAAGGGGTCTCTTTTGAAGACCGTTATTCCCATTTAACTTCCGGTGGCATGGACATCAAAATGGCTTCGATGTTGCCTCCTGTTTTTAAGCCGAATTGTGTGCCGCGATCGTGGAGAAGGTTGAATTCTACGTAGCGTCCCCGTTTTATGAGTTGGGTGTTGCGGTCTTCTTTCGTCCAATCTTTATTCATGTGGCGGCGGACGATTTCAGGAAAAATTTGTAAAAATGTGTTGCCCACATCTTTTGAAAAATCAAAGTCTTTGTTCCAGTCTCCGGTGTCGATGTAGTCAAAGAAAATTCCGCCTATGCCGCGTGGTTCGTTGCGGTGGGGCAGGTAGAAATAACGGTCGCACCAGTTTTTGAATTCTTCGTAATATTCGCTGTCGTGACGATTGCAGCAGTCTTTGAGGGCGGTATGAAAGTCTTCTTCGTCTTTTGTGTTCGGAAAAACAGGTGTTAGGTCGCATCCGCCACCCAGCCAGTGTTTGGTGGTGCAAATCATGCGCAAATTCATGTGAACTGCGGGAACGTGCGGGGATTGCATATGTGCCACCAGAGAAATACCCGATGCCCAGAAGGCGCCGTTATTTTCTGTTGCGCCCGGGATTTGGGCTTGGAATTCGTTTTTAAAATGGCCGAAAACGGTGGAAATATTGACCCCGACCTTTTCAAAAACACGACCTTTCATGATGGAAATCTCGCCCCCGCCGCCTGGGGTTTCGTCGTCGTTTGTATGGTGCCAAATTTTTCTGGAAAACGCCCCTGCTGCTAAATTCGCGTAGCGTGTGGCGCTCAGTTCGGTTTCAATTTTTTCAAATTCAGCGCAAAGTCGGTCGCGTAAGTCGCGAAAAAAAATCACGGCCTCATCTTTGCCTTCTTGCGGTGAAAAAGAGGCTGGTTTTTTGCGCTTTATTTGAATATTCATAGTCTTATATTTAGATAATAAATTGATGATGTAAAATGAATAGTTCTGTCAAGTTAAGACAAATTGTCGCAGTTTGGTGTTGGGGTTATGGTGAGGGAAAAGTTTTGGTTTGTCTAAGCGCTTCTCCGAGAATGATGGCTCCGGCCATTGCCATATTCAATGATCTGGCCTGAGGGGACATCGGGATCTTGACACGATGAGGGATGGCATCATGAATTTCCTGCGGAACGCCCGCGCTTTCCCTGCCTAACAGCAAAATATCATGGTCTGAAAATTCGAATTCTGTGTAGGATATGGAGGCTTTGGTCGAGAGGAGAACAATTCTCTGGTCAGGAAGGCTTTGCTGGAACTTTTGCCATGATGTGTGGCGGGTGATTTGGGCAAGGTCGAAGTAATCCATGGCGGAGGATCTGATTTTTCTTTCGTCCCAAATATAGCCAAAGGGCTCAATCAGGTCGAGCGGAACGGATAGTCCGGCACACAGGCGGATGAGTGCTCCTGTGTTTTGCGGGATGTCCGGTTGGTAAGCGGCTAGTCGCATGGGTGAGGGGGTTCTTTTGCCAGAATGTTGAGATTAATGAGGAAAGATCGTACTTTAATAATTGTAGTCCAACCAAGTGTTTTTTGTTTTGGGGCTGGATTTTCATCGGTAAATGTTTTAGACATTTGGGGGCATCCATATAAAGTATGGGGTTTGCACTTATTTTTTATTTCATGGTTCAATCATAATTTAGGCAAGATTTTATCAGAATGTCATCACACGATCCCCATTCCCCTTGTTGCGGCGGTGGAAGCTGCGCTTCAGATCAGGAAAATCAATCTCATAACGGGCATAGTGAGCCTTCGTCTTGTTGCGGCGAATCACGTCGTGACTTTTTGTTTATGACGGCTGGTGCCATGGCTGCTGTTGGCGCTGGCAGCGTTGTCTGGCCGTTTGTTCACCAAATGAATCCTGCCGCTGATACTTTGGCCATGTCGACGACGGAAGTCGATTTGTCTTCTGTCGAAGTCGGGCAGTCTGTGACCGTGATGTGGCGCGGTAAGCCAGTGTTTATCCGTCGTCGGACTGTAAAAGAAATTCAGGAAGCGGCTGATGTTGATGTTTCAACATTGCGCGACAAGCAGGCCGATGCTGACCGTGTTAAAGCTCCGGAATGGCTGATTGTTATTGGAGTTTGTACTCATCTTGGTTGCGTTCCTTTGGGGCAGAAAACCGGAGATATGCGCGGCGATTATGACGGTTGGTTCTGTCCTTGTCATGGTTCGGCTTATGATAGTTCGGGGCGTATTCGCAAAGGCCCTGCGCCTAAAAACCTTGAAGTCCCAACTTATTCTTTCCTCAGCGATACGCTGGTTCGAATCGGGTAAATATTTAACGGAGCAAATTGATGTCTGCTGGTCCTCGCAAACCTTTTGAAAATAAAATAGTAGAGTGGGTGGATTCCCGTCTGCCTCTCTTTACCATGCTGGATAAAGAGTATGGTGTTTTTCCAACCCCGAAGAATTTCAATTATTTCTGGAATTTCGGCGCGATTGCCATGTTTATGCTGGTAACCATGATCGTGTCCGGTATTACTCTGGCGATGCATTATGCCGCCAATACCGGCATTGCTTTTGATAGTGTCGAACGCATTATGCGGGATGTTAATTATGGTTGGTTGCTTCGGTATATCCATATGAACGGGGCATCGTTCTTTTTTGTTGCCGTTTATATCCATATTTTCCGGGGCATGTATTATGGGTCATATAAGCAACCTCGTGAATTGCTATGGATTTTCGGTGTGGTGATTTTCCTGTTAATGATGGCGACCGCTTTTATGGGGTATGTCCTTCCTTGGGGGCAAATGAGTTATTGGGGGGCTACGGTTATCACCAATTTCTTTACCGCATTTCCGTTGGTTGGTGAGTCAGTCCAGACTTTATTGATTGGTGGGTTTTCGGTTGATAATCCAACACTCAACCGTTTTTTTGCGCTTCATTATCTGCTGCCGTTTGTGATTGTCGGTGTTGTCTTTCTCCATGTTTGGGCGTTACACGTGACCGGATCGAATAATCCGTCAGGGATCGAGCCAAAAACAAAAGAAGATACTCTTCCATTCCATCCATATTACACGATGAAAGATAGTTTCGGTATTCTGGTTTTTGTTATTATCTATGCCATCTTCATTTTCTTTATGCCGAATGCGTTGGGGCATCCTGATAATTATATCCCTGCCAATCCGATGGTGACTCCTGCCCACATTGTTCCTGAATGGTATTTCTTGCCGTTTTATGCGATCTTGCGGGCGGTCACGATTGATATTGGTATCCCGTTCACAGAGGTGACAATCATTACAGCCAAGTTGGGCGGTGTGTTGTTGATGTTCGGGTCAATTGCGGTCTTGCTGGTTATGCCTTGGCTGGATAGTCATCCTGTGCGGTCGGCTCGTTACCGTCCGAAATTCAAATTCTTCTTATTGCTGTTTGTTGTGATCGTTCTGGTTCTGGGTAAAGTCGGTGGCATGCCTGCTGATGTTCCTTTGTTTCACATCACGGAAAATATGATTTTTACAACGACCCATGTGGCGCAGATTGCGACTGTTTATTATTTCGCTTTCTTCCTTGTTGTTTTACCGATTTTGAGCCGTGTGGAAAAAGCTTTGCCTGTTCCTGCCAGTATTCATGAGTCGGTTACAAACTGTAAATCTTCTTGCGAAGGGAACGCATAGAATGAAAAAAGTCATTTTAACTGCGATTTCGGTTTTGGCATTGTCCTCTTCTTTTGGGGTGTCGTTATCTCATGCTTCGGAAGAGGGTGCTTATCCTTTACCAAATGTTGACTGGTCTTTTGAAGGCCCTTTCGGGACGTATGACAAGGCTGCGTTGCAGCGCGGGTTGATGGTTTATCGTCAAGTGTGTTCGTCTTGCCATGCCATGAAACGTGTGGCTTATCGAAATTTGACGGCGCTCGGATATTCCGAAGACCAAGTCAAGGCAATTGCTGGAGAGTATACGATTATCGATGGTCCGAATGATGAAGGCGAGATGTTCGAGCGTCCGGGACGTCCGAGTGATAAATTCAAATCCCCTTTTGCCAATGATGCGGCGGCAACTTCCGCGAATGGTGGAGCTTTGCCCCCTGATTTGTCTTTGATTACCAAAGCGCGTGAAGGCGGTGCCGATTATGTGTTTGGTGTCTTGATCGGATATGCTAGCGCCCCTCCTGAAGTGACAGTTCTTGACGGTCAGTATTTTAACAAGCATATGACCGGCAATGTGATTAAAATGCCCCCGCCGTTGACGGCTGGTGCTGTGGCTTATGAAGACGGGATGCCTCAAACTGTCGAGCAATATGCCAAAGATGTTTCAACATTTTTGACTTGGGCGGCGGAGCCTGAAATGGAGCAGCGTAAGCAAATGGGGTTTAAGGTTATTTTGTTCCTTATTGTCTTTGCTGCCCTTATGTATGCGGTTAAGCGTAAAATCTGGGCGAAAGTTCATTAGGTATGGCTGGTAAAGAAATTGATCCAAACGTTTATTTTGTGAAGGCCAAGGTTTATCGCTTTACGTCTTTGTTGTTTATTACGATCGGGATTATTGTTTTCTGTATCCTTTATGTGAAAAACATTGATGGCAAGTTGTTGGAGTCCCTTAAAAACCCATCAACCATCTTTTACTTTCTTGTGCCGTTTGGCCCTGGGGCTGTGTTGACGATATTGGCTGATCGTGCCGAAAAAAAATATCGTGACCTGAAAAAGAAGCAGTAAGTCGATATGAAGGACTCCATTCAGGATGTTCTGCATTTTTGGTTCGAGGAGACTGCTCCTGCGCAATGGTTTCAAGTGAATGATGTTTTTGATGACATGGTGCGGGATCGGTTTTTCGGTTTGTACCAAATGGCGTTTTCCGGTGTGTGTGATGGATGGTTGCGTGATGTAGACGGGTGTCTGGCTCTGGTTTTGCTTTTCGATCAATTTCCGCGCAATATGTTTCGCGATACGGCACAAGCTTTTGAGTCGGATGGACGTGCGTTGGATGTTGCCCGTAAGGTTGTTGATTTGGGATTTGACCATTTGGTTTCCGTTCCAAAACGGCGGTTCTTTTATCTACCCTTCGAACATAGCGAAGATATTAACGATCAAAAACGGTCTTTGGCTTTATTTGAAAAAATGAAACCGGATGATCCTTTGAGTTATGAGTATGCGTTAAAGCATTATCGGTTGATCGAGAAATTCGGGCGTTATCCTCATCGGAATGTAGCCCTCAATCGAGTGAGTAGTTCCTTAGAACTTGAGTTTCTTTCCCAGCGAGGTCGCGGTTTTTAAATAATTTCAAGCCCAATTATAATCTTCTCTTGTTGAAGAGGTAAGAAGAGGTTAGAATTATTTTTTGAATTTGTATTGTATTCAGCCTTATGCCCAGTCTCGTTTTGCTCCATATCATTGGCGGTGTTTGCCTTTTGCTTTTCGGATTACGTTTGGTTCGAAATGGTGTCACGCGCGCGTTTGGTGTTCAGTTGCGCAAGATTATCTCGGGCGCTACGCGTAATCGCGTTCTTGCGATGATTGCCGGTGTCGGGGTGACGGCTCTTCTTCAGAGTTCGACAGCGACAACAATGATTATTTCCAGTTTTGCCGGTCAGGGGTTGATTTCAACAACCTCCGGTCTGGCTGTTGTTCTAGGGGCTGATGTTGGGACAACATTGGTTGCGCAGCTTTTGACCTTTGATTTGAGCTGGTTATCTCCTGTTCTGATTATTTTTGGTTATGCTTTTTATTCAAGCAAAGAACAAGCTAGTGTCAAGCGTCAGATCGGGCGTATTCTGGTCGGGTTAGGGTTAATGCTTTTGGCTTTGACCGTTATCAAACACGAGGCGGGGCCGCTTAAAGAATCAGATACGTTACCGCTTATTCTTGCGCCTTTGGATCATGATCCGTTCTTTTCGGTTTTGGTTGGTGCGGTTCTAACGTGGTTGTTTCATTCATCCTTGGCGATTGTTTTGCTGTTAATGTCGATGGTGCATACCGAAGTTGTTCCTTTGCATCTGGCCTTGATGCTTGTTTTGGGTGCGAATATCGGGAATGTGATTGCACCGTTGATGTCGTCTTTGAAAGATCCTCCACAGGCAGCTCGTATTCCTGCCGGAAATTTGATTATGCGGTTGATCGGGGTGTTTGCCGTTTTGGTGATTGTTCAGGTTTGGGAGCCTAACTTTAAATTTCTTGGGAATGATGACGCCCGGATTGTTGTGAATTTTCACATGGCATTCAATATTGTTCTGGGGCTTTTATTTCTTCCGTTTCTCGGTTTTATCACTAGGCTTGTGACTAAGGCTATTCCCGACAAAAAGCGTGATGAGAATGATAAAAGTGTTTCATCCCAATATCTGGATGATCGTGTTCTGGATACGCCCACTGTGGCATTGACGAATGCTGCGCGTGAGGTTTTGCGTATTGCGGATATGACAGACCAGATGTTGCAATTGGTTTGGTCGGCGTTCCAAAAAAACGAAGCTTCTATTGTCGAAAAAATTCGTGAGGCTGATGAAAATGTTGATATTCTTTATAAAGCCTTGAAGTCTTATCTGGTCAAAATTACTGGCGAGACGATGAATGATATTGAGGGTAAACGGCATTTTCAGATTTTGACCTTTGCGACCAATATTGAACATGTTGGGGATATTATTGATCGCAATCTTCTCGCTTTGGCAGAAAAAAAAATCAGCGATAAGGTTAATTTTTCTCCGGCTGGAAAGGTTGAGTTGGATAATTTGTTCCAGCTGGTTTTGGACAGTGTCCGTTTGGCGCAGACAGTGTTTATTTCTGGTGATGTGCGGTTGGCTCGCCAGTTGGTTGAGGATAAGGTTGTTATCAAGAAAGCCGAGCGTGAGGCTTCCGTCAGTCACTTGGTTCGGTTACAAAAAGGTGTTCCGGAAACCATCGCAACCAGCGATTTGCACATGGATATTATCCGTGACTTGCGGCGGATTAACTCCCTGATGACCTCGATTGCCTATCCGATTCTGGATGATGCAGGCGAACTTCACCGCTCTCTTTTAATTAATGCAGATGAAATTGGCGGCGATCATTAAATCTGGTGCATTGCACCCAAGATTTAATTGGACTTTAAGGTTTTTGCCGTAATCTGGTTAAAGTTAAATATGTATATCTCTTGAAAATGGGAAGTATCATAGCGAAGGGTATTTATGCCCTCAGTGTCCGTTCATAACGTTCATGTCTATGGGCTACAAATGACGGTTTTCTGAGCTTCCGGTGCTCACGTCCTTTTAAGTACGCTGCGCTTCGGTTCTTGAAAATCCGCCATTTTTTCCACATGTCCGTGACTTTTTGGACAGGCACTCAGTTATTGATTCTTCGTTTAGGTTGTTGGTGCGATGATTTATTTTAAATTTTTTGAAGAAACCGACCGGATCAAGTGTTATAGTATTCAAGTTATCGTTCATCTTACATAAGGAGAATTGAAATATGGCTCTATCTCAAAATGCATCTGCACGTCTAGAATCGCTACGTTCCCGCCACGATATGCTTGAGGGAAGACTTCGTGAGCTGAACAGCCATCCTTCTGCGTCTGATGCCGAGATTAGGGATCTCAAGCTTAAGAAACTTCGTGTGAAAGAAGAAATGGAAGCGGTGTAGCTTAAAAGTTTGAAATCAAAAAAAAACGACCCTGTTGAGGGTCGTTTTTGTATTCATTCATGTTCATTTAGACTAGTTGCTGCTTGATGTTTTCAGGAAGTTTGAAAAATCAAAACTGGACAGGTCATTGGCTTTTGCTTCGGCATTGGCTGCTTCTTCAGCGGCATTGGCAGCTTCGCGTTTTGCGGCGTCTTCGGCGGCTTTGGCATCAGGGTCAATCCCTTTGGCTTTCAGGCCTTTGCGGACGGCCTTGTCGAGCTCGGCATAGGTGCAGAGGCCAATTTCGGTTGGATTGCGCGGGTTGATGTTGGATGAGTTCGGGTGCGTCCGGTCACGGATTGCTTGAATGGTTGGTTTTGTTGTCCCAACCAGTTTGCAAACTTGTGCATCGGAAATTTCCGAATGGTGTTTGAGCAAATATGCGATGGCATCCGGTTTGTCGTTTCTGCGGGCAACTGGTGTATATCGTGGGCCTTTGGCTCGAGATTTCAGAGCGGGACCTTCGCGTTTAATGATTTGCAAAATGGCTGATTGATCTTTTTCGCAGCGTGCAATTTCCTCTGCCGAAAGTTCACCACATTGAACAGGGCTTTCCCCGATGATCCCACGGCCAACTTCTTCGTCTGCCAATGCTTGAATTTCAACAACGTGTAATCCTGTATATTCGGCGATTTGTTCAAAGGACAATGTCGAGTTGTCAATTAACCAGACTGCGCTTGCTTTCGGTTTGAGTGGTTTGGATACTTCTATTGCGGCTGCTGCCATCGGAGTCCTCCTTGTGGCTGTTTCGGATCAAAAATACAATTTTCCTGCTGTCGATCCGTCCCTTACGGATCCACATGGTTTTAAACCATCATTATCGGGAATAGGGGTAATATAATCATTCGGACAAAAAAGTACAGTTTTTTATGGTGTGTTTGATAAATTTTGCCTTTCTATAAGGGCTTGCCAAGTGACAGGCAGGGTCTTATCTTCTTATCCCGAGCCTTTTTCGGGCAAGATTATGTTTTTTTATGGAGTATTCGAGATGTTTGATGATGATCTCCCTTTAAAAGGTACAGTGAAGGCTCTTAAAAACCTCGAGCCAATGTCTTTGGCTGAATTACAGGAGTATATCTCAGGTATGGAAGATGAAATTGCTCGTGCGCAGCTTGAGATTGGCAAAAAAAGTGCTCATATGAATGCAGCCTCATCGTTGTTTAAAATTAAAATGGAAGAATAGAAGGGAATTTAAAAATGTTCTTAAAAGGGAAAGTTGCGCTGGTTACAGGGTCAACAAGTGGAATTGGACTTGCAATTGCCCATGAGCTGGCAGCGCAGGGTGCGGATGTGGTTCTGAACGGATTTGGTGATGCGGCTGAGATCGAAGTTATCCGTCAAGACATTGAGAATCGTTTTGGTGTGCGGGCTTTATTCGCGCCGGTCGATGTTGCGGATTATGAGGCCATGGAAAAAGCCATTGCTACAGTTGAAACTGAGTTAGGCTCTTTGGATATTCTGGTCAATAATGCCGGTATCCAGCATGTTGCCCCCACTTCCGAATTTCCAATCGAAAAATGGAACAAGGTGATTGACATCAATTTGACCGGTGTATTTTATGGAATTCGGGCGGTTTTGCCAGGAATGAAGCATCGGGGGTTCGGACGGATTATCAATATTGCCTCGGCTCATGGGTTGGTGGCTTCGGCAAACAAAGCGGCTTATGTTGCTGCCAAACATGGTGTTGTGGGACTGACTAAAGTTGTGGCTTTGGAAAATGCCCGTGCCAATATTACGTGTAATGCGATTTGTCCGGGTTGGGTTTTAACGCCTTTGGTGCAAAAACAGATTGATGATCGAGCTGCTGCCAGTGGGCGCAGTGTTGAGGAAGAGGCCGACGCATTGGTTTCTGAAAAACAGCCGAATGCCAGGTTTACGACTCCGGAGGAAATCGGGGCGCTTGCCGTTTATTTATGCTCTGAAGCTGCGCGTGGTGTGACGGGTACTGCAATTTCAATTGATGGAGCGTGGACGGCTCAGTAACACGGGAAAACGGGGTAATCTACGTGTTTCGTGTAAAACTTGACCATTGGGGGGCAAGCCTGTAGTGTGGCGCTCCGTAGATGTTGAATAAGGAAATGAAAATGGACGAAATCGGACAACGTTTGAGAGATTCTGCTGATGCTTGTGTTTCTGCTTATGAAGCATGGGCAGCAGCAAAAAAAGATGTCGAAATTCGCGAAGGGCTTCAAGAAGCTGTCCATGAATTGAGGAAAATATCTGCTCGTCTTGAAATCGAGATGGCTGTTTCCGAGAGAGAGCAAATGGCTCAACGGCCTATTCCCGTTCCTCCTCATCGTGCTTCACGCCGCCGTGAACCAGGTTCGGATGATAGCACAGAGCTTCCCGGATTTATTACTGATGGTGGTTCGGATGAAGGTCAGTCTCGCCCACCGAAAATGCGCAGCGGAGGAAGTAATGGGCCTCGTCGCTCGGGATCTCGTCGACCGCAAGGCTCTCAAGACAATGGCAATAGAGAATAGATTGTTTCTATTTCTTTTGGTTAGTCTTCCAGAATTGTACTTAAATGCACTTGACCGCTGCCTCTGCGTAGCGGTTTTTGCTGTGTATCCGATGGTGCCCAGCCGATGATAAAAGTGATTTCATAGGTTGCAGGAATTTTTCCGCCACTTTCCGAGAATCTTTGTTTGTAGATTTCTGCCGCTTCGAAAAACATGCGGGATGGTGTAAAAAATTTATGCCGTTCTGTCATGGCATTGGCTTCGCCCATGTGTCTGATGTCGTTCATGAGCTGATAAAGGTCTTGATAAACGACTGTAACTGTTTCGGAATCAACAACGGGTAATGCATAGCCGGTGCGTTGGAGCAAGCCGCTTATTTGTTGTTTACCAACAAAGGGAAGGACACGGGGGGATGCTCCGCCCATGGTTTTCATTTCTGCGGCCAATAAGGATTGGCGTAATTGAAATAGAGTATTTTCTCCTGCGTAGCAGGCAAGGAAAACACCGTCTTCTTTCAGGCTTTGGCGAATTTGAATCAGCCATCCGGGTAAGTCGTTTATTTTATGAATGTCGAACAGACTGACAATCAAATCCTGAGATTGAGGTGAAAAGGGAACTTGCTCGTTATTTTCTAATCCGATTCCGTTATAGAGTTCAACCGTTTGGCTTCTTTTTTTGAGCGTTTCAATAAAATCTTGTGACGGGGCGGGTGAGATCAGGGCTGTCTGGATAAAATCCCTTTTAATATCTTCGAGACGATTGGATAGTTCCTGTTCCGCCCAACGGAGTAAAAAATCTGCTGAATTATCAGTTGTATCCGGATGGGCATGATAAGATTTTGCTTTGGCCAGATTTGTACGAAGATGTGATTTGTTCAAAAATTGATATGCAGACATTTTATTAAATTCAAATTATTTTTTAAAAGGGTGGATAAAAAATCAAAGCTGCGTTTGTGTTCACTTTTTGATTTTACTAAGGGTTTTTTGGGAGATCTTGTAAGAGATTCCCCTGAAAAATGATCTTCCACGGCGATCTGATCCGATGATTCATCTTGTTCTCCATCCATTTCGCTATCATGTTGCGGGCTGGATGAATAAGAAATGACGGTGCTTTCAGAGAGTGTTGTTTTTTGAGCTTCGGCAGCCATGCTGAAGTCAAAGCTGCGTTTCACGCTCATGTCACTGTCATGAAGGTTTTGCAATGCCATTGCTGTGATTTTCATGAAACTGTCATTGTTGTCCCAGTATAAAATCTTCCAGAGATTTTTGAGCATAGTCAGGGATGTTGAGCCGTGTCCTCGTCCGGCAAAGGCACGTTTTATATTAGTGACTACAAACGGGTAAATACGGTGAGGGGTGATGCCAATATGGGTAAAATAGCTTTCTCCCATGCGGCCAACAAATTCAGGTTTGACATCGAATTGCTTTGCTATGTAGTGCCGGGCGGCTTCCATGTCTGTTACTTCTTTGGGCAGGTTGAAGCTTGGCAAAGTCAGAGTTTGACCCGTTCCTGCAAATCTTTGTGGAACGGGAAGATATTGTGATACGACACCTGCCAGAACTTCGCCGTTCAAACTTTTCACCAATGGTAGAACAACAGCTGTATTGATCGTGTTGTCTTCCTGAACTGCAAATTCCACGTCACGTGCGCATAAACCAGCCACAGCGCCGTTTTTCTCACGGCCTTCTTCAACGAAAACAGATTGGAGCAATCGAACCTGTCCAGCTTGTCCGCGTACCGGTTTGAAGCGATCATCGCTCAGGCTGTATTGTTTCATGATTTGTGCAATATTGAGAGTTTCTTCGAAGGGAACTTCTGAAATCTGGATGGGCATTTCTCCCCAGCACTCTGCTTTCATACCGAGCAATTGGTATAGAGCCAGAATTTGGATTTCCAAGCGTGAGGTCGGAATGAGACCGACAGCAATGGCATTGAGTATATCTTGAGCATCAAACTCCCTGACAGTCCCTTTTGAAGAATATCCATCAATGTCTTTCAATGATTCTTTGACTTCGAAAGGCTCGTGATAATCCTCAACGCGAAAATAGTAGGTTAAAACACGTTCGTCGATGCGGTTTGGATCAGGGTAGAACCCTCCCCCTTCAAGAAGCTTTGAATCTGTTGATGGGCGGAGGCCAATATGTGTGCGTGCAAAAATTTGAAGCTCGTTGATTCCTTTGTCTTTTAACGGAGATACCAGCGCTTCGTTTACTCCTATGGCTTCGATCATGTGACCTGACCATTTCCGGCCGTCAATGTTTTTTCCCATACGGGGAACGGCATTTGCCAGGCCGCGAGTCACACCTTCGTGGAGATAAATTTTTATTTTCTCATTTGTCGTGATGCGGAAAGGAATGATTTCCGCAAATTCTAGATCCCGACAAATAATATCGGAAATTGTTCCTTTGTTATCATCCCGAACTGTTCGCAGATAAACCGATCCCTTGCGCGTTCTGGAGGTGCGCCGTTCTTGAACGGATTGGCTGATTTTTTCCGAAATTTTATTGACGACGAGGATATGGCTTGTTGGTGGAGGTCCCAATTTATTACCAGCTTCATCATATAGGCGGATTTTTCCTGTGTAGCGTGTTTTTAAGAACCCTTCATCCCAGCTTGGCGCAGAGTAAGTCAGGCGTGCACCGAGAGCAGTAAAATGTTTTTGGAAGTCAGGTTCCGAATAAAAAGCATATTCTTTTGACAGTTCTTCTTTTAAACGATCACGATTGTCTTTTCTTAAAATAAACTCATGAGCCCATTTTTCAGGAATACGGAAGAGTCGTGTTCTTGGAAAGTTTTGCGGCAACTCTTCCAAGAAGAAGCCGCAATCATTATCATTAAAGCCGTCTTGCAATGACTTGGCGCGGGCGTTTTCCGAGAACCAGACCAGAAGATCCGCTTCCGAACATGTTTCGAATGTGTCGCCTGCTGTTCCCAGATCAGTAAATTCGATCTGAACATATTCATGTGTTGTTGGGTTCATATAATCACGGATAATTAACGTTCCGCCATTTTTTAAAGCCTTGTATTGTTTTTGAAGTGCCAATTCGATTAGGCGTTCATTAAAAAACGAGTCAGAATAAATTTCGTGTAAAAAGAAAGAGTTGATAATGGCATCTGCCGAATTTTCGGTTAGGTCTGTGTAGATATTGCCGAGCGTGTAGGTCAGGTTTTTTAAACGGTAATTTTTTTGTGCCTGACGAATCCGGTTGGCATCAATATCCATTCCAACAAAATTAACATCCGGTTTTAGAGCTGCCATGACGTAAGCCATCATTCCATCATTGCACCCCGCATCAATAATTTTGGCACCGACAGAGGGTAAAATATGGGATAGAGTGAACCATGCTTTTTTGACAACATGTGGTGGAATATCTTTTAGGAGAACTTCCAGGGGATTCGGCACATGGTTTTCTGATTCCACGACTGGCGCAGCCTGTGGAAGACTTTCCTTGCTAAAGCCGATCGCCTTGCGGTGGCCTTGTAACAGCGATATTTCTTTAGGATGTGCCATTCCCGCTTTCGCCTGTTGTAGGCTCTGTTTTCATAGTTTATGTTGATTGTTGTTAATTGTGCCACCTTTTCTAAAAAAAGTCAATAAAAATAAGTGGTTAGCCTATATGTATTCAGTGCTTGGGCTGGCTGTGTATCATCAAGTTTTTTTAAAATCTTGCAAAAACAATGAATTATAAAAAATACTCACAAGTCTTTTTTCATATTACTTCACCAATTTTTCTTCTGGCGGTCAATCTGGTTTTGCCGTCTCGTTGCCCGTTAACTGGTCAGATTGTCGATCAGGTCGGGGCTTTATCGGTCGATGCGTGGCGGGAATTAACTTTTATCTCTGCTCCGTTTTGTGATTGTTGTGGTTTTCCTTTTGAGGTGGTTGACACTCCTGATGTTTCCGATCATTCGGAGTCTTGTTTACGGAGTTTGTGTGGGCCTTGTTTGGCTTCTCCCAAGCCCTATGTCACAGCGCGCTCTGTATTTGCTTATGATGATGCCAGTCGTGATCTTGTTTTGGCGTTCAAGCATGGGGATCAAACGCGATTGACCACGACTTTTACGCCTTTATTGATGCGTTGTGGATCTGAAATTCTGGCTCGAGCAGATCTGATTGTCCCTGTGCCGCTTCATTGGTTGCGGTTGGTGAAGCGGCGATACAATCAGGCTGCTTTGTTGGGGCGGGCGGTTTCAAAGGCGAGCGGGGTCGTATTTGATCCCCGTATTTTAAAACGTATTCGCAGCACGCCTTCGCAAGGGTATAAAAGTCACAAAGAGCGATTCGAGAATGTCAGGGCAGCCTTTTCAGTGGGTGAGCGTGATAATATGCGCATTGTTGGTAAAAAGATTGTGTTGATAGATGATGTTTATACCACGGGGGCGACTTTGGAAGAATGTTGTCGCGTTCTTTTGGATGCGGGGGCAAGCCAAGTTGATATTCTGACCCTTGCGCGTGTGGTCAAACCGCACTAACTTAACTGTATTAGAGAAGAAAGTGAAATAATGGCTAAAGTTGAAGTTTATACTGCGGATTATTGTCCGTATTGTGTTCGCGCCAAGCAGTTGCTTGATGTGAAAGATGTTGATTACTTCGTGATTGATGTGACAACGGATGATGCTGCGCGCGTGGCTCTTGTTGAAAAAGCACAAGGGCGGCGCACCGTTCCACAGATCTTTATCAATGACAAGCCTATTGGCGGGTTTGACGATATGAAAGCTTTGGAAGAGTCCGGTGAGCTTGATCGGTTGCTTGCGGAATAACGCGAGATGACAATGAAGGTTGCTGTGCTTCAGATGACGAGTGGGTCGGATATGGCGGTCAACATCATTGCTTTCGAGTCAATGGTGCGTGATGCGGCGGCGGCGGGTGCTTATCTTATTGCGTCTCCTGAAAACTCTGATCTGATGGGGTTGGATGTGACCGAAAAAGTTGCGCGGGTTTGTCTGGAAACAGACCATCCGATGATTTCTCTTTGTGAATCCTTGGCGCAAGAATTGGGTGTCTGGATCTCTCTGGGATCCATTGCTATTAAGGCTTCGGCACAAAAATTTTACAATCGGTCTTATCTGTTTTCTCCGGCCGGAAAGGTTGTTGCTTCGTATAATAAAATCCATTTATTTGATGTTGATTTACCGAGTGGTGAAATTCGCCGTGAAAGCAAGGGGGTTGAAGCCGGAGATCAGATGGTTGTTGCTCATACCGATTTTTCCGATGTGGGGTTGAGTATTTGTTATGATGTCCGGTTTCCGCAGATTTATCGGAAGATGGCTCAGGCTGGTGCTGGCGTTTTATTCATTCCTGCGGCTTTTACGGTTTCAACCGGACAGATGCATTGGGAAGTTTTATTGCGGGCACGGGCTATTGAAAATGGTGCGTTTGTTATCGCGGCTGCTCAATGCGGTGACCATGGGCATGATCGAAAAACCTATGGTCATGCGATGATCGTCAATCCATGGGGAGAAATTCTGGCCGAGGCCGGAGAGGTTCCTGAAATTATTTATGCCAATCTTGATCTGGATGAGGTGCGCCGCGCCCGAGGAGCTATTGCGTCTTTAACCCATGATCGTGATTTTTAAATATTAATTGCTTTGACTATAGTCTTGTCAAAGATATTCTAGATATCAATTCGGCTGCCTATTTCCATGACCCGTTTGCTCGGAAGGTTGTAGTAGTCTGCGGCTGACGATGCGTTTTTCATCATCCATGAGAAAAGATGTTCGCGCCAGATGGCCATGCCCGGGATGCTTGTTGGAATAACGGTTTCGCGGCCTATAAAGTAGGTGACATTTTCTGTGTCGATATTCAGACCATGAATGTAGTCTTTTTTCAGTTCTTTCGGAACATCGATTTCGTCCATAAATCCGTAGCGTATCGTGATGCGATGGAAGTTATTACCAAGGTTGACTATGCTGATGCGGTCATCTTCTAAAACATAGGATTTTTCTTCGATCACAACGTGGAGAAAATAATTTGTTTCATGAAGGACTTTATTGTGACGCAAATTCTGGAGTAACGGCACCGGAATTCCATCATTCAAATTATACATGTAGATAGCCGTTCCGGAAATGCGGGTGAAATTGTCGCAATAATCGCGAAAAAATACATCGACTGGCATTGATTCTTTGCGGAATTTTTGTAAGACCAGTTGGCGTCCGCGTTTCCATGTGGTGAGTAGAATAAAAATAATCATACCCAAGAGCAGTGGAAACCATCCTCCGTGAACAATCTTTGTTGCGGTTGCTAGAAAGAAGGATGTATCAACGATCAAAAGTGTGGCGAGGGTTGCAATCGCCACGGGTTTCTTCCATTGCCAGACTTTGAATATAACAACACCCAGTAGCAAAGTATCAATCAGCATGGTTCCGGTTACGGCTACCCCATAAGCGTGGGCGAGTTTGCTGGATGATTGGAATGTGATAACCAGAAGGAAGACAAAGAACATCAACATCCAGTTGATAAAGGGCACGTAAATCTGGCCAATTTGATCGTCTGATGTGTGGATGATTGTCATGCGTGGCAGGTAGCCGAGTTGGATGGCTTGTTGAGTGACTGAGAATGCACCGGAAATAACAGCTTGAGAGGCAATGATTGTGGCCATGGCTGCCAAAATCACAAGCGGCCATTTCATCCATTCTGCAGCCATCAGGAAGAACGGGTTTTCCAAGCCTTCCGGTGTCGAAAGAATAAATGCGCCTTGGCCGAAATAGTTTATCATCAGGCAAGGAAAAACGAGCGACATCCATGCAATGCGAATGGGGTTTTTGCCGAAATGTCCCATGTCTGCATAGAGAGCTTCGGCACCCGTCATCGCCAGTACAACGCTTCCTAACGTCAAAAAGGCGTAGAGTTTATCTTCCATGAAAAACGAGAGGGCGTAGTAAGGATTGATGGCTTTGAGAACGTAGGGATTATCCCAGATATTGACGATGCCCATGCCCGCCAGTGTAACAAACCAAAGACACATAATTGGGCCAAATAATTTTCCGACATTGCCTGTTCCTATTTTTTGAAATGAAAATAAAAAGGCCAGAATGATGATTGTGATTGGAAGAATATAGGGTTTTAGATTGGGCGCAACAATTTGCAGGCCTTCGATTGAGCTCATGATTGATATGGCCGGAGTAATCATGCTGTCGCCGTAAAACAGAGCTGCTGCAAAAATCCCCAGAATGGGAACGGCGATGGCAATCCATTTTGTGTCATGCGAGAAACGGCTGGCCAACGCAAAAAGCGAGAGGCTTCCACCTTCCCCTTTGTTATCGGCGCGCATCATCAACAGGATATATTTTAATGTTACGGTTATGGTGACAGACCAGAAAATCAGGGATAGAACACCCAGAATATGGGCAAAGTCAGCGGCGAATTTTGCACCGAGAAATGATTCTTTGAACGCGTAAAGCGGGCTTGTTCCAATGTCGCCGTAGACAACCCCAATGGCACCGACAACCAGTTTGGTTAAATTCTTTTTGCTTTGGGGCTGTTCGTGGGAAGACATCGTGAGTTGTGTTCTGTTGGTTGAGCATTTGCTTTATTGTTACGGGAATCCTTATACCAAGAGTTCCTTTATATTGCCATGCAATATCATATTGCGAAGTGTTTTTACCTCCAATCCCTTATTTCTAAGATCTCGCAGGGTCAGGCTGTGGTTGCGTTTGGAAAATTGTTTGCCGTGATTGTCGGTTAAAAGCGGATGGTGGTGGTATTCCGGCACGTTATAGCCCAGTAATTCTTGAAGCAGGCGGTGAAGATGGGTAGAAAAAAACAGGTCTTTTCCGCGAGTTATTAAGGATATGTCTTGTAAATTATCGTCATGGGTGACGCAAAGATGGTAGCTGGCGGGGGTGTCTTTGCGGGCAAGAACAGGATCACCCAAAGAAGACAGCAGTAATTTTTCCGTTGTTTCTTGTTTGCCTTTAATTCTGTCATGCCAATAAAGTTGGTGGGTTGAAAGGTGCGACCATGCTTTGTGGGTGTCCAGTCTCAAAGCGTAGGGTATCGAAGCGTTCATTTTCTCGGTTTGCTGGCTGTGTGACAAATGGCGGCATGTTCCCGGATAGATAAGACCTTCTGTGCCGTGGGGGGCAGTAGCAGAGTATAAAATCTCCAGTTCAATTTCTTTTCTGGTGCAAAAGCAGGGGTAGATCAGGCCTTTTTGGTGCAGGGTATCCAGTGTGTTTTTGTAGTCTTTAAAATGTTCCGATTGTCGGAGAATTGGAGGTTTCCAGCTTAAGCCAAGCCAAGCCAAATCTTCATAAATGCTTTGTTCGAATTCTGGTTTGCAGCGTGTTTGGTCAATATCTTCTATTCGTAATAGAAAATTTTCAGGTGATTGTCCAGCGTCTTCCCAAACTGTCCATACCGATGCGGCGTGGCCGATATGCAGGAATCCGGTGGGGCTGGGAGCAAAACGGGTTTTAAAAGAAATTGGCGACATCACGCCGCCAATTTAAGTCCTATTTTGTGTTCTGGCTAGTTTTAAGTTCTGGCCGGCTGAAACTGAGTTAGTTTGTCTTTTATAATTGATCCCGCTAACCAAAGGCAAGGAACACCCACCATGGCGTAGAGAACAAATTGTGCCACCGGTGAATCGTGTCCAAAGGGCTCTGTCGCAATGTGGATCGGGGTATTGTCAATAAACGGGATGACGTTCATTTCCGATAGTTCGTGGATGCCATAAACAAAAAGGTGCAGAGCGAAGACAATCAGAAAAATCCCTGTGGTTTGCAAAAAGAGCCTCAAATTGATTGATTTGGAATGTTTAATCCAGATATATCCGATCACGCCGGTTGCTGCTATGCCAACGAAAGCCCCTGTGAATAAGAGTGTCGCATTGGTTTCTTCTGTTAATGATCCCAGCATCAAGGCCGTTTCCATGCCTTCCCGTGATACCATCAGAACGGTAAACAGAAAAAGACCGATTGAAGCGGCATAGGTTGATTTGCCAACGTGATGATCCATTTTTGATGTAATCGATTTTTTGATATTTTTGGCTGTTTTCATGACATGAAACGTCATTGTTGCCACCAAAAGACCGGAAACCAATGCCATGCCTCCTTCTGCGATCGGGTTTTCGATCATGTCCTGAATGGCGTAGCCTAGGATACCGGAGAGTAAAACGGCACATATCAGGCCAGCGTAGACCGCAGGGGTCAGGTTTTTTCGGCCTGTCTGGGTTAGATAAGCAATCATTATGGCGATAATTAGAAATGCTTCCAAGCTTTCGCGAAGCGTAATTAGGGCTGTTTCAATCATGGTTTTGCTCTGACTCTCGATGTTAATGATAATTATTCTCAATAGGTAACAAAGGTGATTGATGTTGTAAAGGGGGGTATAGTTTGCATAATGCAAAAATATTTGATATTGTCCGCAGCATATAAAATCAGTGGATAGGAGAATTTAAAATGGGACAAGATCATCAGGCAACAGGTTGTCGGTATAAAAGTTTTGTAGTGGGGCATTTTGGAGATAGGGCAGGTGTTCGGCTTGAGTTGGTTAAACCTGTTATTACGCAAAGTTCAAGACCTATAAAAGGGAGGAAAACACGTCAGGACTTCGATGTTTCGATGAGTTTTGAGGTTTTTAACCGTCGATCCTTGATCTCTGCTTATCAGCAGGCAGCTGAAGGCGATAGAAAAATTCTTCGGGGAGCAACATTGGCATTGAAGGCGTTTGTCAAAGAAAATGGCGAGACTAATCCTCGTGAAGTCGGTGATTGGGGTGAGGCAATTTTTTCTATTACTCCTGTGCGTCAGGTTGCTTAGGGCGGTTGTTTCTTCGACCTGAACTATTCTTCTTGTTCGTTTTTGAAAATGCTTTAAGTTGGCTTTGGAGATGAGGTCGGATTTGAAAGAATTTTCAAAATTTCTATTGGTGTGTTCTGTATTGAGCATTGTTGGGGGTGGGAGTAGCCTTGCCCGTGCCGATGATGCTGTCAACAACACATCAAAAAATTTGAGGGATCGTATCGCTCAAAGCGCCAAAGCTAATGAAGATCGCAGCTATATTTCCATTGCTCATGAAAATGATTTGCTCGCCGGAAGTGGTGATAAATTTTATACCAGCGGCATTCAGATTACTTATTTTGATATTGATGCTGCTGCTCCGATATTTATGGAACGGTTGGCCGATAAATGGATCGGTTTTGATGTGAGTTCGGCAACATTGACATCTTTTACTTTGGGGCAAAAAATTTATACGCCGCAAGATATTCAAATTTCTGCAGAGCAAATCCATGATCGTCCATGGGCGGGATGGTTGTATGGCACTGTTGGTTTGGCCAATGTTTATGACGATCATGTCGATCAATTCGGTTTGACTATGGGGGTTGTCGGGCCTGCTTCTATGGCAGAACCTGCCCAGAAATTTATTCATGAATATCTTTCTGATTCTCCTGAACCTCAAGGGTGGAATAACCAGATTCATTCCGAGTTGGGTGTTGTTTTGTCATGGGATCGTCGTTGGCCTGTTTGGGCTGATATGAAATGGCAGGGGTATAAATTGATGTTCGAGCCGAATATCAGTGTGGCTCTTGGTAATGTTTATACTTATGGCGGCGGTGGGGCGATGGTGACATTTGGCCCAGATCGCGGCTCTGTGCAGGATACGCCACCCCGATTGAGTCCGTCTTTGCCGGGGACTGGGTATTTTGATACGCCGGACAATCAATGGAATTGGTATTTATTTTCCGGATTAAACGGTCGGGTGGTGGCTCGTGATATTTTTCTGGATGGTAATACGTTTCGAGATAGCGCCAGTATTGATAAAAAGAATTTTGTTGCCGATGCCAATGCAGGTTTAGCTTTCACTCTGGGCGACACTCGTATAGCCTATACTCTTGTTTATAGGACACGCGAATTTCACGAACAAGATGAACCATCTGTTTTTGGCTCTGTGTCTTTGACCCAACGTTTCTGAAATTGAATCTCTTTTTAATTTTTGTCCAGCAGGTTTTTTATCTTTATGAATCTTTATACGCATGGCCCGTCTTCGGGAAATCCGCCGAAATCTCTGGTTATTTTGTTGCATGGTTATGGATCAAATGGGGAAGATTTGATTTCTCTTGCTCCTTATTGGGATCGTGATGTGCCGGATGCTGTTTTTGTATCCCCTGATGCGCCGTTTGGTTGTGAGATTGGTTTCGGGTATCAGTGGTTTTCCCTGCAAAGCTGGTCTCCACTTGCCATGCTTTCAGCTGCCGAGCGTACAGCAGGGATCTTGAATGATTTTATTGATAACCAGATGAAGGTTTATGGCGTTCCGGCTTCAAAAGTGGCTCTGGTCGGATTTTCTCAAGGAACAATGATGAGTTTGTATGTTGCTCCTCGTCGGGCTGAGCCAATTGCTGGAGTGCTTGGATTTTCCGGTGCTTTGCTTGGTGGAGAAGGATTGATCGGTCAACCGAATATTTCTCGTACTGCTGTTCATTTGGTGCATGGCGAGATGGATCCGGTTGTGCCTGTCGGTTCCTGGTTGCATGCAACTGAAACGTTGCGCCAAGCCGGATTTGATGTGTCGGGTCATACGACACCCGGACTTGCCCATAGTATCGATGAAAAAGGTATTCACGAGGGTGGGGAATTCTTGAGAAAAATTTTAACCTGATCCGGTTTCTTTCTTCGTTAGTTCCTTCGATGTTTCTTTGCTGATTTCGATGATGGTTGAAAAGGTAATGAATGCCAGAATCATAATGCCGGCAATCAGGATGGGCTTAACCAAGTGAGATGGGATTTTTCGAAGCGGGTTCATGGTTGTTTGATATCGTTATCTTTGACCTGAAATCTGATATGGAACGCAAGCGAGCGCAGGGTAAAAGGTTGTGTCATCCAGATACAACCAAGTTGTTTGGGATCCGTTTCTATTAAACCAGATATTGACACCGTATACGCGCCCGTCTTTATAAGACAGGGTTTGTTCAATTGTTCCGTCTTCACGAAAGAGTGTGAATGTGCCGTGTTTTTGTCCATGTTTCCATGGAATGTCTCCATAGACGACACCGTTTGCAAACGTGTAATGTCCCATGCCATGTCTGAGGCCATTGACGATAGGCTCAACGGATCTTGGTTCGCCTGTTCCCCAGTAATCCTTGATGTAATCATCGGGTGGGATTTGTTCGATTTCTTGTTCAAACACAAAATTGTCTTTCCACAGACAGGCTTGTTTGACGGCTTCTTCGGGAAAGGGTGTCGGGTTTTGGCGTGTGTCTTGAGTTTCAAAAACTTTTTCAATGATGGTTTCGAGCGACGGGTTGCTCCGGTCTGCCGTATCGGTGTTGAATAAATAAATATAGGCAATGATCGCTGCGGCAATCCATAAAATCAGAGGAATGGGTAGTGCAGGTTTACTTTGTCGAGGCAGAGAGGATTCCTGTTTTTTGCTGTGATCTTTTCTTTTCTTTTTTGGGGGGCGTTCCAAAAATTTAGACATTTCGTAATGATCCTTCTTCTGAAGTCGTTCGTGAAATTATGCTCTATCATCTGCGAACAATCATCAAGAGTCACGCTGCTTTTTTCGCATTGTAGTTGCTATAATGTATTGCGTTGCGTCAACGATTCTTTTACGATTTTGTACACTATACGGTGCGTATCGATTATAATAGAATAAGATGGAGTGATAAACTTATGGTTTAACCATCTGAAGAAAGGAGACGATAAGTGGAGTTTTGTATTCCCCATATCACGTCCGGTTTGAACGATCATATCAACAGCCTTGTGAATACGCTTGTTGAGGATCTTGCAGATACAATGATGCCACTTGAAAGGTGTCCAGCTTTGGTTTTGAATGCCGATTTTCGTCCTTTGAGTTATTATCCTTTATCTGTATGGCCTTGGCAGGAAGCTGTGAAGGCCATTTTTCGTGAATCCGTCGTTGTTGTTTCCGAATATGCACGGGTCGTGCGGTCTCCGAATGCCGAGGTGAAGTTACCATCGGTTTTGGCTTTGAAAGAGTATGTCCCGATGGCGCGTGCGCCCGCTTTTACAAGATTTAATGTTTTTCTGCGTGACCAGTGGCAATGCCAATATTGCACAGGTCATTTCAGAACAGACGAGTTGACGTTCGATCATTTGATCCCGCGGTCACGTGGCGGACGTACATCCTGGACGAATATTGTCGCGTCCTGCCAAAGTTGTAACAAACGTAAGGGGTCTTATTTGCCAAAGGAATGCGGCATGTATCCGTTGCGAGAGCCAAGGCAGCCGTCGATTTATGAACTTCAGGATCGGGGTAGACGATTTCCACCCAATTTCCTTCATGAAAGTTGGATGGATTATCTCTATTGGGATGCCGAGTTGGTCGAACAATAGGCTGCCTTGTCTATAATAATAAACGCGGGATAAACCACGTTGAACATAGGAGGTTGTAATGTTTGGTTTTTTAAAATCGCTTGATGTCACCAAGACTTATTCCACATCGGATGCAGTTTGGTTTTATGTCACTTCTTTGATCTTGCTGGTTGGTTTTTCAACCGTGTTGGGTCATGTGTTGCATATGATGGGAGTGGTCGATGTTGTCGGCAGCTTCTTTGACGGAGGGCATGTCCACACCATGATCGGAACAGGTTTTGTTCTGATGCTTTCCAGTATGATCCTGACAGGACGGAAGCTTACGGGAGATCTTTTCTCGATCCTTCTGGTTGTTGTCGGAGTGTATCTGGCTTTCACGACCAGCGTCTTGCTGGGAATGTTACCAGTTGCTCTTTTGACAACTTTACCGTCAAAATCATAAGACGCTCAAATTCTGTAGCGGGAAGCCGGAATTTTCCGGCTTCTTTTTTTGTTGTGATTTTTCTTGCAATTTATCTTCCTTATGGCTTAGAAATAGCCATGCTTAAGGATTTTTTCGATTTTTCAAAAAAGCGCAGCGGGTTGAACGCTGTTTTGTTTTATCTGTTTTACGTTGGTTGTTTCGCCATCGTGTCGGTTGCGCTTGGGTTTGATTTGTAGATCTGTAGTCTCGTCGGGACAAATTGGGCTATAGGCTTGCCAAATCACTTTGTGACATCGTCATAGCATCTTGCATTAATTTCTATTTAATTTAAATTTCCCATATGAGTACGTCAAAAACACAAATAATAGCTTTAGGTGGCGGCGGATTTTCTGATGAACCTGAAAATCCCTTATTGGATTTGTATGTGTTAGAACAAGCCAATGTAAAAATCCCCAAAATATGTTTTTTGCCTACTGCCAGTGGTGATGCAGATAGTTATCTTTTGAAGTTTTATGAGTCTTTTTCAAAATATGAGTGCAAGCCTTCCCATTTATCACTTTTCCAACCTCATACTTCAGAAATTCAAGATTTTATATTGTCTCAAGACATCGTTTATGTTGGTGGAGGAAATACAAAAAGCATGTTGGCTCTTTGGAAAGAGTGGGGGCTTGACCTTATTCTAAAAAAAGCCTTTGAAAAGGGTATTGTTCTGGCTGGTATCAGTGCTGGTGCTATCTGTTGGTTTGAAGAGGGAGCCACAGATTCAATTCCAGGAAAAATATCTTCTCTTTCCTGTCTTGGTTTTGTGAAAGGAAGTTGTTGTCCACATTACGATGGAAGTGAATTGCGTCGAAAAACAGTGCCCCAGCTCATACAAGAAAAAGAAATGAAGGCTGGATATGCTATAGATGATAATGCTGCAATTCATATTGTTGATAATAAATTGGAGAACGTTATTTCATCCATCAAAGGTAAAAAAGTTTTCTTTCTAGATGGGCATAAAATCAGGGACATTCCTGTGAAATATCTTGGTTAAGAGATTCGTCAACACTTCTTATATCTTATGGATTTTTAGGGCATGTCGTAGATGTTTTTAGATAAATTAAGCATCCGATACCCAATCCAAGACACATCGCGACATTATAATTAGCCATCGATAATCCGAACATTTCCCATGGAATTTCATCGCATCTTGTGACATCTGTATTTTGGATGCGGTTTATCAGGTCTTCAATTGATCCTGACATATCCGGTGTCGAGCAACCTTCAAACCCTTTCCACCAGTGCCGCTCCACGCCGGAATGGTAGAAGGCGATTCCTGAATTGGCTAAAAATGACAGTCCGGAAATCGCAATCATGGAGCGTGATCCGGTGATCCAGATTAAGCCAATGATGCCGAGCAAGGCGTTCACAGAAAACGGAACGCGTTGCATCAAACACAAATAACAAGGTTTCAAGTCAAATCCAAATTGTGCGGTTAGGGCGGCGAGCAACGAAAATATGGATAGGGCGGCGATCAACCCACAGGCCATACGGGGTGAGATGCGTGAAATGATGTGGCAAAGATCAGGCTTCATGATGTTCCTCAGATCGATTTTTAGCGCGGTACAGTGCTATTATAGGCTGAAATAGCATGAATTCCAGTCTTTTGACTGTTTTTTTGATGTCAAAATGTCGCTTTAAAAGTGGAATAAAATTAGGCTTGAAATTGCTGACAATGGCGGCTATAAAGTCGGTCTGTTTACCGGCAACGCTTTTTTGCATTGCTTTCTTATATTGTGTGCGGGTGTGGTGGAATTGGTAGACGCGCTGGACTCAAAATCCTGTGCCGCAAGGCGTGTCGGTTCGAGTCCGACCACCCGCACCATTTCTTTTATATAGTCTTTCCAAATCACTTTGTGACATCGTCACTGCGCTCTTCACGTAGTTTCCCTGCGCGTTTTTGCTGGTTTTTTGTCACAAAGTTATTTTCTTTGACTATAAAGTTATTTTCTTTGACTATAGAGTGCTTTTGTTTTTGTCAGGAAGAGGCTCTGTTTTTTTCCGTATCAGGAAGTCTTGTTTTTGCCAAATAGGCTTCCAAGTCTATATTCGTTAGCTCGGAAAGATCTTCATCACTTTTTATGCTAATTGGAGCCAGTAATCTTGATATGTCCTTATGAATTGTTCCATAAAGTGGACGCATGATTGAAGGTATAATTCTTTCGATGTCTTCAACATCAATTAAAATCGGAATTCTTATTCCCCGATGATTGATTCCGTTACCGATTTTGATTGCAGGAATGGAGTGACGGTGAAGGTTGTTTAAAAGTCTTGGTTCAACGATTGCAAATAAATACCTTACATTTTGTTGACGCGCTAAAGCTTGCAGCCCGAGGTAAAGGGATAGCAGGACAAAAGATGATTTGCTTTTTTTCCCCAATGTTTTATTGCCATTTTTCTTTCCGATATGACGAAATTCACGATCAATCGCAAGTCTTGAGACTTCGGCATATTTATGCCCACTTTGTTTAATCATATTGATGATTTTGTGATCGAGTCCGTCTTTGCAATGATGTTCAAAGGGCAAGGTATGGTATTGGCCGTTTTTATGGCCATGAACAAGTCGGAGGCAGCCGATATATGCTTTGTCAGCGCGGCTGTAAACGACCATTTGTGTTGAATGATGGTCAAAATCGTCCGATTCTAAACCTTCCGGGTTGCTTTCTTCATAGTTTAGTTCTGTGCAATAGACTTTATGACGGACTTTATAGGCTTCTTTTTCCAGATCACTGGATATAGCAGGCATAACTTGGTATGAGTGTGTCATTAAGTTAATGAATTCTTTGATGTTATTCCAATAGGTTAAATATTGGGAGAGCTGAACTCTCCGAGTGCTGACTTCACCCATTTTTACCAACCTTTTTCTTTTTTTGTTATAATTTTTTTTTGACTACATCATCACTGTACGTTTTTTATGTAAATAATTCGTAATTTTTCTAAAGAATTTACCTGAAAATCAACCCTAATATTAATAAATATAAATGTTCTTCTGCTATTTTTTATCCTGAGTATATTCCTACTTTTTATTTTCTAGTCAGGTGGTTTTGCTATGTCGGCTCTTCGGTTTGCTATATCTATTGCCATTTTTGTTTGTTCAATGGTTGCGGGTGTTTTTGTCGTTTCTGCTTTATCTCCCGTTTCCGCTGAAATTCAGTCCAATTTATCAGTAGGGGCTTTGGGGTGGATTGAGCCTAAATCCCGAGTGATTAAGATTGGAGCTCCCAATCTTTTGGAAGGGGCAAGGGTTGATGTCTTGAAAATTGAAGAAGGGGATAAGGTTCATAAGGGGCAAGTATTGGGTTTTTTCTCAACCCATCAAAAAAACAGTGCCGCATATGATGTTGCCCAGGCCTCTTTGGAGTTAGCGCAGGCCAATTTAAAAAAAGTTCAACTTGGAAGCAAGCAAAGCGATATTATTTCCCAAGAGCAAATCGTTCAATCTTTGCGAGCCAGTGAGGAGGCTGCCTATAAAGAATTTATACGGATGGAAACGCTTTATAAAGAGCAATTGGCAGCGAAATCTTCATTTGATTTAGCCAAAGCGCATAAGGACAATTTGGTCGCTAAGAGAAAATCAGCAGAAGCAACTCTTGCCAGCCTTAAAGAAATACGTCCTGATGATGTTGTTATTGCTGAGGCGCAAGTGAAAGTGTCTCAATCGGAATTGGCTGTCGCTAAAGCGAATTTAGAGTTGTCGACTATCGTTGCGCCAATAGATGGTGAGGTTTTGACTATTTATTCCAGAAACTCTGAAGCGGTCGGGGATTTTGGAGTTCTAGATATGGCTAATCTGGATGTTATTGATGTGGTCGCTGAAATCGATGAGACCGATATTATCAATGTTCAGAAAGGGAAAAAGGCAGAGGTCTTTATACCAGGAATGGATATCCGTTTAAACGGAATTGTTCGTGATATTGGTGGTCAGATTAAAAGAAATAATGTGTTGGATTCTGATAACACCCAAATTCTTGATACGCGCATTATTGAAGTTCGTATTGAGCTTGATTCATCTAAAAATGAAATTGTGAGGCGTCTTATCAATAAAAAAGTTCGGGTAAAAATTCTGCCATGATTTTCTTGACCGGACAAAAATCATCATTTTATTTTGCTTTCCGTCTTGCATGGAGGCAGCTTTGGCATGATAAAATAAGATTCGTGACGGCATCTTTCGGTGTTATTTTTGCGTGCATTCTGGTTTTTATGCAGATCGGATTTAAAAATGCACTGTTTGAAAGTGCTACTTTGTTGCAAAGAACCATGGTTGGAGATTTATATCTTCAAGACGAGCAGTCAGAGGCTTTGTGGCGGTTGGTTCCCTTTCCCAGACAGCATCTTTATCGTGCATTGTCCATTGAGGGCGTTGATGATGTTACTGCTTTGTATGCATCTCAAGCGGCTTGGAAAAACCCTGTGACTGGCGTTAATCGAACGGCTCTTATTCTTGGCATTGATCCTACCAAAGTTAATATTTTTCCTTTGGTTGGTCTTAATGATGAAAAAGAAAAATTACAAATGAGAGATGTTGTCCTTTTTGATTCTTTTTCACGTCCTGAATTTGGCCCTGTCCAAAAACTTTTAAAAGATCATGGTGAGTTTCCTGTCGAGGTGTCGGGGCAAAGACTGGATGTTGTCGGAACATTCAAAATGGGCATTACATTTTCGGCTGATGGAAATTTGATTGTTAATGACAGGACTTTCTTCAAGATATTTCCTATGAAGTCGGCTATGGGTGTTGATGTCGGGGTTATCACTTTGAAAAATGGAGATGATGTGTCTCGGGTTCAAGTGCAATTGCGTCATTTGTTACCGAAAAATATCAACGTTTTGACAAAAGAAGAATATATTGCTGATGAAAAAGCTTATTGGAATGATATTACACCGATCGGATATATTTTTAATTTTGGTGTCATCATGGGGTTGTTTGTCGGTTTGGTTATTGTTTATCAAGTCTTGTTTAATGATATTACCAACCATTTACATGAATATGCTACTCTAAAGGCGATGGGATATGATAACGCTTATTTTGTGAAGGTTGTTCTTTCCGCAGCGTCTATTCTTGTTTTTGCAGGGTTTGTTCCAGGGTGGGTGTTGTGCTTTGGGCTATACTCTTTAGTGGAAAAGTCAATTTTTATTGAAATGAATCTAACATTCGAAAAATCGGTTTTGACCTTTTGTCTTTTGTTGGTGATGTGTTTTATTTCTGCAGTTCTTGCTGTCAGAAAGCTTAAAGCTGCTAGTCCTGTGGATGTCTTTCAATGATAAAAAATGATCCTTCCTATTTGATACGGGCAAGTAACCTGATTTATGATTATGGGACGGGTGATTTGACACAATCTGTTCTTAAAGGCGCGAATCTGGAAGTTTGCTCAGGTGAATTTGTTATTCTTGCAGGACCTTCCGGTTCTGGAAAAAGTACGCTTTTGTCCCTTATTGGCGCTCTGAGAAAAATCCAAGGGGGTGAATTAAGTATCGTTGGATGTGATTTGCGTGATGCAGATGACATTGTTATGCGTAAGATTCGCCGTCAAGTCGGGTATGTTTTTCAGCAACATAATCTTTTGGGTTTTTTGACGGCTCTTCAGAATGTTGAAATGACTCTGGAGATGTTTTCTGATTATTCTGAGAGAGAGCGCCATGATTTGGCTGTTCAGACTCTCCAATCTGTTGGTTTGAGAAGGCAAATGGATAGCTACTCTTCTCAGCTTTCAGTGGGACAAAAGCAGCGCGTTGCGATTGCGCGGAGTCTTGTTCATCAGCCGAAAGTCATTCTGGCAGACGAGCCAACGGCATCTTTGGACAGTAAAACCGGTCTCCAAGTTGTCGAAATTCTTCATGGAATGGTTAAGAACACAGGGTGTGGGGCTTTGATTGTAACGCACGATCATCGTATTTTTGAATATGCAGATCGTATTCTTAACATTGAAGATGGCGTGGTAACATCATGAGTGTTTTTAATTTTTATGAAGCCTTTGACCGGAATGTTGGTTGGATTACGGCACAAGAACTTGATATTTTAAAGACAAAACGTGTGGCGATTGCAGGGCTTGGCGGAGTTGGTGGGTATCATCTTCTGACCTTGTTAAGGTTGGGGGTTTCCAAATTCAATATTGCAGAAATGGACGTTGTCGAGCTGGCAAATTTTAATCGTCAAGTTTGTGCAGGGGTTTCAAATATAGGAAAAAGAAAGATTGATGTTCTTGAGCGTCTTGGAAAGGATATTAATCCCGAGGCTGATTTTAGACTTTTTCCTGAGGGCGTGAATGATGATAATCTGGAGGCCTTTCTTGAGGATGTGGATTTGTATGTGGATGGATTGGATTTCTTTGTTCTTGATATACGTAAAAAAATATTCAAAGAATGTTTTGAAAAAATAATTCCTGCTATGACAACGGCACCTTTGGGAATGGGGGTTGCTCATTTGAACTTTATGCCTGATGGTATGTCCTTTGATGAGTATTTCAGACTTGATGATGCTCAAGGGGATGATCGGTTTATAAAATTTTTGATTGGGTTATCGCCATCTATGTTGCAGCGTGGTTATCTTGTGGATATGAGCCGTGTTGATTTTTCGCAGAAAAAAGGACCCTCGACGCCTATGTCGTGTGAGTTATGTGCTGGGGTTGCCGGAACGGAAGCTCTTAAAATTCTTCTTGGTCGCCGTGATGTTATGCGTGCGCCTTATGGATGTCATTTTGATGCGTATCGTCATAAAATGAAAATGACATGGAGACCTTGGGGAAATAGAAATATTTTTCAGGTTATTTTGTTTTTTCTTGTTAAAAGGTTGATGATTAAAAATGACAAGTGATCTGTATAAAATTCTTGAAAGGGCGCGTTGGGCTCCAAGTGGAGATAATTGTCAGCCTTGGCGATTTGAATTTCTGGATGAAGATAAAATCCGGATTCATTTGCTGTTTGATCGAGGGAATGTTTATGAAGGCTCTTCTGGAATTCCAACCTGGGTTGCTGCAGGGGCGTTAATAGAGAATATTCGATTGGCATCCGGTCTTTTAAAAAAGAAAATTTTTATCGATCGTGTTGGTGATTTTGTGGATGGAAAGGGATTTGTTGACATTCGTTTTGAAGAATCGGAAATGGTATATGATCCCATTGAAAAATTTATCGAAAGTAGAACGGTTTTACGGTTTCCTTATCAATTAACTGATCTATCGGACAATGTTATTTTAAGCTTACAGCGTTCTGTGGGTGAAGATTTCGTACTTGATTGGTCTATCAGTTTTTGGGAAAGGCTAAAAATATCCCGTTTGAATATGATGTCTTCGAAGATTCGTTTAACGATGCCGGAAGCATATAAAGTTCATGTGAAAATTGTTGATTGGGATCATAAGTTTAGCATAGATAAGCTGCCAGCTGGTTCTCTGGGGATGGGGAAGGTGAGTTTAATTTTTACAAAATTTGCTTTTGGATCATGGAGGCGCATCGCATTTTTAAATAAGTATCTTTGTGGAGTTTTTTTACCACAAATAGAACTTGATTTTATTCCGGGTATTTTTTGTGCGCGTCATTTCCGGATGTATTTTAAATCTTCCGATCGCATATGGACGGCGCAAGATTATATTCGTGCAGGGTCAGCCATTCAAAGATTTTGGCTTACGGCTTCAAGTCACGGATTATCTCTTCAGCCTAGTTTTTCTCCTATTATATTTGAAAAATATGTCAAGCAAAAACACGAGTTTTCGGTGTCAAAATCAAGTGTTTCGGCAGCAAAGAGAATGGCAAAATTTATGAGTAGAATTTCACGACACCCCCTCGGAAATCAGGTATTTCAGGGGCGTTTAGGATATTCCAATCGAAATGAAAATGTTACCGGACGGTCTGTTCGGATTCCTCTTGACGCGTTATTAATGTCTTTGTCGAAGTGACTGGAAAAGAGTTGTGTCAGATGATATAAACTGGCGTTATGCAGAATAATTCCGTTTCCCTTCGTTATTTTCCTTATATTGATGGGCTTCGTGGCTTGGCTGTGTTGTCCATTCTGATTTTCCATCTCGGGCTCCCTTTTTTATCGGGTGGTTTTGTTGGTGTTGATATTTTTTTTGTTATTTCTGGATTTTTGATTACAAGAATTATTTTTTCCGAAATGGTTGAGGAGCGGTTTTCTTTCACCGCTTTTTACGCTCGGCGAATTAAACGTATTTTTCCTGCTTTATTTATGATGCTGTTTGTTTGCTCAATGGCGGCAATTGTCTTTTTGGGTGTCGAACAATTTACAACTTTTCTTAAATCATTCCGTTATGCCAGCGCGCAGGGGGCGAATATTTTCTTTGCCCGTGACGTTGATTATTTTGCCGAAAAATTGGATCAATCTCCTTTGTTGCATACTTGGTCTTTGGGTGTTGAGGAGCAATTTTATTTGTTGTGGCCTTTAATTTTATTCGGTTTGTTTCGTGTATCTGGTCATGGGAGCAATGTTTTAAAATTTTCTATTCCGTTACTTGCATTAATGGTGGTTAGTCTGGGATTGAGCGAGTATCTGGTCAAGGTTGACCCGATGCAGGCGTTTTACCATCTTCATGCACGGGCGTGGGAATTGGGTGTGGGGGCTATTCTTTCTCTTCCGGTTCTTCCGGTTATCAAGAATCAAAAATGGATCAATTTTTTATCTTTAGCAGGGTTGATTTTTATTGGTGTTTCTTTTTTTGTGCTTCGTGAGGATCATTTTCCCGGCTTTGCTGCTTTGCTGCCTTGCTTGGGTACAGGGTTGATTATCTATTCTACGCAATGTAGTGGCAGATCAATTGTGTCGAATTGGTTGTCTTCCAGAATTCTTGTTGGTGTGGGAATGATTTCTTATTCCCTTTATCTTTGGCATTGGCCGTTGATTACGTTTTATCAGGAATATTTTAATCCTGAGTTGTCTTTGACGGCTGGGGTTCTTATTTTTTTCCTTTCTATTTTTATGGCTGTTTTATCTTATTTTTTTGTTGAACAGCCATTCAGGACAATGAAGGTATCGCCTGTTAAAACTATTATTATTGGTTTATGTTTCGTTGGCGTATTTATTTTTTATGCCAATCTTTTGAAAAAAGAGTCTTATGCGCCGTGGCGCGTGTCATATCAAATGGATGATATTGAAACTTTGCCCCAGCCTTTACATAAAATTTGTTCGGTTAAAGGTGGGGTGGATCGGATCGATCAATGTATCATTGGACCTCATCCTGAGGCTTACGAGGTTCTTTTGGTTGGTGATTCCCATGCGTCGCATTTTGCGCCTATGATTTTACAATGGGCCAAGCAAAAAGGGCTTACAGTTCGTCTTTATACCAAAGGGGCTTGTCGGGTCTGGTATGAAGAAGATATTTCCAGTTATACACGATTGCCGCCTGATGAATATTGTCGTCGTGTGATGATTGGTTTTCGAGATGTTCTGATGCGGCAACCTTCTGTTCAGTATGTTTTCCTAGGATCTTATGCTCCTGAAGGATCTTCCGAAGTTTCACGGGCTTTGCATGAGATCAGAGCGGTTGTTCCAAATGTATTTGTTTTGGGGGCTACTCCGGTTTTTAAAAATCATCCGCACCATTGCGAGATTAGAAAACATTTGCTGGCTTCCCGTTACGTCACGGGGCGAGGTATGGGTGAGGGTGATGATTGTTTTGCTTACGATCAGGAAGAAACGAATAGAAAATTGGAAATGACAGAGAAAACTTTTATTCCAATGGTGCGTGATGCCGGTGTCCCGTATTTTGATCCTCTGCCCCTTTTGAAAACAACACGAGATGCAGAAGGGCATTTTATGTTTGTGGACACCAATCATTTGAATGTTTATGGATCCTTGTTTCTTGTTCCATATTTTCGTGAATTTATTGATCGATCAACCATAGAGGCTCTCCAATAAAATCAAGCATTATGAAAATATAAGTGCGGAAAATAAATGTTCCAAATTTTACGGGACTTGTTACGATGTGTTTATGAGAATTTTATATATTGGAAATGGTCAAGGGTTTGACGGTGCAGTAAAATATTATTTTACGCCGCAAAAGCTTATCAATGGTTTGACCCGTTTGGGGCATAATGTTGTTTCGATTAATGACCGTGATATCGCGCGGTATTCCAATATTTTCAGATCTCAGAAATTTGGGATCAAGGCGATGAATCATAAAATCCTTGATATGTTCAAAATTTATAATCCGCATCTGGTGATGTTGGGACATTGCAAAAATGTTTCCAATGATACTTTGGCGGCAATGCGCGAGATCAATCCCGATATTAAAATCACCTATCGCAATGTGGATCCTTTGCATTCTACACAAAATTCTGCAGACATCATGCAACGTGTCGGTCATGTCGATAGTCTCTTTATCACAACGGCAGGTGATTCGTTGGCGCGGTTTTCCCATCCGAAAACGATTGTTACCTTTATGCCTAATCCGGTTGATCCTGCTCTTGAGACCGAGCGGGCGTATGATAATTCCGAGGCTGATATTGATTTCCTGTTTCTGGCCAGTGCGTTGCGCGATCAGCATGACCATCGTGCCATTACAGCGCGGTATCTGGTCGATCATCAGGGCGAAATGAAGTTTCATATTGGCGGAGCAGGGATCAATAATGATCTGGTGTTCGGGTCTGCTTATTATGCCCTGTTGGGGCGTGCCAAAATGGGATTGTGCATGAACAAGATTGAAAGTTATTATTTGTATGCATCAGGGAGAATGAGCCAGTACATGGGATCCGGTGTTCTGGCCTTTATTCCCGAAGGCCCTCAATTTGAGGATATTTTAGGGACGGATAGTTTCATTTCCTTTAAAACCAATGATGAGTTGGTTGATAAGATCAAATATTATGCCGCGCACGAGTCCGAGCGTAAAGAAATAGCTCGTACCGGATGTTTGAAAATTCATGATTATTTCCATGTTGATAAGGTGTGTCAGTATATTCTGGAGCGGACATTTCAACAGCCGTTATCCATGGCCTATCAGTGGCCGACAAAAACATACTGATTTTTTTATGCGCGTTTTTTTGGTTTGGTTGTGACCATAGGTGCCAAATATTGCCCGGTGTAGCTGTCTTTGGCTTTGGCAATGTCTTCTGGTGTTCCGGTTGCAATGATTTTTCCACCGCCTGACCCGCCTTCGGGGCCGATGTCGATGATCCAGTCTGCGGTTTTGATGACATCCAAATTATGCTCGATGACCAGAACTGTATTTCCAGTATCCACGAGACGATGGAGAACTTCGAGCAGTTTTTTAACGTCTTCGAAATGCAGGCCGGTGGTGGGTTCGTCCAAAATATAGAGTGTTTGACCGGTCGCGCGTTTGGCTAATTCTTTTGCTAATTTAACCCGTTGGGCTTCGCCTCCTGACAAAGTGTTGGCTGGTTGTCCTACCTTGATATAGTCGAGACCCACTTGATGCAATGTTTCAAGCTTGTTATGGATTGATGGAATGGCCTTGAAAAATTCGCAGGATTCTTCAATCGACATATCCAGAACATCGCTGATGGATTTTCCTTTATATTTTACATCAAGTGTTTCGCGATTATAGCGTTTGCCTTTGCATTCTTCGCAGGTTACATAAACGTCCGGTAAAAAATGCATTTCGATTTTAATCATGCCATCGCCTTGACAGGCTTCGCAGCGGCCGCCTTTGACGTTGAATGAAAACCGTCCAGGATTGTAGCCACGTGCTTTGGATTCTGGTAGTCCCGAAAACCATTCACGGATCGGTGTAAAGCATCCGGTATAGGTGGCCGGATTGGATCTTGGCGTTCTACCAATTGGTGATTGGTCAATGTCAATCACTTTGTCTAGAAATTCTGTGCCTTCTAAGGTTTTATGGGCGGCAGGAAGGTCATGGGTGCGCATGAGTTTTTTTGAGACGGCTTTGAAAAGTGTATCGAGAATTAAGGTTGATTTTCCGCTTCCTGATACGCCTGTTACGCAAGTAAAAGTTCCCAAAGAAATTTCTGCGGTGACGTTTTTTAGATTATTGGCCGTTGCACCAATAATGCGTAAAACTTCTTTTTGTTTACCGCGTGTTTTTCCAGTGCGGCGGGTTGTGGGAATGGCAATGCTGCGTTTACCTGACATATATTGCGCGGTGATGCTTTTATCGCAGGTAAAAACTTTTTCTGGTATCCCTTGGGTAATGACATGGCCGCCATGAATGCCTGCGCCAGGTCCCATATCAATCAGATAATCTGCAGCACGAATGGCATCTTCATCATGTTCCACCACCAAAACGGTATTGCCGATGTCGCGTAAATGGGTCAGCGTTTCCAAAAGGCGGTGGTTGTCACGTTGGTGAAGGCCGATTGATGGTTCATCCAGAACATATAAAACGCCCGTTAGTCCTGATCCTATTTGTGAGGCCAGACGAATGCGTTGGCTTTCTCCGCCTGATAATGTTCCAGAAGCGCGGTCAAGGGAAAGGTAGTCCAGCCCGACATTCATCAAAAATTTTAGGCGATCGTTGATTTCTTTGAGAATGCGAACGGCAATGTCATTTTGTTGGCGGGTTAGTGTTTTGGGTAGGCTGGTAAACCATGCGTGGGCATCCGAAATTGAAAAGCTTGTGGCTTCGGAAATATGTTTTTTTGCAATCTTTACGGCCAGAGATTCTGGTTTTAATCGTGCGCCATGGCATGCGGTGCAGGGAGAACTTCTTTGGTATTTCGAGAATTCCTCGACCATACTTTGGCTTTCGGTTTCTTTAAACCGGCGTTCCAGATTGGGAATAACACCTTCAAAAGAGCGGGTTTGCTGGTATGATTTTTTTCCTTCACCGTAGTTGAATACAATCTCTTTTGTACCACTTCCGTATAACAAAACTTCACGAATGTTTTTCGAGAGTTTATTCCATGGTGTAAAAATATCGGTTTTATAGGCTTTGCAAACATCTTCCATTGCGCCGATATAGTATTTGGCAAAACTTTTTGACCATGGTTCGACGGCGCCATCGGCAATGGTTTTTGTTTCGTCAGGAACTACAAGGGATGGATCCATGTATAAGGTTAGCCCCAAGCCATCACATTCAGGGCAAGCCCCGTGAGGGGAGTTGAACGAGAAAAGGCGGGGTTCAATTTCCGGAATGGTGAAGCCAGAGACAGGGCAGGCGAATTGTTCCGAATAGAGTGTTTCTTCATGTGTTGTTGCGTCTTCGACAATTAACATGCCTTCTGCCAGTTTGAGAGCTGTTTCTACGGAATCGGCGAGGCGTGTGCCAAGATCGTTGCGGATCACTAGACGATCAACGACTACGGAAATGTCATGTTTGAATTTTTTATCAAGAGTTGGGGATTCTGCGATTTCGTAAAGAACTCCATCGATTTTCACACGCTGAAAGCCTTTGGCTTGAAGGTCTTTGAGTTCTTTTTTGTATTCGCCTTTACGACCTCGGACGATGGGGGCGAGAATATAGAGTTTTGTTCCTTCGCCCATGGCCATGATCCGGTCAACCATTTGGCTGACGGTTTGGCTTTCAATTGGCTTTCCTGTTGCGGGAGAATAGGGAACGCCGACACGCGCCCATAGCAGGCGCATATAATCGTAAATTTCTGTGACTGTGCCGACGGTTGATCTTGGATTTCTGCTGGTTGTTTTTTGTTCGATCGAGATGGCGGGCGAAAGTCCTTCGATTGAGTCCACATCCGGTTTTTGCATCATTTCCAAAAACTGGCGGGCATAGGCGGACAGGCTTTCGACATAACGGCGTTGGCCTTCGGCATAAATTGTATCAAAGGCCAGTGAAGATTTTCCCGATCCGGATAGTCCCGTAATCACAACGAGGGCATCCCGAGGAATATCCAGATTGATATTCTTGAGATTATGTTCGCGTGCGCCGCGTATGGAAATGGTTGTCAGGGCCAATTTATAAAGACCTTAATGTTGTTTTTATTGTCCAAAATTCTTTACATGGGAGCGCAAAGACTATGGGGTTGGCTGAAAATAGTCAAGAAAAACGGGGCGATTGCCCCGCTTTGCTAAAAAGGTCTTACGCTGATTTTTTGGATTTTGATGCCGGAGGTGCATCGTCTTCGGGTGTATAATCTGCGGCTTCACCATCTTCACTGGCTGAGTCGGGTCCTGCCAGCATCGCGTCTGCCACAACACCGGATTGCTGAAGAATTGAATTTTCGAGTTTTTTTGCAAGTTCGGGATTGTCACGCATAAATTGTTTGGCATTTTCTCGACCTTGACCAATGCGTTGCCCGTCATAGGAATACCAAGCCCCTGATTTTTCAACCAAATTGGAGGTTACACCGATGTCAATGAGTTCACCCGTTTTGGATATACCTTCACCATACATGATGTCAAACTCGACTTGACGGAAGGGAGGAGCCATTTTGTTTTTGACGACTTTGACGCGGGTTTGGTTACCGGTGACAACTTCACGGTCTTTGATCGAGCCAATGCGTCGGATATCAAGGCGTACCGATGCATAGAATTTGAGAGCGTTTCCACCGGTTGTTGTTTCAGGAGAGCCAAACATCACACCGATTTTCATGCGGATTTGGTTGATAAAAATCACAACAGTGCGGGAACGAGAGATGGAGCCTGTGAGTTTACGGAGGGCTTGTGACATCAGGCGGGCTTGGAGGCCGACATGCGTGTCGCCCATTTCGCCTTCGAGTTCAGCGCGTGGAACCAATGCGGCGACAGAGTCAATAACCAGAACATCCAATGCTCCTGATCGCACCAGAGTATCGGCAATTTCCAGAGCTTGTTCGCCTGTGTCTGGTTGTGAGATCAGCATGTTTTCAATATCACAACCGAGTTTTTTTGCATATCCGGGATCAAGGGCATGTTCCGCATCAACGATGGCACATGTTCCACCTGTTTTTTGGGCTTCAGCGATGACTTGTAATGCGAGGGTGGTTTTACCCGATGATTCAGGGCCAAATATTTCGATAATCCGTCCACGCGGTAAGCCGCCTATACCCAAGGCAATGTCTAGTCCAAGCGAGCCTGTGGGGACGATTTCAACATCTATTTTGTTACTTTCGCCTGCCAGCTTCATGATAGAGCCTTTGCCGAAGGCGCGTTCGATTTGTGCCAAAGCGGCTTCGAGTGCCTTATTTTTTTCTGCGGATGATTTATTCATGGAATCCGATCCTTTGAATGGTGTGACTGACATTATTTATTTCCCTTTCTTATTATGAACACGATTCGCGTTGTGTTGCCCATAAAGAATTTGTACCATATTTGTTCTTTTTGTAAAGAACAAATAAGAACAAAAAAGAACAAATGTTCCAAAAGTGGGAAAATATCATGTTTTTATGATTTTAGGCGGAGAGGTCGGCTATTGTTCCGCGTTGGTCGGGCGGAATGTTGACAATCATGGTATTTCTGGACAAGGCTGCAATTGTGGCTTTTTTGGCTTCAAAGCCGTGATTTTGGACAACTCTTTGGTGCATTTGCTTTACGTAGCCTAGCCGTTCAGCCACAGGGTTCTTATCATTCAAGCCAAATTCAAAGGCGCTGTCGGAGGCTTCTTGTTGTTGGATAATGCTGTAAACAGATGGTTCGCTGGCAAGATCAACATTTTGGATGCTTGAAATGCGTTCTTTGGCGGAGTTGGTATTCGAGAGTCCAAATTCTGCATTTGACGAATCCAGTCTTTGGATTGTCGTATAGATGTTTCCATTGCCGTAATTTGACGATGGTGACGAAATCAAACTTTCCCCCTTTTGTGGTGGTTTTGTAAGAAAACAACATAGTTATCTTATCATAAGTCCTTTAAAATACTATTGATAGGGTCTTTCCTGCGTTCAAGCGTTATTTCTGAAGGACTTCTTTGACCTTGGCCGCGAGTTCTTTGAGCGAGAAAGGTTTGGGAAGAAAATAGATATGCTCCCCCAGTGTATCTTTGAGTTTTTCTTCTGTGTATCCCGAAATGAAAATGATTTTTAAATCAGGCATTTTTTGTTTGATTTCTTTGGCGAGGGTCGGCCCATCTTTTCCAGGCATCATGACATCGGTAATCAGCAGGTCGATCGGTCTGTCAAGAGAGTTGAATACATCCAGACCGGATTCCCCATTTTCTGCGGTTAAAACTTCGTATCCTTTATTGGTCAGGGCGCGGGTTGAAAAGGTTCTGACCGCGTCTTCGTCCTCGACCAATAAGATGCGTGCCGATCCAGTCAGATCACCGGATAGGTCTTCGGTTTGTGGTTTGGGGTCTTCTTGTTTTATTTCGCTGTCTTCAACACAAGGAAGATACACAGAAAATTTTGTACCATTGTTGATGGAGCTGTCTACGCCCAGATATCCCCCTGTTTGGCGGATGATTCCGTGAACTGTTGCCAGTCCCAGACCTGTTCCTTTGCCGACATCTTTGGTGGTGAAGAATGGTTCGAAAATTCTTTCTAAAATTTCAGGAGGAATTCCAGTTCCTGAATCGGCTATTTCTATTTTAACCCATTGACCAATCGGCATCATATCCTGACCGAAAGTCAAGGGTTCTGTGTTTTGAAGATGGGATGTTGTGATGGTTAATAACCCACCATTCGGCATGGCATCGCGGGCATTGACCGCCATGTTGACAAAAACCTGTTCCATCTGACCGCTATCGACTTTTACCAATCCCAGATCATTGCCATGAATAAGTTGGAGTTCGATATTGACTCCGATCAGGCGACGCAAAAGATGTGCGACTTCGGTCAGAATATCGGTGATGTCCTGAATTTGTGGCCGTAAAGTTTGTTGGCGGGAAAAGGCCAGTAATTGACGAACCAGATTAGCTGCACGATTCGAATTCTGTTTGATCTGCTGGATGTCGCCGAAAGAGGGATCTCCGGGTTTGTGACGTAATAAAAGCAGGTCACAGAAACCGATAATTGCAGTAAGAAGGTTGTTGAAATCGTGTGCTATTCCCCCTGCCAATTGCCCAACAGCCTGCATTTTTTGCGATTGGATAAATTGGTTTTCAAGATTCTTTTGTTGGGTCAGGTCAAGAAAGTGAATTGCAATGTTATGTCCTTCGGAGAAATGCCGTGCGTACATGTGGCAAGGAAGAGGTTTGTTTTGGTTCATCATCCACAGCCGGATTTCGATAGGGTCAGAGAGCATTTCACCTTCCCTGATGCGATTGATGGTTTCTTTGGCCAGAGTCCAGTCTGCGTAGTCGATTATCTCGGAAAAAGGTAATCTGTGAATTTCAGCATGTTTCTTTTCGATCATTCTGGCCAGTTGAATGTTGCAATCTTTTACTTGACCATCTTGGTCTATAATTGCAATTCCAATGGGGGCTTCTTCGAAAAACTGGCGGAATCGATCTTCAGAATCCTGCAAGGCTTGATGAATGGCTTTTTCTGCAGTCAGGTCGTTGACAACGGCGCGGGTTCTAATCTTTCCATCATCCTGATGAACAACTGTTTGAGTGATCGAGGCTAAAAATTCGCGCCCGTTTTTTGATTTCATTTTTAATTCAGAAAATTGACGAACGCCTCCATTTTCTTTGATATCGAATGGCGATGCATTTTCGGGAATGTCGACAAGATAGTCATGAAGTGTTTTGTGAGACAGTAATCTTTCTACGTCTTCTCCCACCCATCTTGCAAAAGTGGCGTTTACAAACTCAAATTGTCCCGTTTCATTAACCGAGAAAAAGCCAACAGGGGCATTGTCTGTATAGTCGATGAGCTTTTCATGTTCGGCGATCAGGTTCTCTTGTTGTTTGTGTTCCCATGTGATGTTGTCGAATCTCCAGTGGATATAGTCTTTCAATCCACTGACTGGTTCTGCTGTGACGGTGTACCAATCTGTTTGATTGTTGGTGTTACAGGCAATGTCAAATTTTTCGGTTTGGCCGTTTAGTGCTGATTTTTTCAGGTCTGAAAATTTCTGAATGGTTTCAGGGGATTGTCCGAATTTTTGTATAATCGCGCTTATTGATGGGGTGTTTTCTATCGCACATAATTCATCGAATTTGGAATTTCCAAGAATTAATTTATCATCTTTGTCCGATATTGCGCGGGCGCTGCGTGAAATTTCAAGAATTTCAAGGAGCATGCAGTGCTCTTTGCTTTTGCCAAAGGTCAGAAAGTTGAACGGGTTGAATCTGGATGATGCAAATCGCCCTTTTGTTTTGGTTTTGGTGCTGTTGTCAGGTGGAACGGGTGAATGATTCATAAGTCTAGAATGGCAGAAAAAGGTATGAAAATAAAGCGTATCAAGCAGTTATTTGATTTTGCCTTTCTTTTTATACACAAAGGAAATGATCTCGGCCACTGCCTTATACAGTTCTTCGGGAATGGGTTGATCCAGCTCAACCGTGTCGTACAAGGTTCTGGCCAAAGGCGGGTTTTCAAACAGAATAATATCGTTTTCGGTCGCAACAGACCTAATTCTTAGTGCAATTTCATCGATTCCTTTGGCAATCACTATAGGCGCGTCCGAAATGTCGGTGTCATATTGTAAGGCGACCGAGAAATGTGTTGGGTTGGTGATAACGACATCCGCCTTGGGGACGTTTTGCATCATTCTTTGACGTGCCCGTTCCATACGGATTTGTTTCAGTTTCCCTTTGACGAACGGATCCCCTTCGGTTTGCTTGTACTCGTCTTTTATTTCTTGCTTGGTCATCCGCATTTGTTTTCCAAATTCCCATTTCTGAAACAAAAGGTCGGCAAGGGCTATGGCGAGAAGAGCGACCAAAATGCCCGTCATCATGCGGATAGCGAGTGATTTTATTTCATGGAGTATATTGGTTGGTGCGAGTTCAATCGAATGCTCTGCTCCGCTCATATACGGGTAAACCATGATAAATCCCACCAATCCGACCGTTGATATTTTTAGGATGCCTTTGACAAATTCTGCAATTGATTTGAGGGAGAAAAGGCGACCAAACCCTTTTATAATTGATAATTTTGAAAGATCAGGTTTTAAAACTTCCGGTGCGATCAGAGGGCCTACTTGCATCAAAGGCCCTACTATGGCAGCTACCAATAAGGCCAAAAACACTAAAAATGTTGCCGATAATCCATGGCGAGCTGTTTCTGTCAGGATCATTCCGATTGAGCCTGGTGTTCCGGACATGGTGTGTGCTTGTGCCAAAAAATCTCTTAAAAAATCGGTTAGATCCGCGAACATGACGGGGGTTGCCGTTCCAATCAAAAGAGTGGCGGCCAGAAGCATAATCCATGTGTTCAGATCACGCGATTGTGCGACCTGCCCACGCTTTCGCGCATCTTCAAGTTTCTTGGGGGTGGCGTCTTCTGTTTTTGACGCTTCGTCTGGTTTGTCATCACCGTCTGCCATTCTTTAAGTATGACAGTTTTTGATGATCCATCCAAGGGGACAATATGGAAGTCATAAAAAACCCCTTCAGTCGGAAGGGGTTTTGGATGGGGGTTGCGTTGTGACTATGCTGCGCGGAGCTTATTGATTTTATCCACGATTTTTGACCAGATTGGTACAGGGGAGTCGCCCCCCTGGTATTCAGACGCGGAAGCCGCATTTTCATTTTGCGCTTGCATCCGTTTCATCCGCTCTTCCATTTGGCGTTGGCGGGCTGCGCGTTCGCGGGCTTCACGATCACGCATTTCCTGTTTCAGATCTTCCGCTTGTTTTTGGGATGTCTGGTTGGTTATCATGAGTTGTTGAGCTTGTTTTTGCCATTGATCGCGCTGATCTTTCATATCGGTCAATTGGACTTCTGTCATATGAAGCTGATCTTCCAGAGAGCGGCAACGCATTTTAACGCGTTCCATTTCCAGCATATCCTGAGCGCGTTGTAATTCTGCGCGAACCGTTGCTTCTATATCAACTTTTGGAGGAAAGTTTCCGTATACGCGCTCAAGTTCGGATGTATCAATTTCTTTGTCTCCAGCATCATTCATGCTGTATGACAAGCGACCTGATTTCAACGCACGTTGAATTGTTGATTTTGACTTTCCGGTTAGCTCAGATGCTTGCGTAACACTCACTTTGGCCATGAAATACCCCCTTGGTATGGTTCGGCAACAAAACTTTATTTTGGAATGATTGATGAGTTAGCACATTCCAAACTTCTATTTCAAGTTTTCCCGACTTTAGGAGGATAAATAATTGTGTATTATTAACTTTTGAAAGATTAGGCCGCTGACTTTTCAAGATGTTGAGCCAGTAAAGCAGTCAATTTCTGCCATTGAGAGCCCGAGAAGAGGTGGGCGTAAATGAATGGAAGCCAGCCATTTTTACGAAATTCCATAAATGTGGCATCATCCAGTTCCATCAATTTGGCTTCGTCAATAATTCTGAACCCCGAAAAATTGATTTTTTTACCGTTTGGAGCCATTATTTCTGCTGATCTTTCTACCAGAAGACCCGCTTTGTCCAAAGCTTGGCCAAAAGCTGTCGTTTGGTGGGCGGCTGCGTGATAGGATTTGCAGAATTCCAGTGCGTTCTTTGATAAAGCTGACGCTGTTCCATCTTCCTCGAAGAAACGTTGATCTCCACCTTCTTCTATAACCGATTTATCCGTATCAACGCATAAAACCAGTTGGTCGTTTTGGGGGTTTTCTGAAAAAATGAACGGGTAACGGCGAATATAAGATGGAATATAGCACAAAGGTTCCCAGTTTCCTTTTTCGTCGATAAACAGATTTTCGTTGTCGCGCAGGCCAAGAATGGCAACAGGGGTTGCGTTTGCGTCCTGACTAAAGGCAATCGGGTAGGAATGGCAGATTTGGGGCATTTCAATCATAGTGACCGGTACAGCATTGATTTTTCTTGTAAAATCAAGACCAAAACTTTTTTTGAGAGCCAGAGTTTTATGTTTGGATGAGTCCAAAGGTTCAGGTTTTTTGTAGAAAAGGGGCATAGTGGAGTTGGTCTGTGTCATGATTTTATCGCAATGTTTGATCTATGTGTTGGTCTATCTATGTTGCTTCAGTTTATCGGGCTTCCTGATTCAGGGAAAGAGGCAAATTCCTTTTTTCCGCAAGCCGGTTAAAAGTCCAGATCTATTCCTTCAGACGTGTCTTTTTCGAGTGTATTTAAGTCAATATTTTGTCTGGTGCGAATGTTTGTCTGGTGGTTGAGGGCTTCCCCTTCATCTTCCAAGACCATTTCAATGGAGCGGGGCAGGACTGTAATGGTGAATTTAGGCCCCTTTAGCCAATTTACATAAGATAAACATTGGATTTGGTTGCGTTGATATTCCGAGATGCAGTTTTGGTTATATTTCATCTTGTTGTCGGGGCTATATTGGAGCACGACTTTTAGATTGGATAATTCCGTGTTTGTCGGTTCGCCGTATTTTTCAATCAGTTTTGTTGTCAGTGTTTGTACATTTTGGTTTTGGTCGAATTTTCTGGTGTATTCGATCGCATAGATTTTAAGAATATTGGTGTCAAAGGTTCTGTATCTATACAGCGTAATGGAATCGTCCTTGCCTTGTTTGAAAGGAAAGCCTGTTGTTTCAATCGTCTCTGGCGGTATGCTGCCAGAACGTGACCAACCACCCGTCCAGCCGTCTTTGGCGATGATGCTTATGGCTTCTTCTTCGGGCATGTGCAGTTTGAAATCCGCGATGGATAGCACTTCAAAAAATTTATTTTTGTATTCTGGGCCATCTGTTTTGTGAGAGTTGAAAGGATTGCTATAGCCTCGTGCATTGGCGGTGTGCGTTGGCCACGCGCCCAGTAATGATATGCAGAATGTGGCTATATAGAAAAATTTCATATTTCTTCCCATTTTCTAAAAAACCAAGATAACACGTGCGATTTAACAAGGATTTAAAGAATTCTCAATGTCTGCGATTGACATATTTCAAAAATGATTATTCCATCATGTAAAATTTTGCCAGTTTTTTGGTTGATATATCCATATCATCATGAATGATTCTTGCTTCCAGCATGGTTTTAATGGGTTTTGCCAGAATTTTTCCCAATTCGACACCTGGTTGGTCAAAAGAGTTCAAATTCCAGATGACGCCTTGGACAAACACTTTATGTTCGTAAGCTGCAATCAGTGAGCCTAGAGCGTATGGCGTAAGCTCTCTCATGATAATAGAGGTTGTCGGGCGGTTGCCAGTGAATATTCTGGATGAGTCTCCGTCTGCTTCTTCCAATGTTTGTCCGATGGCGAGTGCTCGGGTTTGTGCCAGAAAGTTGGCGGTTAGGGATGTATGGTTTTGTTCCAGTTGATGTGCCGGTTTTTTACACAAAATAAAATCAGCAGGGACGGGCGTCGGGGATTGATGAACCCATTGCATGAAAGAATGTTGGCTGTCTGTTCCGGGTTCTCCAAAAATAATCGGTCCTGTTGCGTAGTCGACATGATGACCGTTACGGTCGATGGCTTTGCCGTTGGATTCCATATCCATTTGTTGTGTGAATTTTGCGATTTTCCCCAAGCGGTTATCGTAAGGCAAAATCATATGTGCGGGATAGTTGTAAAAGTTCCGGTACCAAACGCCCAAAACACCCATTAAAACCGGAATGTTTTTGTTTAATGGGGTGTTTAGGAAGTGTTCATCCATTGCACGCGCTCCATTGAGCAGGGCTTTGAAGTTTTCAAAGCCAATAGCTAAAGCAATCGACAAGCCGATGGCTGACCATAAAGAATAACGACCTCCGACCCATTCGCGGAACTGGAACATATTATCTTTTTGGATGCCGAATGTTTCAACGGCAGCTGCATTCGTTGACACGGCAACAAAATGTTGGGCGACTGATGATTTTGGAGCTGTTTGTAAAAGCCATTGTTTTGCAACACCGGCATTCATCATGGTTTCTTCGGTTGTAAATGTTTTGGAGGCAATAATAAAAAGAGTTGTTTCAGGCGAAAGAGGTTCCAGTGTTTTCGAGATGTCTTGACCATCAACATTTGATACGAAGTGGACTTTTGCCCCTGAACAAAAATCTTGCAGCGCATCCACAACATAGCGGGGACCCAGATCGGATCCACCAATTCCGATATTGACAATGTCTGTTATGCTTTTTCCGGTGTATCCTGTGTGTATTCCCGATCTGACGGAATTGGTAAATTTTTCTATTTGATCCAGAACCTGATGAATGAATGGAATCACGTTTTCACCGTCAACGTTTATTATTTCCGATTTTGGTGCGCGGCAGGCGATATGGAGGACGGAGCGGTTTTCTGTGTTGTTTATTTTTTCACCAGAAAACATTTTTTTTCGCATGGTTTCGACGCCTGACTCTTTGGCAAGGTCAGTTAAAAGGGCAATGGTTTCGGGTGTTACCAGGTGTTTGGAAAAGTCAAACAGGGTGTCTTCCATTATCAATGAAAAATCTTTAAATCTGTCTTCTTTGGTCAGAGCTTCCCGTAAAGAAAAATCTCTCATGTCCATGTGGTGCGTTTCAAGAGCTTTCCATGAAGGATATGATTTCGGGGTTTTCATGGTCACAGGATCTTTCTTTAAAAATTTATATCTTCTATATCTTCAGTTTTTTTATTTTATTTTTGTCGATGGTGATAGCGAGTTCCCCATTCATCATCTGTTTGGCGTATTGGCCAAAAATTTCATGTCTCCAGCCTTGTGATATCAGATTTTCCGCCGCCGGATCTTGCAAATAGGATTCAAGGTCATTTGATGAGGCTATCAGTTTTGCGGCAACATCATTTTCGGATGACTGGATGCGTAAGAGCATTTTTAGAATTTCTAAAACCGGTGCAAATTTGGCCGGAAGAGGTTTTTTGATGTCCGGCGCGGGACAGTGTGAATCCGGAATGGCCAGACCTTTGGTAATCACATCCATTACCATCTTCCCGAATTTCCCTTTCGCCATATCGGCAGAAATCCCACGGATACGAGTCAGGTCTTTTTCATTGGTCGGGCGTTGATAGGCAAGGTCAATCAAGGTTTCGTCTTTCAAGATGCGTGATCTTGGAACATCCTTGCGGATAGCTTCTTGTTCGCGCCATGCTGCCAATTCTCGCAATACAGCTAAATCCCTTGGTTTTGGTGATCTGATTTTCAAGCGGTGCCATGTTTCGTATGGATCAACTTCGTATAAAGACGGGCTGGTTAACGCCGAGACTTCTTCGCTGACCCATTGGTGACGGTTTTTTTGTATCAGATGCTCTTCAAGATGCAGGTAAATGTCGACCAGATGAATAACATCGTCCAGAGCATAGGCCAGTTGCTTTTGTGAAAGTGGGCGGTGAGACCAATCGGTAAACTGGCTTGATTTATCGACTCGGATTTTGCAGATGTCTGCCACCAGAGCTTCATAGCCTGCTTGTTCGCCGTAACCGCAAACCATGGCGGCAATCTGGGTGTCGTATAGAGGGGTGGGGATTTTTCCTGATAGGGTATAGATGATTTCCAGATCTTGCCTTGCCGCATGAAAGACTTTTAAAATCTTGTCATTATTCATCAGATCCCAAACCGGAGTCAGGTCAATTTCTTCTTCGCTTGAAAGAACATCAATGGCCACTGCGTTTTTGTCCGGCCCCGAGATCTGGATCAGGCATAGTTTTGCGTAATAGGTTTTTTCCCGCAAAAACTCCGTGTCAACGGTGATAAAGGGGACGTTCGCTAGAGATTGGCAAAAAGCCTGTAATTCGGCGTTTGTGGTAATGAAAGTCATGTCTTGTTGTTTAGCCCAGCGGGCGGGGCAATGGAATAAAAATTTTATTGACATAACACCAAAGTGTTTAAAAAAACCATTGGAAATAAGACTTTCAGCCGTTATAACAGCGGCTGAAGCATTTTTATAATTGAGAGAGTTCCCTTTATGCATAAATACCGTTCCCATACTTGTGGCGCGTTGCGCGCGTCTGACGAAGGCCAAACTGTTAAGCTTTCGGGCTGGATTGCCCGTATGCGCGATCATGGCGGGGTGTTGTTTGTCGATTTACGTGATACGTATGGTGTGACCCAATGTGTGGTGGATCAGGATTCGGCTGCTTTAAAACAAGTCGAGCAATGGCGTGTTGAGTCTGTTATTACGATTAACGGTAAAGTCAAGAAACGTGCCGATGGGACGGCCAATTCCAAACTTCCGACGGGTGAGATTGAAGTTTATATTGCGTCTGCTGAATTGCAGTCGGGTGCTGAGGTTATTCCATTCCAGATTGCTGAGCCGGATCAGACCGGTGAAGATATTCGTTTGAAATATCGTTATCTGGATTTGCGTCGTGACGGGATGCATTCTCGTGTGCGGCTGCGTAATGATATGATTGCCTCGATCCGTCGTCGGATGTGGGATCAAGGGTTTCAAGAGTTTAATACGCCGATTTTAGCGGCCTCAAGTCCTGAAGGGGCACGGGATTATCTTGTGCCGTCTCGTTTGCATCCGGGCAAGTTTTATGCGTTGCCTCAGGCTCCCCAACAGTTCAAACAGTTGTTGATGGTCTCCGGTTTTGACCGTTACTTCCAGATTGCGCCGTGTTTTCGTGATGAAGATGGACGGGCTGATCGTCTGGCTGAATTTTATCAGCTGGATGTTGAGATGTCGTTTATCGAACAGAGCGATATTTTTTCGACTATGGAACAAGTGGTTGGCGGGATGTTTGATGAATTCTCCGGCTGGACGGGTGAAAAAAAATCTGTAACAGCTGCGCCGTGGCCTCATCTGACATGGGAAGAAGCCATGATGACATACGGGTCTGATAAACCCGATTTGCGTAACCCACTGGTGATCTGTGATGTGACGGAGATTTTTAAACGCGATGATGTCACGTTTAATGCGTTTAAATCCGTAATTGGTGCCGGTGGTGTGGTGCGTGCGATCCGTGCGCCGCAAGTTGGTGACAAGCCGCGTAGTTTCTTTGACAAGCTCAATGATTGGGCGCGTGGCGAAGGTGCTCCTGGTTTGGGGTATGTCTTGGTTGAAGGCGTTGAAGGCAAAGGCCCGATTGCAAAATTTATTCCTGCTGAAGCGCAGGCCGAGCTTAATAAGCTCGCAGGTCTTGAAAGTGGTGATGCGATTTTCTTTGTGTGCGATAAGCCTGCTAAAGCCGCGTCGATGGCCGGTAAAGCGCGTGACAAGATTTGCGATGATATGGGTATTCGTCAATTGGGTCAGTTCAAGTTTTGTTGGATCGTTGATTTTCCGATGTATGAGATGAGCGAAAAAACAGGCTTGATCGATTTTTCTCACAACCCGTTCTCGATGCCGCAGGGTGGTATGGATGCTTTGAATGGTGATGTGTTGCAAGTCAAAGCTTTTCAATATGATTGCGTATGCAATGGATTTGAAGTGTGTTCTGGCGGCATTCGGAATCACCGTCCCGACATCATGGAAAAAGCTTTTGCTTTGGCAGGATATTCACGTGAGGTTCTTGAAAAGAAATTCGGCGGGATGCTGAGCGCGTTCCAATATGGCGCACCTCCGCACGGTGGATGTGCGTTCGGGATTGACCGGATGGTGATGATTCTGGCTGATGAGCCGAATTTGCGCGAAGTGTATGCGTTTGTGATGAACGGCGCTTATGAAGACCAGATGATGGGATCGCCAAGTGATGCCAGTCCTGAGCAGCTTAAAGACCTTCATATCAAAATTGATTTGGGTAAGCCAAAAATTCAAGCGGCCAGCTAGGTGATTATGGCGGGGCGGACAGGCATATTTATTTTATTACTTCTGGTCTTTGCGATCAGAGCGTCTGTGCCTGTCGGTTTTATGCCTGATGTGTCCGGTGGTGAATGGGTGACTATTTGTTCCGGCGTGGAGAGTAAAACAATCCATGTTGGAAATGACGGACAGCCGATCGAGGATTCGGATTCTTCTGAACAGGCATGTCCGTTCTCTTTTCTTGCGGCGGCGATGCACTCTATTGATGTTCCTTTTGTGGATATTGTCTGGTTTCGGGTGGAATTTCCTGAATCAATTGTTCTGACTTATGATGTTCGTGTTCATGATATTTATTTTGCCGAAGATTTTATTCAGCGGCAGGCTCCTCCTTCTTTCTCCTGATTTCAAAAAATAGTTTTTAAATCATTTTTTCAGGAGAAAATTCTCATGTCTATTTTTATTCAAAACAGCCTGTTGGCTGGGGTAGCTTCATTGTCTGTTTGTTTGTCGTCTTCTGTGGTTTTTGCACAAACCAATCTTCCGGAAGTCGGGGTTGAAGCCATTTGGAGTCCTTATTCTACGCTTTATCAAAATATTTTTCCTGATACGCATTCGGCGTCTCGGATGGCTGGTGGTGATGGCGGCGACTATTTGAAGTCGGTTGTTGGGGTGTCCGGTTCTCGGATGGGGGGGCATGGTATTGATCCGGTTATTCACGGGCAACAGCAAACCCAGTTGAATGTAATTAATGATGGGGCTTATATCCATGGAGGATGCCCCAACCGCATGGATCCTCCAACTGCTTATGCAACGCCGGATAGTTATGATTCTGTTGTGATTGAAAAGGGCTATCAGTCTGTTGTTCACGGGTCAGGAGGATCGGGCGGGACTGTTAAGTTCGAGCGTAAGCTTTTGCCGTTTGAACGCAGTGAATTTGAGTATAGTGCCAAAGTCGGCGGAGGATTCCAGTCGAATGGTCATGTTCAGGAGGCTAGCGTAGATGTTGGTGCGGGCAATAAGATTATTCAGTTGCGTGGGTTGTGGTCACATTTTTCAATGGATGATTATGAAGATGGTCAAGGACAAAAAGTCAGGTCAGCGGCAACATCCGAAAATTATGCGTTATTGCCTGTGTGGAAGCCTAATGACAATACGACGATTAAAGCGGGTGTTGAATTGACCCGTATGGATGATGTTTTATATGCCGGAGCAGGGATGGATTCTCCGTTTTCTAACGGGTTGACCCATCGTTTTTCGTTTGAACATTTTATTCATGGAGACTTCTTTAAAGGTTTTTCTTTTCATGCCTATCGAAGTGATGTTGATCATTTGATGGATAATTATTCATTGCGTGACAATACCGGCATGAAAATGAAGACGGAATCTGAATCTGCGACTTTTGGAGGGGTGATGTCAGGAAATATCGAGGTTTCCGGTGTTCCCCTGATAGTGGGATTGGATCTTCAGAATAATGATAAAGATGCCAAACGGTTTAGCGGTATGGCGATGGCGCGTGATGCGACAACTCCGCAATCCTATATGTGGCCGGATGTCCGTATTCGTCAAACGGGATTGTTTGTGGAAGCCGATCCTGAACTTTTAGATGATGTTCGTTTGAAAGTTGGGGGGCGTTATGATGTTGTGACGGCCGATGCTGCCGGAGCGGAACGTAGTTTTGGGGCGGTGAGTTCCAATACGCTTTATCTCAATCATTACGGTGTTATGGCTCAGGATAAAACCGAGTATAATCTGGGTGGATTGTTCAGATTCGAATATGATCTGACATCCAATTTGATGATGTTCACTGGTGTTAGCCGTTCTGTTCGGACGGCCGATGCGACCGAGCGTTACATGGCTGCCAATAGTGGTGTGGCTTCCAGTCGGTGGGTTGGGAATCCTGATCTTGCGCCTGAAAAACATCACCAGTTTGATGTCGGGGTCAGTTTGAATGGTGGAGCATGGACGACCACAGTGTCAGGGTATTATGATCGCGTGAGTGATTATATTTTTCGGGATCTGGCGCGAGGTCAAAGCGGCGTTGTTGCAACATCCGGAGAAACCATCTATCGCAATATTGATGCCAGTTTGATGGGATTTGATTATCAAACATCGTATCAATTAACACCGCATTGGGCATTGGGTGGGGCGGTTGCTTATACTTACGGGCAAAACCGGACGGATGATGATGCTCTGTCTCAAATACCCCCTTTGGAAGGTCGGGTGAGTGTTGATTATATTCGTGATATGTGGTCATTTGGTACGGCTTTGAATTTTGCTATGAAGCAAAACCGGACGGATAATGACACGGCTCTTCGTGATGTGGGAAAAACATCTGGTTATGGCACGTTGGATTTGTATGCCAAGGCTGATTTAAAGCCGTTTGATGTGTCGTTGGGGGTTTATAATCTGTTTGATAAAACCTATGCAGCCCATTTGAACCGTGGCAATGCTGTTGACCCGACTGAAATTCAAGTGAATGAGCCAGGGCGTTCGATCGGGTTGCGGATCAGTGGCCGTTTCTAGCCGTCATAAATTATCGATGGACAGGGGTGTTTTTTTATCCCTGTCGATTTCGGTTGTTTTTCATGCTGTATTGATTTTGGGGTTGTCCGGTTTTATTGGAAATTGGGGAATGCATGAGTTTTCTTCCGATGAGGTGATATCTCCTCAGCCTGAAGTCTGGGTTGAATTGATGTCTTCGATTGAAGAGATTGTTCCCGATGAGGAAAAATCCACTGATAATCAAACTGTTGAGCCGAACATTAGGCTTGATGTTGTGGAACAAGACAAGCCTGCTTCGGTCAAACAGTCTGATGCTATGACAAAACGTGGACTGGGCGGAGTCGAGAGTTATGCTGCGCGGGTGGTTTCACAGATCAATGCTTTCAAATTTTATCCGAAATCTGCAATACGGCGGCATGAAGAAGGGGACGTTGTTTTATCGTTTGTTTTGGAACGTGATGGGGCGGCACAAGATATTCGTATTGTAAAAACCTCTTATTCACACAGTCTTGATCGTGCGGCGGTTGATGCTGTTAAACGGGCTTCGCCTTTTGATGTTCCTCCGGAGTCTTTTCGTGATGCGGATTTACATTTTACGGTGCCGATGCGGTATCAGTTGCACCGTCAATAGGTTTTTGATGTGTCGCATCGGTTTTTTTATTGGCTTTGCGTTTCTTTTTTGTGGTGCGCATTAATAGATCAGCGTGTTTCAGATTTTCGAGTGGAGAAAGGTTTTTTTGATAGGCAAAAACGCCGATGCTGCCGCGAATGAGAATTGTATTTCCTTGTACGGATAATGAGAGTTCTCCGTCGAGCATCAGTTCAAGGCGTTTAACAACGGCTTTATTTGCCATTTGCGGTGTTGTTTCTATGAGGAATAAAACAAATTCATCTCCGCCTTTGCGAATAGCAAGGTCGGTGTCTCGGATGTTGCGGCGAATCATTTGCCCCAGTAAGCGCAGGGCATCATCCCCGATGTTGTCGCCGTATATTTTGTTCAGTTGACCAAAATCATCGAGATCAATGAATAGTAAGGTTATTTCATTTTCGTGGTCTTTGCATCTTCGTTCAGAAAAATTGATTTCGACCTGATTGAGCATACGCCGATTATGAAGGCCGGTCAGGTCGTCTGTTGTGGCCATGACTTCCCAGTACCGCGCTGATTCCTGCGCGATTATGAGTTCATTTTTAAGTATTTTGATAAGCTTTTCAGCGTTCAATGAGTCTGACATTGATGGGCTTTCTGATTTTTTTCCAGCCCTTCAGATTACCATTTCAACGTTATTATCATGTGAAGAATAGATATAAATTGAAAGAAATACTTTTGGTCGATTAAGGTTGTGGTTTTGCATCTGTGGTAGATGGTGACGCGCAGAGGGTGATATCGTCTCTTTGCGCTTTATCTGGGCGAAGTTTGTGATGGGTTGCTCTTTGATCGGCTGTACGATTAAGCGTTTCCCTTGCCTCTTGTGCTGATATTTTTGTTGTTAGGTTAAGTTCATCGGTGGATGAGATGCCATAGCTAAACCCACGGAATGCAATCTGTTTGCCAAAAATATCAAAAACCCAGTCCTTGGATTCTTCAAATATAGCCTTCATTTTTTCGGTGATGGTTTTAATATCAGTATCAACTACCAAAATAGCAAATTCATCTCCACCAAAACGGGCAAGAACATCGTTCTGACGGAAGAGATTTTGCATACGTTGTCCGAATATTTTAAAATATTGATCGCCTGAATCGTGGCCATAGAAATCATTGATTGGTTTAAATCCGTCCAGATCAATGCGAATCAATGCGATGTCTTTCGTGTCAGACTGCCTTCCTGATAATTTTTGTTCCAGAATTGTTTCAGATCTATTTTTAAAAGCGACTTCACTGTTTAATCTGGTTTTTGGATCGATAAAAAGAGCTTCCTGTAGTTGGGCATTTTCTGCACGTAAACGTCTTATTTCTGTTGTTAGATCGTTGATGTAGGGTGAATCTGTAGAAGTTGTTGGTGTTGGTAGATGATACAGGCTTGCTCCCACAGCAGGGGGTTGCCCTTGTGAGGGGTTGATTTGCGTCCATTCCGCAAGTAAACCTTTTGTTTCTGCCATTTAACACACCCTGACATTTGTCAGAAAATTAACTTTTTATTTACTATGATTAACCAGAGGTTAACATAATTTGACCAAGAGTGCAAATTTCATAAAAATACCCCCGATCGGGTAGGGGCCGCAATCGGGGGTGGGGTACCCCAGCATTCAGGGTTTGGGTAAGGGAGGAGGAATGCTGGAAACTTTATAAACTGGATTTGATATTTTTTCTTGCGCGTTATTGCGCGTTCATGGTTGCTTGCTCCTTTGATTTGCGCTTGTTGATGTACATATCATGGTCGGCTGCCGAGAATATCTCTGCCGCGCTATGATTTTTGTCGTAGGGTTTCATACCGATGCTTGCACTGATCTGGAGTTCTTGATCTTTCCAGATCAGGGATAAGTTGTTGAGCTTCCAGATCAGGCCTTGAATCCTGCATAAAAGGGCTTCTGCGGTTGTGTCGGTCATCAAGATAACAAATTCATCCCCACCCATGCGTGCGGCGGTGTCCATGGCGCGAACTTCATGTTTCAGGACTTGTCCAACAAGTTTCAGGCAGGCATCTCCTGCCTGATGGCCGAGTGTATCGTTGATTTTCTTGAAATTATCCATGTCGATCATTAAAAGGACGCCGCCTATTGATTTTCCACGTTGAACACGATCCAGTTCGCCATCAAAAGCTTGTTCAAAGCCACGGCGATTCTTGAGGCCAGATAATAAATCTGTGGTGGAAGATTCTTCCAAATGAGCAATTTTTTGCTTTAATGTTTCGATCTGGCTGCTTTTTTGATCCAGTTCTGTTTGGGCTTGCCCCAGAAGTGCCATGGCTGTTGCAATGATTCTATGAAGCCCAGATTCCAGTCTTTGCGGTGAGTGACCGAGGGTTTCTTTCAAATTGATGATTTGATCTACTACATTTGACGCCTGACTCAAGGCTGTTGGCATATATGTGTTCATTGTTATTTTCCCCTCTGTATTTCTATTCCCCTTGCGGTTCTCAATAGACAAGGATTTGCGAAAGTCATGCCAAATGGCAAAAAGCGTGCAATATCTTTGTTGTTTCCTATGGTTTTTGGTTTTTATCGTGTTTTTTGTTAAATAAAAATTTTCCTTTTAAGACTTTTTTACCCAGAGATAGGGTAGAATTTTCCAGATAACCTTTTCTGTCAGGTCACCGCTTTTCAGGACGGGTTCCTTCCTATATAAAGAAGGGTGATTTGACGGTGTTTTTGAATTGGGGCTATTTATGATTTTTTCGCGAGCCGGACGGTTCTCTCTGGCGGCATTTGTTCTCATTATCTGGGGTGGGGTATCCAGCATAGACGCTGATGCGGCTTCGGTGACCGCTGTTCCGTTTGAAACAATTAAAGGTGCTCAGGATGTGATTGCTCCTCATCGGGCGATTTACGATATAAAAATGACATCGATGAAACGTGGTTCTCAAATTCTGGGAGTGAGCGGAACTATGATGTATACGCTGAAGTCGGTTTGTGGCGGTTGGATTACCGACCATCGTTTTAATATGGTTTACGAGTATAGTTCTGCGCCTTCGGTTCGGGTGGAAACAAAATTTTCAAGTTTTGAGTCTTTTGCGGGGGATCATTTGGATTTTTCATCTTCCCGTAGTCGGGATGGTGAAATTTATGAGAAAATTCGTGGAAAGGCTGTTCTTGATCTTGCACAGGGAGCTAAGGGGTCTGCGGATTATTCTATTCCCGCAGAAACCCATTATGATCTAGGTGAAGGGACTTTGTTTCCTTTGGCGCATACCTATTCTTTGATTTCTGAAGCTCAGCGCGGCAAAAAAATTGTTCATGCTATCGTGTTTGATGGAAGTGACGATCAAGGGGCGGTCGAGATCAATGCTGTGATTGGCAAGAAGATTGCACCAAAAAATGCTTCTGATATGAAACAATCTTCCGGTGCGGAAAAAATTGATTCCTCTTTAACCGATTATCCGGCATGGACAATGGGTTTGGCTGTTTTTCCTTTGAATAAAGTCGACTCTGTTGCTGATTATGAATTAAGTATGGATGTTCTGGAGAATGGAATTGTGCGCGAGATGAAGGTTGATTATCATGACTTTTCAATATCTCAAAAATTGATTGCCTTGGAAAAAACCAGTTTGGATACATGTAAGGAATAGTAAAATGCAAAATTCTCCTATGGCAGGAAAAAAAGTTCTGGTTGTTGAAGACAACGAACTTAATATGAAGTTGTTCCATGATCTTTTGGAAGCGCATGGCGTGGTGACGGTACAGGCACGGGACGGAAAAAATGTTCTGGCTTTGGCTCGTGAGCATAGTCCTGATCTTATCTTGATGGATATTCAGCTGCCCGAAGTTTCGGGGCTTGATGTTACAAAATGGTTAAAAGAAGACGATGATTTAAAATCGATTCCCGTGATTGCTGTGACAGCTTTTGCGATGAAAGGCGATGAACAGAAAATACGGGAGGGTGGTTGTGAAGATTATATTTCAAAACCCATTTCGGTCGTAAAATTTATTGAGACAGTGCAAAAATTTCTTGTCCCTGTTGTTGAAGACATCCCCCAGTTGAAAGAATAGGTTTATATGACAGCTCGCGTCCTTGTCGTTGATGATATTTTGCCTAATGTCAAATTGCTCGAAGCCAAGTTGATGGCCGAGTATTATGAAGTTGTTACGGCTTTAAATGGCCCCGAGGCCTTGAAGAAAATTGTGGAATGCAATCCTGATGTCGTTTTACTCGATGTGATGATGCCTGGTATGGACGGGTTCGAGGTTTGTCGGCAGATTAAAGCCAATCCATTGACTGCGCATATTCCTGTGGTCATGGTTACGGCGTTGACCGATGTTGAGGATCGTGTGCGCGGTCTTGAAAATGGAGCAGATGATTTTTTGTCCAAGCCTGTGAATGATGTTGCGTTAATGGCACGGGTGCGGTCTCTTGTTCGCTTGAAAATGACGATTGACGAATGGCGGGCGCGTGAAAGTACGGCGTCTCAATTGGGTGTAACTGATGAAGCGTTGACCGTTATGACTCAACCAGTTGAACAAGCCCAGATTCTGGTTCTTGAGGATATGGCGTTTGATGCTAATCGAATTGTTGATGCTATGGGGCGTGACCAGAATGCTGTGAGTGTTGTTACCAGTGGTATGGATGCGCTTAAAGAAATTGCGGTTAAAGATTTTGATTTGATCTTTTTGTCGTTGAATTTAAAAAACGAAGATGGGGCGAGGTTTTGTGCTCATTTGCGGTCTAATGAGCGCAGTCGTTCAACCCCGATTGTTATGTTAGGGAATGACACGGATCTAGAAAAAATCGCTCATTGTCTTGAAATTGGGGCTCATGATTATATCTTGCGGCCATTAGATCGTAACGAGATGTTGGCAAGGTGTCGGACACAAATTCGTCGTAAGCGGTTTCAGGACAAACTTCGTGCCAATTACGAAATATCTTTGTCGATGGCTTTGACCGATGCGTTGACGGGTCTTTATAATCGTCGTTATTTTGAAGTTCACATGCAGAAAATGTTGCAAACAGCGCGTGAGAATCACAAGCCGCTCGGTTTTCTCTATATCGATATTGACCATTTCAAGCCAGTGAATGATACACATGGGCATCAGGTTGGTGATGAGATTCTAAAAGGTTTTGCCGCCCGTATCAAAGATGGTGTGCGTTCTTTTGATCTGGTTGCCCGTTTAGGTGGAGAAGAATTTGTTGCTATTCTTCCTGATACGACAGAAGAGGTTGCCTGTCTTATTGCCGAACGTTTGCGGCGCGTTGTTGCTGATACTCCATTTCCATGTAGTGCCAAAGACGGGCAGTTGAGTATTACGGCATCGTTTGGAGGTATTGTTCTTTCTGATGGGCAAGCCGAGCAAATGGATGTCGGTGCATTGATTCAAAGAGCGGATGCGCAGTTATATGAAGCCAAGAACAATGGACGAAACTGTATTTATTTTGATGGTAAGGGGCGGTTGTCAACGCCAACCTCATAAATGCCGCATTAAAAAAAACCACTCGATTTTGAGTGGTTTTTTAAGTTTCTTGCAACCAACACGCCTCGGAAGAAGCGTGAAGAGGTGTCCGCCGTAGCTTATTACTTTTTATGCGGAGGCATTTTCTTTTCTTCAAAAATGACGTGGCAGCCAAGCTTGCCGTTTTCAGGGTTGATCGCCCGTGGGTCATATTTACGGAAGGACATTTTTTCCGTGATGTTTTTTGGATTCTTTTGGATGTAATAGGTGAAACCTGTCGGGTTGCCCTTGACATTTTTCCCTGTGCTCAACAAACGAACTTTAACAATTGCGCCTTTTTTAGCCATTTTTTTTACCTTTTAACTTGGAATTCAGTGCGTCAAAATAAGCATTTTCGGGGCAATGTCAAGAAAAACAACAATAATTCTTGCCCACACAGAGTTGTCTTATTATTTACATAATTTATTGAGCGTGATTGCTTAATTATTGTGGTGTCCTATGAGGTATGGAGAGTAATTGCCCTATAGAAAATCTGGATATTTCATTTTCAATCCGAATGTTTATGATCGTTGCTTGATTTGCAAATTCGATCATTAAATCTTGTGCAATACCATGCTGAATACATAGAGGATGTTTCTTTTCTGTAAATGAGGTCGCGATGTCTTGTATAAAAGTAGTGCCGCAACGTTCTATCGCTCCATTTGATATGGCTCGATTGACCGCGCTTCTCATGGAATTAATGCTCAATCCAGTTGAGCTGTTAATCATTGAAGATCCTATATAGATTTGTCCATCCGTGCAGCGAATAGCTGTGCCATTCTTTAAATGAGCAGTTCCCCATGAGTATGAGTTGTGGGCGGCAAGATTTGCGGCATCGATCAGACTGATTTGATTGGAATGCGCTTGCTGCTCAATATGGTAAACGTTTTCAATGTGAGGTTTGTCTTGTTGGGTTGTGTCCCCAAATCTGAAACCAACGGGTAAGAGATCGGACATTCTGAATAGAACGCCATCTTTGTGGTCATCGATCAAAACAATTGTGTTCGAACCAGAGAAATCATTCATGACTTGGCGACAAGCTCCGCATGGTGAACCATCGGATAAGGCTTGCAAAACAAATTTATTTTTTAGCCATCCAGGGGTTAGTCCGGCGAAATTCGTTTGAGGCTGTTTTTCTTGCTCTTGTACAGCCAAGTCAACGGCTGTTTCTATGTGTTTTCCGTTTTTGCTTCCCAAAGTTTGGGTGTATGGTGGCGGTGCGTTGATGCATGATATGGCGATCATTTGCAGGAAATCTCGACGGTGAAAATGTTCCCCTTGTGTTACGGCATCCAAAATAGCAGATCTTTCACCGCAGTTTAGCCCCTCGCTAATGGCGGTTTCAGTGTTTTGCCCCATATGTTCCGTTCCGCGCCATGTTCTTATGGCCGCTCCGACAGGGAACCCAGAATAAGGTGAGTACGAGCGTCTAGCTGCTGTTCTGGATTTTATTAATAGACCTTTTCTTTCGGTCACGCTTCGCGCAGAATGATTCTCTGGCAAAGAGGTAATAATGTCTGTTTGGTCAGGAATCGTTAACATGGCACACCTTTATAATTTATTATGTTTTGCATATTTATTTAATTATAACTTCTATTAACATAACGTTATTTTGGCTGTCAATGTTTTTTTATAAACTTTTATGTAATAATTTATGATGCCATGATTACTCTTCAACAAATTAAGGCGGCCAGAGCCCTTCTGGATTGGAATCAAAAGGAGTTGGGGGAGCAAACCGGACTTTCCCAGACTGCTATTGCTAATATTGAAAGCGGGCGGTTTAGGCCGACAGAACAATCCACGCAAGCCATTTTAAAAGCTTTTGAAAGATCTGGGCTTGAGTTTATGCCAGGAGGGGTTCGTAAACAGCTTAATATCATTGAAATCATAGAAGGAAATGATTTTGAAACGCGGATTATGGATTTTGTCTATGATACGCTTTGCCGTTCTGGACATAAGGAAGTGCTGATTTCAGGCGTGGATTATAAGAGAATTCAGGATGAGCATCGGGATTCGGTCAATGGTCATATCAAAAGACTTCAGGATGCAGGTAAGCAAGAACGACTTCTGATTAAGTCGGATAATACTGCTCATGATATTATGGGGCCTATGGAATGGCATAGGCAGGTTGCTGATAATTTGTTTTCTGCAAGTACTCCCAGTTTCATTTTTTCCGATTATTTTGCGATTGATCTTGTTGGGCGCAAGCAGATTATTTTGATTCAAAATGCAGAGCTGGCTGAAGAACAGCGCAGACGTTTTGATTATATTTGGCAAAATGCCAGTTGCCCCATTGAGAATTGATTTTATTCCGGACGGGGTTTGGGTTTGAATTTCCCTGACTTGGGTTTTTGGGAATTCGATTTGTGGTTTTTTTCGCTCTTTTTGTTATCGCGGTCTTTTGACGGGTGTTTGCTTTTGGTCTTTGGAGCGGATTTTCTTTCAAAAGATCTTTTGTCCCTCCTGTCTCCTCCGGATTGGTTTTTGGATTTATATCCATCAACCTCTGCTCCACGCTCTGCACCAACCAATTCAAAAACCGAGCTGCCGGTTAATGGATCGGCTTCGAGGATGCGAACCAAAACAGGTGCGCCCAAGCGGAATGTTCGGCCTGATCTGCGCCCAATCAAGGCGTGATGGGCTTCGTCATGGATGTAGTAATCGCTGGGGAGTGACCGGATCGGAACGAGGCCATCGGCTCCGGTCGAAACCAGTTTGATGAATAATCCGAAACGGGTGACGCCACTGATGCGGCCTTCGAATTCCATACCGATTTTGTCGCTTAAATAAGCCGCCGTGAAGCGGTCGACCGAGTTGCGTTCGGCTTCGGCAGAGGTGCGTTCGGTGGAAGAAATATGTTGTGCAATTTCCGAGAGCTTGACGGTTTCATGGTCAGTCAATCCGCCATCTCCAAGATTATAGGCATGGATCAATGACCTATGGACAATCAAATCAGCATAACGGCGAATAGGAGAGGTGAAGTGGGCATAACGTTGCAGTGCCAATCCGAAATGACCGATATTTTCTGGGTCATAAACGGCTTGGGATTGTGAGCGTAAAATTATTTCCGAGATTAAAAACCCCATCGGCATTTTTTTTGCTTTTTCCAACAGGTGATTTAATTGCGATGGGCCGGCAATTCCGCTTTTGGGTAATGTCAATCCGAATGCTTCAAGGAAGGTTGATGCCGACATCAGTTTTTCACCCGTCGGACGGTCATGGATGCGGTAAATGCAGGGGGCTTGTTTGGCTTCCAGAGCTTCGGCGGCGGCGACATTGGCCAGAATCATAAATTCTTCAATGACTTTATGGGAGTCCAGACGTTCACGAATGGCAACACCGGTCATTTCCCCTTTATCATTCACGACGATTTTCCGTTCGGGAATATCAAGGTCGAGGGCTCCGCGTTTGATGCGGGCGGCATCCAGAATTTTCCATGCTTGATAGAGAGGTTTGATGACTTCGTCCATCAGGGGGGCTGTGGTGTCATCGGTTTGTCCGGTGATGGCTGCTTGAACCTGTTCATAGGTCAGGCGTGCGCGCGACATCATCAGGCCGCGTACAAATTTATGTTTTAATAATTTACCGTCTTTGTTAACCCACATGTGAACGGCCAATGTGGCACGAGGTTCATGGGGGCGCAGAGAGCATAAATCGTTCGAGAGTTTTTCCGGTAACATCGGTAAAACACGGTCAGGAAAATAGGTCGAGTTGCCGCGCAGATAGGCTTCCTTGTCCAGTTCTTTTCCATGTAAAACGTAATGGGATACGTCGGCAATGGCGACGACCAGATGAAATCCGCCTTCGTTGTTTGGTTGTGTGTCGGGTTCTGCGAAGACGGCATCGTCAAAATCGCGCGCGTCTGATCCGTCAATTGTGACCAAGGGAATATCACGCAAATCTGTGCGGTTGCCCAAAGACGGAATGGTCATGTCATCGGTTTCGGCAATGACAGATTCGGGGAAGGTCGGGCGTAGACCCGCTTCGTAAAGAGCCATCAGGCTGATGACTTTCGGGTTGTCGATGTTACCGACGACTTCAACAATACGGACTTTTTTTCTTAAAGATGATCGGGAGGGCTGGATTTCGGCGACAACAATTTGTCCGACCAAGGCTCCATTTAATTCTGTGGATGGAATGTCAAAGTCATGTTTGGCGCGGCGGTCAACGGGAGCAAGAAGATACCCTCCTTTGATTTGCTTAATATATCCGACAATGCGGGCGGTTGCGGCATCCACTTTTTTGATAATGATCGCTTCGAAGATATTGTGTCCGGCTTTTCTGACGCGAACCAAGGCGCGGTCACCGACCATGAAAGATGGGTGGCCTTTTTTGTCGGGCATGATTTCTATGCGGGGTGGGGAGCCTTGTAAATCCGCTTGCCATTCTGCTGGTGTAGCAAAGAGATCGCCGTCAATATCAATATCGGTGATTTCAACCACGCAGACGGGGGGAAGGGCATCGGCGATTTTATAGGACTTTCCCATATCCTTGATTAGCAAGCCTTCTTCTTCCATTTCTTTGAGAAGTTTTTTTAGGGCAATTCTGGCTTCTTCACCCTTAATGCCGAAGGCTGCGATGACGTCACGTTTGGTCATGGCAACCCCGAATTTTTCGAGGAGCTTTAGAATTTGTTCTTTATCGGGAAGTTTCATAATACGATTATAATTCAATGGATTGTTTTTGTCGCGGCATTTTATCGATAATATTTTTCATATATTTTATTTGAAATGTTCCGGTGAATGGGGAGTTGTAACAGAGCGCAATAGAGCGTGATTTGTCGCGGCGTACGGTCTGTATTACATTTCACAACAGATGAGTAGTGCTTCGCAACCCTTCAAGAGTCCTTGATTATCAATATGCAACATACGGTTCAAAACATTGTTACCCTCTGCGGCGTTGGCCTTCATTCGGGAGCCGAAACGGTTTTACGGATTAAGCCTGCGGTTGTTTCTTCGGGGGTGGTTTTCGTTCGTGTGGATGTTTCGGGCAAGAATAATGTTGTGCCTGCTCGTTGGGACAGGGTTGTCGATACACGGTTGTGTACGGTTGTTGGCAATGAAGACGGTGTGACGGTCGGCACGATTGAACATTTAATGGCGGCATTGGCGGCTTGTGGTGTTGATAATGCTGTGATCGAGCTGGATGGCCCTGAAGTGCCGATTATGGACGGAAGCTCCGAGCCCTTTATTGATGCTATTCTTGATGCCGGTTTGTCCGTTCAGACGGCTGCACGGCGGGCGATCAAGATTTTGAAAGAAGTCAGTGTGCGTGATGGCGATAAAATTGCGGTGTTAACGCCCGGAATTGGTTCCCGCTATTCCATTGAGATTGATTTTTCTCATCCTGAAATTGGCCGCCAGTCGGCAGAAATTGACATGTTTTCCGGTGATTTTATCGGTAAAATTGCTGAAGCACGGACTTTCGGGTTCTTGCATGAAGTGAATGCGTTGCGTGCTATGGGCTTGGCTTTGGGTGGGTCTTTGGACAATGCTATTGTTCTCGACACAGATTCTGTGATGAATCCCGAAGGATTGCGTTGTTCGAACGAATTTGCCCGTCATAAAGTTCTTGATGCGGTTGGTGATTTATATATTGCGGGTGGGCCTATCGTTGGGCAGTTTAAGGCCAGCAAACCCGGACATAATATGAATAATCTGGTTTTGCGGGAATTGTTTTCTCGCCCTGATTCTTGGGCTTATGTTGACCTTTATATGGATCATGTTCCAGAGACAGGTGTAGGGATTGCTGTAAATTCTTTTGTGGTGTCTTCCGTCAAGTCTGCCATCGGGGCAGTTTAGATTTTTTCCTGATTTTTATTGGTAAATTGAACTTGGTGTCTTTCGAGCTTGGTGATAGATATAATCTATCTAAGTTTTTTTAAGGACTATCATGAAAAAGACCTTCGCCAGCCTGCTTGTTTTTGCCGTAATTCTATCTGGATGCACGTCTAAGGACGATGTTCAAGACCCTTTGACCGTTGATCGTCCGGCTGACGAGATTTTCAAGGATGCGGAAGCGGCCAATAAAGACGGGCAATATCAAAAAGCGTCTACTTTATATTCCGAGGTCGAGCGGCAGCACCCTTATTCCGAGTTTGCGACTTTATCCCAAATCCGTCAGGCCGAATCGGCTTATGAAGCTTTGAAATATGATGATGCGATTGTGTCATTGGATCGTTTTGTCGAGTTGCATCCCGGTCATGAAATGGTGCCTTATGCTTATTATATGAAGGCTATGTGTTATTACGAGCGAATGACCGATGTTGCTCGGGATCAAGGAATGACTAAGTTGGCTCTTGATGCGTTGAGGGTTGTTGTCCAGCGGTTTCCAGAGACTAAATATGCGCGGGATGCCAATTTGAAACTGGATTTGGTTCTGGATCACTTGGCCGGAAAAGAAATGGAAATCGGGCGGTATTACCAGAAGAAAAAAGAGTATAACGCGGCGATCAATCGTTTTCTGGAAGTTGTGAAAAATTATCAGACAACGACCCATGTGCCCGAGGCTCTTCATCGTTTGGTCGAATCCTATACGGTTTTGGGTTTGCGCGATGAGGCAACTCGTGTGGCGGCTGTTCTTGGATATAATTATCCGGGGAACAAATGGTATGAAGATAGCTACGTCTTGCTTGACCCTTCCCAACGCGGCAAGCTCCATGACCAAAGATCATGGGTCAGCCGGACAATTGGCTCTCTTTTGAAACCCGACTAATTATTAACATTTTGAGGAACGCGGAGCATGCTTCATGCGCTCCATATTAAAAATGTGGTCTTGATCGAGCAGTTGTCTTTGGATTTCTCGACAGGACTTTCCGCGCTGACTGGCGAGACTGGAGCGGGGAAGTCGATCTTGCTTGATTCATTGGGTTTGGCGCTGGGGTCGCGAGCCGAGGCCTCTTTGGTGCGCCGTGGTGCCGATCAGGCCAGTGTAACGGTTGAGTTTTCAATTGAGTCCGAGCACCCCGTTTGGGATGTGTTGAAAGAACAGGGGATTGATTGTGACGGAGCCCTGATTTTGCGGCGTGTTTTGGGGAGTGATGGTCGGAGTCGCGCTTTTGTGAATGACGAGAGCGTGAGTGTTGGATTCCTGAAATCATTGGGCGAGACTTTGGTTGATATTCATGGGCAATTCGAGACTTATGGACTTTTGAATCCCTCTACGCATCGTAGCGTATTGGATTGTTATGCTGGAAATTCTTCTTTTGTTTCAGATGTTTCTGATTGTTTTCGGAAGTGGCGTGATGCCGAGGCTCGTTTGGTTGACGCTCGTGCTCTTGTGGACAGGGCTATGGAGAACGAGGTCTATTTAAGGGATTGTGTCGAGGAATTAAAGACTCTTTCTCCCGAAGAAGGTGAAGAATTGTCTTTGGTTGATAAAAAGAAACGAATTCAACATGTTGATGCGCTTCGTGAATGTTTTTCTTTTGTTGGTGAATCGTTGGGGGGGGAGCAAGGGGCGGATATCCAGATCGGGCAGGCGTGGAGAATGCTTGAGCGCAATCTTGATAAGATCGGGATGGATATTTCTGATTTGCTGGGTGATTTGGGGGCGGCTTCGGATAGTATCCAGCAAGCATGCCGCAAGCTCGATCATCTGGTTTCGACTTTGGATATCGGGGATTTGAATGCGGAAGATATAGAAGACAGGCTTTATTCTTTGCGTGCGGTTGCGCGTAAGCATCATTGCGCGGTTGATGATCTTCCGCGTTTGTTGGACGAGATGTCGGGTAAGCTTGATATGCTCGATCATCAGGGGGATGTGATCCAGAAATTGGAGCGCGAGGTTCAAGAATTTAAAGAAAAATATAGGGGTTGTGCAGAGATTCTTCATGAAAAACGCCAGAAGGCGGCTCAACAGCTTGATAAAATCATCAATTCTGAATTAAAACCTCTCAAATTAGACAAATCTGTGTTTGAAACATCGATCGAAATTTTCGCTTCGGAGAGGTCATGGGGTGCTCAAGGCTTTGATGATGTCCGGTTTTTGGTTGCGACCAATGCCTCTTCTGAAGGTGCGCCGGATTTTGGTGCGCTTAATAAAATTGCTTCAGGTGGGGAGATGGCGCGTTTTATGCTCGCTTTGAAGGTTGTTCTGGCGGATTCTGCTCTTCATACTGGAGTTTTTGTCTTTGATGAAATTGATACCGGAATTGGTGGGGCAACTGCCAGTGCCGTGGGTGAGCGTTTGGCTAAACTGGCTTTGAGGCATCAGGTGATGGTTGTGACCCATTCGCCCCAAGTGGCTGCACAGGCAAGCCATCACTGGGTTGTTTCCAAAGCCGAAGGGGTAACGCATGTCGTTCCGTTAAGTGGGGGAGCCAGACAGGAAGAAATTGCCAGAATGCTTGCAGGGGCAGAGGTGACTGTAGAAGCCAGAGCGGCAGCTTCAAGATTGTTGAATGTGGGATAGCAGATTTTTATTTAAAGTCACGATAGGTCTGATGGTTCTTCTTTTTTCTCTGCTGTTTTCTGGTACATTACGGGCATGACTATTCAATCTTTGATGTTTGCCGATCCTGCTGTGGTACAGGAATATCGTTCTTTAATTGACCAGATCCGGTCGCATGATGATGCCTATTATCAAGAGGATTCTCCTGTTGTACCGGATGCCGAGTATGACCGCTTACGTCAACGGCTTGGTGAGATCGAGCGACAATATCCTGATTTGGTTACGAAGGACAGTCCAAGCCAGACGGTTGGGGTGAAGCCTGCTAAAGGATTTAAAGAAGTCCGGCATTCTGTTCCGATGTTGTCTTTGGGCAATGCGTTTGAAGATCAGGATGTTGATGCTTTTGTGATGCGCCTTCGTAATTTCCTGAAACTGGATGGGTCAGCTGAAATCGAGATTGTGGCCGAGCCAAAAATTGACGGATTGTCGTGTTCTTTGCGTTATGAGAAAGGAAAACTGGTTGGGGCGGCTACGCGAGGAGATGGTTCGGTTGGAGAAGATATTACCGCGAATGTCATGACGATTGCTGATGTTTCTGGATCGCTTTCATCAGATGTCTCCGATATTCCAGAAGTACTGGAAGTTCGTGGTGAAATTTATATTCAGAGAGATGAATTTGTTGTTTTTAATACAGAGCAAGAGCGTTTAGGTGGTAAAATTTTTGCCAATCCGAGAAATGCGGCGGCCGGAAGTGTTCGTCAATTAAATCCTGCTGTGTCTGCTTCGCGACCTTTGCGGTTTTTCGGTTATGCTTTGGGTGAGGTGTCTGCCCCGATAGCCCAAACACAAGATGGTATTCGTCAGAAACTGAAGAGTTGGGGGTTTGCTCAGGCTGAGCCACAGGCGGTGTGCCGTTCGGTTGAGGAAATTCTGGATTATTACCATCGCATTGAAATGATGCGGCCTGATTTGCCTTATGATATTGACGGGGTTGTTTATAAGGTGAATCGTCTGGATTATCAGGAGCGTTTAGGCTTTGTTGCGCGGGCTCCGCGTTGGGCGATTGCCCATAAGTTTCCTGCAGAGCAAGCGGTGACAATTTTAAAAGATATTTCTATTCAGGTCGGGCGGACAGGGGCGTTGACTCCGGTCGCCGAGTTGGAGCCGATTACGGTTGGTGGCGTTGTTGTGTCTCGTGCCACGCTTCATAATGAAGACGAGATTGCCCGCAAAGATGTGCGGGTTGGTGACCATGTGGTTATTCAACGGGCGGGAGATGTTATTCCGCAGATTGTCAGCGTGGTTTTAGAGAAAAGACTTGATGGGTCTGTTTCTTTTGTAATGCCGCAAACTTGTCCTGTGTGCGGGGCACATGCGGTGCGTGAAGAGGGAGAGGTCGTTCGGCGGTGCACAGGAGGTTTGATTTGTCCGGCGCAGGCGGTCGAGCGTTTAAAACATTTTGTGTCTCGTTTGGCTTTTGATATTGAAGGGTTGGGGGCTAAAATCATTGAAGAATTTTATGCCGAAGGCCTTATAAAAACGCCTGCCGATATTTTTACTTTGGCAGTTCGTGATCGTTCTAGCCTAACCCCCCTTCGTAAGCGTGAAGGGTGGGGGGATGTGTCGGCGAAAAATTTATTTGCATCAATCGAGCTGCGTCGGACTATTTCTTTGCCTCGTTTTATTTATGCGTTGGGCATTCGACAGGTTGGTGAGGCGACTGCCAAGCGGTTGGCAGAAACATATTTGAGTATTTCCCATTTTTCTGATGCGATTAAAGAGGCTGCTGATATGAATTCCGAGGCGTATCGAACGCTGCTTAATATTCAAGATGTCGGGGCAAGTGTTGCCGCGGATCTGATCGCCTTTTTTCAAGAAGATCATAATCTTGAAGTTTTATCCGCGTTGCTTGATGACGTTCAGGTTGAAGATTTTGTGCCGGTGCAGGTTGAAAATACCCCTGTTCTTGGAAAAACCGTTGTTTTTACCGGAACACTGGTAACGATGAGTCGCGCTGAGGCAAAAGCTCGCGCCGAAGGCTTGGGTGCAAAAGTTGCGGGGAGCGTGTCTGCTAAAACGCATTATGTTGTGGTGGGCGAAGATGCTGGATCGAAGTTGACAAAAGCAAAAGAACTCGGCCTCACAGTGTTAAGCGAGGCCGAGTGGAATAATTTGATTTCAGGTTACTGATTACTGAGATTTTTTCAGTTCACGAAGTTTTTTCAAAACTTCTTCAATTTCTGGCGGGTAATCGCGGCGTTCAACGAAATCCCCACCGCCTGAATTGCGGGTCATGGATAACTCAAGGGCTTTCACCAAAACATCTGCGGTATGGGAATCTTTTTGCTGGATTGCAAGTTGCAAGGCAAAGAATATACGGTCGCTGAGGCGAAGGGAGCTTAAGCTTGAATCTTGCATGTTTGTTTCCATATCGTTTCTCCAGTGTCCTTCGAATTATTGGATGTAGTATTTTCCATTGTTGGTTTTATTAAAAACATTATTCTCGATAAAAGTAAAGAAGCGGTCAAGGAACACCGACCTGTATTGATCTTGTTCCATGAGAATTTCGTGTTGAGAGCCTTCTATTTCCAGTAATTCACAGTCCTTGATATGGGCTGCTGCTTCTCGTATGGCAAGGTTGCTGACGAGTTGGTCGTCTCCTGCCAATCCGATTAATACAGGTGTGTCAATTTGTTCAAGATAGGTGCGTTTTTCCAGTTTTTTACATGATTTTACGGCATCATTCAGCCATTTGTTGGTGGGGCTGCCTATGGTCAGATGTCTGTATTCGGGATGGGTGAAAAAGGCTTTTTGTAGTGCCGCGCGATCTTGATCCTGCGTAAAAATTCCTTTGAGTGCTGCGCGATCGCGGTAAGTTTCTGTCCAATTGCAACCACCAGGAACATAGGATGTTGGTGCCAGAGCTAAAAGTTTTAAAATACCAAAACCAATCAGGCTTGGAATTTTTTCAATGGCTTTGATTTTTATCATGGGGGCGGATAAGGCTGCCGCGGAGATAATCGTTTGTCCACGGGATGTTTTATTGTATTCGGCCAGATAACGCAGGGCGAGATGCGCACCCATTGAGTGGGCAATCAATATGACGGGTAAGCGCAGATGATTGTTTTCAATATCGATAGCGGTTGAATGGGCGATTTCGTCAATCAGGATTCCAAGGTCTTTGAGGAGTGCATCAAAACCTGCCGAATGACGTTTATGTGAATTTTTCAGATAACGATCAGATCCTCCTTGGCCAGGAAGGTCAATGATGACGGGCTTGATGTTCTGTTTGTCCAGATCCTGTGAGAATTCAAAATATTGTTCGCCAAAATCGCCGAGACCGCCGAGGATGACTGCAACTGCTTTATAGGTTTTTCTTGATCGTGGTAGACCGTATCTGATTTTTATTCCGCTGAGTTCACGGTAATTCCAATCCCAATTTTCCAATGGTTGAAACCGCGGTTGAGAAAGTAATGGGTGAAGTTCATCAATCATTTGTTTTTTCTGTTTCTTGTTCTTGAATGATTATTCGGGTTGTTTGATTGACCATACGATTTTATTTTCTGTCGTGTTGTGGAGCATGATCGTAAAGTTATAGCTGCGAGTGCTTTCTCCCAGAATATGGGGATGAACCAGCCTTGGGTCAAGTTCGCTGACGGGGAGGATTCCTGCGAGGGCTTGTTCTACATTTTCACGTACTGTTGCATCTGTCCCTTCGGCAGTGATAAGAAGTTCTTTGCCTGTTCCTGGATCGGCAAAAACTGTTCCACCTTTTGGTAGGCATTCTTGCGCCAGAAGAAGAGCTCCCATCAGGATTTTACATGCGCCTGTTGCTTTCATATCAATTCCCAATGGGGCGTAAGGATCCCAGCTTTGGCGGATTTTTCCATCTACACGGACTAATGCCCCGAAGGCTTTTTGAATATCTTCCGGTTTTAAGTTTCCGTCACGTCCACCTGCGCCATAGGCAATGCGGAAAGATTGGAGTCGTGCTCCTGCTGCGGCTGCGCTGTGTGCGATTAAATCTGTGGCTTGTTTTATTCCATCGGGGTCATTGGCCATGTCTTCCATAAATTCGATTCCGTTATTGATGGCACCAACTGGTGAAACCAGATCGTGGCAAATGCGGGATGCCAGAAGTTCGAGAAGGGTTGTGACGTCTTGTGTGGAATGTGTCATAATTATGAAAATTTTCTATGGTGAAGTTAGAGAAATTGAGGAAAGATCTTTGGCGTTAACCATTGCAGACGAATCAGGTTTTGCCAAGAGCTTGCGGGTTTTATCGATCAAATTCACCGGATTATTCTGGAATTGTGGAAAAAATTGCCGATTGTGCATGTTTTTCTTGGCGGGATTATACAAAATGATTATGGTGAGCTTATGGATGACATTACTGGAAAAAAATTCAGTCTTCAGGACTGGGTGACGCGCCGTGCCGCTAATCAGACGGGCGGAATGGCGTCAAGGGTATCTGTAACGGAAGCTGTTCAACCTGTCTCAGTCAAAAGAGCAGTGAACGGAGACGATGATGATGGTCTGCCTTCATCTGCTGTTACAGATCATGGGGAGAAAAACCGCGATGCAGCTATGTCCCACATGGTGGATCATGACGATGTGTCTGCGGATAACGAAGAAAAGAGCGAGGACAGAATGGCTATTGATGCTTTTATCAAGCCTGACATTAAGGCAGCAACGGTCGGAGCATCATCCGGCAGCCCTGTTCAGCAACTTCAAATTGTCCGTCTTTTGAGTGACCTGGGTGAGCGTTTGCGCCAAAGTGAGAAAGAACGTGAAGTGTTGTGGAAGGAACTTGAAACGTTCCGGAAGCTGATTGGTGATCTGGATAGCAAAAATACAAAATCTGAACAATCTTATCAGGCTCTTAAAAATCAAGTTGGTGAAAAAGATGAATTCATCAGTGGTTTATTGAATAAGCAAACCGAGATCGAGGCGCTGGTCAAAAACCAAACCGAAACTTTTGAAACAGCTAAAATCGATCAGGCTGATATGAAGGGTCGTTTGGAAGAAAAGTTGAGTACGATTGAAACGGCAACCGGAAGTGCTATTGTTCGTATCGAAGATGCTTTGGCAGAAAATACCAAATTAGCAAAGCGGGTCGAGCAGTTGGGGCAGGATAAAGTCCGCTTGACTCGTAAACTCGAGGCTATGGAAGAGACGTTGGCTCAGACCCAAGAGACTTTGCGTGCAAAGGCCTTGGTATTGTTGACCGATCAGGCGTTGGCGACACGGACGAATTTGCCGCAAACGCCAGCATGGACAGGCGATGATACACTTAAAGTCTCACGTCTTGTGGAGAGGGAGGAGGCCAAGGACTCTGGCCCTGTGTCCGATATTGCTGCGTCGATAAAAAAACAACGTCAAACATCGGATATCAGTAATAAGGCTTTTATCGCGGCTTTGGTTGTTCTTGTGATCGCTGCTGGTGTTCTGGTCGGGCAGATGAGTTTTAGAACATCCAATATGGGTACTCCTGTTGCTGTGTCAGCCAAAAGCGTTGATAAAAATGCTGATAATTCTACCGTTGTTCCTACCGACGTTTCTGTTTCTTCCGATCAGGAAGAGTTGATGGCCAGTATTGCAGAGTTGGCGAATAAAATCGAGCCTGCTTCTGTGGATGCTGGAGTGACTGATTTGAAAGATGATATTTTGGAGCCTAGTGAATTTGATAAAGCCATTGATGCCGAAGATCGTGCGTTGGAAGCTTTTAATGCCGATGCTCCACGAGGTGAAGTTTCAAGTCGATTGAAAACTAATCCGGCTTTGCCGAAGGCTGTTCGAGGTATTGAAGTCCGTGCATTGGCTGGGGAGGCTACGGCACAACATGATCTGGCTGCTATTTATACGGCGGGTCATTCCGGTGTGAAGGTCAATTACGATCTGGCCGCCAAATGGTTTACCGAAGCGGCACATCAGAATATCGCCAATGCGCAATATAATCTCGGTGTTTTGACCCAGCAGGGATTGGGCGTAAAGCAGAATGTGGGCAAAGCCATTGACCTTTACCGTGTTGCTGCGGCTAACGGTCACCCAGAGGCACAGTATAATCTTGCAATTGCTTATATCGAAGGTGTGGGGACGGAATATAATCCACAAATCGCTGCGGCTTATTTTCAAAAATCTGCGGCGGGCGGGATTGTTGAAGGGGCTTATAATCTCGGATTATTGCATGAGAATGGTTTGTTGGGTGAATCCCAGCCGGATGAAGCGGTTTTTTGGTATACACTTGCTGCAAATAAAGGAAATGAACAGGCTAAAAATGCATTGGCTCAGCTAAAAGAGCAATTGAGCATGAGTGATGCAGATGCTGCGCGGATTGTTGATCGTGTCGCTCAAACCAAGCCTGGGTTTTTAAATGCAGATGGTAAAGCCGCGTTGCCGGAATCTGCAAATGAAAAATTTTCTGATGTGAAACAAGTTTCTGAAATTTCTTCTGTTCCAGTTTCTACTCCAGACCCAGTTTCTGCTCCAGAGATTGATCCGGTATTGGTTACTCAAATTCAAGAGCGATTATTATCTCAAGGATTTTATACAGGGTCGCCAAATGGAGAGATGAGTGCACCCTTGTCCAATGCTATTCGATCCTATCAAAAGGCACATGGATTGAAGGCAGATGGCTTGGTGAATGAAGACTTGTTGGTTCATATATTGGCTTCTGGCGAATGATGATTAGAGGCTATAAAGTCGTGCTTTGAACAACCCACCATTCCGGATGGGTTGTTTTTATTTCTTGGGCGGCGGTTTGTGCGTGTGTGATTGTTTCAAAAATTCCAAAACAGGTTGCGCCGCTTCCGGTCATGCGTGCGAGGAGGCAACTTTTCTGTGATGCAATGGCTTCAAGTGTTCTCGAAATATTTGGTTTCAATTTTAACGCAGGATCAGTTAGGTCGTTTCTAGTTTCTTTGTTTAGAAAATCTGTAAATTCTTTTGTTGTTTTGAATTGATGTGGAAACTCTGTTGCCGATGAAAATTCTTTCATTTCGAGATTTTTATATATTTCCGGCGTGGAGCAATGTTGCCCAGCGTTCACCATTAAAATGTAACAGGTTGGAATATTAAAATGTGGGATTATAATTTCGTTTCCTGTTTCCCGTATGATGATAGGCGTGGGGACGTTGAGGAAGGCTGTAATGTCACTTCCCAGTTTTGATGTTATTTGTGATAGATCAATTTGTGTTTGGTAGAATTGTTGGAGGGCTTTGAGAGTTGTGGCTGCGTTAGACGATCCGCCGCCTAAGCCTGCACCCAGTGGAATGTTTTTTTCTAAAGTTATTTTATAGTTGGGTTTTGTGTTTGTCAGGGCAGAAAAAATCATAACGGATTTTTCAATTAGATTTTCTGTGGATGGTGTGTGCTTTTGAAGTTTTTTTGCGAATGTTCCTCTTATCTCCAATTCGAATTTGGCGGAAGATTCAAGGGTGAGTGTGTCGCCAAAATTTGTAAAGACAACCAGTGAGTCCAAGAGGTGATAACCGGAATTTTCTTGTCCCAAAATATGCAGATGCAAATTCAATTTTGCAGGGGATGTCAGGTGCATAATTTGGGGCATGTCTTATTTATTATCAACCAGCTTATCGGGTAGTTTATCAGAAAGCGTGTTTTGCACTGTGTTTGATTGAGGCAAGCCATCTGTGATTTTGGCTTGTATTTTTTCGATCAGTTTATCATCTTTGGTAAAGCTGATGGCGCGTTTCCATTGAAATCGGGCTTCTTTTTTTCGCCCGACTTGCCAGTAGGCATCACCCAGATGGTCGTTGATTTCTGCTTCGTATGGTTGTAGCTCAATTGCGCTTTCAAGGGTTTTAACTGAGTCTGCGTATCGTTCCATGCGGAAGTATACCCACCCCAGAGAGTCTATGATTGACCCGTCATCGGGTTTCAGGCGTGCTGCTTTTTCAATCATTTCTATGGCTTTGTCCAGATTGCGCCCTTGGTCAGCCCACGTATAACCAAGATAGTTGAGGATATATGGCTGGTCTGGTTCGTATAGTAACGCTGTCGAGAGGTCTTTTTCAGCTTGATCCCAGTTGGACAGGCGTTCATTTGCGATGCCGCGCGAGAATAAAAGTTGCCAATGTTCTTGAGGAATCTTATCACCGAGCATCGAGGCTGCTTTGTTATATGCAGTCAGCGCATCTTTGTATTTTTCATCTTGACGGTAAATATCTCCGATCTGGATTTGGGCGTCGACATTATTGTTTTTGTCGACGAGGTCTTTTAGGACGCGGATGGCTTCGTCTTTTTGATTGTCCAATTCCAGCAGTAAGGCAATCTGGCGGCTTATGGTTTCGGGTGATTGCGATTCCGAATTGTTTGGATCGATTTTAGAAAGGTAATTGATTGCGGTCTGATAGCGGTGGTTGCCGGCTGAAAATTGTGCCAGAAGTTCCAGTGTGTCAGGTCGTTGTGGGTCAAGAAAACGTGACATATGTGTGAAGAGAACAGCAGATTCTTCGTAGCCGTTTGCCAGTAGTCGGGCTGTGTCGAGTAGGGCTCGTGCCAAGCCTTCTTGTGGTGTTACCTTCGGAGTTTCTATGGGTTTTTCTTCCGCAATCTTTTTTAATTTAACGCCTATGTCTCCGGTTTGATCGGGGATGGCGTTTCTAAGTGCCGAATAAATTTCTTTGGCTTCGGTTATTTCTCCATGTTTGGCGAAAACATCGGCGATTTCTACAAGGCCGGAAATAGGGGTTGGTGTTCTGGTGAAGTTATAGGTTTGCGCCAATTTTTTTATGGCTTCGGTATCCCCTGTGTAATCTGCAATCAAAACTGATTGATACAAAAATGATGGGGAATCTTTTAGGGTATTTATGTCTGTTTTTCCTTGTCCGGCTTCGCACCATGCGCGGATCAGGGGCATGATCGCAGATCCAAGACCGTCTTGTTTGACTTTCAGGATGCGGGTTTCGGCTTCTTTGTATTGGCCTTTCTTGAATTCATCAAGGGCAACGATTAACTGGGCAAGGGGTTCGTCTTTTTGGTTAATTACAATTTTTTTGGACATGGAGATTGATCGGTCGTAATTCCCCGAACCTAATGACAATGCCATGACGCGGTTTTCAATTTCTCGATCGTCTGGATTATGAGTCAGAATGTCTTCAAAATATTCGCTGGCTTTTTCCCAATCATGATTCATTTGGGCGTGTTGTCCGGCGAGGTAGCTGCCAGATAACGTTTTTTTAGTCGGTTGGGTGCTCGGGGTATAATATCCGATGATGGTTGGATAGGCTTCGTTGGTTTGAACATCGGCATTATCCCCACCTTGATCGTCACATCCAAGTAAGGTGATGGCCGATGTCAGTAAAAGCAGAGAGCGCAAAGTGATGTTTGTCATTGGTCTATCCATGTTATGTAAGCCGTCTGTATTATATAGGGTTGCATCGGGAATGGTCTAGGGATTTTATCTTCTACATTCCCGTATAATTGGGGCCCCCACCACCTTGAGGAGGAGTCCAGTCGATATTTTGTGATGGGTCTTTGATGTCACAGGTTTTGCAATGAATGCAGTTCTGGGCATTGATGCGGAATGTTTTTTGTCCGCCTTCTTCGACAATTTCATAAACTCCTGCAGGGCAGTAACGTTGAGCGGGTTCCGCCCATTGGGGCAGATTGGTTTTGATTGGAATTGTCGGGTCTTTAAGTTTTAAGTGGCATGGTTGGTCTTCTTCATGGTTGGTGTTGGACAAAAAAACTGAAGACAGGCGGTCAAAGGTGAGTTTGCCATCCGGTTTAGGATATGAAATCGGGAGGCTTTGATCCGCTTTTTCAAGTTGGGCATAGTCTTTGTGGTTGGACAAAGTGTAGGGAAGTCGCCATCCACCGAGAGTTTGGAAGGCCGCATGAGCCAAGCCAAGCCATCGTCCCCAATGAAACCCTGCGCGGATGTTGCGGACTTTATATAATTCTGTGTAAAGCCAGCTTTTGCGGAATAATTCAGGGTAGGTTGTGCATTCTTTTGTATCGAGTTGTTGTGCCAGAGCTTCTGCCGCTAACATTCCCGATTTGATGGCGGCGTGGTTGCCTTTGATTTTTGCGACATTCAGAAAGCCTGCGCTATCGCCGATGAGCAAGCCTCCCGGGAAAGTCAGGCGCGGGAGCGAGTTCAAGCCGCCTTCAACCAAAGCTCGTGCGCCGTAGGAAATTCGTTTCCCTCCTTCGATCAAGGTTTTTAAATAAGGGTGGGTTTTATGACGTTGCATTTCCTCGAAGGGAGAAAGATAGGGGTTTTGGTAGTCCAGCCCTACGACATAGCCGATGGACACCAAATTGTTTTCCATGTGGTAGAGCCATGATCCGCCATAGGTTTTTGGGTCAAGTGGCCAGCCCAGCGTATGAACAATATGGCCTTGGCGGTGGTTTTCCGGTTTGATTTCCCAAATTTCTTTGATGCCCAAACCATAGGTTTGGGGATCTGTATTTTTTCTTAAATCAAATTTTTGAATAAGGTGTTTGGTGAGTGAGCCGTGGCAGCCTTCGGCGAGGACAGTTTGTTTGGCGTGGATTTCCATGCCGGATTGATAAGCTGCGGTTTTTTCTCCGGCCTTATTGATACCCACATCCCCTGTGGCGATGCCTTTTACTGTGCCGTCTTCGTGGTACAAGATTTCGCTTGCGGCGAAACCCGGATAAATTTCTACCCCTAATTCCTCGGCTTGAGATGCCAGCCATTTGCCCAAAGCCCCCAAGGAGATGATATAGTTTCCTGTGTTATGCATTTGGGGTGGGTTGGGCAATTTGATGTGGGATGTTTCGGTTAGAAACAAAAATTCATCGGATGTAGCGACGCAGGTGAGGGGTGCGCCCTTTTCTTTCCAGTCAGGGATAAGCTCGTTGAGTGAGCGGGGTTCGAAAACAGCACCGGACAAAAGGTGAGCACCGATTTCCGATCCTTTTTCCAGAATGCAAACGCTTATATCAGTATTGATCTGTTTTAGCCGAATGGCGCAGGCTAAGCCTGCAGGGCCGCCGCCAACGATGACAACATCATAAGTCATGCTGTCGCGGTCTGTGCGGGTTTGTGTGTGGATGTCAGGCGTGTTGGTCATTGTAAAATCTTGGGTGTTTCGGGTTTAACGTGTGGATGGGGGCGGTGTTGTTGTTGCGTGGCGCTCTCTTCTATATATAAAGTAAAGGCAGAATAAATAAAACCAGAATAAGCCCGAAAGAGTGACCTTCTTTATGAGTAGTTCCAGATTTACATCTCACGATATAGCCAGTGCGTTGCAGTGGTACGTAGATATTGGGTGGGATGAGGCTATCTTGCCTGATACCCAGAATCGTTTGGCAGAGAAGGAGCTTCGTATTGTTGAAAATGCTCCCCTTTCTGCCGTGGCGGTGGGAGATACTCACCGTGTTCGCGATCCTTTGGGGGCGGCTGAAGCCAAAGAGTCGATTTCGGCTTTGGTGGCGGGTGTAACCAGTCTTGAGGTTTTGCGTGAAGTGGTGATGCAGTTTAATGGTTTTGCTATTCGTAAAACTGCGACCAACATGGTGTTCGGGGATGGCAATCCGGCTGCACGGTTGATGGTAATCGGAGAAGTCCCCGATGCGGAAGACGACAAGATTGGTCGGGCATTTTCCGGTGAGGCTGGACAGCTTTTGGATAAAATGATGGGGGCTATTGGTTTGTCCCGTTCTTCTGTTGAAGTGGCACAGGCGGTTTATCTTACACAGGTTTTAAATTGGCGGCCTCCGGGTAATCGTAGTCCGAGCGTTGCTGAGATTGCGTTATCCTTACCGTTTCTTGAAAAGCATATTGAGTTGGTTGCTCCCGAATTTATTTTATTGATGGGCAGTGTTCCCGCCAAAGCTTTGTTGGGTGTGAACGAGAGTATGACTAAATTGCGTGGTCAGTGGTTCGAGTATAAATCCATTCCTTGTCTGGTGAGCTATCCCCCTTCTTTCCTTTTGAAAAGCCCTGCCAAAAAACGCGAGTCGTGGGAAGATCTACAAGCTTTGCAACAAAAGCTTGGTTAATATAGTCTTTCCAAATCACTTTGTGATTTCGTCACTGCTTTCTTCATGGTGTTTTCCTACGCGTTGTTGCTGGTTTCTTGTCACAAAGTTATTTGCTTTGACTATACAGTATAGTTTCTATCCATTAAGTATTTGTTACTGTCATTCAAAGTTATTTATTGTATGTTATAGTTGTCTGTTTCAATATTGATGGTGTCAATGTCCTGATGAGAAGTAAAGGGGCGGTTTGATCGAATAAACAGGTTAATATTCACAGATTTACCTATTATCTTTTCCTTATATTTATTTTGTAATTCAGCAACTTAGCTTGGGGTGTGACAAGGTTTCATTTGTTGGGCTTTGTTTTTTTCTGGACATTAGTTGAGGAGATTGGTAAATCTCTTTCCGCTATGCACAACGACAACAAAAAACGCGGCATACGTTTGGCTTTGGCTATCGTGTGCTTGATGAGCGGTGTGGTGTGTGAAGCTGCCGGAGTAGGCTCAGCGACATTGGGAACTTTGACCCAGTCACTGAAGCTGGATCTGACCCGTGACGAAAATACGGGGAGATCATTAGAAGCAGCGACAGAAACGTCCACTTCCCAGATTGAAATCACCCTGCCGGAGGATTATTCGGCGGATGTGAAGTTGTCTGCCGGTTATCATTTGGTAACAAAAATGATCCGTGATCATCTGCGTCAGGGTCGTCCGACTTATGCTTTGAAGGTGTTGGGTAAAGATCCTATTGCCTTGAAGCTGAAAAATTCCGAATTTGATCGTATTAAAGCCCAAATTGCTCAATCCTATTTGATTGAAGGCAAAATTTCCCGTGCGGCTGAGGTCGCCGAACAAGTTGTTCAACGATCGGGCAAGATGGTTCCCTTGGCCGGATGGGTGGCTGGGCAAGCTGCGTGGCGGAAGGGTGATTTTGGTCGTTCTGCCGATATGTTTGCGTTGACAGCAAAATCACATGTTGCATCTCCGTGGTTGGTTTCTGGCGGTGCTTTTTGGGCATCCCGTGCATCGTTTCGTGCCGGACGTTATGATGACGTTCAGACATGGCAGGAAAAAGCCGCAAAACATCCCCGCACTTTTTATGGAATGGTGGCGTTGCGGGCGTTAGGGCGTCATTATGATTTTAATTGGGATTTGCCAGTTTTGGCTTACGGCGTTAAGGATGAGCTAGAAGAGTCTTCCGAAGTTCAGGATGCTTTTCGTTCGGCTCGTTCCGGTCGTATGTCGAATGCGATTGATAAGCTTTCTAAAAGCGGATGGTTGTCTTCTCCAGAAAAACGGGAATATATTCTCGCTTATGCGATTGAATGTCAGGTTCCTGCCTTGATTTTGTATCTGGCGCGGAAGACCAAAGCCAAGGATGGACGTTTTTATGATTTGGCTTTGTATCCTGAAAGCCCGTGGAAACCTAAAGCGGGCTATCTGGTTGATAAAGCCATCGTTCATGCTTTGATCCGTCAAGAGTCCCGTTTTAATCCGCATGCGACCAGTGACATGGGGGCAACCGGATTGATGCAGCTTTTGCCGTCTACTGCGAAATATGTTGCCAAAACCGACAATGTGTCTTTAACCGATCCCAACGAAAACATCGAGATCGGGCAGAAATATGTCGAGCAGTTGTTACGTGATCCTGTGGTCAATAATGATTTGTTCAAAATGGCTGTGGCGTATAATGCAGGGCCTGGCAATTTATCCCGTTGGAAGAAACAGCTTAAACATATTGATGACCCTTTATTGTTTATCGAGAGTATTCCGTCTGCTGAAACTCGGGCTTTTGTGGAGCGGGTGATGGTGAATTACTGGATTTATAGAACGCGGATGGGACAGGATATTCCGTCTTTGGAGGCGGTTGCTTCTTTGGATAAGCCGAATTACTTTCGGATGGCTAGGACAATCGGAAACAATGTTGTTGCGATGGCCTCCGGCCAATAGCGTTTTAAATCAGCTTTAGAATTTTTTCGTGAAGTGTTGGATCACCGCAAGCCAGTAAGGTCGGGTCGCCTTCTAATGTTTTATTGTTTCCAGACCAGTCGGTGATTTTTCCCCCTGCGCCTTCGATGATGGGGACGAGGGCAATAAAGTCGTAAATCCCCAAGTGATTTTCGACAATTGTGTCGATAAATCCGTTGGCCATCAGGCCGTAGAAATAACAATCTCCTTGAAAAACCGTGTAACGGCATGCCTGTTCGATACGAGCAAAACGTGTGGGGTCGTCATCGGAAATCTGGGTGGCTGATCCTGTGCCGAATATAGCCTGTTTCAAGTTCGGGCAGGGGCGGCAAGATACAAGTTTTTCATTGAAGGTACTCTGGTGGCCAGTTTGTCCGATCCAGCGATGTTTTAGAATAGGCTGGTCGATGATGCCGAGAACTGGTGTTTGATTTTGGCATAGGCCAATTAATGTCCCGAAAGTCGGGCGGGCAATGGTAAAGGATTTCGTGCCGTCAATCGGGTCAATGACCCATGTCAGCCCGTTTTTTGTTTCCTTGATGCCAAATTCTTCGCCCAATATCCCGTCTTCAGGGCGTTCTTGTTCGATGATGTCGCGTAAGGTCTGCTCGATTTCGCGATCGGCTTTGGTGACGGGGGTGTCATCTTGTTTGCTGATAATATCCAGCGGTGTACCGAAATATTTCAGGGAAATTTGGGCTGCGGTATCTGCCAAGCGGAGTGCAAATGAATTTGGAATGTTTGTCGTCATATTGTATGTATAACCTATGATTGGTGCTTTTTTATATAGAAAAATATTTCCTGGCCTTGAGCTGGTTGATCGCGAATTGCCTTGTGGCGTTAAGTTACCATCTACATTATGGGCGTTTATCTGGTTTTTTGTTAGGCAAGTGAAAATTCCGGTTTTTGTTTTCTTTTTCTGTGGAATGTTGGCCAATATATGTCTGGCTTTGGAGCCATGGTTTTTCGGGCAGATAACTTCTCAATTAGCAAAGTCTGTTTTGGACATAGAATTTCCTTTGTGGCCGTTTATATCTGTTTGTTTTGGCTATATCGTTTTTGTTCAGATCGGGGCGCGTTTCCTCTTCTCTTTTATAGGGTATTTGGCGGCTCATTATATGATGCCGTTTGTGATGATGATCCGTCGTCAATTAGGGCAGTATATGTTCGGGCATTCCTATCGTTATTTTCAGGATGATTATGTCGGGAGTTTGGCGGGAAAAGTGATGGAAATGCCGGATTCTATACGTCTAATCATCTTTAATTTAGGGCATCTGCAATATTGTTTGTTACAAATTGTTATGGCGCTGTTTTTTTATGCATTTTTGGGGGCAGATTTTGTTCTTTTGTTGTCGGCTTATGTCGCAGGATCAGCATGGGTTGTTTGGTGGTCTGTGCGTTATATAGGTGCTGCAAGTTATACGGCAGTTGAAGATATGAATGTTGTTCGTGGGCGATATATTGATTGTTTGTCGAATATGTTTTTGGTCAAAGTTTTTGCACGTCGGAAACAAGAAGATATTTTGTTACGTGGAAATTTACGTCAGGCTGGATTGACAGCGCAGACGAAAAATAAACTGGTGTGGAGGCAAGAAAGCTTTCAGCATATTTGCAATGCTTTATTCCAGATAGGTTTGTTGTTTCTTGTAATTTTAAGATACCGAGATGGTAGTGTGGTTATATCAGATATCGTTATGGTTTTGACATTCGGTGTTGTCATTACCGCCACTAGTTGGTGGCTGACACAGCTCTTAATGGAGTTCATCCAATTATTGGAAGAAATACGGAATAGTATTGACACGATTGTCCAGAATTTCGAGGTGATGGATAAGCCGGATGCGCCAGTGTTGCGGGTTGGGACTCCGGATATTTCTATTTCTGATCTTGTTTTTTCTTATCCGTCGCGCCCTGTGTTTAACGGGTTGTCGTTGAAAATTAAAGCCGGAGAAAAAGTCGGGTTTGTTGGGCCGAGTGGAGCTGGTAAATCGACGTTGGTGCAGTTGATTTTGCGCCTTTATGATTTGGAATCAGGAAATATCATGATTTCCGGTCAGGATATTTCAAATGTGACGCAAGATAGTTTGCGTGAAAATATTGGTGTTATTCCTCAATCTTCAGAATTATTGCATCGCTCTATTCTTGAAAACATACGGTTTGGTTCCGAGAATACCTCTCTTGATGATGTTGTGAGGGCCGCAAAATTAGCACATGCCGATGAATTTATTGTCGGATTGGTCGATAAGGATGGCCGCACCGGATACAATGCCGAAGTTGGTGAACGTGGAGTTAAACTTTCAGGCGGGCAGCGGCAACGGATTGCTTTGGCTCGGGCTATTCTTAAAAATGCTCTGATTTTGATTTTGGATGAGGCGACATCGGCTCTGGATTCTCAGTCCGAGAAATTAATCGAGGAGAGCCTCAAAACTGTTATGCTTGGGCGAACGGTTCTGGCCATTGCCCATCGTCTTTCGACTTTGCAAAGTATGGATCGGTTGATTGTTATGGATCAAGGGAAAATCGTTGAATCCGGTACGCATGATGAACTTTTGGCACAAGGCGGGTTGTATGCGCGGCTGTGGTCATTGCAAACCTCAGGGTTTGTAGGCACTGTGAAAGTTCTTTAAAATTCTTAAAATCCTTTGAAAAATAAACAATTTTCGTCTAATCTGCTTCTCCTAGCCATAAGAGAGACAAGATGAAGACTGTTAAGGATGTTCGTTCCGAATTTTTGAATTACTTTGCCGGACAGGGGCATGAAGTTGTGCCGTCCAGTTCGTTGATCCCGCATAATGATCCGACCTTGATGTTTGTGAATTCGGGTATGGTTCAATTCAAGGATATTTTTACCGGAAAAGAAACGCGTCCTTATACACGCGCGACGACTGCACAGAAATCTGTTCGTGCAGGGGGCAAGCATAATGACCTTGATAATGTCGGCTATACGGCACGTCACCATACTTTCTTTGAGATGATGGGTAATTTTTCGTTTGGTGATTATTTCAAGAGTGACGCTATTCCGTTTGCGTGGGATGTTGTGACCAAGGTTTTGGGGTTTTCTCCTGAAAAATTATGTGTGACGGTTTATCATGATGATGATGAGGCGGCCAATATTTGGAAGAAAGTAACAGGGTTTTCCGATAGTAAAATTATTCGCATCGATACAATGGATAATTTCTGGATGATGGGTGATACAGGGCCTTGTGGGCCTTGTTCCGAGATTTTTTATGACCATGGCGATAAAATTTGGGGAGGGCTTCCGGGGTCTGCCGAGGCTGATGGTGATCGTTTCATTGAAATTTGGAATCTGGTGTTTATGCAGTATGAGCAACTTGCTGACGGAACACGTATTCCATTGCCGAAGCCATCGATTGATACAGGAATGGGGTTGGAGCGTGTTGCTGCTGTTTTGCAGGGGAAACACAATAACTATGATATTGATCTGTTCCAGTCGATCATCAAACATTCGTCTGATTTGACAGGTGTTTCTGCCAGTGGAGATATGGTGGCATCCCATCGTGTGATTGCCGACCATTTGCGGGCGGCTGCGTTTTTAATTGCCGATGGTGTGATGCCGTCCAATGAAGGGCGCGGTTATGTGCTGCGTCGGATTATGCGTCGTGGCATGCGGCATGCCCATTTGTTGGGTGCTAAAGATCCATTGTTGGTTCAATTATTTCCGACTTTGCAGTCGACTATGGGAGAAGCTTATCCTGAGTTATACCGTGCACAAGCTTTGATTTCCGAGACACTGCGGATGGAAGAAACAAAATTCAAGCAGACATTGGATCGTGGTTTGAAATTGCTGGATGATGAATGTTCATCATTGGGTAATGGTCAGACTTTGGCTGGTGATGTCGCTTTTAAACTTTATGATACTTATGGCTTTCCACTTGATTTGACTCAGGATGCTTTGAAAGAACGGAATATTGGCGTTGATACCAAAGGGTTCAATGTGTGTATGGATCGCCAGAAAGCCGAAGCGCGCAAAGCTTGGGCAGGGTCTGGTGATGTTGCAACTGAAACGGTTTGGTATGAGTTGGCGGAGTCCAAGGGAGCTACAGAATTTTTGGGCTATGATAAAGAATTGTCCGAAGCAGAAATTGTGGCGATTGTTAAAAATGGTGTGTTGGTCGATCAAGCTCAAACAGGGGATGAAGTCCAAATTGTTTTAAACCAGACTCCGTTTTATGCGGAATCGGGTGGGCAAATTGGGGATACCGGCACTCTGATTGGGGATTCGTCGAATTTTGCGGTTGAAAATACAGCCAAGAAACTTGGAAAGCTGCATGTTCATGTTGGGCGCGTTTGTTCGGGAAGTTTCAAAGTTGGGCAAGGGGTTGAAGCCATTGTCGATCATGCGCGGCGTTCCGATATTCGTGTTCATCACTCGGTCACGCATTTGTTGCATGAAGCTTTGCGTCAAACTTTGGGCGATCATGTCGCGCAAAAAGGGTCGTTGCAAACATCTGATCGGACGCGTTTTGACGTGTCCCATCCTGTGGCGATGACGATGGATCAAATTCAAACTGTCGAGCGAATGGTTAATCGTGAAATATGGGCGGATACGCCAGTTGTGACCAAGTTGATGGATCTGGAAGAGGCTCAAAAATCCGGTGCGCGGGCATTATTCGGTGAAAAATACGATACGGAAGTTCGAGTGGTTTCGATGGGACGACCTGATAATAACGGCAAGATTCCTTTTTCGGTCGAGTTATGCGGCGGAACGCATGTGAGTCGTACAGGCGAGATCGGATTGTTCAAAATTGTAACGGAATCGGCTGTTGGGTCTGGTATTCGTCGTGTTGAGGCTGTGGCGGGTGCGACGGCTTTGGCTTATCTGGAAGAACAGGAACATCGTTTGATGGAAACGGCAGGGGTGTTGAAAGCCAATGCGCCGGATGTGGTTGATCGTGTAAAAGCTTTGTTGGATGAAAAGAAAAAGCTTGAGCAAGAATTGACCAATTTGCGCCGAAAAATGGCAACGGGTGGTGGGGCAAATGATTCTGCTCCGCAAGCCAAAGAGATTGGTGGAGTTAAATTTATTTCGCGTATTCTGGACGATGTTCCGGCAAAAGATTTAAAATTGATGGCGGATGATTTTAAAACGCAAATCGGATCAGGTGTTGTAACTTTGATTGCTAGTTTCGAGGGCAAAGTTTCGATCGTTGTTGCTGTGACTGATGATCTGACGTCCAAAATCAGTGCGGTTGATCTGGTTCGTGCAGGCGCAGAAGCCATGGGCGGCAAAGGCGGCGGCGGACGTCCTGATATGGCTCAAGCGGGCGGAACAAATGCAGATGCTGCCAATGATGCTGTTTTATTGATCGAGAAGATGATCGGATAATCCGCCCTTAATGAAAGAATCCGCGCATGCCGTCTATAACCTTTTTGCAACTGTTTAATTTAGACCAAATTCCTTTTGCGTTTGTGGACAGATTTTCAAATTGTTGTTGGGCTTGCGACATAATTTTTTCAGGATTAATATTGTTGTCGAACATGCTCCAAAAACCCAGTTGGTTAAGGAGGGCATAATTTACAAATCTTCTGCGTGCTTGGAGGCTATCCGCGATCTCTTGGCATTGTGTTGCTACTTTAAAAACTCTCCCTAAATAAGACGTGCTGGATTTTATACTGGCCGCTCTGATCTCGCGTTCCATTCTTCTCAAGAGTTTTGGGAACTCTTCTTCTTCAAGACCTTTAATAGAGATTTGTAATTCTGCCAGCATATCTCCAACTTTTATGTGACATTTGAGGGCGGCATGCCCTCCTTCTTCGCATGGCCTGCGGAGTTGGTCTTTATAGGAAGTTACAGTTATTCCTGCTATTGGTTCTTCGCAGAGCAAGGCATTTCGAAGGGTTGCTGCTTCTTGTGGCGTATTGATTAAAATTTGAAATCTTAAATAATCCAGAATCCTATTTGGGTTTTGATTTACCGTTGGATCGACTAGTTTTCTGCGTGAAGAGCTGACATCTTTCAAAAAGCGGTTATCATCCGGATGGTCTTCCAGATATTCAATCAAAGTGTCGATGCTTAGTAATGTATATTGTTGTCCTTGATCGTCTTTCAATATTGCAAAAGGTGCCAAGGTTAATAATTTTTTTGCTATGGTGAGAAATTCGGCTCTAAGCTGCCTTGCCGTTCTCGTATGATCTTCAATCGATTTTGATACAGGTTGTGTGTCCGTATCCCACTTAGATTCCCAAGGAATATTGGGAGGGGTTAGCGTAACAGTTTGAAAGCTTAGTGATAAATCTTTTGATTTTTTCATTTGCGCTAACTTTTCATTCTCCCATGTTTTTAGCATTTTTGTTTTCCATTTGAATTGATACGTTGTGTTTCGTTTATATGTCAATTAAAAAGTAAAGTTAAACTTTAAATTTTCTTAATTTTTAGATTTAGGGGGAGAATTATGTGTATTTTGAGCATGTAAGACATATTGAAATCGCATATCAAGATTTTGACTTGTTTTTTGGTGTCCAAATCCCTATAAGCAGGGCAACGAATTTGACCCTGAACACGACGAGGAAAGAGGGAATATATTATGGCTATCGAGCGTACTTTTTCGATCATTAAACCTGATGCAACCAAACGTAATCTGACTGGTGCGATTAACGCCCGCCTTGAAGAAAATGGTTTGCGCATTGTTGCCCAAAAACGCATTCAAATGACAGAAACCCAAGCCAAGAAATTCTATGAAGTTCATGCCGCTCGGCCTTTTTATGGCGAATTGGTCAGTTTTATGATTTCCGGCCCTGTTGTTGTTCAGGTTCTGGAAGGTGAGAATGCCGTTCTCAAGAACCGTGAAATCATGGGTGCTACCAACCCGAATGATGCCGCTGCCGGTACAATCCGCAAGGATTTTGCAGAGAGTATCGAAGCAAATTCGGTTCATGGATCAGATAGCCTCGAAAACGCGGCTATTGAGATTGCTTACTTTTTTAGCGGAACTGAAATTATCGGTTAATCGGTTTTCCATTTTATACATCAATTTATTGACAGGGATGGCTCGTTGGGCTATCCCTGTTTTAACTTATGAAAAAGAAAATAATGAGGTGTAAGATGGATGCTTCAAGTGTTGCTGCAAAAAGCCGTGTTGAGGATGCCCAGAGGCATTATAAACATGTGCGTCGTGAGATTTTCCCCCGCGTGCGGTCAGTTGTTTCTGCGGTGAGTGCATTTGCGGCGGTTGTGGTTCCGTCTCCAACTCTTAAGGCTTCTTTTGCTGCAGTTTCCGTTCTTTCTGCAGCCGCTGCTGTATGGGATTACTATCAGAAAGATGTTTTTGGTTTCAGTGATGCTTTGTGGTTGAAAATAGCGAAGACCAATCTTCATCAGGCGACACAGGAATCCCGTCCTTTATAAGGAAGTTAAGCTTCCATGGCTTTGACGATTTCTTCGGTCATTTTTTTCGCGTCACCCAAGAGCATCAGTGTGTTGTCGGCAAAGAATAGCGGGTTGTCGACTCCCGCATAGCCTGCCCCCATTGACCTTTTCACAAAGAGAACAGTTTTAGCGCGTTCAACATCCAGAATCGGCATGCCGTAGATTGGTGAAGACGGGTCTGTTCTGGCGGCTGGGTTGGTAATATCGTTTGCGCCAATTACGTAGGCGACGTCGGCTTGAGCAAAGTCGCGGTTGATGTCTTCAAGTTCGAAGACTTCGTCATACGGGACGTTGGCTTCGGCCAGAAGGACATTCATGTGTCCGGGCATGCGGCCTGCAACCGGATGGATCGCGTATTTGACTTCGACGCCATGGGCTTTGAGCGTGTCGCCCATTTCACGCAAAACGTGTTGAGCTTGCGCAACGGCCATGCCGTATCCGGGGACGATAATCACTTTGGCTGCATTTTTCATGATAAAGGCTGCGTCTTCGGCTGATCCGATTTTTGCGGCTTTGTCTGATGAATTTGTGATGGTGGTTGCTCCGCTTTCTGCGCCAAATCCCCCTAAAATGACACTTAGGAACGACCGGTTCATGCCTTTACACATGATGTAAGACAGAATGGCTCCTGATGCTCCGACCAATGCTCCGGTGATAATCAGCAACGGGTTCTGTAGTGTAAAGCCGATGCCTGCGGCTGCCCAACCGGAATAGGAATTCAGCATTGAGACAATCACTGGCATATCTGCTCCGCCGATCGGAACAATCAACAAAATTCCGAGGATAAGAGAGAATAGAATAATCATCCAGAACAGGGATGTGCTTTCAGAGATGCAAATCATCACAATCAATGCGATCAGAGATAATGCCAGAATAGCATTGATGATATGCTGGCCGGAAAAGGTCAGGGGTTTACCAGAGATCACTCCTTGCAATTTCCCCCATGCAATAATTGATCCTGTAAAAGTGATAGCACCGATCGCAACACCCAATGACATTTCAATCAGGGACGACATGTGGATATTGCCAGGCGATCCGATATTGTATGCTTCGGGGTTGTGGAAAGCGGCAACGGCCACGCAGACGGCTGCCAGACCGACCAAAGAGTGGAAGGCTGCCACCAGTTGTGGAAGGGCGGTCATCTGGATTTTAACGGCCGTGATAGAGCCGATTGTTCCACCAATAATGATCCCTGCTATAATCAGGCCATAGGATTGGACTTCCGGAGAGGCAAGGGTTGTTGCAATGGCAAGCCCCATGCCGGCCATGCCAAAATTCAATCCTTGACGGGCTGTTTCCGGATGGGACAATCCGCGCAGCGACAAGATAAACAGGATCGATGATACAAGATAAAGGAGTGATGAAAATTCAGCCATAATACTTACGTTCCAATCCTATGATTTCTTTTTAAACATGTGCAGCATGCGACGGGTGACGATAAAGCCACCGAAGATATTGATCGATACCAGAACAACGCCGAGAAAGCCGACTATTTTTGAAAAGCTGGTTTCGGCGGGGCCTGCTGCAATGAGGGCGCCGACAATAATAACCGATGAAATGGCATTTGTGATTGCCATAAGTGGTGAATGCAAGGCAGGAGTTACGCGCCAGACAACATAGTATCCGACGAAGCAGGCCAAAACAAAAATGGTCAAGCCCATGGTCAAAAAATCAGCGTTATGTCCGGTTGCGAAGCTGAATGATGTAACGTCATTGGCCAGACGGTCTGCTTGCGCGGAGAGTTGTTGCGCAAGGCTTGAGACCTGATGGGCTTGATCGGCAATTTCTGTTTGTGGATCTGCCATAATTTTTTACCTCGTTGATCTTTATTGAAAGTTCGGGTGAATGATTTGACCGTCTTTGGTCAGGGTTGTTGCTTTGACAATATCGTCTTCCATGTCGAGTGCCAGAGCCCCGTCTTTGTCGACGAGAATTCCCAAAAAGTTCAGGAGGTTTCTTGAGTAAAGGGCGGAGGCATCTGTTGCAATACGTGAGGGCATATTGTGGAAGCCAATAATTTTCACGCCATTGACGTCTACTATTTCTCCAGGTTTTGAAAGAGTGCAGTTGCCGCCTTGTTCGACTGCAAGATCAATGATGATTGATCCTGCTTTCATCGACTTGACCATATCTTCTGTTACCAGAACAGGGGCAGGGCGTCCGGGGATCAGTGCGGTTGTAATCACAATGTCTTGTTTGACGATTGTTTCTGCAACCAAAGTTGCTTGTTTGCGTTTAAAGTCATCGGACATTTCTTTGGCGTAACCGCCTGCGGTTTCAGCTTGTTTCATTTCGTCACTTTCTACCATGACAAAACTTGCACCAAGCGATTGGACTTGTTCTTTGGCTGCTGGGCGAACGTCTGTCGCAGAGACAATCGCGCCCAAACGTTTGGCGGTTGCAATGGCTTGAAGGCCAGCAACGCCTGCACCCATCACAAAGACGCGAGCCGGAGCAATTGTTCCGGCGGCGGTCATCATCATCGGGAATGCGCGGGTGTAATATGTTGCGGCATCCAGTACTGCTTTATAGCCTGCGAGGTTGGATTGGGATGATAGGACATCCATTGCTTGGGCGCGGGTAATGCGCGGAACCAATTCCATGGACAGGGCTGTGATTTGAGCTTGGGCGTAAGCGCTTATTCTTTGCGTGTCGCCATAAGGAGATAGCATGCCGATCAGCAAGGCATCTTTTTTCATCTTCGGCAATGTCGCCGGAGACTGCACACATAAAACTATGTCGGCATCTTTTGCGGCTTTGTCATTGTCGGCGGATAAAGTTGCACCTGCGGCTTCGAATTCTGAGTCAATGTAGGACGCGGGAAGTCCTGCTCCGCTTACAACATAAATTTCAAATCCTTTGGCGATTAATTTTTTGACGGTTTCCGGTGTGGTCGCAACGCGTGCTTCGTACTCGGCAGTTTCCTTCAATACGGCAATTTTCAAAGCCATGTTCTTTTGTCCTCGTCTCGTATTGTTTTTGAGACGGGTAGTTTGCCTTATTACAACGGATTTTAAAACCCCTGTTTGGGTGGCATTCCGTACTTTATCAACAGGATCAAAGGAGGGAAGTTTTTAAGTATACTTTTTAGAAAAATCGGGTGTCATGGAAATAGATAATCCGATCCCTGTTTTATCTATCGCCCCCTCAAGTGTATTGGAATATCTAAGCAGGTCATCTGCGTCATTATTGGCCTGTCTTGTTGTCGCCCAGCCTTTGAATAAAACCATATCGCCATTTTCCCATAGGTCATCACCGAGAAGTAAACGAGAGGATCGCGTTTTAACATAAGAACTCAGGAGTGATATTCTATCCCAGCCAGGTTGCTCGTATGAGCGTCTTCTACTAAGGATGGTTGGATTCAACGTTATTCTGTATCCAGCTATGTTGTGCTGGTCTGCAAATTGTTGTGCCACAGCTTCGAATCTTGTTTTTAGATCAACGGCTATCGCAGCAAAAGCGGAAAGTTTTTTATCTCTGCTATCAGTCAGACGTTTAAGATTCCTTGTTATTGCATCGGAATTATGAACGTGAAATTGAGCTTCTTGAATTGCGTGGCAAAGGTCTCTGGCTTTGTCTTCGGATGTGTAGCGACCAAGGGGATTAACTTGATTTGCAAAATGGCCTTTCAGAATAATGCCTTGAACATTATTTTAGGTAATTTTTGATAATTCACTTGGATCGGTTGTGATGATGATACCTTGGCGCATTGATAACTCCTTAATTATGGTTAATTTTGGAGTAGCGTTTTGTTAGTTATATGTCAATATTTTTTATAACGAGGAGGGTTTTTATTTCAACAATTCGTTAAATGCGCTGATTTGCAACAGTAATGTGGTTAATTCGCGTTCGGGAAGGGCTTTTGTAAAATAGTAACCTTGCCCATAACGGCAGCCGAGTTCGCGCAGTTTGAGAGCTTCTTCTTTTGTTTCGACCCCTTCTGCGATGACCTCGATATTGCGTGCTTTGGCTTCGGAAATTATTTTATTGACTAATATTTCAGCTTCTTTGACGGATAGGAGGTCTTTGGTAACCAAATGGTCGATTTTTACAGTGCTGATGGGAAAATCATCCATGTATTTGAAAAAAACATCCGGATCGCCTAGGCCATAATCATCGATTGCGATTTTTAGGCCGGTTTTACGGCAAAGATCAAGGATGGTCTTGGCGTTTTCTCTCTGGTCTTTTAGCAGTTCTCCGGTGATTTCGAGTTGAACCTGTGTTGGTCTGACATCGCTGGCACTGATGACGTTGTACATTTCATCCAAAAAGCTCTCATCTGCCAGATCGCTGGGGCTGAAATTTACGCTCATATAGATGAATTCATTATGTCCGACATGGCTTTCAAGACGTTTTAAGGCTCGAATCGCTTCTTTTAATGCCCATTTACTAGCTTCAACGATCATGCCTGTCCGTTCGGCAACGGGGATGAAAATTCCGGGCGAAATAAAGCCGCGCTCAGGATGATTCCATCTCATCAGGGTTTCAAATCCGGCAACCAAACCGGTTTTTAAGTGAATGATGGGCTGAAAATAGAGTGATAAATTATGATCCAGCATGGCTTGCTGAAATTCAAATGCCAATTCACGATCCGGAATTTCTTCCGGAGGAGTTGTTGGTGGAGATGGTGTCGTTTCTTTTGAAGTCATTGTTCTTATTTGATAATTTATCTTTTTGAAGGAGGTGTTCCATGCTCAGTGTGCCTGAAAGGACTTAGTGAAGGGTTAACATGATCTCTTTATATTGTAAAAGTCTATGTGAAAATAAAAAATCTTTAAAATTATGGGGTCAATGTGTTTGAATGTGCTTGACAGGGTGGGCGGCAAGATTGTAGTGTCCGGTCTCCAAAAGAAGACTAAATTAAGGATTTTAGCGATGAAAGTCGTCAATTCACTCAAGACACTCAAAACCCGTGACCGCAATTGCCGCGTTGTTCGCCGTAAAGGGCGCGTGTTTGTCATTAACAAGAAGAACCCACGCTTTAAAGTTCGTCAGGGCTAAGCTGGAAAAGTGCAGGTTGGCTCTGTGCTTTGTTTCGGCTTTGTCCTGAAACAAAGCGTGTTGTGTAATAGCCTGTTGCGTGTTGTTTAGACCTTGTGTACATCTTATAGAGTTTTCTGCTTCCCGCCAGTACAAGCGGGAAGTTTGTTATGATCTTAACAGGATGCAATAGGACTCGGATTTATGTTTGCTCGACTCTTCAGTATGCTTTCTGCCGATATGGCGATTGATCTGGGAACAGCCAATACGTTGGTTTATGTTCGTGATCGCGGCATTGTTTTGAACGAGCCTTCTGTCGTTGCTATCTCCACTGAGGCTGGACGTAAGACTGTTCGTGCTGTTGGAATCGAGGCCAAGCAGATGCTGGGGCGGACACCTGGAAACATTCAAGCGATTCGTCCGTTACGTGATGGTGTGATTGCTGATTTCGAAGTGACCGAAGCGATGATTAAGCATTTTATCCGTAAGGTTCATAATCGTCGGACTTTTGTTTCTCCTAAAATGGTAATCTGTGTTCCTGCTGGTTCTACGACTGTTGAGCAGCGTGCGATTATCGAGTCTGCCGAAAGCGCAGGCGCATCGGAAGTCCATTTGATTGAAGAGCCAATGGCGGCCGCAATCGGTGCAGGTCTTCCTGTTACCGAAGCATCCGGTTCTATGGTGGTCGATATTGGGGGCGGGACATCAGAGGTTGCTGTGATCTCTCTTGGAGGAATTGTTTACGCGAAGTCCGTGCGATGTGCCGGTGATAAAATGGATGATGCGATTATTGCCTATATTCGTCGTGTCCATAATTTGTTGATTGGAGAAACAACTGCCGAGCGGATAAAAAAAGAAATCGGATCTGCTTTGCCTCCTGCCGAAGGTCCTGGACGGATCCTAAAAATTAAAGGTCGGGATTTGATTAACGGCGTTCCCAAAGAAGTTGTGGTGACGGAGCGTCAAATTTCCGAAGCCTTGATCGAGCCAATCAGTCAGATTATTGAAGGCGTGAAAGTTGCGCTTGAAAATACGCCTCCTGAATTGGCATCCGATATTGCCGAACGGGGCATCGTGTTGACGGGGGGTGGGGCATTGCTGACCAATCTCGATCATTTGTTGCGTCATGCTACGGGATTGCCGATTACTGTCGCGGATGATCCGTTGACTTGTGTTGCACTGGGGACGGGACATGCATTGGAAGAAATGAAAACATTGCGCAGCGTTCTGGTTGGTGCTTATTAGCCCGATTTTCTGGACAGGTACTTAATAATTTGAAGGGTTTTGTTATTACGAAGATCTTTTCGCGATGCAGGTTTTTATAGAAGAATTTTTTATCTAAAATTTGATCTAAATTTCATATTAATTTCACATAAATTGTTAGCTCACTGTTTTTGTTGCCCTATTGCTAAGTATCTGTAATTTATATGGAAATTGATGTATTGTTAACTCGCTATTAACCGATTGTGACCTATCCTAGAGATGTAAGGGTTGAGCTTTACTAATCTTGCTGAAACAATAATTAAGGAGAAAACACATGCTGAAACTTATAGCTCTTGTTCAAGCTTATAATACAAAAGAAGATGGCGCGACTGCGATTGAATATGCGTTGATTGCCGCTGGGATTGCACTTGCAATTGCCACAGCCGTATATCTGTTTGGCGGCCAGTTGACCGACAAGTTCACCGAAATGGGTGATACTTTGGAAAGCGGCCCTTCGTAAGCCTTATAATATAAGTTATTTTTATCTCTTTGCGGAAGCCCGCCCGGTTGGGTGGGCTTTTGTCATAAATATTTCTTTCTATTTTTTCTTTTTTTCAATTCATTCATCTTATTCTACATCTTATACATCAGAAAATTTATGGTCGGTTTTATTCTATTTTTGTTTGGGCTTGTTGTAACCCTTGGTATGTGCGGTCTTGCGGCTTTGTCCGATTTTCGAGGTTTCCGTATTCCTAATATTGTCTCGGTGGTTATTCTGGGCGCATTTATTTTGGTGTTTAGCGGTTTGTCGCTGTTGGGTGAGAGGGATATCGTCTTTCTATCCTTGATGTCACATATTGGGGCAGGACTTTTGGTTTTTGTTATTACCATTGGTTTGTTTGCATTAAAGCAACTTGGGGCGGGTGATTCAAAATTTGCGTCTGTGATTGCTCTATGGGTTGGTTTTTCAGGATTGATTCCTTTTCTATTTTATATGTCTCTGGCAGGTGGTGTTGTCGCTGCGATTTCTCTTGTTCTTAAAAAATGGAAACCTGTTCAATCTCCGTTGGAAGGAAGTTGGATTGCCAAAGCACAAGACGGGCATCCTTCAGTTCCTTATGGAATTGCGTTGGCTTTTGGTGCGTTGGCAGCGTTTATTGTTCAGGGATATTTTGATTTTTCACGGTGGGAGTCTGTATTCTGAAAATCACGTTTAGGCTTTGTTAAAGCATACAAGGTAGATGTTAAGGGAGCTGATCCTTTTTGTTAGCTGAATTTAATTTTTCTTATGACGGGATAACAAGATGAACAAAAACATTCTTATTGTGCTGGGTGGCGGATTTTTAGTCGCGTTGTTGGTGGCTATTGTTGTTCAAGCTAGTTTCAGTTCGAAAAAAGATGGAGTGGCTGAAGTTCTGGTTGCTGCCAAGTCCTTGAAGGTTGGTGATGTTGTTTCTGATACCAATTTTAAATGGCAGGATTGGCCGGAGGATTCTGTTATGCAGGGTGCGTTGGTTCGTGAGAAAAATAAAAAGATTACTGATATGGCCAAGGGGCGGTTGCGTCGGAGTATGGAAGAAGGAGAGCCCTTATCACTCGCGTCTTTGACGGCGGCGGGTAAAGGAAATATTTTGGCTGCAGCTATGGAGCCCGGGATGCGGGCGATGGCGATCAAAGTTTCTGCCGAGTCGATGGTTGGCGGATTTATTTCGCCGGGTGATCGGGTTGATGTTCTTTTGACATATCAGGTTCGTTTGTCTGGAAGTCAGCAGGATGAAATTGCAGATCGTGTGAGCAAGCATGCCACACAAACAGTTTTGGAAAATGTGAAGGTTTTGGCGATTGACCAGAATGCAGCCAAGGATGATGCCAATAAAGCCAAGGTTGGTCGCACTGTTACTTTAGAAGTTAATGTGTCTGCTGCCGAGCGTTTGGCTTTGGCCGGAGAAATGGGAGATCTGTCTTTAATTCTTCGTGGACTTGGGGATGATGCGATGATTGATCCCAAGCATCGTCCTTTTACGACTGATGTAGAAGTTGGTGCTGTGCTCAAGGAAATAGGGAAAATGAAAAAGAACTCTAGCGAAAATTCCAATATTGTGCGAGTCTATAACGGTCAGAGCATTGAAAATGTGAATGTTCGTCAGTAGATTGTGTTTTTATCTTATGCGGGTTCTCCGTAAACCTTTTTAACTTGTTATAAAGAAGGCAAAATAAATGTTGTTCACAGGTTTATCCACAAGATTAGCCTCTCGGGTCAGGATTCTGTCTGTGGCGGCTGTTGTGCTCGTCATGACTGCGAGTAGTTTTTCATTGCCGGTTTTTTCTTCTCCTTCTAATGTTATGAAATTGACGGTTGGTAAGGCCGAAGTTCTTGATATTTCGGGCGCGGTTGCTGACATTATGGTGGCTGACCCCAAAATTGCTGATGTTTCTGTTTTGCAAAGTAATAAGATTTATATCGTTGGTGCGAGTTTGGGGGATACCAATGTTATCGTTCTGGATAGCGGCGGGAATGTTATCACTAAACTTGATGTTACTGTTTCGATTGATACCAAAGCGATCGAGGCTTTGATTGGTGAGGTTTTCCCTCGTGAAAAAGATGTTCATGTGCGGATGATCGGCGATCAGGCTATATTGACCGGATCTGTTTCTACGCCTGCCGTGGCGCAAAAAGTTGCTCGTCTGGTTTCTGCTCATATGGGTGAGGTTCAGGAATTGAAGGGGCAGATCGACGAGATTATTCAAAATCTTCTGTCGGTTCGTGGTGAACAGCAAGTGATGTTGCGTGTGCGGATGCTTGAAGTGTCTCGCGATATTCTGAAAGAATTCGGGCTTGAAACCAGCACGAGCAATTCTGGAAATTCCAATACTCGTTTGCGCGGTAATATGGCGGTGAATACCCAGACAGGTTTGACTGAAGATCCGTTCGGTGTTACCAGCCTGTTATTTGATTCTGCTTTGGATGGATTGGGTGATATTCAATTTTTGCTCAATGCTTTGGAGCGCGACAATATGGCGAATGTTCTGGCCGAGCCTAATCTGACGGCTGTATCGGGTGAGCAAGCAGGGTTTTTGGCTGGTGGTGAATTTCCTGTGCCTGTCGGGCGTGACCGTGATGGCAATATTGTTATTGAATACAAACAATTCGGGGTTTCTTTGAATTTTAAACCTGTGGTTCTGTCTGATGACCGGATTAGTTTGCAGTTAAATACCGAAGTATCTTCGCTTGATCCGGGGCAGGGGATTACGTTATCGGATATTCAGATTCCTGGTCTTGATATTCGCAAGGCCTCGACAACTGTTGAAATTAATTCGGGTGGTTCTTTGATGATGGCTGGCCTGTTGAAATCAGAAAATATCAAAGGTATGGCTGGTCTTCCCGGGGTTAAAGATACGCCTATTATTGGTGATCTTATTTCTTCGAAAAGTTTCGAGCGTCAGGAAACTGAGTTGGTTGTGATTGTAACACCTTATTTGGTTCAGCCTTATGCTGATCAATCACAATCAAAGCCTGTTTTTGAAGGTGTGGGTAAAAAGCTTCCTCCACCTCCGCCAACGGCTGCCATGACTCCGGGTGACAAAGGTAAGACCCATGCGCTTTATTCGCAAGAGCAGGCTGTTGAAGTGGTGGATGTTGAAGTCGAAGAGATTCCAAAAATTATCAATTCACCAATGAGCAATGTGTTTTCAAGAAACATACGTAAAATTTATGGTGATCGTGTTAAAAATATTCCGGATGACGATCAGGCTTTTGGATATATGCTGGATTAAGCAGGGAGAAGAGTAAAAATGAAAATTTCTGTTTATATGGCGAGTGTTTTCGTTCTGGCGGGTGTGTCGGGCGGATTTTTGAGTGGCTGTTCCGTTGAATCGGATAGCTGGATTAACTCAAGTCGTCTCGAAATTCACGAAGATCAGTTTACGGATACGTTCGAGACAAAAAAACTGGATGAGCAGACTTTGCGTGCGATTGCTGTTTATCACCAACGCTATGGTAACGGGCCTTTAATGGTGTCTGTGTCTTATGATCCTAAATCATCACGAAATACTCAGGCCTTGGCGCGTAACGAATCGGCTCGTATCGTTTCCGGCCTTCGCCAAAATGGTATTGAAGATATTCAGATGACAACGACGGCAGTTTCTGGTTTGGGAGATGTATCGAATACAGTTGTTACTTTTGCAGCTTTGACTGCGCAAGCGCCAACGGGGTGTGGTATGATTCCTGGGTATACAGGATTGCCTGAGGCTTCTACGAAAACAGAAGGCGAACCGGATTATAGGTATGGTTGTACAGTTGAGACATTAATAGCGCGTCAGGTGACACGCCCATCGGATTTGTTGGGTAAGCCTGGATTTGAAACAAATGCGGACGGAAATCGTCAGGCAAATGTTGTGGATGGGCGTGGATATTATGGACTTTCTGCCAATCCTGATCTTGGTGGAGAAACGGCTTCAAAAGATTAGGTTTTTTAACCTCTGATTTATACTCTGTACATATAATGAAAGCTGTAAAAAACTATAATATTTGGGGTACATTCAGGTTCATTTATGTCCGATCATCAAGACGTTGTAACTCATGTTTTATTGCCGGTGGCACGTGTTTCTTTGTTCGTTCGCGATCAGGATATCCGTGATCTTGCCGAATCTTTAAAAAGTGATTGGAGATTTGCTCGCGTCACGTTCGATATTCGTGATGGGGATGTTGATACGGCAATTGATACGTATCGTCAGGCAGTATCACCTAATCTTGTTATTGTTGAAACTGAAGAAATTGGTGATAGCTTTACCGGTCGCCTTGAGGTTCTTGCAAATAGTTGTGCAGAAAATACGGCGGCAGTTGTTGTCGGGCCTGTGAATGATGTTTATCTGTATCGTCGTTTGATTGATATGGGAGTCAGTGATTATCTGGTGCGTCCTGTTGATAGGGATGTTTTGATTGAATTGATTGCAAAAATCCTGATTGAAAAACTTGGCGCGCCCGGAAGCCGGATGGTTGCTTTTGTCGGTGCCAAGGGTGGCGTTGGAACGTCGATGGTTGCGCAGACTAGTGCTTTGGTTTCTTCTCATGATCTTGAACAAAAAACTGTGATTATGGATGCGGCTGGTGGCGGGTCTTACTTAAGTGTCGCGATGGGAACGGAAGCCGTTACGACATTGCATGAAGCATCGCGTGTATCAGGATCTAGTGATCAGGATTCATTTCGCCGGATGATTGTTAAAGTTGGTGATAATCTTTCTATTCTGGCAACGGGGGCTGAGTCTGTTCTCGATGTTCCGGTTTCTGCCGATCAATTTGAATTGATTTTAAATAAGCTGATGGTGACGTTTCCGTTAGTGGTGGTTGATTTATCACAGGCACCTAAATCGTTGGTTGCTGTAACAATGGAGCGTGCCCATGATGTTGTTGTTGTATCTACCCCGACTTTGCCTTCGTTGCGTTCTGCGCGTAGTCTTTTCCAAGAGATTAAGGCGTTGCGCGGTGGTGATGAGAAAGGTCTTCATTTGGTTTTAAACCAAAAAGGCCAGTCACAAGGATTTGAAGTATCGGATCAGGATATTGAAACAGCTTTGAAAATTCATCCCGATATGGTGATTAATTTCCAGCCAAAGATTTTTTCTGCAGCTGAATCGTCTGGAAAGACTTTATTTGAAGTTGCTGGTTCTAAGGAAGTTGCCGCTCAATTTAAATCATTCTTGATAAAAAACATGAGATTTTCTAGTGAAGAAATATCAGAGAAACCTTCTGACGGTGGATCAAAAATGCTGAGTGGGTTTCTTGGAAAGTTCAAGTCGAAATAAAATGAAAACAGGTTAGAAAATGGCATTTGGAAAGAAGAGCTCGTCACAAACACCTGCACCTGAAATTAAAAAAGAGGTGAAGGTGTCTGTTCCTGTGTCCACTCCCGCTTCTGTTTCTTCCCCTGCGCCAAATTCAATACCAAATTCTGTTTCTTCTGCTCCTGTTTCCGAGGATTCTCAATCTCCTATCGATAAAAAAAATGTTGATGATGTTGCTAAACCCGTCATTGATGAATCTTTCTCCTCTAAGAAGGCAATTGATGATGACATTTTAAATCATGAAGCTGAAGAAATTCATGTGACATCTGCGTCCGGTGAAGTGGACTCGATGACTGCTTTGCGTTTGAAACGTGCGCGGAACAGAATTTGGGCGGATTTGCGTGATGGCATTGATTTAAAAGCTTTGGCGCGGATGGATGGTAAGGCTGCACGAGATGAGGTTAAAACTGCGGTTGAAGAAATTGCACGATTCAGAAATCTTGATCTTACTCCGATGGAGATGGGGCAGATTGCCAAGGAATGTGGCGATGATATGCTTGGGTATGGGCCACTTGAGACGTTGTTGGCTGAAGATGGCATTGCCGATATTATGATTAACGGGCCTGAAGTCGTTTATGTCGAACGCAAAGGAAAAATCCAGAAAACAGATATTACTTTCCGTGATAACCAGCATTTGGTGACGATTTGTCAGCGGATTGTGGGGGCTATTGGTCGTCGTGTTGATGAATCTTCACCAATTTGTGATGCGCGTTTGCCGGATGGTTCGCGTGTGAATGTGATTATTCCGCCCTTGGCGGTGGATGGTGCGTGCATGACCATTCGTAAATTTACCAAGGACAAGTTGACGCTTGAAAAACTTCTGGAATTCGGCGCGATGACTCCGAGCTGCGCCAAGTTGATTATGGCTATTGGGCGCAGTCGTGTGAATGTTTTGATCTCAGGCGGTACGGGGTCGGGTAAAACCACGATGTTGAACTGTTTGACCCGATATATCGAACAGGGCGAGCGGGTTATTACCTGTGAAGATGCCTGCGAGTTGCAATTACAACAGCCGCACGTGGTGCGTTTGGAAACTCGCCCTGCCAATCTGGAAGGTGTTGGCGAAGTTACGATGCGCGATCTGGTTAAAAACTGTCTGCGGATGCGTCCTGAACGTATTATCGTTGGTGAGGTGCGGGGGCCTGAGGCTTTTGATTTGTTGCAAGCGATGAATACGGGGCACGATGGTTCGATGGGAACGGTTCACGCCAATAATCCGCGTGAAGCTTTGTCGAGGATGGAAAATATGATTGCGATGGGGAGTTTGAATATTCCAACTGTTGCGGTGCGCGAGCAAATTTCTTCGGCGATTAACGTGATTATTCAGGTTCAACGTCTGCGTGATGGTTCGCGTAAAGTGACCCATGTGACTGAAATTACAGGCATGGAAGGTGATGTTGTTACGATGCAGGATTTATTTGTATTGGAAATTGTTGGTGAAGATGATGATGGGAAACTCATTACTCAACTTCGTTCGACCGGTATGCGCCCTAAATTCTGGGATAAAGCCAGAGCTTTTGGTGTCGAGAAACTGGTTCTTGATGCGATGGAAGAAGCTTACGGTTAGATCACATTTAAAAAAGGACAGTTATGTCGTCAACTTTGTTTGTTTTTCTTATTTCTATGATTGTTTCGATTGTTCTCGGGATGGCTGGGCTATTGCTGATGTCTACGCGGCAAGACAAGCAAAAACGCGATCTTTCGATTATTACTGGTCAGGCTGTTACCAATAATAGTGATATTTTAAAACAGGAAAGCGATAAGAGACGTTTGGATTTGGCCAAAAAGCTTCAGGAAAGTAATGCGGTTAAATCAAAAAAATCGGCTGAGATTAAATATCTTTTGCGGCAGGCAGGGTTTATCGATACGCCGATTAAAAATTTTTGGCTGGCCTCGTTGATTTCTGGAATCGCTTTGACTTTAATTTTGATGGTGTCGGGGCAATCCCCTACCATTATTGTTCTTGGTGGGTTTATCGGAGTGCTAGGATTGCCTCGGCTTTATTTGAAAATAAAAATCGGGCGGCGGCAAAAAAGTTTTCTTGAAGAATTTCCGGATGCGCTTGAAGCGATGGTGCGGTTGTTAAAAGCGGGGATGCCGATTGGTGAATCTATTTCCATGGTTTCGCGTGAATATACGGGGCCTGTGGGTGAGGAAATGTTGCGTGTTTATAACGAACAAAAAATCGGAATTACTTTGGCAGATGCTTGTCAGCATGCTGCAGAGAGAATGCCGATTACCGAAATGCAAATGTTTGCAACGGGGATTGCTATTCAACAGCAAACCGGTTCGAGTTTGTCCGAAATTTTGAGTAATCTTGCACGTGTGATCCGTGCAAGATTTCGTTTGAAGCGTAAGGTTCAGGCGTTGTCGTCTGAAGCTAAATCTTCGGCTGCGATTATTGCGGCTTTGCCGATTTTGGTGGCTGGTGGGCTTTATGCTATCAATCCCGATTATATGTACCCGCTTTTTTATACGCTTAAAGGCAAATTTTATTTGTTCGGTGCGATAGGTTGGATGGTGCTTGGTGGTTTGATTATGCGTCAGATGATTAATTTTAAAGTTTAGGTGAGGGGCGTTTGACTTTATGTTTTCCGAAGAAATTGACCGTTTGATTATTTTGGTTATTGCCTCTTTGGGTGCGATGCTGACTTTTATTGCGGTGGCTTTGCCATTGTTGAACCGTACGGAAAAACGTGAGCATTACACCAATGTGATTGAAAAGAAACGTAAGATTCTTTTCGATCAAGCCAAAGAACAGGTCTATAATAAGAAAACTTCAAAAAAAGAAGAAGTGTCGATGTCGACACGTGAATCTCTGGCTTTTTTCTTTACCGTGCAGGAACGGTTTGGCGCATTGGGTGAAAAGGTACGTGACCAGATGTTGCAGGCTGGTATTCGTGATCCGAAAGCTCCCATGATTTATTTGATAGCGCGGGCGGCTATTCCAATTGTTTTGATGCTTCTATCGTGGTTGGTTCTTGCGAATGGAGAAAAAGAAGTTGAGTCTTTGACCATTCTTATTTTTGTAGTTTTTATTGGTTTGGCCGGATTTTTTATGCCAAAAATTTTGATGAAAAACCACATCGTCAAGCGGCAACAAGAGATCAATCTGGTTTTTCCTGATGCGTTGGATATGATGTTGATTTGTGTTCAAGGCGGGATCGGTTTGGAGCAGACTGTTCAGCGTGTGGGCGATGAAATTGCCGAGCATAGTCCGTTATTGGCAGAGGAGCTTGGGATTTTGAGCGCAGAAATGGGGATGTTGAATGATCGCCGTCGCGCTTTGCAGGATTTCGCACGGCGGGTTGGAAGTGGGGCTGCCAAATCTTTTGCGACGGCTATGATTCAAGCCGAGCAATACGGGACGTCTATTTCTTCTGCTATGCGTGTTATTTCCGATGAATTGCGCGATATGCGTATGGCAGAGGCCGAGCGCAAGGCTGCATCTTTGCCACCTAAATTAACAGTGCCGATGATTTTATTCTTTCTTCCGGCGTTGTTTATCGTGATCCTTGTTCCGGCGTTTCTTGCGGCCAAGGCTGCCGGTGTTGGTGACTAATTTTTATTCTTCGGGTGGTTTATTTGCGGGAACGGGTTTTTTGGTTCCTTTATATTCCGGTGGCTCATTGAGTGTGCGGATAATGCGAATGTTGCGTTCAATTTCAACGCGCTTCGGGTCAAGTTTTTGTGCATCGTATAACAGGCTTAAGGCTTGGTCGGTGTAGCCTTGGGCTGCAAGGTTGAGCGCCAGATTGTTCATCACTGGAACTTTGTCATCGTCTTGCCATAGGTCGAGCGCTTTGCGGAAGGCCTCTTCACCTTCTTTGTATTTTTCTTGAGCATCAAGAGCGTTGCCAAGATTTCTCCATGCGCGGTAATTATTGGCGTCTGCTTTAATCGCTTTTCTGGCTGATGATTCTGCACCGGAAAAATCAGCTTGAGATAGGCGAACGGCCGCGAGTTCTGTATTGGCAAAAGTTGCGACTTGCTTGTTTCCAGTTAGTGGGATCAAAATTGCTTTTGCAGATTTTAATTGTCCGGCTTCGCGCAGGGCTTTGCCGTAACGGGCGGCAATCAGGGCATCATCCGGATTTTTTTTGTATAAAGATTCAATGACGGGTAGTTTATCACGTTTGTTGCCATATAAAATGTCGGCATTTTTGATCGGTTCAGAAAGACTTGTTTGTGGGGTGTCTTCTCCGGTTGGTGCTTGCGTTCCTGTGCATCCGGTCAGGGACGACGAGAGAATGCATAGAGCTGTCATGGAAAGTAGAGTTTTTTTTCCAAACACGAATGTCATGATCGGTATCCTTTGTTTTTTATAAAATTATTCTGTGACTGGTTCGTCTGTGTTTGTTGTCTCAACGGAGTTAGGTGAAGTCGTTTTGTCTGGTGCTGCATTGGCTGATGCGGCTTTTGTATCCTGAATCAGATCAACTTCGTGGCATGAGTCAGGGCAATAATACATGCTGTATTGCTTGCAACCGTCTTCTCCATTGATACAAGCGCGACGGATGCGGACATATTCGTTTTTGGCTGCGCCTACAATGACGTGGCGTTGCATGATGACTTTTCCATCGGCATCGATGGCTTTGAAATAGGTTGCCCCGGGTTTTTTGGGAATCAGAATGATTGTGCGGTTGGTGTCAGGGACAGCGCGTAAATTTTCGTCATTGCCAACCAGAATATTAACGGCGCTACGATCCAGTTGGACAATTTCCGGCTTGTCGGGAGAAATGCGTAATGGAGTCATTTCTGTTGCATCGACACCCTCCGCAGGAGTCAGTTCCAATTCCGGTACGTCGATGATCTCGGTTTCGCTGATGGCCGGAATTTGCGGATCCATGTCAATCTGGGCAAGGTTAAGTTCGTCACCTGCTGCGGGTTCAATTCCGAAATAAGAGGATTGAGCCGTTGGGTTCGGTTGTGTGGCGGCGGTGCTGTTCGGAATTAATCCGGTTGCGCCCCAAATGGCCAAGGCAACAACACAGGCATAAGAGAGAGGAAAAAGAACTTTTGTGCGGAATATGTTTTTTTCTGGTGCTTTGTTTGTCATCTGGAAAATCCATGGGGAAGGAGCGTATTGAAATTATGTGTGTAGTATAGAGCCATATTCTCTATCCGTCACGGGGTTTTTCATGGGTAGGGGGTGAGGGATTTAACAATAAAAAGGTATGTGTGTTTTTGTTTCCTAGAAAAGAGTGCCCTGAGTTTTAGAATCTTCATTTGGTTGGGGATTGAATATGTCTTCTTTTGTGTAGGTACCGCCCAACATCTTTATTAAACATGCCCCTAGGTGGTAGGCAAGATTGACTGGAACGGCATTTCCAATTTGCTTATATTGTGCCGTTGTAGAGCCAGAAAAAGACCAATGATCTGGAAAACTTTGAATTCTTGCATATTCACGTACATTTAATGGCCTTGTTTCTGATGGATGGCAACGCTCAGTTTGTTTTTGAGCTGGAGCACATGTTAGTGTCAAGCTTGGCTCATCCCAAGAAAGCCTGCGAGCCATCCCAGTGCGCCCACCTGTGTGATAGAAGCTGGCCTTCATGTATTCTTTTTGTACTATCTCTGGGAGGTCTCTCCAATAACCACCCGGAGGAACCATATCTAAAATTTCTTTTTTGCGTCTTGGATATTTTTGTCCGTCTGAGTGAGGGCAATCTTTTAATGCATCTCTTAAGGTTACTATATAGTCCTGTTCTTTTGGGAAGACGAAAGGAATATCAAGGTCATTGCGAATAGCCATGATAATTAGACGCTCTCTCTTTTGAGGGACATCCAAATATTGTGCTTTGAGGACTTTATAGGCAACTTTATAGCCAAGCTCTTCTAAAACGGCCACCATGGTTTTTAAAGTTCGCCCGCTATCGTGGCGCAACAAACCTTTTACGTTTTCACCAACTGCAATTTTAGGATTTGTTTCTTTTATACATCTTGCAAATTCAAAGAAGAGTGTGCCGCGCACATCCTCAAATCCCAAACTTTTTCCTGCGTAACTAAACGCTTGGCACGGAAATCCCGCTTGTACGACGTCAACTTGACCATTATATGCAGTGAAATCTAATTTTCGAACGTCTCCTTCAATAACATTAGTGCCTTTAGGTAAATTATTTCTAAGAGTTGCTGCTGCGTGTTTATCAATTTCATTAAGAAGAATATGATTTAAACCCGCATTCTCAAAGCCTAATGTCGTGCCACCAGCACCTGCAAAAAGTTCAATAACTTGGTAATTCGTTTTTTTATCATTTTGTAATACTTGGAATTTTACATGTGTCGTTTCATCACCATTCATCCGATTGTGAATGCGTTGCACTTCTTTAATGTTAAAAACACGATGGTTATTTTGTGAACGAGTAGATTGAATTAACCCTTTTTTGTCCCAGCGGCGGATGGTGTCAACTGAGACTCCTAATTCATCGCTAACTTGCTGAACTGTTAATCCCACTCTGAGTACCTTTCTTGAATCTTTGTACAAGAAGGTAGTTTATAGTAACCAATGCATAAGGCAATGGTTATTTAAAGGCTTCGTCAAAAAGTTTAGTATATAGTTCATCTTTGTACATGTTATCGGGATCAAACGATTTTATTTCTGCAATGATGGCTGGTATTTTGTTGTATAGCTTTTGAATGGCATCCTCATCATTGGTAATCATTGCATAGAAAGACCTGCCATCTATTTCTCTAATTCTTGAGTTGGAAGGGCGTTGCTCGTTCTGTTTATTGTCCGAGGGAGTAAATGGCTTGTTCACTCGCTTTTTCGTAAGAATAGCAACATAATAACCTGTATATTCCGCGTATTCTGGTCGCCCTAATAGATTTTCCAGATCGTCATATACCGCAGTTTTATGGTTTCCTTTAGTTGTGTTATGCTTGTTTTTAATTTCGGCTAGAATTTTTAGTTCGGAAGATTTGACATCGATGACGCTGCCAGTTCCTAAATCTTCAAGACCTGAAATATGTCCTATAACATTTTGGTGGAATGTGCCTATGCTGTTTTGCCATGATTTCTGAACTTGTCGCATCATTTCGCGATTCATCCAATCGGATAAGGATATATTATTAAAGGAGGCTTCAAATACCGCAGAAAAAGGATCAATCACATTTCTATATGGATCGTTTTCTGCAAGTTCAGTTGCACGCTCAATTGAATCCATTACATTTTTGCACGCAAGTTTTAAATCTTCGTCTGTAATAAATTCTAATTCCTGTTTCATTTATGACGCCTGATATCATTGATTTTGTAAGAAAAACTTAAGAAAGTGTGTGGCGATCCTGAATTAGAATCATATCCATGATGGTAAATGGTGGGCAATACTGGATTCGAACCAGTGACCTCTACCATGTCAAGATAGCGCTCTAACCAACTGAGCTAATTGCCCTGCCTGAGTATCAAACAGGTGGGTTTTTTAGCGCGAAGCTCTGGGGAAATCAAGCTTTATTCTAATGTTTTTGTTTCGGAAGGTGTTCCAACGATCTCGGTGATTTGTGCCACCAGATCATTCAGGTGAAACGGCTTAGACAAAACACGTGCTGGTGTTTGATCTTCCGTGCCTTTTCCCACTGCAACGGCAGAAAATCCGGTGATAAACAGAATTTTGATATGGGGGTGCATTTTGGTGGCTTTTTGCGAAAGCTCAATTCCATCCATGCCAGGCATGACAATGTCGGCCAAAAGAAGGTCAATGGTTTCGCCAATGGCCTCAATAGCGTAAAAAGCCGCAAGGCCATCTGCACAGCTTGTGACGTGGTGACCTGCTTTTTCCAGCGCCATCGTCAGGAATTGGCGCATCGAGGGATCGTCTTCTGCAATTAATATGTGAGCCATAGGCTTTTTAACCATAATCTGGGCTGCGTTCCAAGAATTGTTGTGCAGTTTTCCCCCATGAATATTCTTTCTTTGGATATGGAGATGGATAATCGGGTTTTTCATGATGTTTTCATGGTGGTTGTATCCTTCCGGTTGGGTTATGCTGGGCGGATAAAAGGGTTTTTTAAATATGACAAGAAAACAATTTCTGCTGTGTTCTGTTCTTTTGATGGTTTTGTGTCCGGTGTGTCCGTCCAGTGCTGCAGACATCACCCAAGAGGTGTCTTGCGAGCCTGTTTTTGAAGGGATTGTTCCGTTGCGGACTCCGGATTTCGATCAGGTCGCTATCTGGAAAAGGACATTGGGGGTTCAGGGGATTGATCGTCCCCGTGCTTTGATGCGGGTTGCCGATGGCGGGGTGATTTCGGTTGGGGAAAGTCAGTCTTTTGTTGAAAAAGAAGGATTGAAAGTGCCACGATTGCAAATGCTGCGGATGGCGCATGATGGCAAGATTTTATTGGATAAGCAGGTTGATGTTGAAAATCTGGTGTCTGTTGTTGACGCTTTTTTGTTGAAAACAAGGGTTGTGGTTTTGGCTCATGTGCAAAAGGATAAAAGTCATGTGAGCGAGATTGGGTTATTATATTTGGATGGGGCGGGAGCATTGAGAGATAAAAAGATTTTGCATGATGCTCGGAGGTCTTTGGTTCCTGTGAGTTTTGTTCCTTTGTCCAGTGGTGGTTTGATTATTCTGGCTGAGGCCGAGAATAAAAAATCAGTCGGAGCTTCTATCCCTTATACCGCTTTGGTGTGGGTGGATGCTGATGGTACGGTCAGAACAGTCAAAGACTATTTACCGGGGATTAAAACTATTCCATCTTCATTGAAAAAAGCGAGTGGTGGAGAGTTGATTATTTCTGGTCGAGTGACAACTGAAAAAGGGAATGAGGCCGGTTGGATTTTAAAAGTGATGACCGATGGTAATCTGGTTTTTCAACGTCCCTATACACGCGGGGCTGATGCGACTTTGCGTCAGGCTGTCGGGACTCGTGATGGTGGTGTGGTTGCAATCGGTGATGCTATTCCTGCTGGGGCAGGTGACAAGGCGGCTTGGGTTATCAGAACCGACAGTTCCGGTCATCCGGTTTGGCAAAAATTTTTGACAGGGAAATACGGTTATACGGCAGTTGATCTTATTCAACTGGATGATGGGCGTTTGATGACGTTGTGGGCTGCAACGCCGACCAGTTTCGGCGGGCGAAGATTTGCCCGTTTGGTGACATTATCAGCGGAAGGTCAGGTTTTGGGAGATGAATCCTTTTTAGAAGGATCAAATGCTATTCCGTTTCGCATGATCGAAAATAAAGATCAAAGGGTTGTACTGGGAATGGCGGAAACAGGGTTTGCGCAGGATAAAGCAGACGACAGAATGCAGTTCGTGACTTACGATAACTGGATTATGGGCTTGCCTGAATTGCCCGCTTATCATAATCCTTGCGCGTCGGCTCCTGATCGTGCTTTGGATGATTTGCCGTAAAGCGTATAAAATAATTAAAGGCTTATGATGAATAAAACTCTTTTTGATGCGTCCTCGGTGGATGATGTCACTTCTGAAACGTTGCATGCCATTATCGGATTTGCGGAGGATGGCGTTCGTCTTGATAAAGCGGTGGCGATGTTGCTTCCTGATTTTTCCCGTACCAGATTGCAAAATCTGATTGAGGCGGGGGAATGCATGGTTGATGATAAAATTTGTTCTACACCATCCCGTAAAGTTAAAGCAGGGGAGCAGGTCGTTCTGGCTTTGCCGCCTTTGGAAGACGCTACACCTGTGCCCGAGAATATTCCTTTGGATATTTTGTATGAAGATGATGATGTTCTGGTTTTGAATAAGCCTGTCGGGATGGTGGTGCATCCGGCTATGGGGCATGGGGCGGGTACGTTGGTCAATGCGTTGCTTTATCATTGCGGAGATACGCTTTCGGGGATTAACGGAGTGCGTCGTCCGGGGATTGTTCACCGTCTAGATAAAGATACATCTGGATTGATGATGGTGGCCAAAAATGATTTTGCCCATCACCATTTATCCGAACAATTGCAGGATCGATCTTTGTCACGGGTTTATCATGCTTTGGTATTGGGCGTTCCGTTTCCGCCCAAGGGCAGGATTGAAACATTGATCGGGCGACACCCGAGTAATCGTCTGAAAATGGCTGTGGTTAAAGGAAATGGCAAGGATGCTGCAACGAATTTTTCCGTGTTAGAAAATTACAAGGATTGTTTGTCTGTGGTCGAATGTCGATTGGAATCGGGACGCACCCATCAGATCAGAGTGCATATGGAACATCATGGTTTTCCTTTGATCGGGGATGGTCTGTACGGAGCTCAAAGTACCAAAACCAGATCTGTTTTGCGCAAGGGCGGATATGATGATGACGTGATCGATGCGGTGATAGCTTTTCCACGTCAAGCGCTTCATGCTGCCGAAATTTCCTTTTTTCATCCCAAAACAGAAGAGGAGATGCATTTCACATCTCCTTTGCCGGATGATTTTGCCGCTTTGTTGGGGGTGTTGGGCTGAATCGGACGTGGCCGGAAGCCTATAGTCTTTCCAAATAACTTTGTGACATCGTCACCACTCTCCTAATGTAGTTTGCCTACGCGTTGTCGCTGGTTTCTTGTCACAAAATTATTTGCTTTGACTAATATATGGGCGCAGCGAAGCTGCTCGGGGTTCTGGATCCCGTTGGAGCATCCCTTTGGGATGCTCCAACGGGATGACGATTTAGAAGGGCGGCTGTTTAAGTAACTAAAATAATAAAGGAGATGATTGTCTCATCTCCTTTATGTTCTAGCGTATTGGAAATTCGTGCTTCATAACTGGTACTGCCAAAAATACAGCTTCGGTTGTATTGTTTGCCAATGCTTTGTCGTGAGGGGGTAAGGCTGGAGAGTCTTTTGCAATCTCATAAAATAGTTCTTTAACTTCAGGGGTTTTTAATAATTCATACGCCTCGGAGATTTGTCCAGAAGATATGATCTCGGTAGTAGCACCTTGCCTTGTTTTTCCGCATAAAACAGCCTTATCGCCGGAGATAATATAGGCGACTTCGGCTTGATTTCTACCGGTGCCTACGGATGTATACCCTCTGGCTGTTTGAGGAACCAAGTTGCCATCTTTATTTGTGAAGCTCACTATCGGTTTCTGTTGATTTCTGGTTTCTATCGTGCAAGGATTTCCTGCTACGTAATCGGTGTCATCTTTTGCCACGGCGTGGCCTGCTGCTGTGACGGCTGTTACAAACGCTAATACTACTGCTGAATTTCTATTTGTCATTTACGTGCCCTCTATTTTGTTTATTTCATCTGGATGGTACATAAATACTTTTAATATGTCAAATATCTTTTCAGGGAAAAGTCCCCGTCTTTGCGGGAATGACGGACGGGTCAGCTTCGCAATGACGGGGGAGGCTAGTTATTCAAAGGTTCTGGCATTTTGGTATTGGCCGCATATGATCTGCTGCATGCAGGATGGAGCAATTGTTGTTCATCTTGACTGAGCGGAGCATCGTTGACTTCTTTCAGGAGGGCAACGGCGCGGGCAACGGTATGACCGGTTCCTGATTCAGGGTCGTCTGGACGTACGAAAGTGGCTACTGTTGTAAATTGATTGGATGTACACATTGTTTTCGTTCCTTTTTGGGTTTTTAGTCCCTTGCTTTGGTTAAATTTTGTCTGGCCGGACGAGAGGCACTTTATCTAAATGAGAATGATTGTCAATTGCAAATGAGAATGATTCTTAATTAAATTTTCAAAAATATGATGGGTGATGAAAATACTGGCTTTTTGAGGATTCGGACTCCATACTTTATTGTGTTGTAAATGTGTCGTGATTTTAAGGGGCGTTGTGTCTGCGTAACCCGTTTCTGGAGAGTTTATATGGTAAAATCTGTTGCATTGTTGGTTGGGGGATGGTCTGCCGAGCGCGAAGTGTCTTTGGAAAAAGGCAAGATTGTTGAAACAGCATTGATTGAAGCAGGATATGATGTCCGCCGGATTGAAGTTTCAAAAAACCTTCCTTCACTGTTGGGACAATTAACTCCTCGTCCGGATGTTGTGTTCAACAATTTGCATGGGCGTGGCGGGGAAGATGGAATCATTCAAGGTGTTCTTGAGATGCTCGGCATTCCTTATACCCATTCCGGTGTTTTGGCGTCTGCGATTGGTATGAATAAGTCGATATGTCGTGTTTTGGCTGAGTCTGTCGATGTTCCTGTTGCCAAGGGGTGCGTTGCTCCTATTTCCGAAATTTTGGCCGGTAAAATTCTGCCTGCTCCTTATGTTGTGAAGCCTGTTCAGGAAGGTTCCAGTGTGGGGGTTAAAATTATTCGTGAACAAAACAATTCATTGCCGGTTGATCTGGATGATTGGGCGTTCGGGGACGAGGCTTTGGTTGAAGAGTATATTCCGGGTAAGGAATTGACTGTGGCGGTTCTGGACGGCAAAGCTCAGGCCGTTACAGAAATTATCGCACAATCAGGGTTCTTTGATTATGAGGCCAAGTATAAGGATGCGCGTACCGAATTGGTTTGTCCGGCTAAAATTCCTGAAGATGTTTACAATAAGGCCTTGGAATATGCAGAATCCGTGTATAAAGTGTGCGGCTGTCAGGGGTTGGCTCGCTGTGATTTCCGATTTGATGACTCCAAAGGGCTTTCTGGCCTTTGTTTTCTGGAGATCAACACGCAGCCAGGTTGCACGCCCCAATCAATCGGGCCTTCTCAGGTCGTTTATAATGGTATGTCTTTTTCAGGGCTTTGCGCCCATTTGGTAGAAACTGCAAAATGTCTCGATCCGGTACCCGCAGAACATCCATCCTCAACCGACGCGCTGGACAAAAAGCGCGCCTGAGTTTCTGGATGAAGCGTTTAGGCTTTGCGTCTCTCCTGATTTTGATTGGAGGGAGTGGTGCTTTTTATGCCTATCATTCAGGCCGTTGGCATCAATTTCAGATCGAAACAACTGAAGCGTTCCACGATTCTATGGAGGATCATGGTTTTGCTGTGTCCAATCTTTTAATTGATGGTCGGGTGTTTGTGGATCGTGATGATTTGAAGGCTATTTTGAATGTGGATCGTGGACAGTCGATTTTTGAACCTGATCTGGTTGTGATGAAAACCAAGTTGGAAAATCTGGATTGGGTGAAGTCGGCCGTGGTTGAGCGGCATTTGCCTGATACTTTATATGTGCATCTTGAAGAGCGTTGGCCTTTGGTTTTGTGGCAGAGAAAAAATAAACTGGCTGTTGTTGATGCGGAAGGTCATGTTTTGACGGAAGAAAATTTATCCCGTTTCAAAAATCTTTTAATTGTGGTCGGTGAGGATGCTCCGCGTTATGCGCCGGAATTGGTGGCTATGCTGGAAGCTGAATCGGATTTTGCGCAGCGGATTGAATCGGCCAAATGGATCGGTGGGAGACGGTGGGATTTGTTTTTAAAAAATGGTGTTGAGGTGCGTTTGCCGGAAGAAGATATAGGGCAGGCGATCAAGCGGTTGGCCGATGCGCAGCGTGAAGCCCAATTGATGGATCGTAATGTGTTGGCGATTGATTTGCGTGATCCGATGCGGATTATTGTTCAGACGGCTCCGGGGAAGGCTGAAGACTATCAGGCTTCTTTCCGAATTCAGAAAAAGATATAGGGGCAGATTGTTATGGCTGCGTTTCACCCCAAAGGATCTGTGATTGCCGCGCTTGATATTGGATCGAGCAAGATTGCCTGTTTTATCGGGCGGGTGCGTGATGAAGGCGGGAATATCGATGTGATCGGTTTAGGTCATCAGGCCTCGCAAGGTATAAAATCAGGAACAGTTGTTGATCTGGATAGTGCCGAGGCTGCTATCCGTCAGGCTGTTCATGCGGCCGAGAAAATGGCGTCTGATGTCACCAAGGGGTATCCTTTGCGTGAGGTGATCGTGAATGTTCCGGGGATTCATACCCAATCAAAATTGATGAGTATGGGGGTTCAGATTATGGGTGAGGCCGTGACGGATAATGATATTCGTCGCGCGTTGGCTAAGGCTCAGGATCAGGCGATGGGGCATGATGTCGAATTGATTCATACTATTCCTACGGCGTACCGGATTGACGGGCATGAAGGTATTCGCGAACCACGCGGGCTTTTCGGGCAACATCTGGATGTCGATGTGCATATGGTGACAGGGGCGATGGGGCCTTTACGCAATATGGCCAGTTGCATTCAAAGTTCCCATTTGGATATTACGGCTTTGTGTTCGGCTCCTTATGCGTCTGGTTTGGCTTGTCTGGTTGAAGACGAGATGGATATGGGATGTGTGGTTGTCGATATGGGCGGCGGCACAACCTCGATTGCTGTTTTTTATGGCAAGGAATTGATTTATACCGATGCTATTCCGGTTGGTGGTCAGCATGTGACCAATGATATTGCCAAGGGTTTAACAACGTCTGTGCATGCTGCTGAACGGATGAAAGCATTGTATGGCAGCGCGATTGCAACGGCCACGGATGATAAGGATTTAATTGATGTTCATCCGCTGGGGGAAGACGATCATATTCAACCCAATCATGTTCCAAGATCCTATCTTGTCAGTATCATAGCCCCGCGTCTTGAAGAAACGCTCGAACTGGTTCGGGAGCGTTTGAATGATTCCGGTTTGGGCGCGATTGCGGGGCGGCGTGTTGTTTTGACTGGTGGGGCGAGTCAGATGCCTGGTTTGCGTGAATTGTCACAAAAATATTTGGAAAAACAAGTCCGTTTGGGGCGACCTATCCGTTTGCCGGGGCTGGCTGATGCTGTTTCGGGACCTGCGTTTTCAACGACTGCCGGATTGCTCCATTACGTAACGGAACGGGCTGATGAAATGCCCGCCGAGATCATGGCCAATGTCGAGTCAGGGAATATGTGGCAACGCGTTAAGATGTGGTTGCACGAAAATTGGTAGGGTTTTTGAACTTCTGGATTTTTATTGATTGTTTTCACCTATTGTTATATTTGTGGTTATATTTATGACAACAGATATGGAGAGGTATAGTGTCTGGAGAAGCAGAATTGGGTGAAGAATTCTCTTTTGTGCAGGGGGGAACGGATGTTTGCAAGGCACTGATCCAGATTCGCAATACATGTAAGTTGATCGTTGAACCGGTTGTTTGCGAGGGAGTGCTTAGGGCGCAGTTCTTATCCCACAGATTTAATGGGATTCTGGTGTCGGTTTCCGGTTGTTTTGATGGGCAAAGGCGGCTGTTCATTCATACAATAGAAGCTGCTGAGGAAAATTTTCGCCCCCCTAGTTTTCCTGCAATACATGTCCAACTTCCTAATCATATGAGTTTTAACTCCAATGGATCTTGCCGTTCTGGGGATATAGTTGGTTGCGATGGTGTTGAGTGGGTTTCGGGTGAAGACATGAGTCGTAGGCTTGGTATGGTGTAACCAAAAATTATTTGATCTTATTTTTTGATCTGATTTGTGGATTCTTTTTTTTCTATTTTCTTTTCCTTTGCAAATTAGTGAATCGTCGGTCTAAACTGGCTATATTGATTCGTTGTTTTCTATGAATGATGGATCGGACGCGCGATGCACATTTTTCCAAAAAAATTCAAAATAAAAAATCTTACCGCATTCTTCTTGCGGGATTGCAACCAAGATATAACAAGCCTCGGAAGGAGTTCCTTTCAATGATTAACATCCGGATGAATAACGTGGATCACTCTTCAAAAAATAAGCTATCCCCTAAAATTACCGTTGTTGGAATTGGTGGTGCCGGTGGCAACGCTGTCAATAACATGATTTCAACCAATTTGAATGGGGTTGATTTTGTTGTTTGTAATACGGACTCTCAAGCTTTGATTGGTAATTTGGCCGAACACAAAGTTCAATTGGGAACGTCATTGACCGAAGGTCTTGGTGCCGGAGCTAAGCCTGAAATTGGCCGTGCGGCTGCTGAAGAAAGTCTCGATGATGTGATGCAGTATCTGGAAGATGCCAATATGGCGTTTATTACCGCAGGTATGGGTGGTGGTACAGGAACGGGCGCTGCTGCTGTGATTGCCAAAGCTTGTCGCGAGCGCGGTATTTTGACCGTTGGTGTTGTGACCAAGCCGTTTCATTTCGAAGGCTCTCGCCGGATGAAGATGGCTGAAGAAGGCCTTTCCGAATTGCAAAGCTATGTCGATACATTGATTGTTATTCCGAACCAGAATCTTTTCCGCGTTGTGAATGACAAAACAACATTTGCCGATGGTTTTAAAATGGCAGATAGTGTTTTACAGTCGGCTGTGCGCGGTGTGACAGATTTGATCGTTATGCCTGGTCTGATTAATCTTGATTTTGCCGATATTCGTTCTGTTATGCAGGAAATGGGCAAGGCTGTGATGGGGGCTGGTGACGCAACCGGTGATAATCGTGCGACCGAAGCGGCTGAAAAAGCAATCAGCAATCCTTTGCTTGATGATGTTTCGATGAAGGGTGCTAAAGGCGTTATTGTCAATATTACCGGTGGTTATGACATGACCTTGTTTGAAGTCGACGAGGCCTGTAACCGTATTCGTGATGAAGTTGATCCTGATGCCAATATTATCTTTGGTTCGACGTTCGATGAGTCTTTGGAAGGCACTATTCGTGTCTCTGTTGTCGCAACGGGTATTGATGCGGCTGTGGGTGAAAAACGCGTTTCGACGACGGGTCGTGGTTCTATCGGTGGGTTCTCTGTTGATCGTACCAAGCCCGCTGTGTCTGTTGCGCGGCCTGTTAACCAGCAACAAACTCCTGTGGCAGAACCACTGTCTTCTGCTGCTCGTGCTGCTTATGCGCCATCCAGTTATTCCCGCCAAGCCTTTGATGATGAAGCTGCTCCTGTTCGGACGGCTGCTTTCGCTGGAACACGCGGAACGCGGATGGGAGAATCTTTTATTCCGCCTCAACCTGTTGAAACAGAAGGTGGTTATGTCGCCGATGCGTATCAGCAGGCGATGTCTCCGGTTTCTCAACAGCAGAAATTCTTTCATCAACGGGAAAATGTTCAAGTTCCTGCTCAACCTGTTGCTCCGCAACATTCTGTTTATGAGCCGCAACATCAAGTCCAGTATCAACAGCAAGCACCAGCGCAGCCTCAGGCTCAGCCTAAATTTGATGTTCCTGTCCAAACACGTAAAAAATCCCCCTCTTTGTTTGAACGCATTACTGGCGGTTATCGCCGTGTAGAGGCTGGCATTGAGTCTTTTTCCGGCGTTTCCGAGGATGGTCAGTTTGACGGTCAGCAAAATGCGGGAGGTGATGTGGAATCTACAACAGGATCTTCTTCTGGTGGTATGAACGGTGGTTTAGGTCTTCGTGCACCTCAGCGGACGTCTCCGGTTCCTGCACAAGGGCGTTTGAATATTGACAGCCCTTCCGCGAAACAAGAAGAAGACGAACTGGATATTCCTGCTTTTCTTCGTCGTCAGACCAGCTAGTCCCTCTTGAGATTGTCTTTCCAAAACCCCTTCTTAAAAAGAAGGGGTTTTCATCTTAATAAGTATTATATTTTGCATTCTCCTGCCTATTTTATTTCCATGGTTCGAGTAGGGCGTAGAGGCAGATGCCGGTTGCAACCGAGAGGTTCAGGCTGTCGGCGCGGCCATTCATCGGCAGGCGGATGCAATAGGTTGCCAGTTGGCGTAAATCTTCCGATAGTCCGGCTTGTTCATTGCCCATCATCAATAAAAGTGGTTTTTTTGGGGTGATCTCACGGAAGTCAACTGAGCTTTGAAGGGTTGTGCCGATTACATCGCCTTGCCAGTCCTTGCTCCATATTTTGAATTCATCCAGTGTGGTTTGAAATATGGGAACGGAAAAAATGGATCCCATGGTCGCGCGGACAGTTTCGACGGAATAGGGGTCGCAGCATTGATCGATCAGAATAACACCATGGGCTCCAATTGCGTCGATTGTACGAATGATGGTTCCAAGATTGCCTGGATCCCGTATTTTTTCTAAGGTTATATAGTTACGACCCGTATCGTTTTTATCTATATTTTCCAATTTATGAAAAGTTTGGGTAAAAACACCGATGACGGATTGGGGATTGTCCTTTCTTGATAGTTTTTCAAGAACCAGATCGTTGACCTCAAGGGCATACCCACCGCAATCATTGCAATACGACACACATCGTTTCAATTCATCTTTATCTTTTATATTAGTGTGATAGGCGATGTATTTTAATGTTGAACCTAACTCGACACCCTCAATAACGGATCTTAACCCTTCCACGAGAAACAGGTTTGTTTCTTTACGGCGTTTACGCATCTCAAGGGCTTTTATGTCCTTGATGATCTGGTTGGACGGGGAGGTGATAGGTTTCGGGGTCATGATGACCAGCGTGCGTAAAGAGAAGTCGAAAGGAAGCGTTTTTTATTTTCCTGTTCAATCAACAGTTCGCCGTATTCAACTGTTCCAGTAAATTTTTGCATCGCATCTTGCATGACTGATGCGAGAGAAACCGAGGAAAGGCGCATGGCGTAGGCCGTTAATATGACAAAACTTGGATTGTCGGAGAGGAGCTCGACACAGCCACCTAAAAAATCCACCAGATCTTCTTCGATGTGCCAGCGTTCGCCATTGGGGCCGCGTCCGAATTTCGGAGGATCCATAATAATGCCATCGTATTTTTTACCACGGCGAATTTCACGGGCAACAAATGATTTGGCATCATCGCAGATCCAGCGGATCGGCGCGTCATTCAGGCCACTGGCGTCCTGATTTTCTTTTGCCCATCCTATGGCTTTTTTAGAGGCATCCAGATGGGTGACTTGTGCACCAGCTTTGGCGGCAGCAAGAGAGGCCGCGCCTGTATAGGCGAAAAGGTTAAGGATATTAAGTGGCTGGTCGGCTTTGGCGGCTTTTTCGTTCACCCATTTCCAATGGGTTAATTGTTCGGGAAATAATCCCATGTGCCGGAAGGACATTAACCTGCAAATAAATTTGATATCTTCCCATTCGACAGGCCAGCTTTCGGGAGTGCTGGATTGGAGTTTCCATTTGCCTGAGTCGCCGTCCTCATCGCCGGTATTGGTGAAAATCGCATCGGCTTTGTCCCAATCCGCTTCGGTCAGGGTTGGATTCCACAGGGCTTGGGGTTCGGGACGATTGACTATTATTCTTCCATAACGCTCGAGTTTCCGGCCATGACCGGAATCGAGAAGGGCGTAATCTGCCCAAGGCTGGGCAATCAGGGGAGTAATGCTTGCAATCATTTTCAATCACCTTATAGATAGCTGCAGATGAAAACACAAGAACAGGTTTCTGATAATGGCAGAACGCATTGGAATTTATCCGGGTACTTTTGACCCTATTACCAAGGGACATCTTCATATTATCCAGCGAGCGAGCCGTCTGGTTGACCGTCTGGTTGTCGCTGTTGCAGGTAACCAAAGGAAAAGTCCTTTATTTACGACCGAACAACGTTTGGAAATGGTGGAGAGGGATATCGGCACTTTGTTTGACAAAAAATGTCCGATTGAGGTTGAGGCGTTTGAAGATTTGTTGATTTCTTATGCCCATAGAAAGGGGGCTACGTGCCTTTTCCGTGGACTTCGCGCTGTTTCTGACTTTGAATTTGAGTTCCAAATGACGGGGATGAATGCCAAATTGGCTCCGGATATTGAAACAGTTTTTCTGGTGGCCTCTGACAAATGGCAGTTTGTCTCCTCTTCCTTTATCAAAGAGATATGCTCTTTGGGTGGGGATGTCTCGGAATTTGTGACGCCTGCTGTGAATGACAAGCTTTTGAAAAAATTTAAAATCTCTGCTTGACGGATGGGTTTGCTTTCCGTATTTTACCCCGACTTTCAACACCCCATCCTTGATGGAGGTTTGTTGACCGCGTAGCTCAGCCGGTAGAGCAACTGACTTTTAATCAGTAGGTCCAGGGTTCGATCCCCTGCGCGGTCACCACTATTTCCAAGCCTTACAGGGCTTTCTTAAAATCTTCATTAAATCCCAAGTGACCAATAAGTGACCAAAAATATTTTGTTTTGGCGTAAAAAAGATTCTGCGTGAGTAATGCAGAGTATGCTATGATATCGCAATGGTTTCAATAACTTAATGCCGTGTCATAGCTTCCCATCCGACACGGTTATGCTATGATTAAAGTCGTAGTCGCTTTAACAATCGCGATGTCATAGCTTCCCATCCGACACGGTTATGCTATGATGCCTACCGAATGATGACCACTCTCCGAATGGTCATAGCTTCCCATCCGACACGGTTATGCTATGATCAGGGCATCAGTCTGCCCGACATACCCATAAGTCATAGCTTCCCATCCGACACGGTTATGCTATGATGCAGAGCGACCTAACTGCCGAGACAAATCGGTCATAGCTTCCCATCCGACACGGTTATGCTATGATCACCAGAAAGAAGAATTATTATAATTTGTTGTCATAGCTTCCCATCCGACACGGTTATGCTATGATTGGCGTCGCAGAACTCGTTTCTTTCATCCAGTCATAGCTTCCCATCCGACACGGTTATGCTATGATCCGTTGCGGTCGTTACAACTTTTACGCCATGTCATAGCTTCCCATCCGACACGGTTATGCTATGATTCAGAATTGACAAATAAAGAAATTTCACCTGTCATAGCTTCCCATCCGACACGGTTATGCTATGATTTTGATGATTGTAGATCATGTACTGTGTGCGTCATAGCTTCCCATCCGACACGGTTATGCTATGATAAACAGGCGGGGGAAAAACGGCTATTGCCTGTCATAGCTTCCCATCCGACACGGTTATGCTATGATACAACAAAGGGGAATAAAATGACTAAAACAGTCATAGCTTCCCATCCGACACGGTTATGCTATGATAAAGGTTGGCGGCGTTGCTGAATATACCAAGTCATAGCTTCCCATCCGACACGGTTATGCTATGATATTAAATCTACCAGGTATTGAGCCCCGCCGGTCATAGCTTCCCATCCGACACGGTTATGCTATGATGGTTATCGGAATCGATCCAAAGACATTGCGGTCATAGCTTCCCATCCGACACGGTTATGCTATGATGCGTATGATCGCGGTATGATTGTTCCTTCAGTCATAGCTTCCCATCCGACACGGTTATGCTATGATTAAAGAGTTGTCAGATAGTCAAGATCACCAGTCATAGCTTCCCATCCGACACGGTTATGCTATGATTATGAGCCTTCAGGAATGCAAGAAACGTTTGTCATAGCTTCCCATCCGACACGGTTATGCTATGATCTGAAGAAAAAAACTAGTTGAAGTCCTTACGTCATAGCTTCCCATCCGACACGGTTATGCTATGATAAAGCGCATGTGAACCTGACGGCACAATGAGTCATAGCTTCCCATCCGACACGGTTATGCTATGATCCTTGGATAAAGAAGGGGGATAAAGAATACGTCATAGCTTCCCATCCGACACGGTTATGCTATGATTGTGCCTCTTGTGTGTATCCGTCCAATACTGTCATAGCTTCCCATCCGACACGGTTATGCTATGATCGATACTCAGTTAAGGGTTTGAAATCAATAGATAAAGACCGAGTTTGCTCAAAATAAAACGAGCTGCTCGGTCTTTGTTTTTTCGTTGTTTTTGCGTGTTCCAACTAGAATCTTCATTCGTTCATATTGTTTATCGGTAATCTGGATCACCCTGACACTCCCTTTTTCAGGGATTTGTGTATTTAATCGCAAAAGGTGTTTATCCACTCTGTCTGCTCCGTTACATATCCGAGCATAGACAGAGAACTGTATCATCATATACCCGTCTTTCAACAAAAAATTGCGAAATCGGGTCGCTGTCTTCCGCTCTGGCTTTGTCATCACAGGAAGATCAAAAAAGACGAATAGCCACATAAATCTGTCCTTTGGTTGTGGAATCTTGCCCATGGTTATTCCCCCACGTCATTCCCCACAATAAATTCAGGTAAGGGGATTAACGCTGCACTCTTTCCTTCAATCGCCGTAACCAATCCTGCCGCCATTTTGTCCGCTGCATTCATGACATTATGTTTATCCCCATCTATCACGCATAATTCATTGGCCAATGCTGCCAAATGCGCTCTATTTTCTTTGCTTAAATTTCCATCCTCACTGAATTGACCTTCTTTTTGCATTATAAAGATGCGCCGATCTGCCAATGGCCTGAATACCTCCATCATGTCATCGGTCAGGTTAAAGGCATTGAGTTCATTATCGTGATGGATACCAAAGGTTGGTAATAACCCATAGGCCACCTGTGACCGCGCTACAAATGCGCGTAGTACAGCATAGCCATAGTTCAGCGCGGCATTGATACTTCCATAGCCATCGCGGCGAAAATCATCCCCGAATAAACGAGTCCAATATTCCCGCGCGGCTTGCGCTTCAACATTTCCCACATCTCCCGATTCTACCAGTTTCGAGAGAGCAAAAATACGTGTGGCGATTTCTGCGCCCTTACATGTTTTTAAACATTTTGCCTGATTGGATATTTTGGTTTGCACAACGCGTTGCCACAGGCGTTTTTTGAATGGTTCTGACCACGCAATTTGCATTCGCGCAATCTTACTTTGCCGTGAATGGGGCAGAAAGGGCAATAAAACACCGTTCGGAATATGGGTGTCATCACAGGTAATAAGCGGCACACCACCATCCTGACACTTTGCTAAAAGTGACGAGGTCAAAGACACTTGCGGGGATTCCAAAAGAATTGCCGCAATATCTTCTAACGGGAAGGTATAATCCCCATCATTATTCTGCAGCAGCACCTGTCCCTTGTTCAGGGATAGCCGCGCCGCGTTCTGAATCATCAGAGTGCGCCACGCCAAGACGTTTTTCCTTTTCTATTTTATGCTTACGACCAAAATAATTGACTGAAAATTTTTCAAAATTTATAGCTGTTTTAACGCCCGTTCTATTTTCTCCATTCGTTCCAAATGAAGGATCTCTATCATGCGCTTTAATAGATATATTTCCTGTAGCTCTATCGAGCCCTCCAAAATAGACAAGCATTGTTTCTTTCTTGGTAGTTACTTTTATAAGATCATTCCTATAAAGTGAGAACATAAAGTCATCATCATTCATTTCTTCCCATTCCCTTTCATCTTTTCCTTGCATAATAGCCTTATTCGGCAACTTATCTTCGGCAAAATGATGAACATAAATTGGGACAAGCCAGAATTTATTGTCTTTCTTAAACACATCGACCCGCACCATGTCGCCATTACTGGCCAAGCCGTGGTTAATCTCAATTCCTGATTTTTCATTGGTTAAAATGCGGACAGAGTTAATGCGCGGTGCAGGTTTCGACGGGTCATTGACAGGCATATAAACAGGTGTTGCAAAAGCTTTCTTTGCATCCCCGCCATGTGCATCCAGCCGCTCTTTTAATATATCGTAAAGTTTGATATTCCGCGCCTTATCAACCATATTTTCAAGCGTATCTTTTTTAAAATCTTTCAATTTAATGCGTTGAATAATCTTCCCATCTGATTTCCGAATGCTACGAATTGTATCTTCATGTGCTGCGCCAGAAATTGTCCGCACAGGCATACGAGAGACAAAAATAGAATTAACAGACTCTTTTGCATCCTCGCGGAATGATTCCCATGGTTTAGGCGGCAAAGGTCGCTCTGCTGGATTTTTGCGTCTGGCTTCGTATTTGTTCCAGTTTGTTAGTCCTTGAACCATACTTTGTGTTGAACATGCGATCACAATCGCATCAAGGGCATGGTGGCGGTCATTCCGACGGTTTTTGTCAGGAAAGCCCCATGCTCCCCGTAAGTGCGCAGTCAATGATCCGTTGCGGGTTTGCACACGATTTCCTTTACCCAAATCAAGACTCTGCTCCAAATGAGTTTTTAAAAGTCGCGCCATATACCGCGTATCGTTCAAAGCACGGTCTTTCCATTCTCCCGCTTTTTTATCATCAAAATTTTCAGTCAAAAGTCGTTCCGCTTTTTTAGGGGGTAATTGACGTGCAAATACTTCAAGAGCTTCCCAACGATTTGTTTTTCCTAAATATTCAAATGGCGTATCGTTTTTCTTTTTCTGGTTTTCAGTTGTCAAAACCAAAACTTTGTTCATATAGGAATTATCCCACGACCGACTATAGGGAATAATATGGTCTATCTGTACTGAAGTTGAATCCCTTAACATTTCAGGTGTAATATAAGCCCCTGAATACGGGCAGAAACAATCCTGTTCTTTCCAAAGGCGATATTTCAAAATATCTTCGCCCGTTACATTGTCTTCTATAATGCCTAAAATTTCTGCAATATGGGTTTTCGCAGTATTTCGACGCGCTTCATTTGTTTTTTGCTCTTTTTCAATATCCTTTCTATCACGAAAATTCTTCCCAACTTCCCGTGCCAACTCAACAACAATCGTATCGGGCAAGCCATATTCACGGATACAGGCATTGATAACTTTACGGGTTTGTCCCAAGGCACGATTAACAACAGGATTCCTCACATCTTCAAATTTTGGAACCTTTGAAAGCCCTTTATTCTCTGGCTGATTATTATAGTTTAGCGCCTTGCACGCCTCATCATATCGCAGTCCCTTTTCCAATTCTGGAAGAATGTTCCGAAGAGCCTTTAATGATAAATCAACTGTTTTGCTGAAGTTTTTAATTTCGCACAATTTTTTAATTTGATCCTCGTTTAGACCCAATTTTTGATATTTCTCGCGAATAATTTTTCCATCTTCGATAAAGGATGTAATATAAGCAACTTCATCCAATTTATCACGGTCAGAGCCAATCCATTTTTGCCAATCTGTTGCGCTCCCCGTATCCAATGCCTCGTGCAAAGCATGAAAGCCAGATAATTTTAGGAAATTCGATTTCTCTGCTTCATTCCTAATTTTCTCCCATGAATTATCACCCTTATCCAACTGACGATAACTGATATTAAATCGTTCTGATTCATTTAATCCAATTTCCTTGCGGGCTTGGGTATAGCTCACGCCCCCTTTATTCTTGTGCGCTAGATTAACTAATTTATTTTTTTCGTCTTGGGTTAAAAATCGTTCATCCCCATTCTGAATTTTTATTTTTGTATTGTTCAAACGTGACCATAAAACAAATAATTCCGCTGTATAGGAAAATTTGGGGGCGCGTTTTTCTCCTTTTTCAAACGTACAGTCCCCAATCAATTTTTCTGACGATTGCAAAGGCCGCTGATAAAAGGCAATACCGTCGCCTTCGGGTGTATTTCTTTTTGCTTTTTCTCCTGTTCCCGCATACTCTAAACGCAAAACTTCCGTTGCTTTTATTTGATTAAACTTTCTTTGGGCTTCAAAAATAACTTTGATTTCTTCGCGCAACCAATCACGCTTGATAAAATTGTCGTAGCTTTCATTGCCATTACGCTTCTTAGATTGCGTGGAAAGATATGCGCCGATTGTTTTCTCGCCAGACTGTATCCATTTTTGTTCCAGATCACCCGCTCCCTTTAATGCTTTTCCGTCATCACCCTCATTGCTTTGGCTTTTTTTGTTGGATTGGAAGCCGCGATGTTTTCCGATATGGAATAAAATTCTGACCAATTCTTCGTCCGTTAATTTTCGATCTAATGCCGTGCGGCGTAAATCCCATGGGGAAATAGGGGGTGTATTTTTTCCAGTTGGTTCATATTTTTTATCAACAACGGACAGGCAATTTAACCCATGCCTTAATAATAATTGACGAATGGCATTTTTACGCTGCGCCCGTCTGTGAATCACACGACGTTGTCCCCGTGCTGTACGGCGAGGCTCTGCCAGAGAGGCTCCTGTTTTTGGATTTTCTGCCGCTTCAAAAATATGGACACCAGAAAATAGGATTTTCTTTAAATCGTGATTCACGCCCGCAAATCCTATAGACGCGATACCAATATCAATTCCCAGAATATAGCCCATATCCTACTCCCAAAAGTTTATGTGATTATGTATGGAATTATTATTGACACTTATGATTGCATGGGGCAATAATTATCTTAATCAAAGCATAACCGTGTCGGATACGTTGCTATGATAAGGTATCTTCGGATACCGCAAAGTTTCTACCCCCTGAATACTAACGTATTCAGGGGGTATCTTATTTCATAACATTTGAAAAAATCTAATGCAACGCCGCTAAGGCAGCGTTTGGGTTTTTATCAATGATTTTTAAAAGGGCTTGCGCTGCACCTTGGGGGACTCGCTGCCCTTGTTCCCATTGCCGCAAAGTTGACAACGGAATAAGAAATGATTCAGAAAATTCTTTTTGGGTCAGCTTTGTTTTCTTACGAATTTTGGCAACATCCATCGCCGTATAGGTATGAACAACCGCGCCCGTCCTCTTTCCCGCTTTCCAAGCAATCGCCTCTTCTAACCCCTTGCGGATTGATTCAAATCTTTCACTCATCTCATTCACCTTTTAAAATTTCTGCCAGTTTAGCCAATTCATTTCTTTCAGCTTTAGTCAAATTCGACTTTTCGCCCTTGCCAAATATATCAACCAGATGCACTTCGTAATCTGTGGTTACAAAAAGATGGATAACCCGAACGCCTCCACTTTTTCCTTTTCCTTCCACTCCCGCATAGCGCATTTTTCTGCATCCCCCCGTTCCCTGCATAATTTCACCCACATCAGGATCAGAGGCCAAAATATCCGCTATCTCTTCATATTTGTTTTGAGCTAAGAAGTTTCTCCGCCCTTTTCAAATAGTTGGGATGCTCAACAACGGTAACAAGTATGTCTTTCATTTTTATTGTATCTCATTGAGTTACTATTTTCAACATAATTTGTATCTCATTGAGGTACAGGGTCTTTTTCCAGTATTTCACGCAAATGCGATTCCCACAATGCCAAGGCTTCGCTGATTTCTTTGGTGTAGTGGTAGCGGTTATTCTGTTTCTTGAGAGGCGTTCCAAATATCTTTTAACTCTTTATCCGAGAGTACGCGGTCGCGGGTGATATTTTTAGCGGGGGAGAATTTAATCAGGTCACGTTCAATGCACCAGTTAAAGAACTTGCGTAAGGCCGCCAGTGTTCTATTTGCCATGATCCTAGAGCTGCGTGCCATGACTTTATCAAGTATCTTGATGATGTCTTCTTTTTTGACTTCGTCGATCGGTTTGCGTCCAATGGCGGGGAAAATATCGTTTTTAGAAATTCGCTTTAAAAATCCGTTCGGGTTGCTTTTCTTTGTACTGATGGAATGGTATGGTTGGGCATGATTGATTGCATATTGCCTCTTAAGCCGTTTTATCTTTTGCGTCATGGTGAGAGTGAATATAATCGCCTTGAAATTGCTGCTGGTGGTGGTGTTGATACTCCCTTGACGGAAGATGGTCGCGCACAAGCTCAGGCTCTGGCTGCTGTTCTTTATCATCTTCTGGTTAAGCCTTCGGCAATTTATCATAGTCATCAGTCGCGCGCGCGGGATACGGCTTATATTGTTAATGAAGTTCTCGGGTTGCCTATTCAGGAATGTCCGAATATCCACGAACATGAGTTTGGTGATTGGGAAGGGATTTCATGGCCGCAATTACAGGATAATTTTAGTGCAGGATTAGAGCCTCCGAACGGGGAGACAAAAAACGGGTTTGCTCAGCGTGTCCGGCGCGGGCTTTATCCGGTTCTTGAAAAAGAGCATGATGCTCCTCCGCTTATTGTTGCCCATGGTGGGGTGTTTCGTGCTTTTGGGCTTTTATACGGGGTTGATCTTCGCCGTATCGGGAATTGCGAGCTGCGGTTGTTCGAGCCTGATCCATCGCAAACAAGGTTTCCGTGGAAAATGCGGATGTTTAAGCCTGATGGCGGGGTGCTTTCATCCTCTTTTGTTTCGTGATCGGGCGTGGTAGTGTCCCTCAAATAGGAGAACATACCCATGGCTAAAGATCAGAATGAAGAGACGGTTACCCCTTTTAAGAAAGAGTCGCGGGTCTTTGCGGCATTACGCAATTATTTTTTGACCGGTCTGGTTGTGACAGCGCCTGTCGGCTTGTCCTTATATCTGGTTTGGTCTGTTCTGGCTTGGATTGATGAAAAAGTTGGCGGTATTCTTCCAATTCGTTTGACCGATGATAAAGATATACCTGGTTTGGGTGTGATTGTTGCTATCGGATTTTTTATTGTTGTCGGGATTTTTACCCGCAATTTTATCGGGCGGATGTTGCTTAAACTTTCCCATTATGTGATGGAGCGGTTGCCGGTTGTTAAAACTGTTTATGGTGCACTTAAACAAGTAATCGATATGGTGATGGGGCAGCAAGCCAAAGCTTTCCGTGATGTGGTGATGATCGAATATCCGCGCAAGGGCGTTTACATGATGGGCTTTCTGACGGGTAAAACCGAAGGCGAAGTTCAGGCTTTGACCGACAAAGAAATGGTCAATATCTTTATTCCGACGACACCGAACCCGACTTCAGGATTTTTGGTTTTTGTTCCGGCTGATGAAGTGATTGACCTCAATATGTCGGTGGATGACGGGCTAAAAATGATTATTTCCGGCGGCATGATTACGCCGAAATATAGCCCTAAAAAAGAGACCGGAAAGTCTGAAGGGTAGTTACTCTTATCCTGATCTGAGATAGGAAATGGCCTGATCGCGTTCGAAGAGGTAGAGCAAGATTCTGAGGGCTTTGCCGCGCTCTGATTCAAGGTCGGGGTCTTTTTCCAGTAACAGGGCTGCGTCTTGGCGGGCGGAAATCAAAAGGTCGGCATGGGCTGCCAAATCCGCAAGGCGAAAGTTTTCCAGACCGCTTTGTTTTGTCCCCAGCACTTCACCGCTGCCGCGCAGTTCCAGATCTTTTTCGGCAATCAGAAATCCGTCTTCGGTTTCTCGAAGCGTTTTAAGGCGTTGTTTGGCGGTTTCATTGATCGGTGCGGCGTAAACCAGAAAACAATATGATTGATCTCCGCCTCTGCCGACGCGACCGCGCAGTTGGTGCAGTTGTGCCAAGCCAAAGCGTTCAGCGTGTTCGATCACCATGATAGTGGCTTTGGGGACATTGACTCCCACTTCGATGACGGTGGTGGCTACCAAAATGGAAATGTCGCCGTTGGAAAATTTTTCCATGACAGCGTCTTTGTCTTTTGGTTTCATGCGTCCGTGAATCAGACCGACTTTGTCGCCGAACAGGCTTTCTAAAATAATATAGCGTTCTTCGGCTGCAGCGAGGTCAAGGATTTCGGATTCTTCAACCAAGGGGCAAACCCAGTAAATTTGTACGCCGTGTTTGATCTGTTCGCCCAGACGGCTCATCATATCTTCGACATTGTCTTGGGGCAAAAGGCGAGTGTCGACGGGTTTTCTGCCCGAGGGTTTGCCCATGATGCGTGAGACTTCCATATCGCCATAGGCTGTGAGTGCCAGTGTGCGCGGGATTGGTGTTGCCGTCATGACCAAGACATCTACGCCGCGGCCTTTGCTGGAGAGCTGCAGGCGTTGATGGACACCAAAGCGGTGCTGTTCATCAATCACGGCTAATCCCAGATCGGAAAATTCAATAGCCTCTTGAAACAAAGCGTGTGTTCCGATGATGATTTTGGCTTGGCCTGATGCAATGTCTTCAAGAATTTTGGCGCGGGTTTTTGATTTGTCGCGTCCGGTCAACGTCACGAAGGGGATTCCTGCAGATTCAAGAAATGGTTTAAGGGTTTGTGCGTGCTGGCGTGCCAGAATTTCGGTTGGAGCCATCAGGGCTGCTTGTGTGCCGCTATCAATGGCATTCATCATTGCAAGGGCTGCGACAATGGTTTTGCCTGATCCCACATCGCCTTGTAACAGGCGCAGCATCCTGTCTTTTGACCCCATGTCCTTGTCAATGTCTTTGAGGGCTTCTTTTTGGAATGAGGTGAGTTCCCAAGGAAGGGTATCCATCAATTTTTTACGGTGTGCGCCGTTGATTTCAAACAAGCGACCGTTGAGTTTCTTTTGTTTGTGCCGCACGATGGCGAGGGTTAGCTGATTGGCCAGAAATTCGTCATAGGCCAAACGGGTTCTGGTTTTGGAAGATGATTCCAAATCACTTGGGTTTTGGGGAGTGTGCAAATTCAGAAGGGCTGATTTCCAGTCTGGCCAGTTTTGCTGTTTGGCTTGGGATGCATCCAACCATTCGGGCAAGGCAGGCGTTTGTTCCAAAGCGGCAAGAATGGCCTTACGCAGAGGTTTGGTGGTCAGGCCTGCTGTGAGCGGATAAATGACTTCGTTTTTTTCCGGTTGGTCGCTGTCGAGAAGGTCGGGGTGGATGATTTGTTTCTGGCCTTTAAAATCTTCGATTTTGCCGCAAATCGTAACTGTTTTTTCGACGGGGAATTGGGCTTCGATCCAGTTGCCGTGGGCATTGAAAAACACCAGCTCCATAAAGCCTGTTTTGTCCCGTGCGCGAATGCGATAGGGCTGGGATTTGCGCGGGGATGGGGTGTGTTTATCAATTGTAACAGTAAGGGCTACGGTATCATCCGGTTTTGCGTCCTTGATGTTGTCTACAAAATGGCGTTCGACCAATTGGGATGGTTTATGAAAGACCAGATCCAGAAGTTTTGTGCCACCCAAAAGTTTTTCATAGAGTTTTAAATATTTTGGCCCCACGCCGTTCAATGTCCCGAGTGAACGGAAAAGCGGGTCAAGAATAAACGGGCGTTGGTTGATTTTGGTGGTCATGCCTCTTGTTTAGCAATTTTTTTGCCCAATTTCACGGCAAAAACGCTGATACCGATCATCATCAGGCCTAAAACGATTAAGGCAATTGGCCAGCCAACAATATCTTTGAAATATTCATCGGTGAAATATCCCAGATAGGCCAGCAAGGATAGAACTCCAATTGTTAAAAGAGTGCGGCTGGAAGCCAGAGTGCTGAGGTAAATAATGGTTGCTGATACACCGATCAGAAAAATATCGAGCGGTGAGTCTTTCAGAAAATCAAAAGACGCGGCCGCCGTCATGATCGATCCCCAGAAATAATAAAATGGGGTAATGGCGTGGTGTTTTGTTCTGGTAATCCCCCATGAAATCATCAACATACTGATCCCCATTGTCATGACACTGGATGGTTCATCCAGATCGAGCCATGAGATCAGGGAGTATAAAAATGCGAAGAAAAACAGAACCGAGAAGAAGAGCAGGGACGTTTTCTTTGTTGCGCTAAAGGCGACTGTTTTTTGAATGGCCATAAAGGCGAAGACAATCATTGCGGCTTTGGCAATATCTCCGGTGTGTGGTAGGTATTCATCCATAAAAACGAATAAACCTGTGGGTTCTAAAGCGGATGCGACCAGAAAAAGCGGGGTTGATGCTTTGTCGAATTTTTTATCGCCCAAGGCAAATAGACCAAGAATAAAGGCGATAAATCCGCTTCCCAAAGTCAAAATCACACGAGACAGGCTGTCCATATCATCCCAGATCATGCCGATATAGACGCAGATGCCCATAAAGATGAACGCGCTGCCGATATAGATCATGACGCGTTGGAGCATATTTCCTGAGTTTTCAGTGTTTGTTTCTGTGTCTATTAACGGAAATAAATCAACCATTTTTAAGTCGTGCATGCGAATTAATGTGCGGATTTGATCGAGAGATTGCGCGCGCGTTTGGTGGGGGGTGGTCGGTTGTGTCATGATTATTGGCCTTGTACTTTGTCTTCGATAATCCATCCTAAAAATTCAATATTCCCGTAATAGGGGTTGGCTTGAGGGAGTGAGATATAACGCCCGTCCTTGTTCAGGTTTGGGCCATAGTTTCGTGATGACGAAATAAAAATATCGGTGATGAGGGTATGATTTTTGTAATGGTAGGGTTCAAAGACATAACCATCCGGTGAGATGGTTTTTGAAGAAAATTTTACTCCGTTCATTTCGGGAACAGATAATGTTGTTTTTTCCAGTTTTGCGTCTTCATCTGAAACTTTAATTTCGATTGTGTCTGTTGTGCTGGTTTTGGGACTGTAAATATAGATCGAAGCCTTGACTTGTTGGTTATTTTGGCTTGGGTTGTCTGCTTTCTTGAACTCTGTGGTTAAAATCCCGTTGTTATCAATATCAAAGTATATTTTTCCTTGGCCATTCCATGTCTGGCTTGTGTAAACCAATTTATATTGAGGGTCGGGGACGTTTTTTCCGGGAAGCGTTTTTGCATAGGCTAATAAGCCAACCAGTAAAAGCGGGAGAGTTATTCCTGCGACCAGAACACGATTTTCCTTGATGAATGCTAAAACTGACATAAAGTACCTCATTAGTAAAATAATCAGGAGATATTATGACTGGAAATCGCTCTCAAGTCGATACACAAGAAACCGTTGAAAATTGGCGAAAACGCCTGACTTTTCGGGCATGGCACCGTGGGACGCGGGAAATGGACTTGTTAATGGGATCTTTTGCCGAACAATACATTAACCGTTTTGAGGCCGAAGATCTGACTGTTTTTGAAGAAATCCTTATGAATAACGATCCAGATGTCTATGATTGGATCTCTGCGCGAAAAAAAGCGCCTCAAGAGCTCGATTCTCCAGTTCTGGACTTGCTTTTATCGCATAGCTTTGCCAAATAATCGGGCATGATGTCCGAACAGATCAAAATTCAAGAGACCCAAACAGGATTTAAAACCGCTTATGGCTTGCCAGAAGGGCAGGATGTGCGTTTTTTGGCCGCGAGAGCTTTGGAGGCATCGCGTCAAAAACAGGTTTTGATTCATGTGGCTCTGGATGATGTGCGGTTATCGTCTTTGGCGGAGTTGATCCGGTTTTTTTCGCCTGATGTTGAAATTGTCGAATTTCCGGCTTGGGATTGTTTGCCCTATGACCGTGTGTCGCCGCATATCGATCTGGTTGCGCAGCGCGTGTCATCCTTATGCCGTCTTTTGGAATGGAAAGAGGACGGGTTATTCAAACCTCGCATCGTTTTGACTACGGTGAATGCGGTGATCCAGAAAGTGATGCCGCAAGAGGCATTAAAGACTGCTCATCTGGTTGCCAAGGTCGGCGGGTGGATTAAAGATCAGGAGCTTTATGCATTTTTGGCGGGCAACGGGTATGCGCGAACCGATACGGTTCGTGAGCAAGGGGAATTTGCCGTTCGAGGGAGCATTATCGACATGTTTCCGACAGGGTATGAAAATCCGGTGCGGCTTGATTTGTTCGGTGATGAGGTCGAGAGCATTCGCAGCTTTGATCCGTCAACACAGGTGACAACTGGTATTCTGGATCGGTTTGAACTGCGTCCTGTGACTGAATTCTTTCTGGATGAGGCGAGTATTGCCCGTTTTCGTGCGGGGTATCGTGAATTATTTGGTGTGGCTTTGGCCAATCATCCTTTGTATGAAGCGGTTTCTGATGGTCGTCGTCATGCGGGGATGGAGCATTGGTTGCCGTTGTTTCATGAACGTATGGAAACGCTCTTTGATTATGTGGTCGCGCCAATTTTATCATTTGATTTTCAATCCGAGCAGTCTCGCGGTGAGCGTCTGGTACAAATCAAGGATTTCTATCAAGCCCGTATGACCCTTGATGACTCGTTTAAGGCTCGTAAACAAAAAAAGAATGGCAGTGATGTTTCGTTGACGGGGGTGGCTTATCATCCTTTGCCGCCTAAAAAACTTTATTTGTCGGATGACGAATTTTTGGATTTGGTGTGTGGGTATAATCCGCTGATCCTTTCTGCTTTTTCTGAGCCGAAAGTTGATGATTTGCCGGATGCGCGGCGGGCGCGGGATTTTGCTGATGTGCGGGCGTTGTCCGAAGGAAATTTGTTCGATGAGGTCGGCAAATATTTTGCGTCCTTACAAAAGGATGGGCGTAAGATTTTGGTGGCGTGTTATTCGCAAGGATCACGTGACCGGATGAAGGTGATGATGGAAGAGGGCGGGGCAGGTCTACCCCATCCTGTTGATAGCTGGCATCAGGTTTCACGATTGAAATCCGGTCAGGTCGGGGCGGTCTTGTTGCATCTTGAACACGGATTTGTGGCGAATGATCTGGCAGTCGTGACCGAGCAGGATATTCTGGGCGATCGGTTGTCGCGCAAGTCCGGACGTAAACGTAAGGCCGATAATTTCTTGCGTGAAGTGTCTGCGTTGAATCTCGGGGATCTGGTTGTTCATGTCGATCACGGGGTCGGGCGGTTTGAAGGGCTTGAAACACTTAAAGCCGGAGGTTTGCTACATGATTGTTTGAAGATTACTTATGCGGGCGGTGATCGTCTGTTTGTGCCGGTTGAAAATATTGATTTGCTGTCGCGGTTCGGTAATGCCGAAGGAACGGATCTTGACAAATTGGGCGGGGCAGGCTGGCAAGCGCGAAAAGCGCGGGTTAAAAAAGATTTGATGGTGATGGCCGAAGGGCTATTGGCGATTGCTGCCAAGCGGCTGTTGCATCATGCCGAGGTGCTGGATATCGATCATGGGCATTATAATGAATTTGTTTCACGGTTTCCTTATCAGGAAACGGAAGACCAGTTGCGGGCGATTGATGATACGTTATCCGATATGAAATCAGGGCAACCGATGGATCGTCTGGTGTGCGGAGATGTCGGCTTCGGTAAAACCGAAGTGGCTTTGCGGGCGGCTTATGTGGCGGCCTTGGCAGGAGCTCAAGTGGTGATTGTTGCGCCGACAACCTTGCTTGCACGTCAGCATTTTTCAAATTTCAGAACGCGATTTGCCGAAATGGGATTGCGGGTCGAGCAGCTCTCTCGTCTTGTGAATGCGCGTGAGTCGCGGGTTGTCAAAGATGGTTTGCGCGATGGGTCGGTGCGGGTTGTGATTGGCACGCATGCTTTATTATCCAAAGATGTCAATTTTTCCAATCTCGGATTGGTGATTGTTGATGAAGAACAGCGTTTTGGTGTGAAGCAAAAAGAACGTCTTAAAGATTTAAAACATTCGGTTCATATGTTGACACTGTCTGCAACACCTATTCCGAGGACATTGCAGTTGGCCTTAAGTGGTGTGCGGGACATGAGTTTGATTGCAACCCCACCGGTTGACCGTCTGGCTATTCGGACTTTTGTCATGCCGTTTGATCCTTTGGTGGTGCGTGAGGCGATTTTGCGCGAACATTATCGCGGTGGTCAGAGTTTTTATGTTTGTCCACGGATTGCGGATATGGAAGAGCTGGAAGAACAGCTCAAGGAATTGGTGCCGGAAGTCAAAGTGATTTCAGCGCATGGCCAAATGACTCCGACAGAGCTGGAAGACCGGATGAATGCGTTCTATGATGGGCAGTACGGGGTTTTATTGGCAACCAATATTATTGAATCGGGCCTTGATATTCCGTCAGCCAATACGATTATTATTCACCGTGCCGATATGTTCGGACTGTCCCAGCTTTATCAAATTCGCGGGCGGGTTGGGCGATCGAAAGTTCGGGCTTATGCTTATCTGATTTATCCGCCCAATCAACGCTTGACGGATGATGCGCAAAAGCGGCTCGAGATTTTCGAGACTCTGGATAGTTTGGGGGCAGGATTTCAACTAGCTTCACATGATCTGGATATTCGTGGGGCAGGAAATTTATTGGGGGATGCGCAGTCAGGACATATCCGTGAGGTCGGGATTGAGCTTTATCAACAAATGTTGGAAGACGCTGTGGCGGCGGCGCGTGCAGGGGTTGACGGGGTCATAGAAGATGCAGGGGATTGGAGTCCAACTCTTAACCTTGGTATGTCGGTTCTGATTCCTGAGGCCTATGTTTCCGATTTGAGTACACGAATGAGCCTTTATCGCCGTTTGGGTGATTTGGAATCCGATGAGGATGTTGATGGATTTGCGGCCGAGATGATTGATCGGTTTGGTTCTCTTCCTGACGAGGTGAATAATCTGCTCGAAATTGTGCGGATCAAGATGTATTGCAAACGGGCAGGTGTGATGCAACTTGATGCAGGGCCTAAGGGCGCAATTATTCGTTTCTATAAAGATACGCCGCCTAATCCTGAAAAATTATTTACGTGGATTGCAACCCGTCCGGGTTCGGTTAAAGTGCGCCCTGACCAAAAACTGACGATTCTTAGAACATGGGATTCTGTGAAAGATCGTGTGAAAGGTGCGCGTCAGGTTGCTGCTGATCTGGCTGGATGTGCCTAAGGAGAAACTACATCTAGTGGAATGTTTTTAATTACAACGCATTTATATTGCTCGAGGGCAGAGAGGACTTCTTTGTGTTTTGAGAGATCGAATTTTCTCAGATATTTTTTAGGTTTTTCGTAGGAGAGTTTTGAATCTCTGAAATCAGCGCATATTTTCGGGGCAGAAGTTGATATGTAGATTGCGAATTCCGGCGCATCTTGATCGACCAGAAAGTTGGCCAGACTATAGACATCCACGGTGAACTGTTCAGGGGTTGGGTCTATAATATAGGCTTTGATTTGCTCGAATTTTCTGGACGGGATTTCTTTTATCTCTTCGGCGCGGACAATATTTCCCGATACCGAAAGGGTCAGAAATGCGGTTAAAACGGTTAGTTTTGCTTTGTATCCCATGCCCCAATATAGACCATATAACGCTTTAGTGAAAGGGGCTGTAATTTGTGCTTTTCCCTTATTTGTTGGCATGTTACCATATTCTGGTAACCCCAAGAATCGAGGGAGTCGTTTGATGACCCAATCTTACCTACAAACCTGCATTCTGGACGCTTTGGATAAAGCCAAAGGAAATCAGAACAAAGCGCAAAAGATTATTGCGTTGTTGGCTATGGAAGATCCGCAGCTGCTTCAGGCGTTGGCTAAACCTCACTTGACGGGTATTGTGGCGCATGCGGTGGGACGAATTGCTATTCAGGAAAATGCTAAAAAAGCTGGTGCTTATGAGGATCTTCCAACCAAGCCGGTTGTCGAAAAAGGGACGCAAGATCAAAACGGGTTTGGCATCGATTTGCTTAAGGCTTTGGGTGGAGCGAATGTTCCGAAATTCGGAATGGAGGATGCCGCTCCGCGTTTGGGGCGAAAACAGGCATCGCAGCAGCATGTGAATGCTCTGAATTTGATGGCGAATAAAAGTAAATCTTCAAAGAAAAAATAGGGTCTGAATTGCCTTTATCTGTTTATGATCGTGCCGAGTTCTTGAAAAACTTTGGGTGGGGGGATGCTTCTGGGACTCCTGTCGGGGAAGATTGGTCACAACGAAAATATTTTCGTATTCAACAAGGTCAGCGTTCAGCTATCCTTGTTCATTCTGTGCCGGATAATGATCCGCGTGCGGTAATGGGGCATAAATTATGTGATTTTATCGACATTGGAAATTTTTTACGCGGTCTGGAGATGTCCGTTCCAGAAATTTATGCATCGGATTTAAGTCATGGTTTGATGTTGATCGAAGACTTTGGAGATCAGGATTTTTCCAAATTGATTGCTTGCGGTGGAGAGCGTCAAGCCGATTTGTATAAATTGGCAACGAATGCTTTGATTCATCTTTATCGGCGCGCGACTTATGCGCCGATTGATCTTCCCAATTATTTTGATAGCCATATTCATACTGGACGGAGACGTGTTGTTGATTGGTATATGCCTGCTGTTTTGAAACGTCAAAATCCTGACGGAGTACTTGAAGATTATTTGAATGTGTGGAAGGGAATTGAATCCCGTTTGCCTCCGGTTATTAAACGGTTTCAGCATGGAGATTTTCATCCTGGCAATATTATTTATCTTCCTGATCGTATTAAATTTCGTCAGGTTGGTTTGATTGATTTTCAAGGCGGGATGATGGGGCCTGCTCCTTATGACTTGGTTAATCTTTTGGAAGATGCCCGTCGGTTTGTTCCTGAAGACATTAAACGGGATTGTTTGGCTCATTTCATAGATAATTTGTCGAAGAGTGAAAAAGAGTCTTTTCTGGCGTGGTATCCGATTTTGGCTGCGCAATTCCATTTCCGTGTGATCGGGCAGGCTATCAAGCTGGCTCTTAAAAATGATATTACACGGTTGATGGATTTGTTGCCTGTTTTGAGTGTGCATATTCAAAATGATCTGAAGCATCCTGTGTTGCAGCCCATGAAAGTATGGTTTGATGGGCAAGGGATTACCTTTTCTCAAGAAGAGCAGATTGATTTGAAGAAAGTCGCTGCTTTTATGCGACCTGATGCGTTTTGATTTGTTGATCTTTCTCTGTTTGGTCTTGCGGCCAATGGTTTTTTTCCTAATTTACTAGCAGTTTTCAAAGTTGAAAGGATTTTATCATGTCATCCCTGATTGCTTCGCGCCTCAAACGTATTAAACCGTCTCCGACTATTGCCGTGACTACACGCGCTGCTGAATTAAAAGCTGCGGGTCAAGATGTTATCGGATTGGGTGCGGGTGAGCCGGATTTTAATACGCCGGATTTTGTGATTGAAGCCGCACATGATGCCGCCAAAGCAGGGCAGACAAAATATACTGCTGTTGATGGAACACCTGCCTTGAAGGATGCAATTATTGCCAAATTTAAACGCGACAATGGTCTGACATATACACGCGATCAGATTACCGTCGGGTCGGGTGGTAAGCAGGTTCTTTATAATGCCTTGATGGCGACGCTCAATGAAGGGGATGAAGTGATTATTCCTGCGCCTTATTGGGTGTCTTATCCCGATATGACGTTGTTGGCAGAAGGCACGCCGGTGATTGTCGAATGTTCGGAAGAGAATGGATTTAAACTTCAAGCCGCGCAGCTTGATGCTGCGATTACTCCCAAAACAAAATGGTTGATTTTGAATTCACCGAGTAACCCGACGGGGGCTGCTTATTCTTATGACGAGATGAAAGCTTTGACGGATGTTTTGCTTAAACATCCTCATGTTTATGTGATGTCGGATGATATTTATGAACATCTGATTTATGACGGCTTTAAATTTTGTACGCCTGCGCAAGTTGAACCGCAATTGTTTGATCGTGTTCTTACCTGTAATGGGGCATCCAAAGCCTATGCCATGACGGGGTGGCGGATCGGTTATGCGGCAGGGCCTAAAGAGATTATTAAAGCGATTGCCAAAATCCAGTCTCAAAGTACATCCAATCCATGTTCGATTTCTCAAGCTGCAACGGTTGCTGCGCTCAATGGCGATCAGTCTTTCCTTAAAGGTTGGTGCGATACATATAAAGCGCGGCGTGATATGGTTGTCGAGATGCTGAATGCAGCGGAAGGCATTTCATGCCAAGCTCCCGAAGGCGCGTTTTATGTTTATCCGTCTTGTGCCGGATGTATCGGTAAAACAACACCAGAAGGAAAAGACATCAAAACGGATGAAGATTTTGTGACCTATCTTCTTGAAACTGCTGGTGTTGCTGCGGTTCATGGGGAAGCGTTCGGGTTATCGCCTTACTTCCGAATTTCTTATGCGACATCGACAGAGGCTTTGACTGAGGCTTGTGGCCGTATTCAAAAAGCTTGCGCTGCGCTTAAAGGAAGTGCTTCAGCAGCGGCTTGAATTATCCAAGACGTTGCGTCGTTGGGTGTGGTTGCTTCTTGAGTTCTATTGGCTGGAGGGTTTTCGAATTTTCTGTTGGTGGAAGCAATAAATTTCGAGCAACTTTTTGCCATGCGGATAATATTTCAAGGGCTGCAGTCGTTATTTGACGGGTAAAAATTTCTGAAAGGTATTCTGGTCTTTGTGGTTTATTCGAGTTGGAGAGGGAAGGACTAGGAAGATCACGTTCTTGGATATTGCGCAGGGTTGAAAAACGTGTGTCCGGTGTACTTGCCATTTGGTTGAGGGCTATTTCTCCCAAAAGGTCACCGAGACGTGTAAAGGTTTCGCTGTTTTTTCTTATATATGCTTTTGTTGAATCGTGAATTCTTTGAAACTGTACTGATGATGTAATAATTGCTTCTGTTCTTGGTGAGTTTTGCTGGTTTGGTTCGAGAGCTTGTTCGAGATCAAATACGAAGTCCAAACCAAAAGACTCTCGTGCGAACTGGATATTTTGAGAATAGGTATGATTTCCAATGGCCTTGGCAAGCGCAGCAGTCAAGGATTGGGCGATATGCCCGTAATTTTCCAATAAATGATGATTTTTTGGGTCTTGTAACAGGCGAAAATTTCCAACGTGGACGTAAAGACCTTGATGTTCGTTTGGGTGATTGCGTAGAAAACGAAGAACAGCAAAGGCGATAGAGTCTACGAAGGCCAAATCGATTTGGCCATTATGGGGTTTCAAGACTGGGGGTAGGGCTGTGGTTGCGAGTGCAATATCCATTACAGGTGTTTCAGGATCTTCTAGGTATTCAGTTTGTCCTGTTCGCATGTTTATAAATTTTGCATAATGTTTGCAGGAATTTACGCCTGCGTCTATTTGGTGAGATGACGTGTGGATTGAGCCCATAAGATCTTTCAGTGTTGCACTGCCGATATAGGGTTTTAGTGCGTCTTCCAAGGGGGCTCGGTCGTTGTTATTTTTAATATAACCGGGTTTTCTGGGCAATGCTGAAGCTATTTCAGGGAAGCGTTCGCACAGTTGTCGGGCAGACATCATTGGTATCGATTTATCGTCGGGGTGGGGCAAGTATAGAGCTGTGGCAATTAAAAATCCGGCAGATCCGGTAATAACTTCGGGGAAAAGCTGGAATGTGCGTAGGCCAGTATGTTCTTCAAAAAATGCCAGTTTTAATGCGGTGGCAAATGCTCGCGCTCCGCCACCCGGGAAATGGGCGATTGTAAAGTGGGGCGTTTTTGGTTTCATCGCATTCAATTGTTCTCGTCTTTTTATTATTATGGTTTCTTTTATATGCTCCAATCCTTTGTTCTGTCAAATTGTTGTGGGTGGGGTTTATTGGTTTTGATCTTTCAGGAAGGTTCTTTTGATTCTCTGTTTGAGGCTGGCTGTACCCGTCGGTATCTTGTGCATGGCATCATAGTTTTTGGTTAATAACTCGCAGACCTCGTTAAATGAGCTTCTGTTTTCTTCGAGTGTCATTTCAAAGAAGTTTTTGAGTCGGCGCAGATTTTCAGGAGAGGCATCATCAATATCTGTGTTGGGATATTCATGGGCATAAGGGCCGGAGACCAGAGATTTATTAAAGACGTGTAGATTTTTACCCATTTCGTTTCTGAATGAGTCCAGTAATGCTGTTTCGGAGGCGTAAAAGAAAATGTTAATCAGAGGCATGTCATTGCTCGGGTCTACCACGCCGAGTGATCCGAAACGGTTCCAGTCTTCCTTGCGGTAGGAGCGGTTGAAGTAGCCTGTGCCTAACACAATGATGATGAGATCCCTGTCAGCAGGAATATGTTGCCTGAGGGCTCCCATATAGCTGATGCAAGGGTTATCGAAGATGCTGCCGTCAATGCCTGCAATGGTTTTTGTCGGGCTTGTTTCTGTTTCTTTCATTTGAAACGGGAAGCATGGGAAATAAGTCGGAGCAGCAGTGCTGGCCATGACGGCATCATAAATGTCGACAACCGGTGGCCGAGGCGGGTTGATGGCGGCTTCGAATTTGATGTTTTTTAACCAGACGGCATGTCCGCCTTCATTCAAGAAAGTGTTGACGTTATGTACAGGAGACTTGGGCGTTTCACCTTGTTCTTGTGTTGGATGCAATGCGTCGCCTTCAATATTGTAAACCGGAACAATCAGGCTTTTTAAGCTATCCGACAGTTTGCTTCGTCCGTATAAGGCGCGTAGTGACCTTCCCAGACTTGCTTGTTGATAATGGCCTTGTTTTAACAGGTTTCCCAATTGTTCAATACGCATGGTGCGGTTGTTGAAATCGTGGATCATACTACGGAAGGCACGAAAAGAGTCGCGCGGGAAAATGTGCAGGCCTTCACGTTCGTAAAATCTGACCATGTGACGGGCGCGGAATTTTGGTTTTTGCGGGTCGTGTGGATTTGGAATGTTTAACGCTGCGTTTAGAATCGATCCTGTCGATGGTCCCATAAACACATCCACCATGTCTGCCATATGAAGGCCAGTGGTTTCTTCGATTTTTTGCATGAAATGGGCGGGTAATAATCCGCGCATTCCTCCTCCATAATTATACAGAGCTATGATTGGTTTTTTTGATGGGGCTGTGTTTTTTTCTGTTTTTTGCATGGATGTCCGGCTGGTGATTCGATGTTGCGACCATCCTAACCAAATTATGCGCAAAAAAAAACCGGGCTAATGCCCGGCGAGTTGAACAGGGAGGTTTTACATCTAAAAAGATGTAAAGGAACCAAAGTGGTTCTGGGCGGACTTATATAATGAAGGGCTGAAAATGACTAACGCTGTGTTTGTATGGCTGTATTGTGAAATGCGCATATCAACTTTAAGGCGGTTGAATCTTTGATTTGTTTATTTATTTCAATCAATTGGTTACATCGGGTTTTTCTCTAAACTGGCAACGATGAAATCGCGGAAGGCTGTAATCCGTTTTGAATGGCGGCGTTCTTCCGGATAAACAAAATGGATATCGACTGATTCGGTTTTTATATCCGGTAAAATTTCCACAAGATCAGGGTGGATGCTTTTCATAAACTTTGGAAGAGCCGCAATTCCAAGACCGGATTGTACCGAGCTGGAAATTGTTGAGAGGGAGTTGATGAGAATCAGTTTTTTGTTTTTTTGCAGCGTGATGTCTGCTTTTTCTAACAACCAATTCGGATTTTTGTATGGAACAAGAGATTGGTCTGGATACGCAATCAGAGTGTGGTCTTTCAGGTCTTTTAAATTTTCCGGTGTACCGAAATCCTTCAAATAGGATTTGCTGGCAAAAATCGAAAACGGAAGTTTTCCGAGATTGCGTTGGATTAAATCCGATTGTTCGGGTTTGTGTAAGCGGATTGCGGCATCGGCTTCGCGCATTCCCAGATTAAAAATACGGTCATCCAGAAGAAGCGTGAGATTTATTTCCGGATGAGATTTGTGGAATTGGGGAAGTTGAGGAGCCAGCCATGCCGAGGCCATAAATTCCGGCAAGGTTAATGTCAGAGGCCCTTCACCGGAGTCGCGTGCATCACTGAGTTGTCCTTCGATCATGACCATTCTGCCAAAAATTTCGGACGTGGCTTTGTAGAGTAATTCTCCTTGTTCTGTGAGAATCAGGCCGCGTGCGTGGCGGTGAAAAAGGATCAAGCCTAAATCTTCTTCAAAAGAAGAAATATGTCTGGAAACTGCAGATTGGGACAGGTTCAATGTTGCTCCAGCGTGGGTAAAACTACCAGCCTTTGCGACCATGTGAAAGATTCTGAGTTTATCCCAATCCATGTAAGAATTATTTTCCTTTTATTCTGCTGCAGTTTGTATATCGTGGTTTTGCGCCGCTAGGAAGCGGTCGGCTTCAAGAGCTGACATACATCCCATTCCTGCTGCAGTGACCGCTTGGCGATATGTTTTGTCTTTGACGTCGCCTGCTGCGAAGACACCTTCGACCGATGTGGCGGTTGAGTCCGGAGTCGTCAGGATATAGCCTTCTTTGTCCATATCGATTTTGCCTTTGAAGAGTTCAGTTGCAGGGTCGTGACCGATTGCAACGAAAACACCATCGACTTTAAAATCAGAGACAGTGCCGTTGGTTGTATCTTTTAATTTTAATCCGTTGACTCCGATGTCTCCACCTGTTGAGCCAGGTGGATTTCCTAAAATTTCTTCGATTGTTGCGTTCCAGATAACTGAGACTTTCGGATTTGAAAAGAGGCGGTCTTGTGCAATTTTTTCTGCACGCAAAGAATCTCGACGGTGAATGAGTGTCACTTTGCTGGCGAATTGTGACAGGAACAAGGCTTCTTCAACGGCGGAGTTTCCACCGCCGATGACAGCGACTTCCTTACCACGGTAAAAGAATCCGTCGCAAGTCGCACAGGCTGATACGCCAAATCCGCGATAGGCTTTTTCGGATTCAATTCCAAGCCATCTTGCTTTTGCTCCGGTGCAGATGATGATCGTTTGTGCCGTATAGGTTGATCCGGATTGTCCAGTGGCGGTGAATGGTCTTTTACTCAGGTCAATATCTTTAATCATATCAGTGATTATGTTTGTTCCGACATGTTTGGCTTGGGCACACATTTGTTCCATCAGCCAAGGGCCTTGGATGGATTCGGCAAACCCCGGGTAGTTTTCTACATCGGTGGTGATGGTTAGTTGCCCTCCTTGTTCCATGCCGGTCACCAAAACAGGTTCCAGATTGGCGCGAGCGGCGTAAATTGCGGCAGTGTATCCGGCGGGGCCAGATCCGATAATAAGGACTTTTGTCGAGATATGTTCTTTTGTCATGATTGTATTGATTTAATGTCACTTTTGCTTTTGGTAAAGCCTAAAGTGCAAAAAGCCCACTTTTTTGACGAATAGCCTGTGCAATCATGGCTGCGTCATTCAAAGGTTCATACGACCATGTTTCAAGGGTTCCCTGCCAATCGCGGATGGCACCCATGGACTTCAGGTTTTCCAGAAGCATATTCTGGCGTTTTGAAAGTTGAACCAAAGCAATGTTGTAGACGGGTTTTCCGGTTGTTGCTGCTTCCGAGAGCATTGAGGTGCTGTCATTTGTCGCAATGATGATGTCTGCCCATGCCAGTAAACCCATGTAGGGGTTGGGGGAGTTGCCGTCCCAAAAAAAAGTGTTCGGAGATTCGAGCTCTTTTTTCAGAAATTGTGTTCCGGTTTCGCCTGTGCGTCTGGAGGTCGTGACCATCAGACTGGCTTGGTGGGTTAGAGGTTTTAGAATTTGTGTAATTCTTACGATGTCTTTTTCATGAACGGTATAGGTTTTTGTACTTCCGCCGATCAGGACGGCGATGCGCGGAGATTTCAGGTTTTCAAAGAAAGGCGCAAATTCTTCGCGGGCTTGCGATAATTTGGCGAGAGATATGCGATTGGGGGTTGCTTTGGTGACGATGACGTTGTCACCTCGTGTCGGGTCATGTTCAGGTAAGGCTACCAGATTAAAATGATGGGTGGAAATTCTTGGGTCTTGAAGCTGGACAGTGAAAGTCTTTCCAAGGCTTTGTTTTTTGACAAATTTACTGGCGGCGATGCTTTTACGGCCAGATGCGATTAAAAGATCAGGCCAAGGGCCTTCTAATCGCGGGCAAAACGTCGCAGCGCATTCAATCCCTAACCAAGGGGATAGTGCAGCCCAGGGTTGGGTCAAACTTATCCTTTTGATTTCATGAGAAGTTTCCAAAGCTTCGGCTACGCCTAGACATTGATTCTCTGTTCCGGCTAACCCTTCGGTTATAACCCAGACAACTGGAGATTTTGTATTTTTATTATACTGAGGTGTGTGTGTCATTATGCGGCGTTGTAAAATTGTTTCATTTTATTGAAAAATAAGTATATAAACACGCACCATAAAAAGAAAGAACCAAAAAATGAAATCTTCCGAGGAAATGACTGTGTTGAATCGCTCTCAAGCCCGTCCAACACGAGCTGTCAAGCTTGATAAGATCGATCAGCGTATTTTAAGTGATCTCCAGATGGATGGTCGTATGACGAATGTGGATTTGGCTAAACGCGCGGGTATTTCCGCACCTCCTTGTTTGCGTCGGGTGCGCAATCTGGAAGAGGCCGGTCTGATCCTTTCGTATCATGCCCATGTTAACCAAGCTGCTTTGGGATATCCTGTAACGGTTTTTACAACGATCAAGTTGAGTTCTGTCGGAGAAGGCGAATTGCGTCGTTTTGAAGGCCAATTGGAAAAATGGGCGTTGGTTCGCGAGGCTTATGTTATGACAGGTGAAAGTGATTTTCTGTTGAAAATTGTGGCTCGTGACTGGGATGATTATCAGGATTTCCTGACTAATCACCTTTTGGAAAGTCCGAATGTTGCGTCCGTGAAATCGTCTCTTTCGATTAAAACGTCCAAATTAAAAGCGGGTGTTCCAATTCTGGACGAATAACCCGTTCTATTTTCAAATCATAGACTTTAGCGGTGTAATCGGGCGTGGTCCCATATGTGAGATCGCTTCCGATGCTGCTAATGATCCAAGCCGCCCGCATTCTGTGAGTGGCTTGTTTTCTGTCAGGCCAAATAAAAATCCTGCGGCATAAGCATCGCCTGCTCCGGTGGTATCAACCAATTGTTCCGGTGTGATGGCTTGGATGTGTGCTGTTTCTGTGCCACGAATGACGGATGATCCGTCTTTTCCTTTTGTCACAATGCTGATGTCGCAATGTTGGGCGATGGATCTATGTGCTTCGTCTGCATCGGAAATTTGGGTCAGTTCCTTTATCTCTTCCTCATTTGCAAACAGGATATCCACATAGTTTTCCACAAGTTTCAGGAAGTCATCACGGTGACGAACCACGCAGAATGGATCGGAAAGAGTGAGGGAAAGTTTTCTGCCATGTTTTTTGACGAGTTCGGCGGCTTTGATAAAGGCGGCTTTGGCTTGGTCATCGTCAAACAAATAACCTTCCAAATAGGTGATTTGGGAATTGGCAATCAAGTCTTCGTTGATGTCTTCGGATTTAAGTCTGGTTGACGCGCCTAAAAACGTGTTCATGGTGCGTTGGGCATCGGGTGTGACCAAGATCAGGCATTGAGCGGTGGCGGGGCCATCCATTAAAGGTGGGGTGTCGAAATGAACGCCGATGGCGCGCGTGTCGTGGGCAAAGACTTTTCCAAATTGATCGTTTGCTACTTTGCCGATATAGGCTCCTTTGCCACCAAACGAGGCGTAAGCTGCCATTGTGTTTCCTGCAGAGCCACCGGACATTTCTGTGGTCGGGCCCATCAGGTTATAGAGTTCTGCGGCGCGTTTTTCGTCAATCAGGGACATTGCCCCACGGTTCATGCCAAAGGCGGCTTGAGATGTGATAAACTCTTCAGTTGTTTGTGCCAAAATATCAACGATGGCGTTACCGATGGCAATTAATCCGTATTGTGTGGTCATTTATGGGGATTCCATTTTTTATTTGGGCATTGAAAATAGTTTCACTAATCTTTATGTGTTTAGCATGGTTAACAAAAAAGGCAAGTTGAAGAAAAGATGCAAAAATGATGAGGATATCCGGAAAGATATTCTGGATGCGGCGTTGATTGTTGCTGCGCGTGGAGCTTGGGAACTGGCATCACCTCTGGAGATTGCGGATTTATGTGATTTATCGGTTGCGGAGATCAGGCAAGTTTTTCCAACCAAGCAAGATATAATGCATGCGATTGTTGTCGAGATGGATGAGGCTGTGCTTGCCGGACACCGTGTTGATGACGGAGTTTCAAGACGTGATCGGTTGTTTGATGTTTTGATGGATAGGTTTGATGCCATGAATGATGCGCGTGATGCCCATAAGTCATTTATCAAATCCTATGGTTGGAATACGTGTGACAAGAAGAATGATTTGAAACTTTATTTTTCTTCTTTGGAAAAATATGCTCGTGTATCGGGTGTCGAGACAGGAGGGTTGTTCGGCCCTGTTCATGTTTTGGCATTGAGTACGGTTTATGCATGGGTATTGAGTGTGTGGATGCGTGACGAGAGTGCCGATTTATCGCGTACGATGTCGGCACTTGATCGGGCGTTGGGGCGTTTGGAATGGATCAAGGAATTTATTGAAGACAAGTTTTCCCGCTCTTGATTTGTCCCAGTCTATATTTTTATCAGGCGATGCGCATATTCTTAATGACACCGTGATTATCTTCCCACAAGGATTGTAAAACAGAGACCAGTTTTTTGATATGTTCCGGTTTGTGTATGGCGGTTGCAGTCAGGCGCATCCGTTCTGTTCCACGCGGGACGGTCGGATAGTTGATCGGTTGAACATAGATGTTATGGGCTTCCATTAACCAGTCGGTGATCGCTTTGCAACAAACAGAGTCGCCAATGACCAATGGTGTTATATGGCTGTTGCCTTTCATGTAATTCAATCCTGCTGCATCGAGGGATGATTTTAACAGTTTGACGTTTTCACGAATGGTTATGCGTTCGATTTGTGAGACTTTTAAATGCTCGACACTGGCTAAAGCTCCGGCGCACAAGGCGGGGGGAAGGGCGGTGGTGAAAATAAAATTTCCGGAGTATGAGCGGACAGCATCAATGATGGATGCGTTTGCCGTGATAAATCCCCCCATCAGGCCATAGGCTTTGCCGAAAGTTCCTTCCAGAATGTCAATGCGATCCAATAGACCATTTTCATCGGCAACTCCACCACCACGAGAGCCATAAACACCGACGGCATGGACTTCATCAAGATAAGTGATAGCGTTATACTTTTCTGCTAGATCACAAATTTGTTTGATTGGCGCAATATCCCCTTCCATTGAATAGACAGATTCAAATGCAATTAGTTTTGGTGCGTTGACTGGTGCGATTCTTAACAGGGATTCCAGATGGTCAAGATCGTTGTGGCGATATATGAATTTTTTGGCGTTGCTTTCTCTGATGCCGTGGATCATTGACGCGTGGTTCAGTTCATCGGAAAAAACCGAGCAATCGGGCAAGAGTTTTATGATGGTTGATAATGCGCCCTCGTTTGCTGTGTAGCCGCTGGGGAAAACAAGCGCGGATTCTTTTTTGTGTAGGTCGGCAAGAGAGTCTTCGAGGTCAACAACGTATTTTGTTGTTCCTGAAATGTTGCGTGTTCCGCCTGCGCCTGCGCCTGAACGGTCTATGGCGGTATGCATAGCACTTAAAACTTTCGGATGCTGTCCCATTCCCAAGTAATCATTGTTGCACCACACGGTTACTTCACGAGTTGAGCCATCGGGGGCGTGGTAGAGCGCTGTTGGAAACTTGCCCACTATGCGTTCTAGATTGGCGAATGTTCGGTATCGGCCTTCGTGTTTTAAGTCGGCAATGCGATTGTCAAAGAAGCTACGATAATCCATGATTCCGGTATCCATAAGTTTGAGTCTGATTTTTTCTTTCTAATTTATAAAAGTGGTTGGTATAAAAGCCAAACATAAGTTGTGATAATTATTCGCAACAGGATGTTTTTTTTGTATAATTTTTAGGTTCTTATGTTATTTTAGGCTCATGATTATTGTTTTTGGTTCTTTGAATATGGATTTTTCGATCTCGCTGGATAAGTTGCCAGTTGCGGGAGAGACGGTTTTATCAACTGAGTATGAGTTAACCTCCGGAGGGAAGGGGGCCAATCAGGCTTTGGCTGCAGCGCGATTTGGCTCAAAAGTGGCCTTGATCGGGCGGGTCGGAAATGACAATTACGGAAAAGTTTTGCGAGAGTCTCTGAAGTCAAATGGTGTCATGGTATCCGGTGTGGCTTATTCGGATACGTTGCCAACGGGTTGCGCGATGGTGGCCAAGGACAGAATTGGTGAAAACCAGATTATTGTTATGTCGGGTGCAAATGCTGAAGCGATTCACGATCAGGTTCCCGATGAAATTCTGATTAAACAAAATCTTTTGTTGATGCAAATGGAATTGCCGGTCGATCAAACTGTGACATTGTTAAATAGAGCCAAAGATCAAGGGGTGATTACTGTTTTGAATCTCGCCCCTGCTATTATGATTCCTAAAAAAGCGTTGGGGCATTTGGATTATCTGATCGTCAATAGTATTGAAGCGCGTCAAATTGCAGAAAAGTTGCATTTGCCTACGGGAAATAGCGCTCTTAAATTGGCGCAGGCCTTGGCCATTGAGGGACAGATGACTTGTATTGTGACTTTAGGATCAAAAGGGTCGGTCGCTGTGACAAAAGATGGTGAAGCTTGGGGATGTCCGATTATGCCGTTGGATCAGGCGGATGTTGTTGATATTTCCGGTGCGGGAGACGCGTTTTGCGGTACTTTTTGCGCGGCTATTCATGAAGGAAAGTCGTTACCCGAAGCGATGCGTCTTGCCAGTGTTGCCGGAAGCCTGACTTGTTTAAAAACAGGAACACAGGCGGCGATGCCTTTTCTGGACGACATTCTCTCTCGTCTTGGTGACATGCCACCCGCTGAAAAATTGAAACTGTAGTTCTTTTCTTATCACCTTTTGTTCCGATTTTAATCTGGCTCTTGTCCAAGTCGTATTTTTTTTGTTATGATCCGTCTATTCAATATGATTCTTGAGGAGATAGAGGCGCTTTTTGATGACCGCGAGAGCTTCATCCAGACATGAGATTGTTATGAATTTCTCATCCCCGCCCAGCAGTGACGATCTGGCTGTTATGGTGCGTTATGTTCTTGAAACCTTGCCGGATGAGTTGGTTGAAAAGGCTGTTGATCTTAAATTGGCTATTGAAGAATTTCCCGATGAAGCGACTGAGCAGGATATGGAATTGGGATCTTCTTATGAGTTGCTGGCTTTGTATCATTCAGGGAAAGAGATTACGCCTGGGGTTGAAAAAAAGATCGCCAATCATGATGATGTTTTGACAATTTTTCGTCGGCCGATTTTGGATCTGTGGTGTGAAACCGGAGAAGATTTAAGTGGCTTGCTGCGGGAAGTTGTTATTGAAGAAATTTCGCGGGCGTTTGATTATTCCGAAGATGATATTATCGAGATGATGGGGCGTCATCATCAGGGTATGTTCTAGGTTTTTCTATTTGATCCGTTTTATTTCCCTGAATTCAATTGTTTTGGAGTTTTGCAGGGTTTTTAGCGCCGATAATTTTTCTGATTTTTCTTCTGATATAGTTATGTTGCCGATCGCCAGTTTTGTATACCCTGCGCCGATCAAGTTGACCATTTCTCTTGATGTCGGGATGGTTGATGTCCAGATATAGTCGTCCATGATTTTTAAGCCATGTTTGGCCGCGCCGAATAAAAGCCTGTTGAGCGGATTTATATAAAAACTGTATTTTTTGTTTCGTTGAGTGTCCGGTGTGGGTTCTCCATTTTTTTCAAAACATTCTTGCGAGTAACCAATCGCGGCATGGGTGGAGGCCACCAGAGAATAAATTTTTCCGTTTTTATCACGGGCAAAGGCACATCCCCAGGATGCGTGTTTGATTTTAACAGCATGAATTAAGGCCAGAAAATTTTTTTCGGTCGGGAGTTGTTCTTGTTCAACGATTTTGATCGGGTTATCTTCGGGGGGGGTGTAATTTTCTTTGGATTGGTGAATAACCGAAATTGTTTTTTCCTTGCGGTTGATCTCGTAAATATTTATGCCTGCATGCGCCATTATGCTTAAGGACATGTCTTTGAATTCATCGCCTCTGCGTGTGGCAAAATCCTTGGCAAAGCCTTTGTGGTCAATATAGACGGTTTTGATCCCTGATTCTGAAATGCATTTTGCACAATTGGGGCAGCAAGGATCGGTGATTGCTATTTCTGTCCCTTGTGTTTTTTCAGGAAAATGTAAAAGGCAATTTACCTCTGCGTGGACTGTTCCGCTGCTGTTTCCTATGCGGATTTGTTCGCCCAAATTATCGAGGATTCTTTGAGGCCAATCATTGGTTTTGGCAAGAGTTGTGGTTTGCGAGAACAGGCAGGCCGCCACTTTGTTTTCGGGGTGGGGGCTTGAAAGGACTATGTCCACTGCGGATTGCATTGCATGAAATGAATTTTCTGGAATTTCGTTCATGACGAATCGTATCAGTTTTTTGACTGTTCTACGAGGCTCTTTAGCGATTCTTTTCCGCCTAATGGTCGTCCTCCGGCATGAGAAAGGCAGTCAATGGCGCAGAGATTTGCTAATTTTCCGATTTGTTCCAGTGGAAGATTCTGGCTTACGCCATAGAGAATTCCTGCGGAAAAATGATCTCCGGCACCAATGCTGTCTATGGCTTGGATATGGCTTGTGTCTCCCGCTGGTTGGTAGAGAATTTTTTCATTCAAGATTATATAGGCTCCATTGCTGCCATCTGTGATGGCTCCGAAGTGAAATTTTCCGGCCATAATTTTTGCAATTTGTTGAATGGTTTTGTCTTCTCCGTACAGAGCGCAGGCTTCCGGTTTGTTACAGATGAAACCGTCACATTGATCCAAAATATTTCTAATTGCTGTGTTGTTTAATTCAATCAGGCTGCGATCTCCGACATTCAAACAGGATATTCCGTTTTGGGTGTGAACTTTATTGATGCTTTCTTTAAATGCGTCTTCAGTGAAAGCCGAGCAAAATGTGTAGCCGTCCAGATAGAGAATATCTGTGTGAGAGATTGTGGAATGCGGAATATGGTCTTTGCAAAAGGAAAGGGCAGAGCCGTTGTAACTGGCAAAGCTGCGGTCGCCGTCAGGCGTGATGAAACATAAAACTTGTGGGGAGCTGATTTCGTGTTCTTCTATGATATAGGCATGGGTTTCAACCTCTGCGTCTTCCAGATTTTTTTTGAAGGCTAATCCCTCTTTGTCATGAGCAATGTTGGTGATAAAGGAGGTGTTTGCACCGAGCGCGCTCAAGGTGTGGGAGACGTTTGCACCTGCACCGCCCGGAATCATTTTACATGACGGTAATTGTGATTTAATCGAGAGAAGGTGTTCTTGCATTCCAAGATGGGTGCAGTATGATTTTTCTATGTGGTTTTTTTTAAGAAATTCTACGGGGACATTGGCAATAATGTCTGTGCAGGCATTTCCTATGCAGGTGATTTTTTTTGCCATTTTTTATTAAGCGCATTCTTTCGTGAAAAATTGATTGTTTGTATTCAAAAATGTTCGGGGGTCTGGCATTGCTTGCGCTAACTTGATTAGAAGCCTTGGGTCTTCGTGAATACTTAAAGCGGAAACCCTCATTCCCAGAGCGTGCGCCAACCCTAGAGGAATGTTATTCCGGTTACAGTAACTGGTCTGGCATTGATTGATTTGTCGCTCGCTCCGCCTAACAAAACTTTCAAGGTAGTGTTTATGTACTGATTGAGCCGCCCGTTCCATTTTGCTGTTTGTGTTGCGTTTGATTCCAGAATTGGCTTGTTCCATTTTTGGGGTCAGGTGGTCAAAAAGTTTGTTGACGAGTTCAATTTGCCCTTTTTTCGTGCGTAATCTTTGATCGGTTCCATAAAATCCTTTTATTTCTGCTTCCCATTCAATGTCATCAACAGTTCCGATGAAGGCATCTACAAAAGGTGTTGCAAAACGACTGACATCGCAAGAATGTTCCAGTAGGGCGAGAATGTTTGTTCCGGGGATGTGGGTGAGTGAAAAAAAGCTGGTGCGGGATGTTAAGCATACGGAATCGACAAATAATGTCTTGGGATCAATTTTATGAAAAAATTCCGGTAAATTGGGAATTTGCCGGAATTCTTGATATGTCGTATGGGGAGATGAGCAGGCTCTTTCAAATTCTTCGCGGTGACGACCTTCTTTGAGGGAAGAAAGGAGAGTCTTGGCACATGCATCGCAATCAATAATTTCTGGGTTATTTCCAAATGCTTTTACTGCAAATCGTTCTCGGTATTGAAACCCTTCTTGGCGAAAGGAGTATGTTGGCATCGTTTTACCGTGGGTGTCCTGACCTAAGCTAACCAGTACATAGTCACGTGGGGTTATTCCATTGGCATCTATTATGCTGAAGAAACTGCCTTTTGTAGGGTCGTTTATTGCAGCGTTATTAGCAGCCTTATTAAAGACATCCATTATTTGAGTAAATCTACCTTGATATCCAAGGTTGGAGTATGGAGTCTGAGTAGTTGGGCGGATGGCTCTAATATTGTGCGGGTTGGGGATCGAAAATTTTAATTCAGGTTCAAGATCATATCCAATCGGTGTAAAGACAGAAGTATCGGCAAGATGGTTTAATTCTTCAAGCGGGAAGTTTGCGCTTCCGATTTTCACGTCATGAGCCACGTTCTGATCCTTTGAATAGGTTTGAGTTCGAGTCTGTTATCGCAAATCTATTATTATGTCAAGGGTGTTATCTGTGCTTTTTCTTTGGTTTTTGTGAAGCTTCCCATCGTTCTTTTCAATGATGGTATCTGCTGAACTGAAAATAAGCATTGTTATTATTGCCGCAGGTTATAATTTTCCCCATAAAAACGTGTTAAATGTTTGTGTTTGCTTATTGGCAAGATTGGTTTCCTTCTGGTTGCAGAAAATATAGATCAGGGTAAGATGAGGCGAATATATTTCTTTTGGGATTTTCATTTTAAACACATTCAATTCAGGGTTATTTTATGAGCGGAACATCTTCTTACGATCTTATTGTTATTGGCGCAGGGCCTGGCGGATATGTGTGTGCAATCCGTGCGGCACAGTTGGGGATGAAGGTTGCTTGTGTCGAGAAGCGTGCGACTTTGGGTGGAACATGTTTGAATGTCGGGTGTATTCCGTCCAAGGCACTGTTGTCGGCCTCTGAAAAATACCATGAAGCCAAGGATGAATTGGGCAAGATGGGGATTAAAGTTTCTGGAGTGAAACTTGATCTGGAGGGCATGATGGGGCATAAAAATGCCGTGATCGATTCGAATACCAAGGGAATCGAGTTTTTGTTCAAGAAAAACAAGGTCGATTGGTTGAAGGGCGCGGGCAAAGTTGTTGCTGCTGGACAAGTTGATGTGGACGGGGTTGTTTATCAGGCCAAAAATATTGTGATTGCGACCGGTTCTGATGTTGCTTTGCCACCCGGCATTACTTTGGATGAAAAACGCATTGTGTCCTCGACAGGGGCGTTGGAATTGTCCGAAGTTCCTAAAAAGCTGGTTGTGATCGGTGGCGGCGTGATTGGTCTGGAGCTTGGCGCAGTTTGGGGGCGTTTGGGTTCTGAGGTGATTGTCATTGAATATATGGATAAAATCCTGCCAACAATGGATGCTGAATTGTCCAAAGAAATGCAAAAAATTCTGACCAAGCAGGGTATGATGTTCAAGCTTTCGACAAAAGTTTCTAAAGCTGATGCCGATAAGAAAGGTGTGACTCTGGAATTGGAATCTGCAGCCGATGGTGCAAAAGAAACTTTGAAGGCCGATGTGGTTCTGGTCGCAGTTGGGCGCAAAGCCTATACTGATGGTTTGGGGCTTGATGAGGTTGGTGTTGAACGTGATGAGCGTGGACGGATTAAGACTGATTCCCATTTCCAATCCAATGTGGCCGGAATTTATGCGATTGGTGATGTGATCGCGGGTCCGATGTTGGCGCACAAGGCGGAAGATGAAGGCGTTGTGTTGGCTGAAATTTTGGCGGGGCAATCGGGTCATATCGATTATAATCTTATTCCGGGGGTTGTTTATACTTGGCCGGAAGTGGCCAGTGTCGGGCAAACCGAAGAGCAGTTGAAGGCTGCCGGTATTGATTACAAATCCGGAAAGTTTCCGTTTATGGCGAATGGTCGTGCCCGCGCGATGAACGCGACGGACGGGTTCGTTAAAATTCTGGCCGATGCCAAAACAGATCGTGTTTTGGGATGCCACATTATAGGCCCTGAGGCCGGAACATTGATTGCCGAAGTGACGGCGGTTATGGAGTTTGCTGGTAGCAGTGAAGATATTGCCAGAACATGTCATGCTCATCCGACTTTGGAAGAAGTTGTGAAGGAAGCTGCTTTGGCGGTTTTGGGACGTCCAATTCATATTTAACAGGAGTCTGTTTTGATGGGGTATCGAAAAGCCGAGCGCGGCAGCGTGTTTTTTGTGATTTTGATTGGTGTCGCCATTTTTGCGGCATTGAGTTATGCCGTGTCCCAAGGATTTCGTGTGGGTGGGGGGACATTCGACGCGGTTAATCATGATAAGGCCGAATTGGAAATGTCGTCTGTTTTGGATTTTATGCATGCCGTCCAGAATGGGTTTCAGGAAATGAAACTGAACGGGATTGATCCGACATCGATTACTTTTGATCGGCCTACGGATGTTTCTTATGGTATTGCTCCACATACGCTTAAGGTTTTTCACCCTGATGGTGAAGGTGTGATTTTTATTCCGGTGTGGAGTACTTTGGATGATCCTTCTGAGGCAACTGCGACGGATTGGTCATTTGTGCGCAATACGATTGAGGGGGTTGGAGGCAGTGGCAACGAAGTCATCGCGGCTTTGGTGCGTGTTCCAGAAAAATTATGCGAGCGGATCAATTTTGGTATGGTCGGTGATAGTACTATTCCTTCCGAGTCAGGAGATATGAGCGATATGTTCGAGACGGCTGTTTCTCCGGTTGATTCAATAAATTGTGCGGCATGTGTAGGGAAATCGGCCTTATGTGTTCGCAATGGCAATGTTCGTGTTTTCTATTTTGTGTTGGATCGCGGATGAGAATTTTTATAAATCCGGATTAATTCATCGGCGTTGACTTCGGTGTATCTTTGCGTCGTGCTGAGTGATGCGTGTCCCAGTAATTCTTGTATTTCGCGCAGATTTGCACCGTTTTCCAATAGATGTGTTGCAAAAGAATGGCGCAGCGCATGAGGCGTGGCTGTGTCGGGTAATTTTAAAATACCCCGCAAGTCACGCATTGATTTTTGAGCGATTCCTTGGTTGAGGCGTTTGCCGCGTTCACCCATGAATAAAGGGCGGTTTGGTTCTTCCGGAAAAGGGCATGCCGCACGGTAAAGCGTCAGCATTTTTTCAACAATTGGTAAAACAGGAAGTTGGCGCTCTTTTCGCCCTTTGCCCATGACGCGTAAATATCCGTCACGCGGACAATCGGAAATGTCGAGTGCCAGTGCTTCGTTGATGCGCAAGCCACAGCCGTAAAGCAGTGTAAACAAAGCGTGTTCACGCAAAGAGGTCCAGTCCTGATCTTTATCAACGGAATCGAGTTCAATTAAACGGAAAGCTTGAGGGCGTTCCAGCGGGCGCGGCAATTTATGCGGAAGTTTTGGCGTTCTGACATTGCCGATATGGGCATTGTGCATCACGCCGTTTTTATCGAGCCATTTCAGAAAATTCTTTACACCCGACAGGCTACGGGCGCGGGATGATGCGGCCAAGCCATCCATGCTTTTTCGGGATAACCACGAACGAAAATCAGTCAAGTTGGTGGAAGAAAGAGACGAGAGGCTGATCTGTTCTTCGCGGTGCTGGTATAGAAATTCGATGAATTGTGAAATGTCGCTGATATAGGCGCGCAGCGTATGCGGCGACATATTTTTTTCGACCTTGAGCCATGTCATCCATTTTCCGATTTGGTCTGATAAATCGGGGCGGGTCGCCAGTTCGAGCAGATGCTCTAATTGTTGGTGTTGAGCCATGAGCGGAATATCAATTCAATGACGCGTGCGAGGAAGGAAATTTGTTCGGTGGCTTGTCCGACTTGAAACTGCATCGGGTCACGCGAACCAAAAGCCAGTATGGCAGGCGGCGCGTTGTCACCAATGGAAATTTTCAGCAAAACCTGAGACCGCACCAAAGTTGCTCCTGCACCGTAGATGGCTTCGACTCCGCCGATATCCGATTGGTGCAGAATTGATCGCCCGTTCATCCAGCTTGCTATTGTTCCTTCGGGAACAATGCGGATTCCGTTGGTGATGATATGTGGTATTTTATCGCCTTCGCTTTCAACCACTAGAGTTGTGATGTCCACATCCAAAAGTGCTGTCATATCGGTGGTCATTGAATCAATGAAATGTTCGAAGCTGTTTGCTTCGAGTAAACGCAACACGGCTTGGTGAATGCGTGTCTGGTTGTTCATGTTATGACGTGCGGTTTCAACAATTTCCTGTGCCGTTGCGATGGCTTCGGTTTTGTCAGCTTTCAGGCGTTCAATCAGGTAGGACTGAAAATCCGCGACATTGGTTCGTCCTGTTTTTTTTCTGGCAGGGAGAAGCGCATCAACCAGATCCGGGTGATCTTGTAGAAAATCGGGATGGTCTTTGAGCCACGAGACAATCTGCGCGGGGGTCAATGTGGTCGGGGATGGTGTTTCGGTGTCGGTCACGGTTTTTATCGTCATGTTTGTCCTGATATTCTTTCAGTGTACCATGATTTTTCGTCAAGGTCAGGTGGATTTGTCATTTTATAGGGTGTGCGCCTTAATAGTTCGTTTGGCGTGTTTGTGTGTTGTTTTAAAAGCGCGTTGATATGATTGATATAGCAGCGTTGGCGGAAAAGATTGGCGATGAGTTGTCGTCCACCCACCGAGCGCAAGCCGTGTTTATAGGCATTGAAACGGGATATGGATTTTCCTTGAGATGTGCGGGGGCCTGTGGATTTTTTCCATGGAGCCCATTGCCGGATGGTGGCAGATTGGCGGGCGCGTTGTTCGGGAGTCCAGTGGCGCATCAGGTGGTTGTATTCTGGCTTGTCGACACGGTGCATAAAGTGCGTAGAGAGCGGAGATATTGGTCTTGTGTCCTTAATGCGATGGCATATTTATGCGGGTAATTTTTGGCGTCTATTTGCGGATTGATGGTTGCAAGGACTTCACCGAAGGTTTGGTGGAGTTTTTCCATCTGATCTACGATGTTTTGGTGAATGGTGGTGAGATCATCCGGAGTTAGTGTGGTTGGAAAGGATGTGGTGGGGGTCAATTGATGCGCCCCGAGTTCGGTCATTTTTTGGTGGCGTGTGGCGGGGGTGTCTTGATCCATTGGTTCTTTATAGGACATTATTCCTACTAAGTCAAGGTTTTGTTTCCGCCCTGTCTACCCCGCGCAGGTCGGAATTCGGCTTTTTTCTGGATTGCCTTAGAATCTTTGCAGGATTTAGGCAATGACGACAGGAGGGAAAAGGAGGGAAAAATCTGCTACTCCTACCTTAATCCTCCCCCCTCAAGGGGGAGGACGTGTTTTTTAATGGTGAGTCGGATATGATTTTAGAGAATGGATTGGCCTGTTTTTTTCCAGTCTTCAACAAAAGCAGCGAGGCCTTTATCGGTCAGTGGATGTCCGTAGAGTTGTTTGATAACGGATGGGGGACAGGTCACGACATCTGCGCCGATTTTTGCACTTTCGACAATATGCATCGGGTTGCGGATAGAGGCCACCAGAACTTCGGTCTGGAAGTCAGGGTAGTTGCCATAAATTCCAACGATGTCTTGAATTAGGGTCAGGCCGTCTGACCCGACATCATCCAGTCGTCCAATAAATGGAGAAATAAAGGCTGCGCCTGCTTTGGCTGCCAGAATGGCTTGAGCCGCAGAAAAACATAAGGTGACGTTGACCATTGTGCCTTCGTCAGACAGGCGTTTACAGACTTTCAATCCGTCCGGTGTTAGAGGGACTTTGACCGCGACGTGATCTGCGATCTGGCGCAGTTTATCGGCTTCTTTCCACATGGTTTCATAATCGGTTGAGGCGACTTCGGCACTCACAGGGCCGGAGACGACCGCGCAGATTTCTTCGATCAACGGGATGAATGATTTGCCCGATTTCAAAATTAAAGACGGGTTGGTTGTTACTCCATCGAGCAAGCCTGTTGAGGCCAGTTCCTTGATTTCGTTAATATCTGCGGTATCAACAAAGAATTTCATCGTTTTCTTCTTTCCATGTGTTGTCTATTTTGTCTGAGGAGGGCATCATGCCTTGCATAAGAATAGAAATCAAGGGTTGGAACCTCTATGCCGTTTTGTTCGGTTTTGGTCACATCTGCGGTTGAAAAGACCTATGATTACCTGATTCCTGAAGGATTGGAATTGGGCGTGGGTGATTATGTCCTTGTTCCGCTGGGGTCGCGGGCTGTTCATGGGGTTGTCTGGGCTTTATCCGAGGTCTCGGATGTCCCTTCATCCCGTGTTAAAGCCGTTTTGCAAAAACACGATTTACCTTCAATGTCCGATATGATGCGACATTATATCGAGTGGGTGGCACGGTATAATCTCGCCCCGATGGGGGCTGTACTTAAAATGGCTATTTCTGTGCCACAAGCTTTGGAGCCCTCCCAGCCCATGACCGGATATGTTTTGGGGAAAAAAAGCATTGATCTTAATCCCGCGCAGGCGAAAATTGTCGAAATTCTCAGTGACGGGTTGCCGCGCCGGTTGTCCGAGATTGAGAAGCAAGCCGAGGTGTCTTCGTCGGTGGTTAAAACTTTGGTCAAGCACGGCGTTGTGGCGGCCATCGATTTATTCTCTAAAGCACCTTGTTCGTCTCCTGACTCTGATTTTCTGGCCGTTGCGTTGTCAAGCGATCAGCGCGTGGCAGCAGACAGTATTTTATCATCGTTTGATCGGGACGGATCGCAGACTTTTCTTTTGGATGGCATTACAGGTTCGGGGAAAACTGAAGTCTATTTTGAAGCCATTGCCGAAATTATCAGGTCGGATCAACAGGCTTTGATTTTGATGCCTGAAATTGCTTTGAGCAATTCTTTTATCGGGCGATTTAAATCACGATTCGGTGTGACTCCGGCTTTGTGGCATTCGTCTATGACTCCGGCGCAGCGGCGGCTGACGTGGCGGTCGATTGTAACAGGGCAAACCAAGGTGATTGTCGGGGCGCGGTCGGCTTTGTTCTTGCCTTATGCGGATCTCGGTTTGATTGTGGTCGATGAAGAGCATGACGGGGCGTATAAGCAGGAAGAAATTCTTATTTATCATGCGCGGGACATGGCAGTGGTGCGCGGGGCTTTGTCAAAAATTCCTGTGGTGTTGGCTTCGGCGACGCCGTCTTTGGAGACTATGCAGAATGTTCTGGATGGGCGGTATGTGCATTTGAAATTGCCGGATCGGTTCGGCGGTGCCAGTAAGCCCGACATTCAAATTATCGATTTGCGTTTGGATAAGCCCGAGCGGCAACATTTTATCGCGCCCAAATTGCGCGATGAGATGGTTGCGACTTTGGAAAAAAATCAACAAGTGTTGTTGTTTTTGAATCGGCGCGGATTTGCACCGCTGACGCTGTGTCGAACCTGTGGTCACAGAATAGAATGCCCCAAATGTACCGCTTGGTTGGTCGAACATCGTCGCACCCATCATTTGCATTGTCACCATTGCGGATATTCTAAGAAATTGCCAGAGGTTTGTCCGTCTTGTGGAGAGGCGGATTCACTGGTGGCGTGTGGCCCCGGGGTCGAGCGCATTGCCGAAGAAGTCGCCGAATATTTTCCGGATGCCCGTGTGTTGGTAATGGCGAGCGATGTTTTGGACACGCATGACAAGTTAACCAAGGCTCTTGAAGATATTCGGGACAGTCGCGTGGATATTATTATCGGAACACAATTGATTGCCAAGGGGCATCACTTTCCCATGATTACTTGTGTCGGGATTATTGATGCTGATCTTGGACTGTCGGGTGGAGATTTACGGGCAACAGAGCGTAGTTTCCAGTTATTGCATCAGGTGGCGGGGCGCGCCGGACGGGAAGAATTATCAGGTCATGTTTTCTTGCAGACTTATAATGCCGAGCAGCGCGTCATGCAAATGTTGGCCGAAGATAATCGGGACGGGTTTATGGCAGTCGAAGCCGAAGAACGGCGCAGAGCGCATATGCCCCCGTTTGCCCGTTTGGCGGCACTTGTCATTTCAGGAAGCAATGAGGCCGCAACGCGTGAGGCGGCTCTGGCTATCGGGCGGGTTGCGCCAAAGGCTGAAGGGGTTCGGATTTTAGGCCCAGCACAGGCGCAGATGTACCGTATTCGCGGCAAATATCGCCAGCGGATTTTGATCCAAGCGGATAAAAATCTTAATATCCAGAAAATGATTTCCGAATGGTTGAAGGGCATCAAAAGGCCATCCAGTATTCGGGTGCAAGTCGATATTGATCCGCAGAGTTTCCTTTGACATAATTCAATCGTTTATGCTACAGAAGATGGAATCATTTTTGAAAAACCTAAGCGATATGAGATGAAACGATATGACGTCACCAGAAAATACACAAAATGAAGAGAAACGCCCCAGTTTAATGCAGCGGGCGTTGGGGAGTGTTTATCATCTAGCAGGGGGAATAGTGGAGACTGGTCTTTATGAGATGAAGGTTGGTGGTTCTTATGTTGCTGCTGGAGGTATTGTTGTTGCTGCCACTGTCGCTGCTGTTGGTGGCTTTGCTGACTCCCCTAAACTTCTTGCTGGGATATTCTTTGCTGCTGTTGGTGGCATTGCTGTTGCAGGTGCTGGTGGGGTGGCTCTTGGAACATTGGCTGCACATGAAACCAAAGGTTATCGTGAGTGTGTAGAGGAAGAGAAACAGGTCACTTTAAAAAACAGAGGGATTAAACTTGCAGCGACTTTTGCTTTGGCCTGTGGATTGGGATCAGGATATGCGTTTAATCAAAATATTTCTGCATTTATACCATCTTCGCTCGAAACTCAATTGAAACAAAATTTTTCTGATAATAAAGGCTGTGAACTTGTTTTTGAGGAAGGAAAAAAACCAACACTTTTTGGTGGAGGATGTCCCCCTTCACCAAAAATACATTCATGGTTTTAGAAGTCTTGTGGTTTTTTCCGGAGTGATGGGGGCGGGGATTATTGTTTGATGTTGCGAGGTCGGTCGGCGTAAGACCTGTTCAGGTTGTCTGTGTAAATATGTGGTGTGGTTTGTGTCACGGGGTTCGGGGCAAAATACACTATGTTTGATACTTCATTTGAATTCCATGGAGAAAAGTTTGTATTGGTGACACTGCGCGATGTTTGTGGAAACACTTCGCGGAATGTTTGATCGAGATTACGTGAAAAATCATCTTGAAAAACAGAATTGGCAATGACATTGGCCGTCATAAATCCGTCTGGTTTCAAGGCATCGCGCACTTGTTTAAAAAATTCTCGAGTGACCAGATGCTCTGGAATATTATGGAGGCCAAAAAATACATCGATCAGGATCAGGTCATATTTTTTGGTATTGTTGGTTAAAAAACCACGGGCGGGCATCGGATAAAAATGTTTATTTCCTCCCAGTTTTTTATTCAGAAAATATTTTTCAGAAACGTCTTTGAGTGAGCCGTCTATATCCACAAAATCATAGGAGTTGATGGTATCGTTCAGGCCAAGGGTAAAGCCGCCTGCGCCTAAGACCAGTATTTGTGCCGGTTGGCGTTCCGGCGGGATTGTGTTGATGAAATGATCTTCGATATAGCGGACATATTCATACGGTTTGCCGTCTTTATCAATGCCTGAAGATATAGAATTATTCAGAAGCAGCATTTTCGTACCACTTTCTTTGTCTTCGATAACGGCAATATTGTTATATTTATTGTTTTCTACAATATCAAAAATATCAAGGATGCGCTGGGCGTTCAAAGTATACGCGCCGATTATCAAACAGGCCGCATAAAACAAAGTTTTTTCACGACTGGATGATTTTGACAGGCTGATAAACAGGAATGCAGCCAGAATAATGTTGATGGTGACTGTGTAGTGGACTCCGATATATGACATCAGCACCAGAGTGGTGAGCGTTGCGCCGACAAACGAGCCAAGAGTAGAGATAAACAGGATTTTACCCGTTGTTTCAGCCAGTTTTTCTTTGGTAAAAAAATTACTGAGTAATGGTGTGGTTTGACCCAAAAGGAAGACGGGGGTTATCAGGAAAACAAGCGCGTAAAGCGTCGTTACAAACAGACGGTCAGGAGAAAGATTTGTAATGGTGGATTGGATAAAAATTGCAGATGAGAAGAAAGATAAACCAAAAAGAATGATGACCGCAGAAATCAGAACGTTATAGGCCAGTTTGCGGCGTATGGTTTTGTTATATTCTTTTCCTTTGAGAGAGGGTTTGAACTGCCCACCAAAGTAATATCCAGCAGCCAAGGGTAGAAGAACCGCTGCAATAATGATCGAAACGGTATCTGTTCCGCTGCCGACATAGGGTGTTATGATCCGAATGGCCAAAAGTTCGGTTGAAAGGACAATGTAGCCTTCGATAAAAATAACGGCAAAAATATAGAAGATGGCGCGGGTCGATAATGTCATTAAAGTCTCATATTGTTTCTACTTCTTAGTTTATCTTAAAAAAGATATACTATAAAATTATAATTTCGGGGTTTTTATGTATCATTTTTCCTCTCGTTTTTCGCCATATCTGACCAGTTATGATTTTTTGAAATTTTTTGCCGTGGTCACGATGTTGATTGACCATGTCGGATTTTTCTTTTTTCCTGATCAGCCATGGTTGCGCGCTATTGGAAGGTTGAGTTTCCCTTGCTGGATGTTTCTGGTCGGATTCGCCAATACGCGCGCTGTTCCCAAAATGCTGGTTGGCGGGTGTTTGGCTTTGGTCGGTGTCAATTTTGTTTTGGGGCAGTATATTCTTCCGTTGAATATATTGGCGTTGATTATCCTGATGCGGCTGGTTTTGACCCCTTTGGCGCAGGTCGTGTTTAAAAGCAAGGAAGGTTTGTTTTATGCGTTTTTATTGATTTTGATTTTGGGGCTTCCTCTGGTTTCTTATGTCGAGTATTCGACATTTGGTATCTTGATGGTGTTGTTCGGGTTTGCGGTTCGTCATCGTGGAGAAACGTGTCTTGGGTTTTGGTCTGAGCGTATTTTTTCCGCAGGAGTGGTTTTGGTCTGTGTGGTCGGGCAGGTTGTTCCTTTCCATCTTTTGAATTGGATGGGTGTTGGGTATGGATTGGCCATGGTTGGTTTGGGTGTTGTCTTATTTCATTTTTCTGCGCAGGAATTTATCGAGTTCACCCAAAAATTCCCCAAGCCAGCGGTTTGGATTTTACAATTTTGTGGGCGCTATAGTCTGGAAATTTACGTTGTCCATGTGATAGTGTTTTATCTTGCTGCAATTTATCTGGGGATCAAGGATTTGCGTTGGTTTGATCCTGATTTGTTTTATCGCTAGAAAGGTTTGGCGCGAAGATAGAGTGCGGCTTCCATCAAGTCTTGGGTATAGGTTTCTTTCGGATGGTCGAAAATGTCGGATGCTTTTCCGGATTCGACTGCTTTTCCGTCTTTCATCACCAGTATGTCATGGGACATGGCTCTGACAACTTTAAGGTCGTGGCTGATGAAAATATAGGACAGATCGTGTTTTTCCTGAAGATTTTGTAACAGTTCAACCACTTGCGCTTGAACCGAGACATCCAAGGCCGAGGTCGGTTCATCAAGGATTATCATTTTGGGCTGTAAAACCAAAGCGCGTGCAATCGAGACGCGTTGGCGTTGTCCGCCTGAAAATTCGTGCGGGTAGCGGTGGCGTGTATCCGAATCAAGTTGGACATTTTCCAGCGCTTTGATGATTTTGTCTTCGCGTTCGGCTTTGCCCAGTTGTTTGAAATGAATGCCCAGACCTTCACCTATAATGTCGCCGATGCTCATTCTGGGAGAGAGTGATCCGAACGGGTCTTGAAAAACAATCTGCATATCTGCGCGGAGGTTGCGCAGGTCGTTTCCGGTCAGGGTTGATATATCATGCCCAAGAAAGTTTATAATGCCTTCTGATTTAATCAGGCGCAGCAAGGCAAGCCCCAAAGTGGTTTTTCCTGATCCTGACTCTCCGACGATGCCCAGTGTTTGTTTTTGGCGCAGAGTTACCGACACATCATTGACCGCGTGGACAAATTGTCTTGTTTTTCCCATCAAACTTTTTTTGACCGGAAAGCGGACATGAATGTTTTTTGCGTTTAAAATAATGGGTGCGTTTTGGTTGGCTTGTTTTGTGAGTTGGCGTGGTTGTGCCGATAGCAGGAGTTTGGTGTAATCATGGGTTGGATTTGTAAAGAGTTGTTTCTTTTTTGCGTGTTCGACAATTTCACCGTGTTTCATGACACAAATATCATCGCACATTTTTTCTACGACTTTGAGGTCGTGACTAATCAGGATTAGCCCCATATTCAAGCGTTGGCGCAGGTCTTCGAGTAATTCGAGAATTTGTGCCTGTATCGTTACATCCAGCGCGGTGGTTGGTTCGTCGGCAATCAGCAAGCCCGGCGTGTTGGCCAGTGCCATTGCAATCATGATACGTTGACGTTGTCCGCCGGAGAGTTCGTGCGGGTAAGATTTTAACCGGTCTTTCATTTTTGGTAAGCCCACCAGATCCATCAAATCGAGGACTCTTTTTTGAATCTCGTCTTTCGGGCTTTGCGGATAGTGCAGTTCTATGACTTCTGCCATCTGGCGGTAAATTGTATGCAGCGGATTGAGCGAGGTCATCGGTTCTTGAAAAATCATGCCGATTTTATCACCGCGAATGGGTTGGAGCGTTTTTGCACTCGCACCAATCAGTTCCTGACCTTCAAACTTTATCGATCCCTTGGGATGGGATGCCGCAGGATAGGGAAGAAGTTGCAAAATTGACAGGGCGGTTACGGATTTTCCCGAGCCTGACTCTCCCACCAGTGCCAGACTTTTTCCTTTGTCCAAAGAAAAAGAAACGTTTTTGACAGCATCAAAATCTGCGCCCGATGAGCGAAATCGTACGCAGAGGTCTTTGACTGAAAGAAGATGAAAAAGAGAATCCGGATTTGAAAAAGTCATGATTCAATTTAGAGCCTTTTGGTGGGTTTGGGCAAGAGGCAGGCTGTTCTGCTTCCTCTTTTCGTTTATGATTACCGTCATCACTATGAAAATTACGAAGTCATTGATTTTATTACATTAGGACTAAATCACCTTATTTTTATAATTAAATTTTAAAATAATTGCATGATTTTGTATTTTTCTAAGTCTATTTGGGGTACAATGGCTCATTCCCAGTACGTTTTTAACTGAGTCGAAGTTTTTGTGGCTGTTCGTTGGTCATAAAATTTCATTTTTGAGTGCTAAACAAACAAGGGAGATACATCATGATTCCATATCCAGAAGGTAAACGCGGGGCTTTTACTAGAGAAGGACTGTCCTTGGAGGTCGTCAACATCCTTGTGATTGAAGACAACGATCAGGATTTTTATTGTGTGCAACGTCTTTTGGATACTGTTATGCCGTGGGCGTGTCGTATCCAACGTGCGAAATCTGTCAGTGATGCAGAGAAAATCATGGATAAGGCAACGGATAATGGCATTCATGTCATTTTACTTGATTTGGATTTGCCTGATTCTTTATGCCCTCAGGATACATATTCCTGTATTTCACATTATCATGAAAGATGTCCGATTATTGTTTTGACCGGTGAGAATGATTATAATCTGGCATTAAATATGCTGGGGAGCGGGGCACAGGATTTTTTGGCTAAAGACCTTATTATTCTTAAACCGGAATTGTTTCGTCGTGTCATAGAGTTTTCTATTGAGCGTCATCATAGTTTGCGTTCGGATCGTGATGAGATCGAAAAAGAACTCGAACAAAAATCAAATCTTTTGCATTTGATGACAGGTGCATACTCTGTGAGCCATTAAAATCATGGGTGGGGCGTGACGGTTAGAGCGGGAGTACCCGTTGGGTAATCCCAGAAAAATATTCAATGACATCGGCTATGATTTCATCGTTGAAATCATATTTCGGGTGATGGAGGCCAAAATTGTGGGGGCTGTCCGGATCTTGAGGTTCTCCCTGACCGAATATGGCGTAGCAACCTGGTTTGGCTTGGAGCATTGCGCCGAAATCTTCTGCCCCCATACTGGGTGGGAACTCTGTCAGAACTACGTCTCCTCCAAATAATGACTTTGCGACATCGGCACATAAGATCGATTGAATTTTGTCGTTTATGGTCGGTTCGTAGTTGCGTTGGTAGTTCAATGTTCCTTTTGCTCCATGGGCATGGGAAATACCTTCGACAATTTCACGAATACGTTTTTCGGCAATGTCTCGAACTTTATTGTCGAATGACCGAACCGTTCCGTGCATTTTCACCGAAGACGGAATGATATTGTTTGCGCCTGTTCCGGCATTGAAATTTGTTATGCTGATGACGGCTGAATCTGCCGGATTGATTGTCCGCCCGACAATAGTTTGAAGTGCAAGAACAATTTCCGAGGCAATCACCACCGGATCAATACATTCATTTGGCATGGCTGCGTGTCCGCCTTTGCCTGTGATGTGAATTTCAATTTCATCCGAGCTCGCCATAATGGGTCCTGATTTGATGTAGACCATACCTCTTGGCGCATAAGGCCAGTTGTGAATCGCGTAGACGCTGTCAACAGGGTACTTGTCAAACAGACCTTCTTCGATCATACGATAGGCTCCGCCGCCACCCTCTTCGGCGGGTTGAAAAAACAAATGGACTGTGCCGTTGAAATTTTTCGTTTCAGACAAATATTTGGCCGTTCCCAATAGAATGGACGTGTGTCCATCGTGGCCGCAGGCGTGCATTTTACCGGAAATTTTTGATGCCCATTCTTGTCCCGATTCTTCTACAATATTGAGGGCATCTATGTCGCCGCGAAAGCCGATGGCTTTTTTCGAAGATGTGTTTTGCCCATGGATGGTGGCAACGATTCCTGTTTCTGCCCAGCCGCGTTCAAATTCAATGCCCCATTCGGTGAGTTTGCGGGCAATTAAATCAGAGGCATAAAACTCTTCGAAGGAGGTCGCCGGATTTTGGTGAAGCTCATGGCGGCAAGTTTTGGCTTCTTCAACAATGCTGGTTAATAAGTTGTTGCGGGGGGTGGTCATATCCTTATTCCTTATCAGGTTTTTTAGAGCTTGGTTTTTCTGGGGTCAAAGGCATCGCGCACGGCTTCGCCGATAAATGTTAGCAGGGTCAGCATGATGGCCAAGGAAAAAAAGGCTGTTCCGCCTAGCCATGGGGCTTCGATATTGTTTTTCCCCTGTGCCAGTAATTCACCCAAAGAGGCAGAGCCAGGAGGCAAGCCCAGACCCAAAAAATCAAGTGAGGTCAGGGCGGTAATCGAACCGGTCAGAATAAACGGCATCATGGTCAAGGTTGCCACCACGGCATTGGGGAGGATATGGCGGCGCATCAGGGTGAAATTTCCAACACCCAAAGCACGCGCGGCGCGCACATAATCCAGCGAGCGGGCGCGTAAAAATTCAGCCCGCACAACATCCACCAGATGTGTCCATGAGAAGAGCAGTAAAATCAACAAGAGTGTCCAAAAACCCGGGACAAACATGGCCGAGAAAATAATCAAAATGTAGAGGCTGGGCAAAGATGACCAGATTTCAATGACGCGTTGGGCAATTAAATCAACTTTGCCGCCGTAAAAGCCTTGAAACGCGCCTGCTGTGACGCCGATCAACGAGGAAAATATTGTCAAAGCCAAGCCAAATAATACCGAAATACGAAAGCCGTAGAGAACTCTTGCTACGACATCGCGGCCTTGGTCATCTGTTCCCAGAAGATTGTCCGAAGTTGGCGCTGACGGGGCGGGGGTCGGTAAGTTGTAGTTGATGGTGTCGTAAGAATAGCGAACTGGAGGCCAGATAATTGTTCCGTCTTTTTCAATCAATTCCTGAACGTATGGGTCGCGGTAATCGGTTTCCGTTTCAAAATCTCCGCCGAAAGTTGTTTCGGGATAGGATTTTAAAAACGGGGTGTAGATGGAACCTTGATAGGTCACTAAAATCGGTTTGCTGTTGGCGATGACATTGGCGCACAAAGCCATGACCAGCAGAATCAGGAAAATCCACAGCGACCAGTAGCCGCGTTTATTGGCTTTGAATTGCGCCCAGCGACGGCGAGTGATGGGGGAAAAATCAAGCATTCGGGCTGGCCTCGAAATTGATGCGGGGGTCGACCATGACGTAGATGATGTCGCGGATCAAGGTAATGACTAATCCGATCAGGGCGTAGATATACAGTGTTCCCAGCACCACCGGATAGTCGCGATTGATGATGGATTCGTAACCCAGTAATCCCAGCCCATCCAGCGAGAAGATTACTTCGATCAGCAATGATCCGGTGAAGAAGATATGCATGAAAGCTGCTGGAAAGCCCGCAATGACAATCAGCATGGCGTTGCGGAAGATATGACCGTAGAGAACACGTTTTTCCGATAAGCCTTTGGCGCGGGCGGTCAGAACATACTGTTTGCCGATTTCATCGAGAAATGAATTTTTGGTGAGCATGGTCAAACCGGCAAAACCCGAAATCACCATCGCGCAGACCGGTAAGGTCATGTGCCACATATAATCGAGGGCTTGTTCCCACCATGGCAGGGTTGACCAGTTGTCCGAAATTATCCCGCGCAAAGGAAAGACGTCAAAATAACGTCCGCCTGCAAAAAGGATAATGAGTAAAATCGCAAACAAAAAAGAAGGAATAGCGTAGCCGATAAAAATGGCTGCCGATGTCCAGATGTCAAAGCTTTGTCCGTCTTTGACGGCTTTTTTGATGCCCAGCGGAATTGAGATGAAATAAATCAGCAGGGTTGACCAGAGTCCCAGTGAAATCGAGACCGGCATTTTTTCCAGAATCAGATCTATGACTTTGGTATCGCGGTAGTAGCTGTCACCCAGATCGAAATGGAGGTAGTTTGTTATCATGATCCAGAAGCGTTCATAGGCTGGTTTGTCAAATCCGTACAGGGCTTCGAGTTCTTTGACGAATTCGGGATCAAGACCTTGCGAGCCTCGATATTGAGAGGATTGTCCCGTCATTTGTGCCGTCATATTTGCACCGTTTGCCATGTCGCCACCACCACCGGAAAAGCGCGAGGTGGCTTCTGCTCCGTGGCCTTGAAGTTGTGCGATCATGCGATCCACGGGCCCGCCAGGGACAAATTGAATGACAACAAAGCTGACCAGCAAGATTCCGAAAATCGTCGGAATCATCATGGCGAGGCGGCGGAGGGTATAGTTTAACATTTCTGCATTGAATCATATTATGGGCGGAGATTCCAGTCGGAAACGCGCCAGTTTTTGTCAAATTCCAGAATTCCGTATGCTCCGGTGGAGAGTTTGAGTGGAAAGTCGCGTCCGTTTTCGGTATGCGCCAGAGCAAAGCGGGCAATGCCGTTGCTGGTGACCGTCATAATCGTTTGGCCGTTGTGGTTGTTTGCGCAGTCTTTCAGAAAGTTTTGCCAGTTCAGCAATATTTCCGGTGGGCGGGGCGTCCAGCTTTCGGGCATGATCCCGTTTTTGTCCCAATTTTTTAGTGTGGCTTCGCCAAGACGGTCGATGACTTTGTTTTCCGGTTGGTTTTCGTCCACGCCGTAGTCAATTTCATTCAGGAAATCCAGTTGTTCGGATGGAGCGTGGCATTTCATGGCAACACAGGCCAGTCGGGCAGTATCAATGGTGCGGCGTAAGCAGGACGTATATATGAAGTCAGGAATTCTGTTGGCCGATTTCAGATGGTGACCGAGTTTGAGTGCTTGTTCTTCTCCGGTTTGGGTCAGTTGCATGTCCGTTCTAGCGCCGACACGGGTCGGGGTTTGGTCTGTTTCAAACGTGTTGCCGTGACGGGCAATGATGAGTTTAATAAGTGGCATTTATCTGTGTCCTGAGGCTTTCGATTTCAAGTCTGGTTTGTTTTGGATAGGGGTAGATTAATCCTTGTTCGAGGATGGTTTGGGCTTGTGTTTTTTGTCCGGTGTTGAGCATGACGTTGATGGTCATTTTTCTGGCTGGCCAAAATTGCGGGTTGCGGCGCAGGCTTTCTTCCAAAAGCGGAAGGATTTTTCCGGTTTGGTTTGGGTCTGTTATCAGCAAAGATCTGGCACGCAAATACGGAATTTCAGGATTGATCGGGTTGGCGTGTTCGGCTTCGTCGAGTAATCTGATCATTTGATGTGTATCGGCTTTTTGTGCCAGTGATAAAAATCTTGCGGCCATCAAGCGGCAATCCGGAAAAGTCGGGTCGCCGTGATCCAGACATTCGGTCAGGGTCGCATCAAATTTTTTTTGGTCGTGAAGGCGGCGGGCTGTTTGGGTTTCGTTCCAGATCATAAAGGTATAGACCCCCGATAGTGCCAACCAGATCGTTCCCAGCAGAGTTAAAAGAAGCGGTGTTGAAAATGCCAGTGAAAGAGCAGATTGATTGTACGGTGTAGTTTTTTTGTACAGTGTTGCAAGGCAGAGCCCCATGAGCATCAAAAATGGCAGGGTATGAAGCGGGTAGGTCAAGTGCATGGACACAAAAATAACAACCAGAATTGATGTGGCTATGATTTGGTCTTTGGACAAATTTTTATTTTGTTTTTTTGCATAGGTTTGTAGGCCTGCCATGATAAAAATAATGTAAAGCAAAAGTGTCGAGAGCCATCCTGATTCAACAGCGGATTGAAGAGGTTCCATGTGTACCATCCAACCAAGAGAATCGTCCCCTGCGAGGCGAAAAACCGGGTAATGGAGGTGAAATGTCCCCAGACCCAATCCGGTGAGCGGGTGGATCATGGCCATGTTGAGCGACGCTTTCCAGATCGCCAGTCGTCCCGTTGAGTGTTCCATTGTGAGCAGCAGGCGGTCATCAAAATGGGTTATCAGAGTCAGAGGGATTATGACGACCAACAGGGTTAGTGTTACTGCCCAGACCATTTTGTTTTTTATCAGCGTTTCAAGGGGCTGTTTTTTATGGAGGAAAAAGAAAGGGATTGCGCCGAGGATCAGAGCGAGCAATGCTGTGCGGCTTTCTGTCAGGATTAACGCGCCAAGAATAATGGGGATAAAAACCCAAGTGAATTTATAACGCAAGGAGGCCAGTATGCCGGTTGCGAAAAAAATACCCAGAAGATTGGCATCGTCAAATGGAAAGTCGGGGCGGAAATGTCCCAATACAATAAAGTCATAAAAGGCGTAAAGTGCCAGTGAGGTGGCAGTGAGTGCGGTTAAAGGCAGAAAATGCGTTTTGATTGTTGCTCCCATCATATAGGCCAGCGGTAATGCACCAAAAATCAACCATGTTATTTTTGATGGAAAGGGAACGGGGCTGAGCAATCCCGAGGTGCCCCATATCAACCACAGTCCCAAAATCGCGAGCAGCATTGGATCCTGGAGTGATAGTTTTAGAATTTTATTCAAAAGAATGAGAATAGTTGCCATGAGTAAAAACGGAACAAGCATCAACGGGTGATCGCCGCTTTGCGGGATAAGCCCGATGATGAAGGGAAAAGCCAATAAAAGAGCAGGTGAAAATTCTTTTATTCCTGTTGTCTTCAAAGTCATGCCAATAATTGTTCCGCGCGTTGTAAATCTTCGGGGCTGTCGATTCCTGTCATGGCGGGGCGGCCTTTGTAATCCACGACAACAGTTTGAATGGTCATACCATTTTCTAGCGCGCGGAGTTGTTCCAGACCTTCGAGGTCTTCATAAAAAGATGGAGCAAGGGCGATGTATTTTTCCAATGATGCGCGTTTGTATCCGTAAATGCCAATGTGGCGATAAACGGGGGACAGGGGATGCGTTCTGTTTTCCTTACGGATCGCAGGGATAATATTTTTAGAAAACCACAGGGCGCGACCGTTTGCATCGATGGTTGCGGTTGTTCCCGAAAACGGCGTTTGTTTTTTATGATCGCGCAGTTGGTCGAGTTCATCCCACGAGAGTTGCGTCACGGGGGTGATGATGTCGGCATTAGGTGCAGAGGTAAATGTATCAATGAGAGCGCGGACAAAATCAGGTGGGGTGAGTGGCGCATCGCCTTGAAGGTTGATAATAAAGTCGGGTTTGGTTTCTAATTCTTTGATGGCAGCCATTGCGCGATCTGTCCCTGTGGCGCATTCCGCCGAGGTCATGACAAACGGAATATTGTTGGATGTGCAAAAATCAGCAATACGGTCATCATCGGTTGCCACATGAATGGTGGTATTTTTATCGGAAGCTTGTCGCGCAACGTCATAGACATGATGCAAGACGGCTTTGCCGTTCAGGAGAGCCAAAGGTTTTCCGGGGAAGCGGGTTGACCCAAAACGTGCAGGGATGATGATTGATGTTTTCATTCCGGTTTTACCCACCATGTATCGGTAATGGCAGGGGTCAGTCCTGACAAGGTTTTTGGGTGGTCAAGTTTCGCCCACCATGCAATGCGCCATTTGTTATAGTACCAGTTTGGAATGGTGTAATAGTTCCATTGCAAAACACGGTCAAGGGCGCGGGAATGTGCTACCAAGTCTTCGCGTGTGTTAGCACTGATAATTTGTTCGACCAATTGATCGATTACAGGATTTTGTACGCCGATATAATTGCGTGATCCGGAGACTGTTGCTTTTTCCGAGAGCCAGAATTCACGTTGTTCGTTGCCCGGGCTGTTGGATTGAGGGATGACCGACGTGGTCATGTCAAAGTCAAAAGTCTGCATCCGGTTGATATATTGGGCTTCATCCACTACGCGAAAGTTTGCTTTTACTCCGATTTTTTTCAAATTCTGGACGAAGGGTAAAATCCAGCGTTCAAAGGCCGGATTGGCATCGATGAATTCGAATTCAAGACGGGTGCCGGTTTTTTCATGAACACGTATACCGTCTTTTGCTATTTTATATCCTGCGGCATCAAGAATCTCGGTGGCTTTTTTTAGATTCAGGCGGTTGTTGCCTGATCCGTCTGTTTTGGGCGGGTTGTATTCTTCCCGAAAAACTTCGGCAGGAATTTGATTGCGGAATGGCTCGAGAATGGCGAGTTCTTCATCTGTCGGTAATCCGGTTGCTGCGAGTTCCGAATTTTCAAAATAGGAGCGGGTGCGGGTATAAGAGCCAAACGCAAATTGTTTATTTTCCCATTCAAAGTCGAAAGCGTAAGCCAGTGCGTTACGAACGGCGGAGTCAGAAAAGACAGGGCGGCGGGTATTGTAAATAAACCCTTGAAGTCCTGCGGGGCGTTTATTGGCGATTTCTGTTTTGATAATGCGTCCGTCCAATACGGGTGGGGCGGTATAGGCTGTTTGCCAGAGTTTGGCGACGTTTTCTTGTTGCAGATCGAATTCTCCCGCAAAGAAGGCTTCCAAAGCGACGTTTTGATCTCGGTAATAATTATAAGAGATTTTGTCAAAATTATAGCGGCCTTTATTGATGGATAAATCTTTTGCCCACCAATCGGCGTTGCGGGTGAATTCGATTTGGCGGCCTGCTGTGACAGACGTTATTTTGTAGGGTCCTGCTGCGACCGGAGGTTCAAGCGTGGTTTTATCAAAGGATTTATCTTTCCAATAATGTGCGGGCAGGATCGGCATTTGGGCAATAATCAAAGGCAATTCGCGGTTGTTTTTTTGTGCGAAAGAAAACGTCACCCGTTCAGCGTTGTCTGCCGTGACGTTGGTTACATCTGCGTAATAGGCACGGTAAAACGGAGCACCGTCTTTTATCAATGTGTTGAATGTCCAGACGACATCATTGGCGGTGAGTTTTGTTCCGTCATCCCATCGAGCTTCGGGGTGCAGGTTAAAGGATATGGTTGAGCGATCGTCTGCAAGTTCAACTGTTTCGGCTACGTAGCCATACATGGTAAACGGTTCGTCATAGGATTGTGCCATTAAGGTCGGGTTGGTCAGCGCATCGATTGCATCCGCTGTTGACCCTTTAATAATATAAGGGTTTAGGTTGTCGAATGATCCAATGGAAGAGAGCTTGAGGACTCCGCCTTTTGGTGCGTCAGGATTGGTATAGTCAAAATGGGTGAAGTCGGGTGCGTATTTGATGTCCCCGTAAAGAGACAGGGCATATTGCGGTTCGGCTGCATGTGACGCTACAGGTAAAATGAAAGAAAAGCTCGTAACCAGAGTCAGAATTTTATTGTTCATTTTATGTCCTTTCCGGAGGTGGGGAATCAGGCAACGTGTTTGCGGTAAGCCATTTCAAGGTCGGGTTTGCCGAATAAATACCCTTCGCCGTAATCGATCTCAAAATCGAGAAGTTCAATCAGAGATTCTTCGGTTTCAAATTTTTCGACAATCAGTTCAAGTCCAGAACGATCCAGTCTCGATTTTAGGCGGGCAAGGTTCATTTCTCCGTCTTGACTGGCGCATAATTCAATCAGTTTCTTTGCATCTATTTTTAGAAAATTAATTCCGTTTTCTGCCATTCTGTCGGCATCAATATCGAGTGTTGTCAGGTTGTCGATTGAGAATTTGCAGCCCAGTTTATTGAGCCCATCAATAATACGAACCAGTTGTGGCGGCAGAGACATGTATTCTGTGTATTGCAATTCGAAAACCAGATTTTCTGCCAAAGCTCGTTTTGAGCGGATAAATTCCAACAGATCGGTCATAAAGCGTTGGTTTTTTAAAGATTGGGCACAAATATTGATGAAATAGCCGATTTGTGTGCCGCGCCGCGCATCGGAACGAATGGTGTCGATGGTATGAAGCAGCAAGAGATGGTCAACATTTTCAATGGTGGATTCTTCTGCTGCCAATGTCCGGTATGTGTCTGCGGGTAAGTAAATTCCTGCGCGAGCGCGAATGCGAGCAAAGAGTTCGAGGTAATTTATTCTGCGTGATGGCAGACGCACGATGGGTTGAGCAAAAATTTCAATTTTATCGTTTTGAACAGCATGGTGAATCAGTTCACTTAAAACAGTTTTGCTGTATTCCGGAATGTCCTCGGACGATGTGGTCGGCGATCCAAGCGGTGCAGACATCAGAATGTCTTTATATTTGCGAATAGTTTCTTCGCGGTGTGTGACTTTTTCTTTTTCTATTACAGGTTCTTCATTTGCAGGTTTCTGGCGTGGTATAAATGACGGGCGGATGCGGTTGCCCATCTTTTGAAAAGAGCGTTGCATGACTTTGATTGTTGATGATGGGGGGCTGATGGTGGCATCGGTTTTATCCGGTGTTTCCGTGATAGCGTTGAATTTTCTCAATTCTTTTTGAAGGGTTAGTGCCGTTTGCACCATATCGTCTTTGAGTGCATCCACGTCATTGCGGGTTCTGGCAATTTCACGCCCCAAATGTGTTTGTTGAGCTCCAAGTGTATCGACTTTTTTATTCAGTCGGGTTTCAATGGTGCGGCGGGTCATGGATTCGTAGCCGAAAGTTCCGGCAAGCGTTAAGAATGCGGTTGCTGATCCTGCTGCTATTCCTCCGAATATTTGGCCGATTGTAGCGACGCACATTATCGCGCCGCAGGCATAGATGCCGAGCCAGAAAACCGGATATTTTGAAAGAGTATCAAGCGGATTTGACATGAGCTTCTCCGTTTGTGGTTTTATGATCGCTACCGATCGCTTGCTCCAGATTGGCATAACCATCCGCAATCAGCAAGCTTTCCAATTCTTGTCGTATCGTTTTGACGATGGTTGCTCCTTCATAGACCAGTCCGCTGTATATTTGAACCAGTGATGCTCCGGCGCAGATTTTTGTGTAGGCATCTTGTGCAGTGCTGATGCCCCCTACGCCGATGATCGGGATTGTGCCGTTGGTCAATATATAGAATTTGCGGATGATCTGTGTTGACTTGTCGGCTAGTGGGGCACCGCTCAAGCCGCCTTTTTCAGAGGCAAAGTTTTGCGGGAGGGCAGAAGGGCGATCCAGTGTGGTATTGGTTAGGATGACCCCGTCAATTTTAAGAGCCATCAAGACGTTAGCGATGTCTTTTAATTGCCTGTCATTCAAATCCGGAGCAAGTTTGACCAGAATTGGTGGCGGGTTGATACCGCATGAAATTTTGCGTTCGTTTAAAATGGCTGTGAGCAGCTCGGTCAGGGGTTCTTTGTCCTGAAGGTTGCGTAAACCCGGTGTGTTGGGTGACGAAATATTGATGGTTAGATAATCGGCCATGGGGGCGAGTGTCCGGATCAGAGACGTGTAGTCTTTGGCCGGGTCGGTCTGGTCTTTGTTCATGCCGATATTGATTCCCAGAACACCGTGTGGGCGTGGTTTTTGCCCCAGAAATTTTTCAAGATTGTGTTTAAATTGTGCAACGCCCCGATTCGGAAATCCCATGCGGTTGATGATGGCTTTGTGTTCAGGGCAGCGGAAAACACGCGGGGTTGGATTGCCTGTTTGAGGTTTGATTGTCACTGTTCCGGCTTCGACAAAACCAAATCCCAGTTGAAATAATCCACGCAGGCTTTCGGCGTTTTTATCAAAGCCAGCCGCCAAGCCAATCGGGTTCGGGAAGCTGCGTTCCCATAAATTTATTTTCAGGCGTTGGGAGTGATGTGGTTTGATAATCCAGTGTACCGGAACCAACCGCAGGGCTTTGAGTGTCAGCTTATGCGCTGTTTCCGGAGAGATTAAAAACAAAAGGGGCAATAATTTCTTATGCATCGAGATGTTTTATTCCCTCTTTCAGATAGATCCAGCCCGTCATCATGGTGAGTATTGTTGCAATCAGCAAAAGCGAATAACCTATTTCCCAGTTCGGTGGAAAAACCGTTTCGCCATGCTCGCCCATAATTAGAAAACCTAATGAAAACATTTGGGCAGTTGTTTTCCATTTTGCCAGATTGGAAACCGGAAACTGGATGTTTTGAGGGCCAAAAAATTCTCGCAATCCTGACACCAAAAATTCACGGCATAAAATCAAAATAACCGGAATAGACCCCCACCATGGCAGATTACCGTTGGCGAGCAATGTAATAAGAACTGTTGCGATAAAAATTTTGTCTGCAACCGGATCAAGAAATTTGCCAAACGCGCTTTCAAATTTGAAGCGGCGGGCAATATAACCGTCCAGCCAGTCTGTCAGGCAGCCTGCTGTGTAAATGCCCAGCGCTGTCCAAGCCGCCCAAGGCGTATTGATCAGCATCATGGCAACCAGAACAGGGAGCGACAGAAGTCGTCCAACCGTTATATAATTGGGTAAATTTCGCATATCTCTTATTAGGAGATATTTTGTTTATGTTCAACTCGTTATCCAGAGATATTCACGTTTGAAACTAAATTTTGGGGGGAGGTTACTCCTCCAAGCGGAGGGGACTGCTTGTTGATTCCGTTTGATTTTCCAGATTAATGTCCAGGCAGATGTTGAATTCTGTCAAATCTAGGTTCTTTTCAGCATTTTTGGGCATCATGATTTTGTTGGTAATGCTGTATTCAATCAGTGCAACGCTGATAAAGTCTGCTGTCAGGTTAATGAATTTTTGTTCGAAGGAGCGTTCGTCAAAAAAGGTCAGGGTAATGGCCTTGGGTGTTTCCTTGACGTTGTAATCTCCTTGAATCGGCGCTTTGAATTGCTTCATCGAGTGGAATTCGTATTCGGCACTTCCGGCATAGCGGGCGCGGATGATGCGTCCTTCAGGAAATTTCATTCCCATTGTTGCTCCATAGCTGCGGATTGCTATGGTGGTTTCACTGTGTGAAAAAATCAAACGCCGGATCTCAGTTGCCATAATATTCCCTTGTGCTTTCGGAAAATTTTAGTGTTGTTTTTATTGAACCTGAATCTACCTGTTTTTTTGTATTTTGCAACATCCAGATCTTCAAGTTTTTTTTACGATTGGAGGGTAGGCTGAGAAATGTTGAGCTTAAATATGTTATGCTACACTTCGTTCGATCGGATTTTTGTGGCGTTATTCTTAAGTTTTCTGGGCTATTTTTATTGAATCCGGTTCGTTATTCTTGAACCAAAAATGCGTGGATATTTTATGGAAGTTATTGATTTAACAGGAAAAGATGAAGAGTTGGGCTCTGGTTTCAGTGGGTCTAACTTGCCTGCGCGACCGGATCAAATCAGGATGGCTGATAAAAAAGATTTGATCGATGCGTCCAAACGCAATGTTTCTCGTCGTGGCCATAATGTTTCCGGACGGTTTGTTGGTGAAGACGGGCAAGGGCATGGGCATGGCGGTGAGGCGGATGGTCGTGGGCGAATTGGTGATCGTTTGGTCGATCAGGGTGTCATTACGCGAGAACAGCTCAGTGTTGCCTTGCAAGAAAAGAAAATTACCGGAAAATTGCTGGGGCAGGTTTTGGTTGATCTGGGCTTTATTGAAGAGCAATTGCTGATTCAGTTCCTTGCAGAGGCCAGTGGTCATGAGGTTTTTGATCCAAAATCTACGATTTTTGATGGTGAAGCTTTGGTCTTGGTCAATAAAGAGCAAGCCAAAAAATTAAGAGTTCTTCCTATTTCCGTTCAGGACGGTGTCGTTGTCGTGGCGATGATCGATCCGTATGACATCGTTGCAACCGATGGGTTAAAGCGCATTTTGCCGAAAGGGACAGAGGTTCGTTGTCTGGTGACGACGGCTACTATTTTATCCGATGCTATTGATGCGGCTTATGGATATTCCAGTTTGATCGAAGATATTATGAAGGAATTGGATGATGGCAATTCCAATCCTGATGATGTTTCCAAGGTTAACGAGGAAAAAGCTTATAGCCACCCAATTGTGCGTTTGGTGAATGCGTTGTTGATTGATGCTGTTAAAACAGGTGTTTCGGATCTGCATTTTGAACCAGAAGAAAATTTTGTCCGGTTGCGCTATCGTTTGGATGGTGTTTTGTTTACGGCGCAGATTTTACACAAAAAATTGTGGAATGGCGTATCTCAGCGGATCAAAATTATGTCTAAAATGAATATTGCGGACAAGCTGTCACCACAAGATGGTCGTTTCAACTTAAATATCGGAGATCGGGAGGCTGATTTTCGTGTATCGTCTCTTCCGACGGTGCATGGCGAGAATATTGTCCTTCGTGTTTTGGATAAAAGCGCTAGCATTAAGCCATTGGATAAGTTGGGATTTAGTGCTGAAAATCTGAATCGTATCCGTATGGCTCAATCCCGTCCCGAAGGGATTATTATTGTTACTGGGCCTACAGGGAGTGGAAAATCAACATCCTTGTATTCAATGATTAATGAAATCAATAAAGTAGAAGTGAATATTCAGACTTTGGAAGATCCTGTTGAATATTCTTTGCCCATGATTCGTCAGACTCATGTTCGTGAAGGGATTTTGACTTTTGCGGACGGGATTAAGGCATTGTTGCGTCAAGATCCCGATATTATCTTTATCGGTGAAATTCGTGACGGGGTGACGGGCGAGATGGCTCTAAAGGCTGCGATGACAGGACACCAGGTGTACACGACCCTTCATACCAATGATTCGTTTGGCGCTATTCCGCGTTTGGTGGATCTTGGGTTGAAGCCAGGGATGATTTCGGGGGCTATTATCGGGGTTTTTGCTCAGCGGCTTGTTCGTAAGTTATGTGAAAGCTGTAAGGAAGAATGTGTCCCAAATGCGAAAGAATGTGAAATTTTAGGAGTTGATCCATCTCAGCCACCAGTTATTTTTAAAGCCCGTCAAGGTGGATGTCAAATGTGCTCTGGGCAAGGGTATAAGGGGCGTTTGGCGATTGCCGAGATCCTTTTGATGGATGAGGACATGGATGATGTGATTGCAAGAAGCGGAACAAAATCGGAGATGAAGCGTGTTGCTGAACAAAAAGGATTCAAAAGTATGCGAGATGATGGTATTCTCAAAATCCTAGACGGAATCACGAGTCTCGAAGAGGTCGCTGGTGTCGTTTATGTTTACTAGAGTTCTTCTCGTTGCAATGATCTGTTGTTGCGAGCTTTCACAAGGTGGAGGTTGCCATTCAGCCCTATAAGTACAAGGCTTATAACGCTAAGGGTCGTCCGATTCGTGGTGTTGTGTCCGCAGCAAATGAAGTCGATTTGTATAATCAGCTTCAGAGTGCTGGTATGGAGTTGGTTAGTTGTTCTCCTGTTTCTGCGCGGAGCGGAGCTGGGTTTGCTTTGTTTCGTCCCAGAGTTAGGACGCGTGATTTGATCCAGTTCTTTATGCATTTGGAACAAATGCAGGGGGCTGGTGTCCCGATGCTGGATTCGCTTGCTGATGTTCGTGATTCATCGGAGAATCAAACTTTGAAAGACATTATGACGGATGTTCACCGGAGTGTTTCTGAGGGAAGTTCTTTGTCTGAATCTATGGCTGCCTATCCAAAAGTGTTTGCTAATCTTTATATTTCGTTGATTCAGGCCGGTGAAGAGACCGGTGATTTGCGTTTGTCCTACACGCAGTTAATTAAATATTTGAAATGGATTGATGAAATGCAATCCAAAATCAAAAAAGCCACGCGGTATCCGATTATTTTGTTGGTGGTTGTTGTTATGACTATTACAGTCATGATGGGTTTTGTTGTTCCCGAGATTATAGGCTTTATCAAAAATCTGGGTCAGGAACTTCCTTTTTATACAACAGCGTTGGTTGCAACGTCCGAGTTTTTCCAGTCTTATTGGTGGGCGGTTATGGCTACGCCGGTTGCGTTGTTTTTTGCCTATCGCTTTATTCGCAAAAGTTCCGAAGGGTTTGCGTATCAGATGGATACTCTATTTTTACGTTTTCCTATTATGGGCCCGCTTATTCGCAAAATTTCGATTGCGCGGTATTCCCAGACTTTCGGTGCGTTGTTCTCCAGTGGAATTGATGTGTTGAATTGTTTGAGAGCGGCTCAGCAGACGGTTACCAATTTGGCGTTGTTGGAGGCTCTTGATGTTGTTTTGGCTCAGGTTCAAACGGGTTCGCCTTTGTCTTCTGCATTTGGTTCTTCCGGTGAGTTTCCGACGATGGTGACGCGGATGATTAAGATTGGTGAGGAGTCCGGTAATTTGACTCCGGTTTTAAATCAAGTTTCTGAATTTTATACAAAAGATGTTGATGAAGCGGTTCAGGGGTTGATTACGATGATTGAGCCTATGCTAACGCTGCTACTTGGTGTTATGATCTTGTGGATTGCCGTTGCTGTCTTTGGCCCGATTTACGGTAGTTTTGAACATATGGAAATGTAACGGTTGGTCGCTATGTCTACTCTTATCCCCTCTCTTTTTTCCCCGACACGCTGCGTTCTGCTTATTATGGATGATGGCGTTGGTTTATTCGTATCGTCCAGGCGCGGAATTTCGTTTGTTGATGCATATCATTGGCGTGAGTCGGGATTTGAAGAAAAACTGGCCGATGCTATGGAACGGAGCGGGGCAACTTCGGTTGTTATCCTGAATGATGCGGTCGAACAACATTACCGGAAAGAAAAAGTTCCTGCTTTGTCTTATTTTGATAAGGCTAATATTATTCAGCGTCGCTTGAATGTTACTTTTCCTAATTTTTCGATGCGCGCGGCGACCGTTCTTATGGCTGGAACCAAGGCTCTTAGGGAGTCTTCTTTAGGGGATAAAGAAACAGTCAAGGGTGATTTGTACTTATTTGCCGCTGTTCCTTCTACGGATGTATTTGCCCGGATCATGAAGGCCATTGCTCATGTTGATTTGCAGATTGTCGGGTATGGCTTGTTGCCCGTTGAATCGACGCCGATGGTTGATGCGCTGGTTAAAAAAATTGCCCAGAAGCGCGGCGGTTCCGGTGGAGCTCGTTGGTCTATTCTGATTTCCCAACACCGTGGTGGTGGTTTACGCCAGATTGTTGTGCGCAATTCTGAACTGGCATTGACTCGCGTTACGCCTGTTGTTGAGCCTGATCCTGATTCTCCGGGTGCTTGGTCGGCAGATGTGTCGCAGGAACTGCAAGCTACTTTGAGCTATTTGTCCCGTTTTGGTTATTCTCCGGAAGATGGTCTGGATATTATCGTTGTTGGAGACCCTACATATACCGAGCCACTTGAGGCAATGATTTTTGCGCCTTGTAATTATTCCGTTTTAACGTTGCGTGAAGCTGCTTCTTATGTCGGGGTGAATGTTCCTAAAAATGAAGATGGTCATTATTCGGACATTTTGCATGCGGGGTGGGTTGCCCGTAAGCTTGCTCTGTCTTTACCGTTGGCTTCAAGGGAAATTGATTCGGTTAAACGCCCACGGCAGGTTGCTTTGGGAATTATGCTGCTTTGTTCTTTGGGTGTTGCCGGTGTTGCCGGTGTTGCTGTTGATGAGGCCATGAAGCTCTATCGTGCGACTGTCAATATTGATGTTGCCCAGCAGCAGAAAAAGAAAATAGACATGATTTATGCGGAAGAGTTGCAGCGTAAAGAACGTATGGGGATTGATATTCCTTTGATTAAAGGGGCGTTGCAAATTAGTCGTGATATTAGCTCTGTGGCGGTTGATCCATTGGTCGTTCTTGAGGCTGTTGCCCGTGAGTTACAAGACATTCGTCTGGATGGGTTCGAGTTTACGAGTGTCGGTGGTGAGCCTGCGGAAACTTTGAAATCTGGCGAAGTTTTGTCTCAACGGAATACCCAAGTTAAATTATTATTGAGTTTTGCCGGTTCGATCAAACCCAAAGAGGGGAATGAAGAAATTGACAAGCTTGTTGTCCGCTTGAATGAGAGGCTTGATGAAATAGGATATAAAGCGGAAGTCACTAAAGTTCTGCAAGATTTGACTTTTAAAGGGGTTGTGGATAGCGATGTCGGGATTACAGCGAATAGGCGTTCTGCTCAAGATCGTTATGATGCAGAGATCACAGTCAAAAGGGTTAAAGTAAATGGTTAGAGGTCTGTCCAATAAGGTTGTTCTCTTTATTCTCTTCCTGCTGCTTATCGGTGGCGGCGGTGGGTATCTGGTTTATGAATATTTGATTCCGGAGCGTGAGCGTACCGATAGAGAGTTGGCAGCTATTAAGGCTGAGGTTGATGCGCGGTATCTCGAAGTTGCCAAAATGAAAGAGGAATTTATTCTTCTTCAAAGTCAGCTACGTGAGTTCAAGAATCTGGAGGCTAGGGGATTTTTTAATGACCAGAACCGTTCTGAAGCTATTGATAATTTTTCTAAATTATCCAGTCGTGTTGGGTTGTTAAAGGCCAATTTGAATTATGCTTCTGGTAATATTATTGCCAATCAACAGGCGGAAGATGCCAAGCAAATGGTTATTAAAAGTCATGGCAAGGTTGAAATTGAAAGTCTGGATGATGTGGATGTTTATACGTTGTTGAAATTTATGCAGGAGCGTTATCCGGGGAGTATTGATATTACCAATGTTAAGTTGGAACGTGTCGAAACTTTAAATGCTGCTATGTTGCGTCAGATCGGTAGTGGTAAACCAGTTCCTTTGGTGAAGGGAAGTTTCGAGTTTGATTGGAGGACTATGACATCCAGAGATGCCGTTGCGCCGGAAAGCGGAGGAAATTAATATGTCCAGATATTTTAAAATTTTGGCATGTGCGGGTGTTTTTTCTGTCGCCGGATTATGTTGCTCAGGCGTTGTGAGCGCTCAAGAAAAGGTCAAGACGTTTGGGACGATTGATTCTGTTGCCAATTTATCCCCTGATGAATTGCCTGCGGAGGTTAAAATTCTTCAGAGTATCGAAAAGGAAATCAAGGCCAAGTATAAAAAGCAAATTTATGTGCGTTCTCAGGTGCCTTCATTGTTTTTCACTTCATCCCAGCATGCTTTGTTGCGTGAAGCGCGTGTCGGGTTTAATACGCGGGTTCCGACTTTGCAGGATTTGCATGATGCCGGAGATCCGAATGATCCTAATTACAGGCCGCCTGTTTCGTTGAGAGAGTTGGCTTTGGCCGGTATTCTTTATAATTCGGATCAGGATTGGATTGTTTATTTGAATAAAACCCGTATTACGCCGGACGCTATTCCTTCAGAGATCGTTGATATTAAAGTGTTCAAGGATTACATCGAGTTGCGCTGGTTTGACCAGATTTCTAACCAGATTTTTCCGGTTCGTTTACGGCCTAACCAGAGATTTAATCTGGACGCGCGGGTCTTTCTGCCTGGTCAATCTTCCTAGCTGAGTTCTTGGGTTTTATAAATATGACCGCACCTGATCCATCTATGGCCATTCGTGTCTGTGATCTTCATTCCGGCTATGGAAAAAAAGAAGTTTTGCATGGCATTGATTTGTCTGTTTCGGGGCATGTTACGTATGGATTGATTGGTTTAAACGGCGCAGGAAAAACCACTCTGGTTAAAACAATCCTCGGGTTAAAAACACCCATTTCCGGTTCTGTGTCTGTTTTTGGTCAGGCATCTTCTCTGGCAGATGTCCGCATGGATATTGCTTATCTTCCTGAGCGGTTTGATCCCCCTTGGTTTCTTTCCGGTGGGGAGTTTATAGATTTTGCCGTGTCTTTGTATGGGCGTCACGCCGATTTGGATGAAAAATTACGTTTTTGTGAGGCTTTGGCACTTGATCCTGATGTTCTCAAGCAGCGGGTGCAGACTTATTCCAAGGGAATGCGCCAAAAACTGGGTTTGATTGCCACGGTTTTAACCGGATGCAAAATCCTTATTCTTGATGAACCTATGAGTGGGCTTGATCCTTTGGCACGGGCTTTGGTTAAGGGATTGTTGATGAATGTACGCAAAGAAGGGCGGGTCATCCTTCTAAGTAGCCATATTCTGTCGGATATGGATGAAATTTGTGATTTTGTTTCCGTTATTCATCAAGGAAATTGCTTGTTTTCTGGTTCTCCGGATGAGATGAAGATTTCTTCCTATGAAGATACTCTGGAAAAAGCTTTTCTTAAAATTATAGGTCATGCGCCAAGAGTTCTAGGCAAGACAGCCTAAATGGTGTATGATTTTCCTCATTGCGGTGTTTCTTTGCCGTTTCACGTTTATCCTGCCTTTCTGTTCTATTGCATATCTACCGGGTGAGAAGTATGTCAGATCAAAATAATAAAGACGATCAAGAAGAATTCGAAGTAGTGTTTTCTTCGTCTAATTCTGAAAATGCAGAAGGTCTCGTCAATCATGAAGATGATGTTGTGACCGAAGTTGTTGATGACTATTCCTCGTCTGCTGATTCATCTTCCGTTATTGACGATGATCTTGCAGATTTTTCCGATATTGATGATGGCGTTGATGAAGCCGGTATTTTTGCTGCTCCGATGGAAAAAAGGAAAGTCAAAAAGAAATCGTCGTCTCCTGCTGCTCTTGCCCTTGTTGCGTTGCTGGCTGTCGGTGGGGCAGGCGGATATTTCTATTCTACTAATCCTGAAATTTTGACCCAGATTAAAAATAATTTTTCGTCTGTGTCCGGCGTGACTTCAGGATTGTCCGATTTAGAAATTATAGGGGAAACTCTTCCTGTTGCCCCCCAAGAGACTACCGGGGTCGTTGGGGGAGTTGATAATTCCGTTGAGAATCAGGGTGATTTTGATGTGGCTATGCCTCCGCAGCCAGAGCCTTTTGATCCTATGGTGTCTGAGGATTCGTCTGCTGTTGCAACGGATATGCCGCCTCCACCTGTTGTTTCTGAAGCTCCGGTGGTTATTTCTGAAGCGCAAGCCCCTGCTCTGGACGATCTGGTTCCTGTTGTTGACGCTCCGGTTTCCGATGCGTCCCAAGGAAATGCAAAAATAATCAGACCTCAAGAAGTGGCTCAACAGAAAATTACCTTGGTGGATGATTTAACACCAGAGCAAAAACAGGGTAGCGATGTTTTTGCCGATGATGTTCCTGATACTGATACTGGAAAAAGTTTAACCTTCTTTGATGCTCCTCCGGGTAAAATAATGGCAGGGTTGCCTGCGCCTACGATGGATGTCAAGCGAGGCAAAACGGAAAGTATTATTGTTGTCAGTTCAAACAAATCCAGCAAATCAAACACGTCATCGAAAAAAATGAATATCCAGATGACCAGTCTTGATGAACGCATTGTTGCGGCTGGGCGTGCTCTGAAATTGGGGCGTTATGACGCAGCAAAAGAGTTGTATGACGAATTGTATGCTTTAAATCCTCGTGATGCGCGTGTGTTGATGGGGCGTGCTATTTTGTTCCAGAAATTGGGGGAGTCTGACCGCGCTATTTCGACTTATGAGGAGGTTCTTGCTATCTCTCCTGATAATGCCGAAGCCATCGTGAATCTTGCCGGATTGGTGCGTAAAGAACATCCTGCTGTTGCTTTGAACAAGTTGCTGGATTTGCGTCAAAAATATCCTGGCAATGCCGCGATCGCTGCCCAGCTTGGTGTTGCTTATGCCGATTCCGGCAATGTCGAGGATGCTTTCCGCTATCTTGATCTAGCTTCCACAATGGAGCCCAATAATGCACAACATTATTTCAATATGGCGATTGTTGCTGAACGTGCCCGTGATCTTGCCAAAGCGATCAAATTCTATGAGAAGTCTTTGGAAGTTGATGCTATCCATGGTGGTGGAGCCAGTGTGCCACGCGAGGTGATTTATGATCGGTTAACGCGTTTGCGTGGTCATTAGAGCTATGCCGTATTCCTTGTCGGGGAACGGCTTGTTTTATTCTGACCCGATCTATACCGGGCTGCTGTCTTTTTTCATTTTTTGTGTCGGTGTGTGTATGGGCAGTTTTGCCAGTGCTATCTCATATCGTACCATCAGGAGGGAGAGTTGGATTGTTTCGCACAGTTGCTATTCTGCTGCACGATCCAGATGTCCGCAGTGTGACCATCCATTAGGTGTTCTGGATTTAATTCCGGTTTTGTCATGGATTTTTCTGGGGGGGAAGTGCCGTTATTGTAGGAAATCCATTTCCTGTCTTTATCCTGCGCTTGAATTTTTATCCGCCATCATCCTCTTGGCCTATTTTTTGTTTGTCGGATATCAGCAGACGCTTGCTCAAAATGTTTTGTTTGTTGTGTTTTTACCGTTTTTTATCGCTTTTATCGGTTCTCTTTTTCAAAAGGTTCATGACAGACCTTCTTCTTTATGGATTATGGGTTTATTATCTACTTGCGGAATGATAATCTTATTCCTGATCTGAATTTTGTTTTTTTATCGCCAATGTTAACAATCTGACCAAAAATTTACCTTCCGTTTGTAATTCTCAGGTAAGAATAAGGACGGAGCTCTTCTCTGGAGGAATATTATGGACATTACCCAACTTCTTGCTTTTGTTATGCAGAATAATGCGTCGGATTTGCACTTGAGTGCGACTAATCCTCCTATTGTGCGTGTTTATGGAACGCTTAAACGCTTAAAATCCGAAAACCTCTCTAACGAGGATATTCGGGGTATGTTGTATTCCATCATGACGGATGATCAACGGGCAGATTATGAGAAAAATATGGAGCTTGATTTTGCTATTTCTTTTGGTGAAAAAGCCCGTTTCCGTGTGAATGCGTTTACAAATAGAAATGGGGCGGCTGCTGTTTTTCGGACTATTCCTTCCGTGATTCCTACAATGGAAGATCTTGACCTTCCTCCGATTATGCGGCGTTTTTCTGAGTTAGAGAAGGGGATCGTTCTTGTGACCGGGCCTACTGGTTCGGGTAAGTCGACGACCTTGGCTTCGATGATTAATCATATCAACGATACTATGCCGAAACATATTCTGACCGTTGAAGATCCTGTCGAGTTCTTCCATTCGTCCAAGAAAGCGTTGGTAAACCATCGTGAGTTGGGAACGGATACTATGAGTTTTAACCGTGCTTTGAAAAGCGCGTTGCGTGAAGATCCTGATGTTATTCTGGTGGGGGAGATGCGTGATCACGAAACAATTTCTTTGGCCTTGACGGCTGCTGAAACAGGGCACTTGGTGTTCGGGACACTTCACTCGAACTCGGCTTCTAAAACTATTGACCGTATTATCGATGTGTTCCCGACAGGGGATAAAGAAATGATCCGTGCGATGTTGTCGAGTTCGTTGCAGGGTGTTATTGCCCAAACCTTGTTGAAGCGTAAAGGCGGAGAAGGTCGTGTTGCCGCTTTTGAAGTTCTAGTCGGAACCAACGCTGTTCGTAACCTTATTCGTGAAAACCAAATTCCTCAGATGTATTCGATGATTCAAACAGGTTCACGATACGGGATGATTACAATGGAAGATTCAATTGGAAGTTTGATGGATCAGGGAATTGTCGACGAGGATGAAGCTCGCGCGGCCTTGATGAAAGCCACTGATGAAGAGGGTGGGGATCGTGATACGGGTATGGCAAATGCTGCCAAAGGAGGGGCTTCGATGCGTAAAAAAGGTGTTGCGCATTCTATTGTGGAAGATGGCGTTAATTCTGATGAAGGATATTCGTTTTGACCGAGCCGCTTATTTATTCTTATCTCGTTCAAATGAACCGCCAAAGTGCTACAGATCTCTATTTGACGGTGGGGGTTCCTCCGACTTTGCGTATAGATGATCGGTTTATGCATGTGTCATCGCAAAATATTGATTCCGCTCAGATGAACGATATTTTGACCACCATTTTGACAACGCGTCAGAGGCGTGATTTTGAAATGAAGATGGAATTGAATACGGCTATTGATATGGGAACCCATGGTCGGTTTCGTGTCAATATTTTGCAGCAGCGGCATCAGCCTGCCTTGGTTATTCGGCGTATTATTTCCAGAATCCCTTCTTTTGCCGAGTTGCGTTTGCCGCCTTTGATGCAGCAGCTTTCAATGCTGAAAAGAGGGTTGATCTTGCTGACCGGTATGACTGGATCAGGAAAATCGACGACTTTGGCGTCTATGATCGATTACCGGAATACCAATTCTCAGGGGCACATCATTACGATTGAAGACCCAATTGAATATTATCACGATCATAAAAGTTGTGTGGTGACGCAGCGCGAAGTTGGAGTTGATACGGAAAATTACGCAGTCGCGCTTAAAAATGCTTTGCGTCAAAGGCCTGATGTTATTCTGGTGGGTGAGATCCGTGATCGGGATGTGATGGAGCAGGCATTGACGGCTGCTGAAACTGGACATCTGTGTTTGGCAACAATTCACACGAACAATTCCTATCAAGCTATTGAAAGGATTGTAAATTTATTTAATGAGGATATGCATCAGCAAATCCGCCTTAACCTAGCTACAAATTTGCGGGCGATTTTGTCCCAGAGGCTCGTTGCAACAAAAAGTGATGGGATGTCCGTTGCTCTTGAAGTGATGCTTAATCAGGGGCTTGTTAAAGAATTGATTTTGGAAGGAAAAATATCGAAAATTCGTGATGTCATGGAGGCTAACCAAAATCTTGGTATGGGAACTTTCGATCAGTCTTTATTGGCTTTGTTCGAGTCTGGTGTTATCACTGAAGAGGTTGCTTTGGCTCAAAGTGATATGCCTGGTGATATGAAGATCAAGCTTCAGCAGGCTCGTTTGGGTGGAAGTGCTGCTGGGTTATCGCATATGGATACGTCCCTTTTGACAATCTCCGAATAGCAGTCTTGTAGGCTGTTTTTGGCATAAAAATAAAATGCTTTGACTATAGCTATAGTAATGATGGAAAAAATCGGGTAGAATCACCTCTGCTGCCTTCTTTGGCGGTTCTATATCTTTACGTCCTAATCCTTTTCATTTTGTTCAAAATTAAGCAGAGTTTTGCCATGACACTGAAATCTTCTTCTCTTAAAGTCACGTTTACAAGTCTGTTGGCTTTGTCGGTCTTTCTCCCTTCTTCTGGATGCGATCTTGCCAATAATCACACCAAAATTGATCGTTCGACCAATAGTGAGTTTCAGGACTTCAGAGATGCTATGGCTCCTCGTGAGGCAGGCTATGGCGATGCGTCTGTTGCTGATGATATTCCGGATTTGCAGCCCTATGTTTCCGAGTCAGTTGAAAAATTGCCGCCGATGCCTTTGGTGTCGATTTCAATCAATCAAAGTGTTCCTTTGCGCGAAGCGTTGTTTGAATTGGCTAAGCAGGCTGATTACGATATTGAGCTGGATCCGCGTATCAGTGGGTCGGTTATCTTCACGGCACGCAATCGTCCGATGGATGTTGTGATTGATCGTATCTGCGAGATTTCCGGTTTGCGTTACAAGTTTGACGAGAATACTTTGCGGATTGAGTTGGATACACCGTATTCGAAAAACTATAAAATTGATTATTTGAGTTTTGTTCGTAAAAATAGCGGTTCCATGAAAACAGATGTGTCTGTGGCTAGTAGTAGTGGTGACAGTGGTGGTGTGAGCGGGGGGTCAAAATTCTCTGTTGACACGACATCGGATTCCGATTTCTGGTCGGAATTGGACGCGAACATCAAGCAGATTCTGGAGTCTAATGCAACCGGAAGTTATTTGAAAACGGCTGAAGATCCTCAAATTACCCTGACAACTGCAGGGCCTACAAACCCTCCTGTGCCTCCGATTGATGCGGCGGCTTTGCAGGATGGTACGGCTGCTGCGTCGGTGACGCCTCAAGCGGGTGCGGAATATTATGTGACATCGCCCATGTCGTTGCCTGCAGACAATCAACCTGTGTCTGCTCCAGGGACGGTGCCTGCTCCTGTTGATCCATCGTTGACTGTTGATACGTCTTCGACTCCCGTTCAAGCGGCAGCGACCCCTTCGGGTGAGCCGGTTGCCGCTACGCCATCTTCTGTTCCTTTGGAAGGAAGTGGTGCAACGGGTGCGGCTGTTACGCCTCCGCCAACATTGAGGATTGAGTCTTTGCCAACCAGTGCGGCTGCCGGAAACAATTCCAATCTGAATGAAGTTTCTTTTACGCCGTCTTATTCTATGAACAAGCAAGCCGGTATTATTTCGGTTTATGCGAATGAGCGCTTGCATAAGAAAATCAACGAATATCTCACTGAATTAAGACGTTCGACAACTTCTCAGGTTCTGATCGAAGCAAAGGTTCTTGAAGTTTCTCTGACTGATGAATTTGCAACCGGTATCAACTGGGATTTGCTTGATCGTGTTGGTGACTTTAGTTTGACCGGAACTTTTGCAAAACCGTCCTTTTCGGTTGCGTCTACCGGTGGAGTTACTTTTGGCTTTGCGGGAGATGATATTAGCAGTTTTGTTGATGCGTTGTCCCGTTTCGGAACAGTTCATGCTTTGGCTAGTCCGCGGTTGACTGTTTTGAATAACCAGTCTGCTGTTCTGAATGTTGCCAAAAATCAGGTTTATTTTGAATTGGATGTTGACAGTGATACGACATCGGATGGAACTAACCAGACAGTCAGCCTGACTGTTAATTCGGATATTAAAACCGTACCCGAGGGGGTTCTAATTAATGTATTGCCTTCGATCAATCTGGATCGTCGTTCTGTTTCCATGCAGTTGCGTCCGACAATTACCAAAATTAATGATTATGTGTCTGACCCGGGAGTGGCGTATGTCGCACAACAGAATAGTGTCGATATTGAATCTCTTATTCCCGTTGTCAATGTTCAAGAGGTTGACTCTGTTCTGGATATGAAATCCGGTCAGATGATGGTTATGGGTGGTTTGTTACAAGATACTTCTAGTTCAACACAAGAGGGCGTTCCAATTGCGAGCGAGATTCCAGTTTTCGGAGGATTGTTCCGTAGCCAGTCTGATTCTATACGCAAGACCGAGCTGGTTATTTTTCTTAAAGCTACGATTCTGGATGATTCCGGTCAAAGTATCCATCAGACAGATCGGGATTTGTATAAAATCTTTAGTCAGGATCGTCGTGCCGAGAAAATGTAGATTGCTGGCGTGGTATGTCTATACAGCTTGTTAAATATGTGCTGCTTGCAGCTTTAAGGGATCGTATGCTTTGGGGAGTCTTTGCGATCTCTCTTTTGGGGACGTGCCTTTCTATTTTTTCGGGTTCGGCCGCTATTATCGAGCAGGATCAATTTGTTGTCTCTTATATGGCTGGCGGCGTTCGTATCCTTTCGCTTATCGGTTTGGTTTTGTTCGTGGTTTTTTATACGCGACGATCTTTTGATGCACGGGATGTCGAATTTCTTTTGACCCGTCCCGTTTCACGCGCAAAATTTGTTTTATCCCATGTGGTTGGTTTTTCTTTGCTTGCATTGATAAGTGGAGCTTTTTTAGCTTTGCTTGTTTTGCTTATGGCACGTCATGGTGATTTCCATCAAGGGATGGCTTTATGGGCTTTTGGAGTCAGCATTGAATATGTGATTGTTGCTAACGCTGCTTTTTTCTTTGCTATGGTATTGAATAGTCCTGTGAGCGCAGGGATTTCCACGCTTGGATTTTATGTGTTATCCAGAATGATTGGTAGTTTACTTGCTATTACCGGACATATTGCAATGACCGAAGGTGCTGGTTTTTATAAAGCTTTATCTTTTGCCATGAATGCGGTTTCTTTTATTTTACCTCGACTTGATTTAATGGCACAGACATCTTGGTTGATTTATGGTGGAGTTAGTTTTTCCGAGTGGAGTTTTGTCGTGTTACAAGGTGGGATTTTTCTGGCTTTGATTATTTCGGCAACGATCATTGATTTAAAACGCCGACAATTTTAGAAAGGGATGTAACTTGCGGACGCTTGGAATTCCCTTGGTTTTGTTTTTTATTTTGGCTTTGGTCGGAAATATCGCTTTGTCGCGGTCGAAGGCTGCGGTTTTGGCTCATTGGTCAAATGTCCCTCCTGCTCCATCTTCTGTTGTCGCCAGTTCTGCTTTTTTGGGAGATCGTGAATTGGCTTTTCGTTCCAATGCTATTGCTCTTCAGAGTTTTGGGAACTCGACCGGACAAGATCAGGCCTTAAAGGATTATAATTTTGACCATTTAGGGCAGTGGTTTTTTTTGGAAGATCAATTGAATAAAAAATCCGATTATATTCCTTTTATGGCTTCCTACTATTTTGGGGCTACACAAAATCCCCAGCAGCTTTATCCGGTGATTGAGTATTTGCGGCAGGTCGGGCAATATCCTGGTGAGGACAAATGGAGATGGTTGGGGCAGGCGGTTTTTCTTGCCCGGCATCGATTGAACGATTACGATCTTGCGCTTAGTCTTGCAGACGATCTGGCCAAGACTTATCGACCGGGTATGCCGGCGTGGCCTTTGCAGATGAAGGCCATTATTGCTTCCGATATGGGCGATAAAGATGTGGCTTATGGTATGATGCTGGAGATATTGAAGTCCGGTTCAGGCAGTATGCATCCGAATGAAGTCAATTTTATGTTGGATTATATTTGTAATACTATTTTAAGCCCTGTCCAGAAAGCTCAAGATGCGTTATGTCATGGTCAATGACTGGATTTGTTTCTTTTCTTTCTGATTTTTCATTTTCCCTGAGCGAAGTTCTGTCGTTGATCGGGTTGGTGCAGTCTGTTGCGGTGATTGTTTATATTCTTTTTCGCGCGGGTCATATTCGCCATGTTGTCGTTCCGGTTTTGTGTTTTCTGGTTTTGGGTGGAGGGTTTTTGTTGGATTTGGGGGCGAGTCGTTTGTCCTCTGAATTTATTTTATATCCTTTTATTCAGAATGGTTTTTGGCTGGCACTTCCTGCTTTTTCTATTTTGCTGATTATTCAGGTTGCGGATTTGGGGGCATTTCCGAAACTTTTGTATTGGATCAATCTTTTAATTCCTTTTCTGGCTGTCGGGGCAGGGTGGGTGATTGCTCCGTTTGTGGGGGAAGATCCGTCTTGTCGGATTTGGATGTTTTGTGAATTGGATCTCCGGTTTGAAGTTGTCAGTATTTTTGGGATAGTCTCCGGTTTGTTATGTTTTCTTGCTCTGTGGATTGCCAGAGGCTCTTTCGAGACTTTGCGTGATGAAAAAGAAAACAAGGGTGAACGATTCTGGCTGATTATCTCTTTTGTTATCATTAATCTTTTGTTTATTTTTGTGACATTGTTATCCGTGTCCGACGCTGTGCCTTTGGATGCGTATATTCTTTTACGCGACGTATTGGGTGTCGGAATGGCGTATGTCGCTTCGACCAGTCTTTTTAGAATATATCCGCCATCGATTCGTTTGAATAAAAATCATTTTGGGGATGTTTTGAACGATGAGGATCGTGATTTGGCTAATAAACTCAGTAAGCTGCTTGATTTGGATAAAGTTTATCAGGAGCTTAATTTCTCTCGGACTGATCTGGCGCGTGAGTTGGATACATCTGAAGCGCGTGTCTCAAAATTGGTGAATGTTTGTTTTGGGAAAAGCTTACCGCAAGTTATTAATGAGCGCAGAGTGCGGGATTCCCTGTCTTTATTGATTCAGACCGATGCCCAAATGACGGTTGTTTGCGAACAGGTCGGGTTTAATTCTGTGCCGACTTTTAACCGTGTGTTTAAAGAGGTTATGGGGATTTCCCCAAGCGAGTACCGTCAGTCCAATAAAAAACAGAGTGTTGTGTAAAATAACTCCTCAATCTGACATATTGAGGAGTTATGAAGCTTAATCCTTACTTTTTTTTAATAAAAAATGCGTCATTCTGGCTTATGCGGGATAGCTATTCGGCTGTTTTTGTATATACTGTTTGTGCTCTCGTGGTTCTTTCTTTTGGGGGCGTTTTTAAATATCACACAATCTATTATCTGAATGGAGTTTTCAATGACACAATCCAACATGCAAGCTCGTCAGTCCGAACGCGGTTTTACCCTCGTGGAGTTGGCGATTGTTATGATTATTATCGGTCTTTTGATCGGTGGTATTCTCAAAGGCCAAGAATTGATTGGCAATGCCCGTATTTCTTCCTCGATTTCTCAAATTAAAGCGATCGAAGTTGGTGTTAATACTTTCCGCGACAAATATGCCGGTATGCCTGGTGATTTGTTGACCCCTCAGACTCGTATTCCTAACTGTTTGGTTGCTGATGCTCCAATGTGTGCTCGGGCAGGCGATGGCAATTCCCAAATCGGTGGCACTGATGCTGCCGCAGCGCTTGCCACAGCCGATAACGAAAATAGTGCCGCTATGGCTCAAATGGTTCAATCCGATATGATGGGCGGTGTTGATGCCACTCAACCTGTTGCGACGGCTTCTGCTATTGGTGTGAATCTTTTGGCTTCGAATATTGCTGGGAGCTATAAGCTGATGTACGATGCTGGTGGTGCTGTTACGGCTGGGTTTGGTGATTTAGCCGGTGGTCACTGGGTTCGTTGGGACTCCTCTACGACTGCAGCTTCTGTTGCGGGTTCAACTGCTTTGACATCAAGCCAAGCCGCTCGTGTTGACCGTAAATTGGATGACGGTAATGCTGCTGCTGGTTCGGTTATTGCTACCGGGTCTGTTGGTGCTGCTGCTGGTAACTGTGCAACTGCTGCTGGTGTTTATAACGAATCATTCGGTGATGTTGCTTGCGCTCTGTATGTCCGTATCAGCCAATAATAATTCAAATAATTTTTCTAAAAGCCCTGCAGAGATGCAGGGCTTTTTTTGTTCTTTGCCTCAGGCGGGAGTTCATTGTGAATTCATGTTATGGGATGTCGTTCCGCGATGGCATGACGAAGAGGAGGGGGCGGAAATAAAAATTGTATAATTATGAAAAATAGTATATAAGGGCTTTGCAATTTTTTGATGATGCTTATGATGAAATAGTTTGTGCGGTCTTTCTGGAGGGGTTTGTGGGACAAGTTCAACGTAAATTTGACGCTGTGTATTCCGGTGTAAAATATCGCCATGTTATCGATGCCAATACGAGGCAAGCCGTATTGTTGCCTAGAGGGGCTCATGATGGTGTGATTGGCGGGATTGTCAATTTTTATGTGGCAGATAAGCATCAAGGCCATTTGGTTTGCCCTGATTGTGAGCAGGCCGAAATGGTTTATGTCGCTCCCTACGCCCAAATGGGTGGGAACAAAAAAGTTAGAGGGCATTTTCGACTTGCCCATGGTGAAAAACACAGTGCGGGGTGTATCAGTGACTTGCGGATGGATGAGGTGCGTGATCCGTCCCCTGATAATAAGGATTATACCAAAGGCCCTGTGATTTATATCAATAGTATGGCGGCGGAATTTAATCGGCTTGCGGGGGCTCGTTATCAAAGCGGACGAGGTGTTTTGTTTGATGAGGGGGATGATGGAGTTTTGCGTGTTCAGGATCAGGATCTTGTTCATCGTGAGCGGTTCTCGGTTCAAACTCCCCATGATTTATTCCGGATTATGAAACGGATCTCTCCCGAGCGATTAAAGGATTCCCGTATTGTTTATGGCGATCGTGTGACGGAATGGTCACATTTTATGGTTCGGTTAGTCCATAAAGAGGGGCTTCACAATACGCCTTCATTTTATCGTTTCATTGAATTGGCTAAAGATTTGTTTGCGAATGATTTTCACCCTGTTATGCTTCATTTTAATATGGACGGACAGAAGATGAAGGAGATCGCTGTTGCAGGGAATCGGTCTTATCAGCGCGTGGCTTTGAATTCGTTTACTGTGGCGCATAACGGTAAAAAATTGACGGTTCAGCCTTTGGTGAGCGTTTTTCATCAAGACGCAATTGCCCGTTTGCGAGAGGGGGGCGATATTTTTGCCCTGACATTGCCCAAAATCAAGAAAAGCGCAGACAATCCGAATTTATATTTTATGATTTTTGATATTGTTTCGAAGGGTTTGGTGGTGTCGACTGATATTCGCGATGTTGCACGCAGCGTTGGGCGGTTGGTGAAGACAAATGAAAGACCATCTGAGTTTGCTTTGTCGTAAAGTCTGGATTCTGGAGCACTTCGCTGATGCTTGCAAACTTTTATTTTTCCATATATTTCAACCCTCTGTTTCTTGTGCTTATTCTTGCGATTAAACAGGTTGTTTTTGATCTTCATGGAATGCTGCCTCTTGATTTTTCCTTCGAAAAGGTGAATGTTCATAGGGTCACGTTCAATCCAGAAGAATCAGGAAATTCAAACCTATGACCCAAATTCTTGTCCCCACGCTCGGCGAATCCGTATCAGAAGCAATCGTTTCAAAATGGCTTAAAAAAGAGGGCGAGGCGGTCGCGGTCGATGAGCCAATTTGTGAACTGGAAACCGATAAAGTTACGCTTGAAGTGAATGCTCCTGCTGCCGGTGTGATTGCAAAAATCACGTTTGGTGAAGGAACAACGGTTGAAGTCGGAGCTATCCTCGGGGAGATTTCCGAAGGGGGAGCTGCGGCTGCGTCTGCTAAAACCCGCGCTAATGACTCTTCACCTGCGCCTGTAGCTGCGGCTGCTGCTCCGGCTGAAAAACTTTCTCCGGCTGTGCAGAAAATAACGGCAGATAATAAGATTAATCCTGCTGATGTTTCGGGAACAGGTAAAGACGGTCGTGTGACCAAAGGTGATGTGATTGCCCATATGGAGGTGCCGAAAGCTGCGCCTGTACCAAAACCAGCGGTTGCTGCTATTGCTCGTGCGGCGGGGTCTCGTGAAGAAAAAGTCAAGATGACCCGTTTGCGTCAGAAAATTGCCGAGCGTTTGAAAGAGGCTCAGAATACGGCTGCGATTTTGACGACATTCAACGAAGTTGATATGTCGGCTGTGATCGAGATGCGCAATGAATACAAAGAAAAATTCGAGAAAAAACATGGCGTCAAGTTGGGCTTTATGTCGTTCTTTGTTAAAGCCGCTATTGGCGCATTGCGTGAGATTCCCTCTGTCAATGCCGAGATCAGCGGTGATGAAATCATCTATAAAAATTATTACGATATTTCGGTCGCTGTCAGTACGCCGCAAGGACTGGTTGTTCCTGTGGTTAAGGATTGTGACGGAAAATCAATGGCGCAGATCGAAAAAGATATTGCCGATTTGGGATCTCGTGCCAAAGACGGAAAAATTACCGTTGATGAAATGTCGGGTGGGACATTCACCATTACCAATGGTGGCGTGTTCGGATCTTTGATGTCGACACCGATTATCAATCCGCCGCAAGTGGCTATTCTTGGGATGCACAAAACAATGATGCGTCCGATGGTGATGCCGAATGGTGAGATCAAAGCTCGTCCAATGATGTATGTAGCGTTGTCTTACGATCATCGTTTGATTGATGGGCGTGAAGCTGTGACATTCCTTGTTCGGATAAAAGAGGCTTTGGAAGATCCTCAACGTTTGATTTTGGACGTATAAAATTTGAAGCCCCGCCGTGACGCGGGGTTTTTCTTGTCACAAAGTTATTTGTTTTGACTATAGAAATAGGCGTGTCTTTGTAATTAAATCAGATGTTCCAATCAAATATGGTGGTGTCTTATGGGTCGTAAAATATTATTTGTTATTTCTCTTCTTCTCCTTGTTGGTGGTTTAATCTGGGGTGGTATTGGGTTTGCTGCGGAGGAAGATCAAGTCCCGCAGTCTTCGTCAGATTGCGCAATGGCCAGAGGCGATTTGGACGCATTTTTTAAAGCTTTGCCTTCTGATTGTGTTGATGATTCTGATTGTGATGCTTTCTATGTGGGGGCTCATAGCTGTGAGGGGCCTGTTGTCCTTAAAAAAGAAAGTCTTGCTGCAATTCACGAGCTTGAGTTGCAAGCTTTGCAGGAAAAAGTGCGGGCAACTTGTTATCGCGCTCCGATGCCTGCTTGTTCGGCCATAGTCGCTTATCCGAAATGTCAATCAGGGCATTGCTTGAATGATGCTCCATAGGATGAGTTTGTTATCCGAGGGATGCCGCGTTGCTCAAAAGATTCTCGCAATGACGGATGAGAGAGTGTGAATTTTCGGGACTTTTTTAGTGAAGTTTAGTATAACAGGGGCATGCAAGTTATTCCTGTTGAGAAACGAATTGTGCCTGAAGACCATGTTTTGTCCGGATTTGCGCGGGTGCGGTTTGACCCACAAGCTGTGCCGACCCAAAGTGGGTTGGGGGTGGATGCCGTCGGTGAACTATACACCAGACGGGGAGATGTTTTTTATGCGCCGCATGTTCCAGGAACTCGTGTTCACGAGATTGTTTAGCCGTTATGATTGAAGATCTTTCTATTGATATGATGCAGGAAGATGATGTTCGTCCTTTGGCTGTTTTTTCTCTGGGGCATGTTGATGATGACGATGACTATTTTTCCTATAGTCTGGACGAACAAAAAACAGGACGTCGCAATGTTTTGATTGCCCGTGTTGATAGAAAAATTGCCGGATATGTTCATTATAACCGTTATCCCCAATATCAGCCGTTCCGGTCTTTGCGGATTCCCGAAATTCAGGATTTGTATGTCGATCTTACCTATCGACGGATGGGAATCGGACGGGCTTTGATTGAGGCATGTGAGGCTTTGGCTGTTGCAGAAAAAGCATCGGAGATCGGAATCGGAGTGGGGGTTGCCCATGATTTCGGGACTGCCCAGAGATTATATGCCGGATTGGGGTATGTTCCCGATGGGGCAGGGGTTGTCTTTGATCGCACGCCAATTTCTGTGGGGGAAGTTCGCCCTGTGGATAACAGGCTTTGCCTTATGATGGTTAAGTCCCTATAATTTTTGTATTCCAATAATAGGTTTCAGGAGGATGCCATGACTCAATGGGTTTACGGATTTGGTGCTGGAAAAAGCGAAGGTCGAACAGGGATGAAAAACCTGTTGGGCGGTAAGGGTGCCAATCTGGCTGAAATGGCATCTTTGGGGTTGCCTGTGCCTCCTGGTTTTACGATTACCACTGAAGTTTGCACCTATTTTTACGATCATGAAAGAAATTACCCGCAAGAATTGATGGCACAAGCGATGCATGCTTTGGCTGAAATTGAATCCGAAGTCGGAGCTCAATTCGGTGATGCCCGTAATCCATTATTGGTTTCCGTTCGTTCTGGTGCCCGTGTGTCGATGCCGGGTATGATGGATACTGTTTTGAATCTGGGTTTGAATGACCGTACAGTTGAAGGATTGGCTGCGCGTTCCAATGATCCTCGTTTTGCGTGGGACAGTTATCGCCGTTTTATCCAGATGTATGGCGATGTTGTTTTGGAAGTTGAACATCATGAATTTGAAGATATTCTGGATGGTTACAAGCGCGATCAAAATTTGACCAGTGACACCGATATTACTGCACAAGGGTGGAAAGAGATTGTTGCCGAGTATAAAAATCTGGTTCAACGTGAATTGGGTCGTCCGTTTCCGCAAGATCCCCAAGAACAATTATGGGAGGCTATTGGGGCTGTGTTCAAGTCGTGGATGACTCCGCGTGCAGTGACGTATCGCAAAATAAACTCTATCCCCGAGGGTTGGGGAACGGCTGTGAATGTTCAAGCCATGGTGTTTGGCAATATGGGTGAAGATTGTGCAACTGGTGTTGCCTTTACCCGCGACCCATCAACGGGAGAGAATTATTTTTATGGCGAATATCTGGTCAATGCTCAAGGCGAAGATGTGGTTGCCGGAATTCGGACTCCGCAGCCTTTATCGATTGCTGCTCGTCAGAAAGAAAATAGTGAATTGTTATCCATGGAAGAAGTTATGTCGCAGGTTTATTCCCAGTTATGTGACGTGCGATTGCAACTTGAAAATCATTACAAGGATATGCAAGACATCGAGTTTACGGTGCAAAAGGGCAAGCTTTATATGTTGCAAACCCGCAGCGGTAAGCGGACGGCTCCGGCGGCTTTGAAAATGGCTGTTGATATGGTTTCAGAAAAACTGATTACAAAAGAAGATGCGATTTTGCGTTTGGATGCTGCTTCTCTTGACCAGTTGTTACACCCGATGCTTGATCCGAAAGCCGAGCGTGATGTGATCGGAAAAGGATTACCTGCATCGCCTGGTGCTGCGAGCGGAATTGCCGTATTTACGGCTGATGAAGCCGAGCGGCGTGCGAATAGTGGTGAAGATGTTATTCTGGTGCGGATTGAAACGTCACCGGAAGATATTCACGGCATGCATGCAGCGCGTGGAATTTTAACAACACGTGGCGGGATGACATCCCATGCGGCTGTGGTTGCCCGTGGCATGGGGCGGCCTTGTGTGGCTGGGGCAGGGTCTATCCAGATTGATATGAAAGCCAAAATCATGATTGCCAGTGGTGTCGAAATTGCTGAGGGCGATTTATTGACGATTGATGGAACCAAAGGTCAGGTAATCCGTGGGCGCGTCCCGACTTTACAACCCCAGTTGTCCGGCGATTTCTCAACGGTTATGGGATGGGCGGATTCTTTGCGGCGCATGAAGGTTCGTGCCAATGCGGAGACTCCGGTTGATGCGCGTGTTGCCCGTAATTTTGGAGCAGAGGGAATCGGGTTGTGCCGGACAGAGCACATGTTTTTTGATCCTGATCGCATTCAAAAAGTTCGTGAGATGATTTTTGCCGAAGACGAGGCTGCGCGGCGGACGGCCTTGAAAGCTTTGCTTCCTGCGCAGCGGGCTGATTTTTTGGAGTTGTTCCAGATTATGAGAGGGTTGCCGGTGACAATCCGTTTGCTTGATCCGCCTTTGCATGAATTCTTGCCGCATGAAAAATCGGATATTGAGATCTTTGCCAGATCGGCGCGGTTGTCGATTGATCGCGTGCAGCGTCGTTTGAGCGAATTGCATGAATCAAATCCGATGTTGGGGCATCGTGGTTGTCGTTTAGGTATGACCTATCCCGAAATTTACGAGATGCAAGTGATTGCGATTTTTGAAGCGGCCTTGCAAGTTGATGTTATACCGGAAATCATGATTCCTTTGATTGCCACTCGTGCTGAGTTAAGCCGTTTGAAAAAAATGGTGGATGATGTTGCTGATCTTTTATACGTCAAGGATGGTAAAACCATGCCGTATATTGTCGGGACAATGATCGAGTTGCCTCGTGCGGCTTTGATGGCCGGAGATATTGCGCATGATGCTGCGTTTTTTAGTTTCGGGACGAATGATTTGACCCAAACAACATTGGGAATGAGCCGCGATGATGCCGGGTCTTTCCTGCCGTTTTATGTTGATCGCGGTGTTTTTGCCAAAGATCCGTTTGTCAGTCTTGACCAAGAAGGTGTCGGGCAGTTGATCGATATGGCTTGTGTGCGCGGTCGTGAAACCAGACCCGATATTAAATTGGGAATTTGTGGTGAACATGGCGGTGATCCGGACTCGATAGATTTTTGTGAACGTGCCGGATTGGATTACGTGTCTTGTTCGGCTTTCCGTGTACCGATTGCACGATTGGCGGCGGCTCAGGCTGCGTTGCGTGCTCAGAAAACGGATAAGTTGAAGGCTGTGGCCTAAGTTCTATCAAAGTTTTATCCGAGGAGGGCTTTGAGGAAGTCGCCTTCGCTGTAAACGGAAATCATGGCATCGGGTGCAGGCGGCAGATCGTCTTTAAGGCGGCGATGGATAACCGGAATCCCTGCTGACGCTGCTGATGTGACGCCGTATGGATCGTCTTCGATGGCGATACAGTCACGTTTGTCTATTTGTTGGCCTGTAAGGTCTTGCATTCGTGCATGAGCCGTCAGATATGGCGCAGGATGTGGTTTGCGGTCGGGGTAATCTTCTTTGCACAACATAAAATCAAAATATTTCATCAACCCTTTATTTTCAATCATCGGGCGTACTGAGGTTGTTCGGGCATTGGTGACTACGCATTGATGCGCACCATTTTGTTTGAAATGGTTGAGAGCAAATTGAACGCCAGGACGCAGAGGAATTTCTAAAATTTTGGCGTGATACCATGCGTCTATCTCTGATAAATATTGTTCCATTGGTACGTTAAAGCCAAGATCGGCATTCATCATTTGCCAATTTTGTTGGCCGTTATTGTGGTAGAATGCTTCGCGATATTCGGGTTTGAGGTTAAAGCCGTGATGTCCGGTTACAGCCAGATGTTTTTGCCAATGCAGTTCTGAATTATCTAAGAGGGTGCTGTCACAATCCCAGAATATAAATTTCGGAGTCATTATTTTGTTGGCCTTTCAGTTCGGCTTCGCGCTCGCGGTTCATTAAAATCAGTCCCACATTAGCGCAGGATGAGCGCATGATGCCAGTATTTTCAATCTCTGATCCTGAAGAGGGAGGCGTGGTTAAAAAACGGGCGGCAACCAGATGTTTTTTTCCTAAATTGCGGTTGTGCATTCTGGCGACCAATTCTTGCCCGATGTAACATCCTTTGGTGTAAGACACGGCGGTTTCATCGAGATTGAGTTCGGCCAATGTTGATATGCCGATTTCGGCATCGCGCGAACCATCGGGGCTTGCATTTTCGATACGGGTTTTATCCCATTGTGTAAAACTTATTTCCTGTGTGTCAGGTTTATTTGTGCTGCGTGTTGATGCAGTGGCGTAAATAGTGACGTTGTCTTCGGCTGTCATGGTGATGTTTGCGCGGAGCTTATAGAGGGATAATCTTTTAACGAGGTCTTGTGTTCGTTCTGCGCCTTCGCAGTCCAGAATAAATTTTCCGTCTGATTTTGTGACGTAAAAATCATGCAGAAACTTCCCCTGCGGGGTCAGTAAACAGGCATGAATAAATGGGTGCGTTTTGAGAAGATCAATGTCGTTGCTGACAATGTTCTGGAGGAAGGATCGTGCATCTGCACCCGATATTGTGATGAGTCCACGGTGGGGCAGGCAAACATAATGTGAGGAGAAGTTGTTCATCACTCTTCAATCGGCAGAGGTTTATCTTTTGCTTTGCCAAATAGCCAACCTTGGCCTTTGTCGACGCCTATGCTGTCGAGAAAGGCTTTTTGTTCTTGTGTTTCGATCATTTCAGCAACAACATAGACGTCCATTTCATGACACATTTGTACCATGTTTTTGACCATGGTGGCATCTCGGGGCGATGTCAGAACTGTCCTGACATAAGCACCATCAATCTTGATACCATCGACATGGAGTTTGTGAAGATATTGGAACGATGCTGCTCCTGCGCCGAAATCATCAAGGCAAATTTGATACCCTTTTTTTCGAAGGTTTTGAATATAACCGTCCACTTTTTCGAGATCTTTGATTTCACTTGATTCAGTGATTTCAAACATCAGATGTTTTGCGGCTTCCGGGTATTCATCTAATGCGGCCATGAGTTTTTTAACAAAGATTTCATTTTGGATGGATTGCCCCGATAGGTTGACTGCGAGGTGGCCGATATTAGTTTTTTTACGATTTTGATCCGCGAATTTGAGACTTTGGCGGCAGATTGCCAGATCCATATCCGGTGACAGTCCGATGTCTTCGCACATGGTAATCATTTCGAAGGGGGAATTGTCGGTGTTGAATCTGACCAAAACTTCATGGTGAGAAACTTTGAGTGTATTCATCATCACAATCGGTTGGAATTTTAGCTGGAAGTCCTGATGCGAGATCATGCGTTTCAGGTTGCTGATTTTTATAGAGTTTTCTTCCAAAAAAGCGGAGAACGAGGCTTTCAGGTTATCGCCGACGGCATCCAGTCCTGCTTTTTCCATTTTGTTCATGGTGTAAAGAACAGCTCGGGTTGCTTCACGAGGCGAGAGGGCGTTCAAATCACCTTCGATATTCTTTGATTGAACCTTGATTGAATCTGCAATGTTGTAGCGTTCCGCAATCTCCATTATTTTTTTATGAAGATCGTCTTCGGTTCTTTCTTCTCCGTTTTTCAGGAGAAGAAATTTTTCATCATCAACCTTAACCGCTGTTTCTCCATCCAGTGAAGATTCCATCATCAACTGGCCTATGGCGGCAGTCAAGCCTGCCCAGCTATTGGCATCCAGTTTCTTCTGAAAGGCTGACATTCCTTCGAGTTGTAAAACTTGCACGTCTACGGCTTGGTTGTTACTATCCAAAGTCGCAATTTTTTTTCTGAGAACCTGTTCGAATTCTTCCACCGTCGGAATATTTTGGTTGGTTGGTTGGTCTCGGCTGAATTCTATGAAGCTGAGCAAGGCATCTGCTGAAACAATCGCAATGTGAATTTGTCCACCGAGATTCATGGTGAAGCTGGAGAGAAAAATATGTTTTTCTTCGATCATACCTTGTTTGTTTCCAATACGGATCAGGAATGGACCTTTCTTGGAGCCTACTTTTGAATTTTCAGTAATGGTATGGATTAAGTTTGCATCGTTGGCCGAAAAAAGGTCTATAAAATTCTTATCCAGAAGCTCTTTGTCATCAAAACCCGTCAAGGCTTTTGCTGCTCCTGATGCGTAAACAATCTTCCCTTGTTGCGTAATCTCGATTAAAAGATCGGCGGCGGCAAAAGCGAAAGCTAGAAATCTGTCTCTCTGTATTTTTAGGTCTTTGTTTGCTGACATGTTTCTTAGTATGTGGATAAAAGATGTTTAATCTGTAAATTTTGAAATCATGGAAAATCACAGTCCGGCATTGTATCAGTTCAAATTGATATTTGGTAGACGGCTGTTTGAGGAAAAAGGGGAAGAATGGTGCCTAAGGCCGGAATCGAACCAGCGACACAGCGATTTTCAGTCGCTTGCTCTACCAACTGAGCTACTTAGGCATGCCATATTATTTTTGGTGGGCTGTTTATAATCAATATTCCTCCCCTTGTCTAGTCTCGATTTTACTATTTTCGTTTTATCTGAAAGCCTGTATCTTTCTGAATATGCAGGAAAAAATATTATTTATTACCTCCAGTCGTATCGGAGATGCCGTTTTATCCAACGGAATTTTAAATCATTTGGTGGCAAAGTTTCCGCAAGCCCGTGTAACAGTGGCTTGTGGACCTTTGGTCGAGAGTTTGTATGCTGGGCTTCCTCAGTTGGAACGGGTTATCCCTTTGCGAAAACAAAGTTGGAAGCGGCATTGGATCAAGTTGTGGCGCGAGGTTATCGGAACGCATTGGGATGTCGTGGTTGATTTGCGCAATTCGGCTATCTCCCGATTGGTTTATGCGCGTCACAAATATGTGATGGGAATGGGGATTGACCAAAGTCACCATAAAGCCATTCAGAATGCTTCTATTCTTGGTCTTGAAACACTGCCTGAGACGCGGTTGTGGCTCAGTGTCCCCCAAATAGAAAAGGCGCGGGAACTGATCCCTGATGGATCGTCTGTTCTTGGAATAGGACCTACGGCGAACTGGATCGGTAAAACATGGCCGATTGAAAATTTTATAAATTTGGTTGGACAATTGATTTCAGATCAGAACCTATTTTCGGGGTGGCGGGTTGCAGTGTTTGCTGCCCCCGGGGAAGAAGATGCTGCCCGAAAATTATTGGCGAGTTTGCCAGACGGAATCGGAATTGATCTGATCGCCAAGGGAAATGTGGGCGAGGCTGCAGCCTGTCTGTCCCGATGTGATTTTTATATCGGGAATGATTCCGGTTTGATGCATGCTGCTGCGGCTGCCGGAGTTCCGACTTTGGGTTTATTCGGGGCAAGTTACCCTGAAATCTATGCACCATTCGGCAAATATGCAGCGTATGTCAGGACGCCTGAAACTTTTGATGAGTTGACCGGTTATGACGGATATAATTCCAGAACGTTAAAGCAGTCTTTGATGGGGAGTTTGACTGTTGATGCTGTGATGGAGGCTGTTCTTGCTCTGAAAAACTCTGTGGGCTTTGTAGTTAAGAAAAGGGATATTCTTCACTGTGTTCAAGATGACAAAAAGTAAATGCCAAATTGCCTTAGAATACTGCGTATTCAGGCAATGACGGGTGGAAGTTTAGGTTCAATCTTAGTTGTTGTATGATCGTTCTTTTGGCGTTCTTTCATGCACTTTTGTACGATATTTCTCGTAACCCAGTGTTTCCAGATAGGTGTCTCTGGCACGTTCTTCGGTTTTAAAGTTTACATATCTTGTGCGTTCCCAGCCCTTGAACGTCATGCAGCCTTCAAAGTCGTGAAAGTCATACATTTCAGTGCGCATGTAGCCATCACGTTCCGGTGTATCCCAGTTGGCCATGCGAGCTTTCGGTGTTTCGGGAATTACTTTGTTGGCATCAACATCCCATGTTTCGGCAGGGACGGCTTCTTTGATTGCTCCCATGCGTTCCATCTCATTGATAATTGATGTACAGGTTGCAAGATCCTGAAACAGCATTTGCTGGGCTTTAGGGCCTTGTTGGTAAATTGAGTCGGTTGTACCGATTCTTTGCCAGTAACGGCCGTTTTCTTCAAATTCTTTGGTCATGTCTGTCCCGCAACCAGCCAATACCAGTGATGTCAGACAGGAAAACATGAGTAAATTTCTTTTTGCCATAGGAAGACCTTAACAAGTTTACGATTCAAGACGCATTAACGTAACAGGAGTTTTGATTTGACTCAATGCTGTTTTGCTTTGTTATTCCGATATTTCCGCTTCAGGGTGTGTTGACCACCAACTTTCCATTATATTTCCATATAACGATGGTGTTTCAGGGTGGGTGACAGGTGTCCAATAAGATACGTTGTCATGGTCGCTGTAAAAAAGCGGAATCGTATAATTTTCCCATGTCAGAATGCGATCCAGTGATCGTGTCAGACTAACCATTGTTTCGCGTGTCGGGGCGTTGGGTATTTTTGCAACCAGATCTTCGATGGCGGGGTTACAGATTCCGGCGTAATTGAAGCTGCCTTGCATTTTAGCGGCAGCGCAGCCCCAATATAAAGATTGTTCTGTTCCGGGGGACAAGGTGTTCTGCCAGAAATGCAGAGTCATATCATAGTCGTAGCTGGTGAGGCGATCTTGAAACGCTGCCGCGTCCAATGTGCGCGGGGTCACGGTAATTCCAAGCCGTTCCAAAGATTTTTTGAGCGAGATTGCCAGCTTTTCATCTTCTGCCGAGCTGAGCAAAATTTCAAAGCTGAAGGGTTCGCCTGTTTGTTCATTGACGCGAAGGCCGTTGCGGATAACCCAGCCTGCTTTTTTTAATAAAGTATCTGCGTTGATTTGATTGGCGCGATTGGCCACCATAGAGCCGCTGGGGGGAGCTTGCCATGCTGTGCCAAAGACTTCGGAAGGAAGGTTGGCTTTATACAGGTTGAGAACCACCAATTCTTCGGGATCAGGGAGTTCGGTTGCAGCAAGTTCCGAGTTTGGAAAGTAGCTGGTGGTGACTTTGTATTGATCGTGAAAAATATTGCGGTTAATCCAGTCGTAATCAATCATTAATGACAAGGCGCGCCGCACTTTATCATTATCGAAAGGCGGGCGGCGGGTGTTGAAAATAAATCCCCATATCCGCTCAACACGTCCGTGTTTAATTTCTTCTTTTTTAATCATGCCGGATGTGACTGAAGGCAGGTTATAGGCAGACATCCAATGTCCCGGGTCTGTGTCAACCCAGACATCCAGTTCGCCCGCTTTGAAGGATTCAAAGGCTGCGGTTTGATCTCTGAAATAATCAAAGGAAATTTTTCCGAAATTGTATTGGCCTTTATTAACCGGTAAATCCACGCCCCAGTAATTCGGATCACGTTCATAGACTATTTTTCGTCCCGCCGATATTTCTGTAATGCGGTAAGGGCCTGACGTATTGGGAATTTCAAGCGTTGTTTTATTGAAGTCTTTGTCTTTCCACCATGCCTTCGAGAGAACAGGCATCATCGAAAGAATCATAACCGTTTCGCGGTCATAGCCTTTGCCAAGGATGAAGGTGATTTTTTGCGGGTCTGTTTTTTTAACTGATTTTATTAATTTATAGACGTTACGCATATTTGGACGGCCTTTTTCTTTCAAGGTCTCGAAAGAAAATTGCACGTCATCGGTTGTGATGGGTGTGCCGTCTTGAAATCTTGCCGCTGGATTGAGGGTAAATGTAATGGATGAGCGGTCTTCGGGAATTTCAACCGATTCGGCAATCATCGGGTACATGGTAAAGGGTTCATCCCATGATCTTGCCATCAAGCGGTCATACGCCAAATTCAGGCCTTGCGCCGAATTTCCCTTGAGGGAGAACGGGTTAAGCGTGTCAAATGTTCCGAAAGCAGCGCGGCGAAAGACGCCACCTTTGAGAGCCTCTGGATTTGCGTAGTTAAAATGGGTAAAGTCCGAGGGCATTTGAGGTGTTCCCACCATTGCAAGGCCTTCGGCATTTGCCGGAGAGGACAAAAGAAGACAAACCAGAGAGATTTTAATTTTTTTTATCATGGATAAGACCCTAGCAGACGAACCCCAGACATCCAAGCCACATTTGAAAACAAAATTGAGGGTTATTCAGGGGAATTTTATGGAAGATCATGATGTTGCCGCGCTTGCCTTTTTTCTGCTTGAGGATATGTCGTGGGGAGGCGTATTGAATCAAGCCATTTTGAATCGGTTTGGGGTGGGGTTGGATGATTATATCCTCAATCATGTGATTAAGCCTCGACGGGGCAGTGTCTTTGTTATTCCAGAGGAGATTTCCGCAGTTCCCCGATTGATTTTGGGAATTATTCCCAAATGGGACGGGGGAATGGATGATGAAGAGCGGAGCTTTAAAAAATGTTTGTGGGGAATGCTGGAAAAGGCTGATTCTGCCGGAGTTTCGTCAATTGCTTTTCCTGCGCTGGGGTTGAGGAATAAGGATTATCCTTTTCGTAAAGCAGCACGCTTGGCTATGGGGGTTTTTTCGTCTTATCCATACCAAAATTTGCGCGAAGTGGTGATTGTTTGCAAGTCATCTGAAATTTTTGATGCCTATGATCAATAGAATGAGTTATCCACAGATGGTGGATAAAAGCCTCGTTTTGACCTCGTTGTTAAGGAGTCGTTAAGCCGAATCCCAAAAGATGAACCTATACGGATCATCGATAAAAACAGGAGGTTTTTTATGGCTCTTACAGATAATAAAAATCATAAGATCAATCTGCTGACCTTGCCTTTGCCGCCTGAAGATCCTTGCGGGTTACAACGCATGGAAATGGATGTGTACGCGCGGTTTATGCGTCATGTGCGCACTGTTCCTTGCAGTCGTCCTGAAATTCAGGTTCTTGCCGCTATCCAGTTTGTTGCCGATATGATGAACTTGGAAGATGCTGATGTCACCAGAATTTTGGTTGATCTTGGACTTCGTGCTCCTCGATTGGCATTTCCTGAAGCTTACCTTGAATTTGCCGATATGGCCTTAATGCGGGAAGTCCATCAAATCGGAATGGCCTCTGTCTCTTTACATGCTTTGAAAGCGCATTGGGATGAGATTGGCGAAGACAGGTTTGTTGCTTTTCGTCGATACTATCCGACTCTAACCGAAGGATTATTGACTTCAGTAACAGGATGATGAGGTTGGTTTATTAGTCGTTAAATCGACCGTAGCCAACATTGTCACCTGGACGATCTGGTTTAAAAGTGGGAGCTGTATGGAATGTATTTTTTTTCCTGATTTCTCCGTTGTTGTTTTCGCCGATTAAATCGGGAAAAGGCGTGGACATCAGGTTGTTGAGCAGGTCTGCAAAGTCGGATGAGCCGCTGCTGTCTTTTATCAATTTATATTTTGACGGGCTGGGGTCTGATTTTGCGGCTGTTATAATTTCACGCCATGCGCGAGCAGGGAGGCTGCCCCCTGTAATTTTTTTCATGGGAGAATTATCGTCATTTCCAAACCAGACAACGGCAATGAAATCTTGTGAAAACCCATCAAACCATGCGTCGCGGTGGTCTTGGGTTGTTCCGGTTTTTCCTGCGGCAAAGAAAGAAGATTTTGCTCCTTGTCCTGTTCCGTTTTGGACAACGCTAATCATCATGTTGACTAGTGTTTGAATGTCCCGCCCACGGAAAACGCGCGGTGACGATTCCGGTTTTTGTTCGAATAAAAGAGTGCCTGTTTCTTTTTCTGAAATTTGGGTAATGCCGAATGGTTTGATCGCGTAGCCTCCGCTCGAAATTGTGGCGTAGGCTCCGGCCATTTCTATCATCGGGACTTCGGAGCTTCCTAACGCCAAAGACAAGTTTGGTTCAAGGTCAGCCGTTATGCCCATGCGTCTTGCAACGTTGATAACACTATCTATGCCAACGGCTTTGGCCAATTTGATTGCAACGGTGTTGAGAGAGAGAGTTAGAGCATCAATCATGCGGACTTCGCCATAGTATTTGTTGCCGAAATTTGTCGGGCGGTAGCGGCCTTCGGTGATTGGTGAATCTTCGATGATTGTGTCTTCGGTGGCTCCTTTTTCAATGGCAGACAAATACACAAAAGGTTTGAACGATGATCCGGGTTGTCTTAGTCCTTGGGTGGCGCGATTGAACTGGCTTTCGTTATAATTGATGCCGCCGACAATAGCGACAATGCTTCCATCGGGGCGCAAGACAATCGAGGCAGCTTGAGAGACTTTTAATGCGTCTTTATTGTCAGTCACGTATTTTTGCAGTGTTCGCGCGGTTGATTGTTGAATTTGCGGATCCATTGTGGTTGTTACAATAATGTCTTTTGTGGGTGTTCCGATTATATCTTCTAGGCTATCGACAACCCAATCGGAAAAATAGCGGGAGGCTTGATCTTCGATAGTGTCGCCGGTGCGGTGTATTTTTTTGGCACTGGCGGTTTTGAGTTGGTCTTCGGTGATGTAGCCTGCATCTTCCATGACTTTCAGGACAGTCAAAGCACGTTCTTCTGCGGCTTTTGGATTTGAGAGCGGAGAGTATTTTGATGGGGCTTTCAACAAGCCAGCGATGACGGCGGCTTCCTGAAGGTTTAGGTCATGGGCATCTTTGTTGAAATAAACTTTGGCGGCGGCTTTGACGCCGTAAGTGCCTGCACCCAGATAAACACGGTTCATATAGGCCGCCAGAATTTCCTGTTTGGTCAGTTCGTGTTCCAGCCAAACCGCCAGCATGGCTTCTTGAATTTTTCGCTTATAGGTTTTTTCTTGCGATAAAAAAAGATTTTTGGCCAATTGTTGAGTGATTGTTGATCCGCCTTGATGGCGGCCTTTATTGGTCAGATTGATAAAAACCGCACGAGCCAAGCCAATCGGGTCAAGGCCGTAATGGTAATAAAAACGGCGGTCTTCTGTTGCCAGAATAGCATTGGTTACGTTTTTAGGCAGGTCGGTAGCCGAGATATTGCCTTCTTTGATGTCGCCATAACGGGCAATAAGGCTGCCGTCATTAGCAAGGACAGTAATGGAAATTTTTCGTTCAAAGCGTGGATTGTCAATCAGGTCGGGTAAATCTTTGGCAAACCACGCCATTGTGAATCCCAAAATCAAAACGCACCACAAACCCAATACAAATGCCCACTTAATCAGGCGGCGCAGAATGGATTTACTCTGCGGCGCGGATGATCTTGCGCGTGATCTGTTGTGGCGTGGTTTTTTGTTTCGTCCCATTTATTTTTTGTCCGTATTAAATCAAGAAAATTGAAGCTAAGCCCAAAAAGGCGAAGAAGCCGATGACATCGGTCATGGTGGTCAGAAAGACTGATGATGCAACGGCCGGATCAATGTTAAATTTATTCAAAATCACGGGAATACTTGCACCAAAAAATCCCGCGACAATTAAATTGATAATCATGGCGGCGGCAATGACCGCGCCTATTCCTGTGTCTTGAAACCAAAGACCGGCAATCAGTCCGATGAGAGCTGCAAATAAAACTCCGTTAATAATTCCTACGGCAGTTTCTTTGCCGATAACCCGCCATGCATTTGTTCCAGACAGTTCGTTGGTTGCAATCCCGCGCACTGCAACGGTCATGGCTTGTGTTCCCGCATTTCCGCCCATACCCGCTACGATAGGCATGAGAACGGCTAAAGCTACAATTTTTTCTATGGTGGCATCAAAAAGCGAGATAACCGAAGCTGCCAGAAACGCTGTGAGCAAATTTATCAGAAGCCAGCGCGAACGTGAGGAGGCTGTCGAAATGATATTGCGGTACAAGTCATCTTCTTTAACCCCTGCGAGTTTCAGCAAGTCTTCTTCGGCTTCTTCATCGATAACATAAATAACATCATCGTATGTGATAATCCCGATCAGTCTGCCACTGTCATCCACCACAGGAGCAGAAACAAGATTTTCATTCCGGAAGATGATGGCGACTTCTTCCTGATCCATCGAAGAGGGGATTAAGTGGACTTCTTCCAACGTCAGGTCGTCAATTTTGACCGAACGTTGGGATCTCACCAGTCTGTTTAATGGAATTTCTCCAACCACATGATGCGATGGGTCAATCACGATCAAGTCATAAAAATCATCGGGCAGGGTGTCTCGTGCGGCGCGCAGGTAGTCAATGGTTTTGCCCACTGTCCAGAATTGTGGAACGGCCACAAATTCCCGTTGCATCAGACGGCCTGCCGAATCTTCGGGAAAGCTTAGGCCTTCTTCAAGGGCAATCCTGATTTTGGCCGAGAGTTTGCGCATGATCTCTTGTTGCAATTCAGGATCGAGAGGTGCCACGATGTCCAGCGCGTCATCACTATCAAGGTCAGAAAGAATTTTAGCAACTTGTTCGGCACTCATGTCTTCAAGAACATGTGTCCTTACGTCCTCTTGAAGAATGGAAATAACATCGGCATCGAAGTATGGCGCAAAGCCAAGCATTAATGATTTTCTGGTTTCTCTGTTCGCCTTTTCAAGTAATTCGGCCTTGTCACTGGAGCTGAGGTTTTCAAGGAAATTATTAACCTGTTCCGTGTTCTCGTTGACCAATGCATCGTAAATCTCGCGAATGGATTCATCGCGCAGCCCCAAAAAGTCACTGACCTGCACTTCTTCCGGTGGCAAAAGAAGGGATTCTTTTGTTTCGGTCAATGTGTTGTGCAAATCGGCAGGAATGCGTTCGCTCATCTTGGATACCTTGAGTGATGGAGGTTTTTGCTACGCCTTCATAGTTCAGATTTGCTTAAATCTCAAGGGTAGCAGCGGTTTATATTCCAAAAACAGGGATTTTCTGTTTTCATAATTTTATTTAACCAAGATTGAGGGTGATCCTCCCCTCGTGTTCAGGAGGGAAGGGGCGGGTGGTTTTTTTTGCTATGCTCTCAATAGGGCTGCGTTGTCATCTTCTGCAAAGATTTGTGCCCCAACCGTTGAGACTGCCGTAATATTCACGATGGCGCGGGCTGTCGCGGCATTTGTCAGGATGTGCGCTGTGTGTGCTGCTCCCAATAAAATGGGTCCGATAGGAATACAGTCTGCCAGAATTTTGACCGCGTTATAGGTGATATTTGCTGCGTCAACAGTCGGCATAATCAATAAATTGGCCGTGCCTTTGAGTGTCGAGTTGGGCATAATTTGTTGGCGAATTTCTTCGGAAAGAGCACAGTCCGCGTGCATCTCACCATCAATTTCCAAATCAGGGGCACGCATCTTTATGTCGTAATAGGCATCACGCATTTTAAAGGCGCTGTCGTGACGGTGTGATCCGAAATTGGAATGGGAAATCAGTGCGACTTTCGGAATGATTCCAAAACGGCGAATTTCTTCGGTGGCCAGCATGGTCATTTCAGAAATTTGTGCGACGCTCGGATCCGGATTGATATGGGTGTCGCAAATGAAGAGTGGGCCGCGTGTTGGATGAAGCAGACCGATCATGGCTGCTGCGGTTTCAACGCCCGGGCGTAACCCTATAACATCAACAATTGTTTTCAAATGTTCGCGGTATGGAGCAACTGTTCCACAGATCATGCCGTCGGCTTCGCCTTTGTTTACCAGTAATGCGCCGATGACAGTGGTGTTGGTTCGTACCATGTTGCGAGCGTGGGAAGGAGATACTCCATTGCGTTCCATGATGGCGTGATAGGTCGTCCAATAGTCATGATAACGTTCATCATGTTCGGGATCAACCAAGTCAAAATCCTGATCGAGTTTCATACGGAGGTGTAATTTTTCAATGCGGCTTTCGATGACTGCACGACGGCCAACCAGAACTGGACGAGCAAGTTGTTCGTCCACCACCGTTTGAACGGCGCGCAATACGCGTTCTTCTTCCCCTTCGCAATATGCGATTTTTTTCGGGTTGGCGCGCGCTTTAGAAAAGACAGGACGCATGATCGAGTCGGATTGATAAAAGAATTGGGTCAGTTTGTTTTTATAGGCTTCCCAGTCTTCGATCGGGCGGGTGGCGACACCCGTTTCCATCGCTGTTTTGGCAACCGCCATTGGCAGTTCGACAATCAGGCGCGGGTCAAAGGGTTTTGGGATCATGTATTTGGGGCCGAATTCGAGAGATTCATCAGAGTAAATCGCTGCGACTTCTGCGGTGGCTTCTTTCCGTGCCAGTGCTGCAATTGCACGCACACAGGCCATTTTCATTTCTTCGTTGATAGCTGTTGCGCCAACATCGAGAGCTCCACGGAAAATATAAGGGAAGCATAAAACGTTATTCACCTGATTGGGAAAGTCGGAGCGACCTGTGCAGATGATGGCATTTGGTTTTGCTTCCAAGGCTTCGTCAGGCATAATTTCCGGTGTCGGATTTGCCAAGGCCATAATCAGCGGGGCATCCGCCATGTCGGCAACCATTTCTTTTTTTAAGGCTCCGGCAGCAGAAAGACCCAAGAAAATATTCGCGCCCTTGATGGCATCTGACAAAGTGCGATCAGATGTTTCGTTGGCAAATTTTTCTTTTTCGGGGTCCATGCCTTCGTTGCGGCCTTTATAGACCACACCGGTGCGGTCGCATACGGTGATATTTTCTTTGGGCATACCAAGATTGGTTAGCAATGTTAAACACGCAATGGCGGCTGCACCTGCGCCGGATGCAACCAGCTTGACTTCGTCGATCTTCCGACCTGTGATTTCAAGCCAGTTCAGGATTGCTGCGCCCGAGATAATTGCTGTTCCGTGTTGGTCGTCGTGGAATACCGGAATTTTCATGCGTTCACGAAGCGTGCGCTCGACTTCGAAACATTCCGGAGATTTGATGTCTTCCAGATTGATTCCGCCAAAAGAGGGTTCAAGAGAGGCGATGATTTCAATCAATTTTTTTGGATCGGTTTCATCAATTTCAATGTCTATCGAGTCAATGTTTGCAAATTTCTTGAAAAGAACCGACTTGCCTTCCATGACCGGTTTGGAGGCCAATGCGCCAATCGCGCCCAGTCCCAGAACTGCCGTTCCGTTTGTGATAACGGCGACTATGTTGCCACGAGAGGTATAATCGAGTGCGGTTAACGGGTCTTTTTCGATTTCTTCACAGGCTGCTGCAACACCAGGAGAGTAGGCTAATGACAAATCCCGTTGGGTTGTCATTTGTTTGGTCGGCACAATGGATATTTTCCCAGGGCGAGGGTGGCGGTGGTACTCAAGAGCGGCGTCGCGTAAAGTATCTTTCACGGAGAGAGGTTCCTTAAAAAAATGAAAACTGTAAGTTTGTGTATGCGCAACTCACCAGAAAATCGAACTTTTTTCAAGGGGGGTGTATGATGTGGTGCAGCAAAACGATTTTTTTGTGGTTTTTTGGGGCGGGTTACACTTGCATTGTATTCAGGATGGCGGGATGATCGATGCTTATTTAAAATTATTATAGGGTTGTTTTGTTGTTTTTATCGAGGAGACGTTAATGTTTTTTGCCAATATGAAAAAAATTCTGTTCGTCTTATTAGGGGTGGGTATTGGTCTTTCCGTGTGTGTGTCGGCTGCGTTTGCCAATGAGCGGTCGCGTGTTCTTAAATTGTGTGAAACCCATCGCCTTTTGGACAATAAATATGATTGCCAATGTTATGCCGATGCTTTTTTGAAAAATGCTCAAGGCCAATCAGTTCAAACGGATAAAATAATTATGACGGCGGTTGATGCCCAACACTGCCTGAAAGGAGATGATGTCTATCGGCAATATGCTGCTTGTTTAAATCAAAACATTATGATCGATGGGTCTGTGAAAGATTATTGTCAATGCTTTTATGATGAACGCCAAAAGAATATTTTGAATCCAGATGACTTTAAAAATAAAAAAGATTTTCTTATGCACAATAAGGTGGCGCAGGGACGAGATGGTGAAGCGTGTCGGCGGAAATTCACCAGTAAAAATGCACCGCAATATGTCGGAGAGGCCAAGGTTGCACAGAGATTGTCTGATTTTGCGTTTTCATCCGTGTTTGATTTTGATTTTTATGTCTGCACGGATTTTGGAATTGCGAACGGCCAATCCGATGAAAAAACCAACATGCGCAAATTTGTGAATAGTTTTTGTCACAATGTCGCTGAAATTCGCGATAGTAATCCTCTTCGCGATCACAGCCGTATTATCAGTCATTTACAAGTTATTCAGGAGCGGCTGGATGCTGATTTTCCTGCGATATTGAATGCTGTAACGGGGGATAACAAGATTTATCTGCAGCAATGCAATGTTGGTACGAGTTGTCAGGTTCTGTGTCGGCAACATCAGGTGAATGTTGGTGGTGTGTGTCCGTGTGGTCTGCAGCGACTCGATTGTTTGAGCAGTCATAGTCTGGATATGAAGTAAAATTAAACAGAGCGATTAGGTGGCAAAGGAACAGTCTTCATTGGCGTTCCGGATGACAAGTTTGGGGGGTTGTTTGCGGAATAGTCTGTTTCTGCCGGTTGATAGCTTGTTTTACGCCGGTGATGACCATCGACATTTTAGGATGTTGTGGGGCTGGCCAATTATCCAATTGCGCCCATCGGGTTTCAAGAGCTTCTGTGGGGCATAAATTGATGTTGAGGTCTTGTTCTGTTTCAATTATTTCCAAATATATTTTGCAGTTTTTGTTGTTTTCTACATCAAATGTACAAATTTCTGTTGGGTCGAGGAGTTGAACGCCAATTTCTTCGTTTGTTTCTCTGCAAATGGCATCTTTCGGAGATTCCTGTTGGTTTAATTCTATGTATCCTCCGGGAAGTCCCCATGTGCGGTCTGACTTTCTGTGAAAAGCCAGAAACTTGTCTGTGTCTTTTGCGTAAATCAAGACAAAAACCCTGTTGGTGATGGGGGGTGGGCTTGTGGATTTGGCTTTATTGAAAGTTTCTGTTGTCATATTCTCCTATTACGGAGGTTTTTCGTAATCGGCAAGGTTTTTTTGTCCTCCACGTTTTTGAAAAGAAGATTGGTGTAGAAAATATTGGAAATGCAGACACTTATGTAATATAATTCTTTTCAATATTGAGTATTCAAGATTGACTATTCAAGGGCTTTTGAGGGAAAGGCATAAATATATATGGCATCGTTGCGGGATGTTTTCCACAAAAGCGTGGGTATGGGACAAGCGTTTTTGGTTGGGTCTCTTTTGACTGTTTGTTCCGGTTATAATTTGGACAATTCCCATCTTGTTGCGGGGGGGATGGGATTGGCAATCGGCGCAATTCTTGTAAACCGCGAAAAATATAAAGCGGTTCCTTATGCCCTTCTTCCCGCTAATGCCGTTTTGGCTTTTAATGGCCTTGCTTTGGCTGTTGTCGGAGAACCTGTCGCCGGAGTCTTACTGGCTTCTGCCAATAGTTTCGGGGGATACGGGACGGCCAATTGGCAGATGCTTAAAAGCAGGATTTCTCCCCAAGGGCATGGCGTTGCAAGTGCAATGGCCGGACTTCAAATTGCTGCTGCCGGAGCGGTTCTTTATGATCCGATGCTTGTCGGGATTGGCGCGTTGTTTACTGCTGATGGTGTCGAGAGAGCTTTTGACGGCGATCAATCTCCTCGTCAAGTCATTCAGGGGGCTTTGAAATCCCTGACTTTTGGAGTTTGTGGCTCCTGATTGTCTTGCCTGATCTGTTTGATTGAAGCAAATATGGTGCGGCCAAGAAGACTCGAACTTCCACGGGCTTTCGCCCACAACGACCTCAACGTTGCGCGTCTACCAATTCCGCCATGGCCGCATGAGGTGGGGTGTTATCTATCAAATTGCCCAAAGAGTTGCAAGTGGAAAAGATAAAAATGAGGGGCATCACAATCTTAACGAATAATGGGCTATCTATCTGATTCTGTTGCATTGCAGGATATGTTTTTCTTGCGACTCTTGCTTTTTTAGTAATTATTACTCTGATTATTTTTTGGTATCAGTTTTTATTAGAGGTGTGTGTTTAAATGGGAAGTGAAACTGTTTTTGATCAGGTTGGGAGGCATAATTTTGCTCACCTGAAAGGCCTTGTCATGCAACAAGCTGAAGATCATGCTTGCCTGTATCGAGGAAATGATTGTCAGTTTGTTGCTGCATTAGAGGCCTCCAATCCAGTGGCGCGGACTCTTTTGTTGAGAGATCAATACAATGCGGCCTCTTTGGGCTATGTTTTATATAGTCGAAATTATGGGTTTAAAGGTAAGGGACTTTACATAGAAGATATTTGTGTTTCCCGCGATCGTAGAAGTTCTGGAACAGGAATGCGACTTATGAGAGGTTTGGCAGAAATTGCACAGGTTGAGCTTGCAACGTCAATTTCTTGGGTTGTTGCGCGTAACAACCCTTTGGCCATTCAATTTTACGAGAGAGCCGGAGCTCAGCCGTTGCCGTATTCCGGCTATGATTGTGCAGATTTATTTGACAATAAATCTGTACTGCCAAATGGGTATGAGGTAAAAAAATTCGAGAGTGATGAAAAAGATTTTTTAAGAGCCACTTTGCTTGGTTATGAGCAGGCTCAAAATAAAGTCGATAATATTTTGTTGGCTGTTGATGCCGAGCATGCGAATGTTTACGCTGCTTATAAGCAGGGGGTCTTGGTGGCTTTGGGCATTTCCAATTCCAATTTTTCCAGCTTTAGAACGGTTTATGGATACAAACTTGAATTCTTGGAGTTGGAGGGGCAGGATGTAAATCGTAATTGCGCTGCATTCGAGGCTATCGCTCATCGAGTTTGTCAGGATGCTCATGATTATGACCACACGGGTCATTTGAATTTGTTTATTCAAAAGGCTTCGGAATCTCAATGTGCTTTTGTTACAAAAATGAGGGTTTCACCTCTGAGGATGTCAGATGATCCTAAGTCATTCTTGGACATGTATTCTTTGAGTGGAGCTGCCTTGTTTGGTCATGCAGGTCTTAATCCATATTCCACTCAGGGTGAACATTTTTCTTTTGCTGCTGCGGCGTGATTTTTTAAATATTTTTTGAGAGGGTATTTGGTATGGCAATTACAGAAATTATTACGCATCAAGATTGTTATGGGCATAACCCTGGTGAAGGACATCCTGAAAGCCCCGCCAGATTAAAAGCTATTGTCTCTGTTTTGGAAAAAAATTTTCCGGAAAGTGGGACTGTGATCTGGAAAGAGGCTCCTTTGGCTTCGAAAGAACAAATATTGTATTGTCATACGGAGTCTCATTTTGAGAATCTAAAAACAGTCACTTCCCATTTGTCTTTGGGTGATGATCCTGTCTCTACTGATGTTGATACCCGCGTGTCTCAAGGCTCTTTTAATGCGGCTCTTCGCGGGGCTGGGGCTGCGTGTATGGCTGTTGATGATGTTTATCATGGTCGCGTTAAAAATGCTTTTTGTGTTGTTCGACCACCAGGACATCATGCCTTGAAAAATGCTACGATGGGGTTCTGTTTGTTTGGAAATGCGGCGATTGCGGCTTTTCATGCCTTGACCAAAGATGGAATTGACCGTGTGGTCATCGTTGATTTTGATGTTCATCATGGAAATGGAACTCAGGATCTTGTTGAAAATAATCCTGATATTTTGCTTTTTTCAACGCATCAGGATGATTTGTGGCCTTATCAAGGACAGTCCACGGATGTTGGCGTTTGTGGAAATATCAGAAACATTCCTGTTCCTATTCATAGCGATCCTCAACTGTATCGAGATATTTTCGAACAAAAAATTCTGCCTGAAATTAACAGCTTTAAGCCTGACTTCATTATTATTTCTGCAGGGTTTGATGCGCACAGGGATGATCCACCAGCGGATCAGCTTTTTAATGATCCGGCAGGCCGTCAAATGCTTACCGAGGCGGATTTTAACTGGATGACCTCGGCTTTGTTGAGGGTTGCTGATGTTCATGCAAATGGGCGTGTGGTTTCCGTTCTGGAAGGTGGGTATAATGTTGACGTTCTGTCCAGCTGCTGTTCCGAGCATGTGAATACATTATCTTCTGCTTATGCTGTGGAAATGAAATCTGCTTCTTGATGTCTCTGTTTTCAGAGGTGGGTTTACAGGGGTAAGGGGCTTTGTTACGGTGAGCTCTCATTGATCATTGCTTGCCGTGTTTCTTTCTGGAAAAGGAGTTTCTTATGACGTGTTTGACCCGTTTTTTCTTGTCTTTCTTTCTGATTGGCCTGATGCCGGATATTTCCCATGCAGGGGACGGCAAGTCGGCGTATGACCGTGTGATCTCAACCAATGTTTTGCGGTGCGGTTATGGCATTTTTGAACCTTTTCTCTTTGTTGATCCCAATACGGGTGTTTTGAGTGGCGCGTCTGTTGATATAATGGAAGAGTTTGGTCGGCAGGCGGGGGTAAAAATCGAATGGGTCGAGGAGGTTGATTGGGGACAGATTCCGGCGGCTTTGCAATCGGGGCGCATTGATGCCATGTGTGCGACGATCTGGGCTACACCGCAACGGGGTAAATTTATCGGGTTTACACGGCCTTTGTTTTATTCGACAGTCGAGGCTATTGCTCGTGCTGATGATGGTCGGTTTGATAATAATCTTGCAGCTATCAATCGTTCCGATGTGACGATTTCCACCAATGACGGGGATGTGTCCGAGGAAGTCGCGGCCAAGGATTTTCCAAAAGCCAAAGTTTTTGCCAAAGCTCAGATTGCAGGGGAGGCTCAGCTTTTGCTGAATGTCTCAACCGGTAAGGCCGATATTACGTTTACCAATCCTTCGGTTTTAAGAACGTTTAATGCAACAAATCAAAATGCGTTAAAGCTTGTTCCTTTGCCGAAGCCTATACGGCAATATGCAAATGTGATGGCGGTTGATATTCATGAGGATGCTTTGCTTAAGATGATCGATAGCGGTATGGCCGGACTTATCCGCGACGGGTCTATTGACAGAATACTTGATAAATATCTTGCGGATCAGCCGGATGTGATCCGTCGTGTTGAAGTTCAATAAAGATGCAATGGTTACACGCGTTCGAGCCTGTTCCTTATCTGGATGCGGTTTCAGAGATGGATCGGATCGTGGCGGGGGTGCGCGAAGGGACTGAGGACGAGGCCGTCTGGTTATTGGAGCATCCACCTCTTTATACTGCCGGAACAAGCGCCAAGACAGAGGATCTTGTCGATGCGCGGTTTCCTGTTTTCGAGAGTGGTCGTGGCGGGCAATACACATATCACGGCCCCGGACAACGGGTTGGGTATGTGATTCTTGATCTTAATAAGCGACAGCAAGTGCCTGATATTAAAAAATATGTTTGGCAATTAGAAGAGTGGATCATTCGCTCTTTGGCGGAGTTCGATGTGAGCGGAGCGCGTCGCGCAGGTCGGGTCGGTATCTGGGTTGATCTTGAGAATGGGCAAGAGGCCAAAATTGCTGCGCTGGGGGTGCGGGTGCGTCATTGGGTGACGTTTCATGGTGTGTCGATCAATGTTGATCCGGATTTATCGCATTTTAGCGGGATTGTTCCGTGTGGTATCAAAGACCATGGTGTGACCTCATTGGCGGCGTTGGGGCGAAAGGTTTCGATGCAAGAGCTTGATATTGCTTTAAAAAGGCATTTTTCTGGAATTTTCTTTTAGCCGACATTATTTATATAATATTTATACATTTTTGATATAATCCATTATGTTTTGAGGATCATTGTAATGGATAAGCAGCCGCCAGTTACCGTTCAAAATACTTCGCATGGAGATGTCACTATTTCCAGTCAGGATGGCGGGGTTCGCATTGCCAAAGGGTTTTTTGGAAGAAATTTTAATTGCGATGAGGTGCGGGCATTTCAAGAAAATTTGCAAGAAGTATGTGCCAAAAATGGTTCGGAGTGCACTAGGCCAAATGTTAAGGCGGCGGATGTTGCTGCAGGGTTTTGTAAAATGCAGCCAATAGAGGTGGCGTTTAAGCCATAAATTTCGTTGGCGTTTAGGATGGTAGATGGTGGGATTATGCGGAGGCTCTCTCTGCGCAGTGTTTAACCATTTTATCAAGATTTTCCTTTAATTGATTGTAATGGTTGTTAATCTTTCCAGTTGCCTCATTCATGTATAGTGATTTATTGATTTCGATCTGGAGCGAGTTTTTACCTTTGGCCGGATCGCCATAGCGTTTGACGATTTCAACGCCTTTATAAAGGACGTTGACGGCGACTTGATATCCCATGTCTTTTAAAGATGATTGCACGTTGCGACGCAAAGCGATGTCGCAACTTGTTCCATCTTTGTCACCCAGAATGAAGTCGGGCTGTGAGTGCGAGCCCGCATAATGCGAGTTCAGGGTTGATGAGGACATAGAGTGGCAATCCAAGTGCCAATAAAATCCATGATCGACAAGACATTTGTTTAGGATTTTATCTAATTCCGTATGGTAGGGGTGGTAATAGTTTTCAAGGCGGTGTGTAATTTCTTGTACTGATAATTTACGGTTATAGATGGGAATGTTGCGTCCGGCTATATTGCTGATTAGGCCATGCCCGCCTTTTGATTTTTGCGTCGGGGTGAGGTGGTTTGGGTAGTTTCCATCGATTAATTCGGGTAATATATCGTCTTCGGCTCGGTTGACATCGATGTAGCTGCGTGGAAATAATGCTTTGATGAACGGCACATTGTTGGCTTTGGCGGCTTGATCGTACAAGTCGTCGATCATCTGGTCTTCGTTTAGGCGTAGGCTGTCGAACGGGCAGGAAAAGCCGAAATCGGCAGGGTAAAGCGTTCCTGAATGTGGAGAATCGAGGACGAGAGGAGGATAGTTGCTTCCATTGGGAGCGCTGACTTCGTAAATTTCGCCTATATCTGGTTGTGTGTGTTTCATTCGATCTGTTCTATCTATTTGCTTTAGGGCTTATGTCACAGGCTTGTTCTCAAGATTTATTTTATATAAGCTATTTGCCAATAATTCATTACAGGAATCAAAGTTATGCACGATCTAAAAGCTCTTCGAGACAATCCCGCCGCTTATGACCAGAATTGGGCACGTCGCGGGCTTTCTTCCCAAACATCAGAAATTTTGACGCTGGATGAAGATAGAAGATCTTTGCAAACCGAATTGCAGGCCTTGCAAATGCGCCGTAATGAAGCATCAAAAGAAATCGGTGCGGTTAAGTCAAAAGGTGGGGATGCTCATGCTTTGATGGTGGAAGTCGCTGAGATCAAAGACAACATGGCTGTTTTAGAGGAACAAGAGCGGGTTAAAGCCGATGAATTGACCGATTTATTGTCCAGATTGCCCAATATGGTGGCGGATGATGTGCCGGATGGCCCTGATGAAGATCATAATGTTGAGCTGCGGCGTTTTGGGACACCTAAAATCGGATCGAATGCTGCCAAGGATCATGTCGAGATTGGTGAGATGCTGGGGTTGATGGATTTTGAGACTGCCGCCAAGGTGGCCGGTGCGCGGATGACCATTTTGAAAGGGGCTTTGGCACGATTGGAGCGGGCTTTGGGTTTGTTTATGCTGGATGTTCATTCCTCCGAGCATGGTTATACCGAGATCAATCCGCCTTTGTTGGTGAATTCGGATGTTATGTACGGCACAACCCAATTGCCGAAATTCCATGATGACCAGTTTGAAACAACAGATGGGCGGTGGTTGATCCCCACTGCCGAGGTTGTTTTGACCAATATGGTGCGTGAAGAAATTCTGGAAGAGGGGGCTTTCCCTATTCGTTTGTGTGCTATGACCCCTTGTTTCCGCAAGGAGGCAGGGTCTGCCGGTAAAGATACGCGCGGCATGATCCGTCAGCACCAGTTTTATAAGGTCGAAATGGTCAGTGTGGTTAAGCCTGAAGATTCAGAAGCCGAGCATCAGCGTATGACGGATTGTGCCGAAAATATTTTGAAAAAACTTGAGCTTCCGTTTCGTACAATCGTTTTGTGTGCGGGCGATATGGGATTTGCTTCGCGTAAAACCTATGACATCGAAGTCTGGGTTCCGTCACAAGATAAATATCGCGAGATTTCGTCTTGTTCGAATTGCGGTGATATTCAATCCCGTCGTATGAAAACCCGTTTTAAACGCGCCGGAGCAAAAGACACAGAATTTGTTCATACGCTTAACGGGTCAGGTGTTGCGGTGGGGCGTGCGCTTGTGGCTATCATGGAAAATTATTATGACCCTGCCGATGGCGGCATCTGGATTCCTGACGTTTTGAAACCCTATATGGGCGGCGTGGAGAAGATTGTGAAGCTTAACACGTGATTTATATCAACAATTTTTTTCTGGTTAAAATTCATAAATGACTCCTGATCCTTCTGTTATCCGTTTAATTATTCATTTGCGCCAAGCTGGTATTACCAATACCGAAGTGTTGAGTGCGATGGAACGGACTCCGCGTGATTATTTTATTCCGCCGCATTTTCAGGTTCATGCCTATGAAGATCAGGCTGTGCCGATTGGTTTGGGGCAGACTATTTCCCAGCCCTATATCGTCGCGTATATGACTCAGGAGCTTAAAATTGAAAAAATCCATACGGTTTTGGAGATTGGAACCGGATCAGGGTATCAGGCCGCTGTTTTATCGCATCTGGCGCGACGTGTTTACACGATCGAACGTCATAAACCTTTACTGGAATTGGCCGAGCAGAGATTTCAGGAATTGAAATTGCGCAATATTACGACTTTGGCAGGAGACGGCACGAAAGGGTGGCCAGGCGAGCAATCCTTTGACCGGATGATCGTGACGGCAGCTTGTGAAGGAGAACCCCCTGTGTCTTTGTTGGCGCAGCTTAAAATTGGCGGGATGATGGTTATTCCCGTTGGCGCGCAAGGGCAGCCGCAAACTTTGAAGCGGTATAAAAAAGAATCCGAAGACGTTTTTGCTGTTCAGAATTTATTACCTGTCCGATTTGTGCCATTATTACCTGACGTTCCGCGAAACAATTCGTATTCGTCTGGCGATCTGGAGGAATTAACAGCTTGAATAGGCCTTACGCCCTTTTATGTGCTAGTTTTTTAATGGTTCTGTCTTCGGGGTGTACGCAATCCGGCGGGGGGGTTGCTGTTCACCGTTATGGTGATGCGACTTCGTCCAAAAGCTTTGGTGTTCATACAATTCAATCCGGTGAAACTTTATGGGCGATTTCTCAAGCCTATCATGTTGAATTGCGTGACATGCTGGATTTGAACCGTTTTAATCCGCCTTATAATGTTCGGTCTGGCACGCGGATTCGTATTCCTGCTCCACGGACTTATGATGTTCAAAAGGGTGATACATTGTATCGGGTATCGCGGATGTTTGATACGACAACAACCGATCTGGCGCGGTTGAATAGTTTGAAGAGTCCTTATGTTTTGGCTCAAGGGCAGTCACTTCGTTTGCCTGAAGTGCGAAGGAATTCCGGTTCTCGTTCTTCCGGTGCGGTTGCAAAATCCAGTGTGAAAAATTCGCCTGCGGTATCTCAAGCCGTTGTCGCTCGAGTGGGTTCTGTTCAGTCCGAAAAACTTGAACCTGCAGCCTCTCCCAAGCAGGAAGTGACGGTTGCCAAAAATATTTCTCCCCGTTCTGTCACCGGACAAAGTGGTCAGGGCTTTCTGACTCCTGTTTCGGGGCGTGTGGTATCAAGTTTTGGTGCGAAAAAAGATGGGTTGCATAATGATGGGATCAATATCAAGGCTGCACGGGGGACTGCGGTGCGGGCTGCCGAAAATGGCAATGTCGTTTATGTTGGAAATGAAATCGAAGGATACGGAGACTTGATTTTAATCCGCCATGCTGATGGATATGTGACGGCTTATGCCCATTTGGAGAAAACTCTTACCAAAAAAGGTGATGTGGTGACGCGCGGGCAGACGATTGGTACGGTTGGTTCAAGCGGACATGTTGAGTCTCCACAGCTTCATTTCGAAATCCGTCGAGGGAAAAAGGCAATTAATCCTGTGACTTTGATAAAAGTGTAGTTTTTCCAAATCACTTTGTGGCATCGTCACCGTGCTCCTAGCGTAGTTTTTATACGCTTTGTCGCTGATTTCTTGTTACAAATTAGCCATGCTTTTTGTTTTAGAAGTCGTGCTGTTGGAGTTTTAGATTACGCTTTTTTTCGCTTTCAATCAGCATTTGTTTTGCGTCTTTGGCTTGGAAGAGAAATGTTCTGAAGAAGTTTTTGTTATCTGTGTATTCAACTGCATTGAGTTGAATACGCGTCGAGCGAACATAGCCATATTCATTGACACTGATGAGCCTTGATTTTGCCCCCGGGTAATTGGTGTAAATCATAAAGGTGTTCAGGGTGTCAAAACTTCTTAAATCACGATTTTTATCCCCCTGTTTTGATCTGGGTAAAGGCCCCATGTCTTGTGGGTCACTATTGTTTTTTACTGTTTCATACATTTTAAGATAATCATCGATGGTTTGAGGATCGGATATGTGCCAAATGGGACTTGTTAGTGTTGCTCCTCCTCTAAAAATAACGACCAGTCCGAGTTTGTTGAGAGGAATGTTTTCGGCTTCTTCTTCTTTTGTTTTGTCATTTTCAGATTTAGAATATGCGGCATCGTTTTTGTCAGCCTGCATTTTCAGGAACTTGTAAAAGTTTTTATTTTTATCCAGATATAATGTATCAACAGCCAATCTTGATATACGAAGAATATTACTGTCCGCTGATAGATATATATCTTCCCCCGAAATCTGATCCGGATTATTTTGGACAAAAATTATAACTTCAGGGTCTTTTTCTACAACCGGATTGCGTAACTTTTCGATTTTTGGGAGCAATTCAAGGTTTTCTAGAAATTTTCTCCATTGATATTTTTGTTCGACTGGCCATTGAGCTTCGAGCTTGTATTCTGCTCCGTCTTCGGGGGCGAGTGTCAGGTAATTCCCGTAGACACTAATATCTGTTGTCATAATGAATTTGTTTTGAAGTGATTCTGCATCAGCTGCCCAAGCTGGAGGTTGGATAAGTCCAGATAGGAGTAGGGTTAGGCACAAATATTTATATACTTTAAAAACTTTAGATTTCATAATTCCGGCAAGCCCAGTATGTTTTCATTTACAGGTTTTTTAGTCGCTTTGCTATTATATCACGATAAACATTAACGGATAAACATGTCTTTTTAGGATTATCGGCTTGTCATTCCCATATATGGAACTATAGTCTGCCTGTTTCCAATATTATAAAGAGTATTTCGAGACCAGTTCACCTGAAACTATAAGGAAAAACAAATATGCTTTTTACATCTGCCTATGCTGCCGAAGAGGCTAATTCGGTTGCGGCTATTACCGAAATTCCCGGATCTGTGGAAGGTATTGCTCCCCCACCGAATGAAAAAGAAACTTTTATGATGAATATCGGGATGTTGCTGGTTCTTGCTGTCCTGTTTTATTTGTTGATGATTCGTCCCCAGCAAAAACGTTTTAAAGAACATGCCTCTATGTTGACTCAGTTGGGTGTCGGGGTCAAAATTGTGACCCAAGGTGGTTTGGTTGGTGTTATCGATAAAATTATTTCTGATCACGAAGTCCAGATTGATGTTGGCAATAATGTCCGGATCAACATGATGAGGTCTTATATTATTGGTCGTTATGAGGATTCTTTCCCTGCAACGTCCAAGCCTGCCAATGATGATAAAAAAAATAAAAAGGATAAAGCCACAAAATGATGTTTATTCCTCTGTGGAAACGGGTGTTAGTTGTTGTGACTGTCATCCTTTCTTTCGCTTATTGTCTGCCTAATTTTGTGTCTTCCGGTATGCGTGATGCGTGGGAGAAGAGCTTGCCATCATGGATGCCGACAAAGTCGATGTCTTTGGGACTCGATTTACAGGGTGGGTCACATTTATTGCTTCAGGCCGATATTGATAGCGTGATTAAAAAACGTGTCGAAGATGTTGAAGCTTTTGCCCGAACAAAAATCAAAGCCGGAGAGATTGGTTATCAGTCGATTGGGTCTGTTTCCAACGGAGTTCGGGTCGAGCTAAAATCTGAAGACAGTGTCAGTGATTTGCGCAAGATTTTCCGTGAGGCGGATGACCAGTTGGCGGTTGATTCCGAAGGCTCTGTTGTAACGGCTGTTTTTGATGAAGCCGGTATCAAGGATATTACAGATAAAACGATTGCCCAATCGATTGAGGTGGTTAGTCGTCGTGTCAATGGAACGGGCACGAAAGAGCCAATTATCCAACGTCAGGGAGATGATCGTATTCTGGTTCAGTTGCCTGGAATGAATGATCCAAAACGGGTTAAAGAATTACTGGATAAGACAGCACAATTGAGCTTCCATTTAGTTAGTATGACGGGGGAAGGTTTGAATATTATGACTTTGCCTATGCATGGTGAAGTTGGTCAGACATTGCCAATCAATCGACGTCCTTTATTGACAGGGGATATGCTGGTCAATGCGACGCCAACGTTTCAGGATGGTGCGCCGATTGTCAGTTTCCGTTTGAATACGGCAGGTGCCAAGAAATTCTGTGATGTCACTCGCGATAATGTCGATAAGCCATTTGCCGTTGTTTTAGATAAAGAGATTATTACCGCACCACGAATCAATGAAGCAATTTGTACGGGCAGTGCCGTCATTTCCGGAAATTTTACTGTTCAGGAAGCGTCTGATCTGGCTTTGTTATTAAGAGCCGGTGCGTTGCCAACGTCGTTGAGTATTGTAGAAGAGCGAACCGTGGGGCCGTCTTTGGGAAGTGACTCGGTTGAAGCTGGTAAAATTGCAACGATGGTCGCGTTCTTACTGATTATTGCCTATATGATGATGTCTTATCGTTTGTTCGGTGTGTTCGCCAGTGTGGCTTTGTTTATCAATATGGTTTTGATTATTGCCTTGTTGTCGATGTTGCAAGCGACACTGACTTTGCCAGGGATTGCCGGTATTGTTTTGACAATGGGGATGGCAGTTGATGCCAATGTTCTCATTTTTGAACGTATCCGCGAAGAAATTCGTTCCGGTCGATCTATCATTTCGGCGATGGATACCGGATACGAAAAAGCCATGGCGTCTATTATTGACTCTAACCTCACCACATTGATTTCAGGGATTATTCTCTATGCTGTTGGAACGGGGCCGATTAAAGGGTTTGCAGTGACAATGTCTATCGGGATCGCAACATCATTGTTTTCTGCAATTATGTTGACCCGTTTGATGTTGGTGGTGTGGTTGCGCGTCACCAAACCTAAGACCTTGCCTTTATAAATCATAAAAAGTCATTTTTAAGGATTAGAAACTATGCGTTTATTCAAATTTGCCGATGAATTGAAAATCGATTTTGTCAAAGGGCGGTATCTGGCTTTTGTTGTAACTGGAATTATGGTTCTGGGATCTGTTGGTCTGTTGGTGACCAAAGGATTGAATTACGGGATCGATTTTTCCGGCGGTATCATGATGGAGATTCAAACACCCGTATTACCGGATTTGTCCAAGATGCGTTCTGATCTGAACGGATTGGGATTGGGTAATATTTCTATTCAGGAATTCGGGACTGATCGCGATGTTTTAATCCGTGTTCCTGAGCAAGCGGGTGGAGAAGACGCTCAAAAACATGCGATTGAATCGATCAAGGCTTCGATCGATGCCGAATACACTCAAGCTGATGGCGTGGTTGAATATCGCCGGAGTGAATATGTGGGTCCTCAAGTCGGAGATGAGTTGAAAAAATCGGGAATGTGGGCGTTCTTGCTGACGGTTGCCGGAATTCTGGGATATATCTGGTATCGGTTTGAATGGCAATTTGGTGTGGCTGCAATTCTGACTCTGGTTCACGATACAACGGCTGTGATCGGGTTGTTTTCTTTGTTATGGATGAATTTTGATCTTGGAACTTTGGCGGCTGTGTTGCTGGTGGCTGGTTATTCAACCAATGATACGGTTATTGTATTTGACCGTATTCGTGAAAACCGACGTAAGTTCAAGAAAATGCAGATGCGTGATGTTATCAATATGTCCTTGAACCAGACTTTGGCGCGGACGTTGAACACATCCTTTACCACTTTGTTGTCTTTGGGCGCGTTGTGGTTGTTTGGCGGTGAAGTGATCCGCGATTTTGTCAATGCGATGATTTTCGGGATTGTTGTCGGAACATATTCATCGATTTATGTTGCGTCATCTTCGCTGTTGTATTTCCCATTTGAAGATTCCAAAAAACGTGGGGATGCTCCTGATGATGGTGAAGGTGATGATACAGCGGAAGAAAGTGTTCCTGCTTAATGGATATTACGCCGTTTGTTTCTGCCGATCAAAAGTTGATCCAGTCCTATACGCAAGGGCGTTTTAGAATTAACGGCGAGGTTTTTTCTTATCCTGTTCTGGTGTGGGGCGCTCATGTCGAGGAGTGGTGCGTTTCTGACTTTACACAGATCAACGATCAAATTCATGCGTTAAATGGTCAAATTGATGTGTTGTTGATCGGGGGCGGGGCTACTTTTTCCGTTCTATCCCCGTCAAAACGGGCGGCATTTATTGGTCTTGGTTTTTCGGTGGATGTGATGGATACGGGGGCTGCATGCCGCACATATAATGTCCTGACAGCTGAAGGCCGCAGGGTTGCTGCGGCCTTGAGAACTTTATGATTTGTATTTTTTCTAAAGTTTTTCTTCCAGAATTTTTGCCGCATATTCCCAGTTTGCTAGGTTATCAATCCATGCTTCCAGAAATTTAGGGCGGGCGTTGCGGTAGTCGATGTAATAGGCGTGTTCCCAAACATCACAGGTCAGAAGAGGGGTTTTGTTGTCGGTCAGCGGGGTTTCCGCGTTGGCCGAGTTCAGAACTTCGAGTTTTCCGGTTGCGTTATCCAGTACCAACCATGCCCAGCCTGATCCGAATTGGGTCATGCCTTTGTCAATCAGGGCTGCACGAAGGGCATCATAGCCGCCAATGTCTTCGGCAATTTTTTTCTCAAGATGGCCTGGCATTTTGGTGCCTCCTGCATTTGGTGCCATTGAAAGCCAAAACAGGTTGTGGTTATAAATCTGACCAATCTGGTTGAAGAGTTTTTGATTGCCTGCTTTTTTGGCGGCGATAGCGGCTTGTTCCAATGTCATGGTTTCATAGTCTGTTCCTGCTGCCAATTCGTTGGCTTTGTTGATATAGGCCAGATGGTGTTTGCCATGGTGGAATTCAAATGTTTCTGCCGACATATAGGGAACAAGTGCGTCCTTGGTGTAGGGCAGTTCAGGAAGGGTAAAAGCCATGGTAAAACTCCTTTTTCATTCTGTTTCATTTTAGGGAAATTCTGTTTATAACTTATACGGAAATGAAAAATAATCAACCTGACTTATTTGAAGATTTACGCAATGCCGATGCAGATCGGGCGTTGTTGTCTTATTTTGCGCCGCTTGCGGTGCGCGAAAATATTCAGGTTTTGGATCTATGGAATGCTGAAATTGCGCGTATTCGGGATGACGTGCGTGAGCCGCATATGGGATTGATCCGGTTGCAATGGTGGCGTGATGAAATTTCCCGAATTTGTGATGGTGGGCGTTCGGATATCCATCCTGTTTTGCGTTTATTGTCGGAAGTGATCTCGAAATATGATCTGCCTTTTTCTGGTTTTGATCGCGTTTTGCGTGGGCGAGAATTTGAGTTTGAAAATCGTTCTGCTGTTTCATGGGATGAGTTGTTGGCTTACATTGATGAAACTCATGGCGTGTTGATGGTAATGAAGTGCCGGATTCTTGATTGTCCGAATGATCGTGTGTCGGAATTAAGCCGATTATATTCGGTCGTTGGGTTGGTGCGATCCCTTCCTTATTTTGCACAAAACGGACGTGTTATTTTTCCTGAATTGGACTTGAAAGATGTTCGCCCTCATGCAGAAAATTTGATTGATCTTGTACGGACAGTTTGCTGCAATGTTGATGTTCCGTATGATCGTTTGTTGTGCAGATATTTGCGGGCGACGCGGATTTTGGCTGAATTATATTTGAAGCAGATTGAAAAGGCCGGATATGATCCGTTTCATATCCAGCCTGTGCCGTTCAAAGAATTTCGGTTGTGGTTTAAATCATTTTGATCCAATTGGTGAGGTCGATAAGAGCGCGGGCGGAGTAGAGTTTTTTTCGATCACGCCCTTTTATTTTTTTGCTGGTCTCGATATCCGGAAACAAACCAAAATTCACATTCATCGGTTGAAAAGTTTTTTCATTTGCGCCACCTGTAATATGCGCCAGAATTGCGCCGAGAGCCGTTGTATTTGGCGGCATCGGCATTTCTTTACCCAGTCTTTCGGAGGCTGCTAGACGTCCTGCGATCAAGCCCACGGCTGCACTTTCGACGTAGCCTTCACAGCCGGTGATTTGTCCGGCAAAACGGAAGCGGGGTTGGTTTTTGAGTTGCAAGCGGTTATTCAAGACACGGGGTGAATTGATAAAGGTGTTGCGGTGGATGCCGCCCAGTCTTGCAAATTCTGCATTTTCCAACCCGGGAATGAGTTTAAAGACCTCGGTTTGGGCTGCGTATTTCATTTTTGTTTGAAAGCCAACGATATTATAGAGTGTACCCAGCGCGTTATCCTGACGGAGTTGAACCACGGCATAGGGGCGGGACATATCATGTTGATTGGTGAGTCCGACAGGTTTCATTGGCCCGTAGCGAAGGGTATCAATACCGCGTGAAGCCATGACTTCGATCGGCATACAGCCTTCGAAATAGGGTGTGTCTTTTTCCCAGTCTTTGAATTCGGTGGTTTCGGCATTGGTCAGTGCATCATAGAATTTCAGATATTGGTCTTTGTTCATACCGCAGTTGATATAGTCTTTGCCTGTTCCTGCGGGGCCTTCTTTATCGTAGCGGGATTGCAGCCACGCCACATCCATATTGATCGAGTCAAAATAGACAATCGGGGCAATGGCATCAAAAAATGCCAGTGAGTCTTCATCGGTTATGTCTTTGATCGCAGACGATAAGGCCGGAGAAGTCAAAGGGCCTGTCGCAATAATAACCGAGTCCCAGTCTTGGGGCGGGAGGCCAGAAATTTCGCCGCGTTGGATGGTAATAAGCGAATGATCTTCCATGGTTTTGGTGATGTCGTTTGAATAGGCATCGCGGTCAACCGCCAGAGCTCCTCCTGCAGGGACTGAGTGTTTGGCGGCTGTTTGCATCATCAGTGAATTCAGCATCCGCATTTCTTCGTGCAAAAGCCCGACGGCATTATAGTCTTTATCATCCGAACGAAACGAATTTGAGCAAACCAGTTCGCCCAGACCTTCTGTCTGGTGGGCGGGGGTTTTGGTGTGGGGGCGCATTTCATGCAGGATGACAGGCACGCCCATATTTGCGGCTTGCCATGCAGCCTCTGTTCCGGCCATTCCGCCGCCGATAATGTGGATGGGTTTATGTGTCATTCTTCTAAGCAATCCTAATTAATATGATGTCTGATACGGTTGGCTTGATGGTGCATAAAAGTTGTCCGGTTTTCATCTTGTCCATGATGGGCAAATGGAAGCGTGTCAAATGGTATGGCTGCGTGAAAGCTAAAAGCCATGACGAGTCCGTTGCCTTGTTGTTGTATTAATCCACAGATCGGGTTTTCCAGCAAGTTGGTGTAGCGGAATATTTCAGAAAACGGCTTGTTGTTAGGTGACGGGTGTAACGTAGGGCCGTTTACGTCCAGTGCTTGATAAGGCAAAGGTAAAGTGCCGTTGTTGCTTTGTATATCTGCGATAATATGATTTGCGAATCGGCTCGTTGCATGAGGAGTACGACGGGTGACGGATGAAAAAGCAGGGCCGCAGGCTATTCCTTTGAAAAGGCCTAAGCCGTTTTTATTTTTTATCTGGCCGTTCGATGTTGTGTAGTGATAGTGATCGAATAAATAATAGGTTGATGCGCATTCCGTCCAGAGAATTAGTCCATTTTCTTGGATTGCCTGTGTGACACAGATTGCTTTTTCTGCAGGTAATATATCAGGGTAGAGGCTGTCTTCGCCGATGATTCCGGGTAATATCAGAATATTATATTCTGTCAGGTGGTTTGGATTGATATGTATTGCTTGTATGCCCACAATATCGGCGTCAGGAAACATGGTTCTCAAGGCAAGATGCCTGAGATGGTGACTGTCTATTCCTTGTGCTTCCAATATGGCTATTCTCATGAAAGTCCTTTCAGGCGGGGGAACGTATCAGGTCATCTTGCTTTTGTCATCTCTTTGTGTATCTTATTGATATGAATAAGAAATTTTTGATAAAACTGATCTTGGGCAAGTTGCTTCTGATTGCCGTTGTTGCTTTTTGTGTGTGGTATTTCTGGCCGCAGCCAAAGTAATTTTATTATTCCAAAGTGTAATTTTGTTTTTTCGTAATTATTCTCTTGCGACATTCTGCCACAAGGGGTAAAAGCTTGCCGTAATTCTGTTTTAATCAAATTATGTGTTAACAAATGAGGGTATATGAAAATGAGTGGTCATGGTGTTTCTTTTGATGATGTTGTTCGTGTTTTGTCGAATTTGTGTCGAGAGTTTGAACTCTCTACACAAGGCGGAATATATTGTGATGCGTGTGATTTTAGGGCCGCTACTGACCCCTTACCTATCTGTGTTCCAGCTACGATGGATCCAGTGAGTGTTGACAAGCTTTTGGCAGAGAAATTACATCAACGTATTGCGGGCATTGATACAGCTTTAGTCCAATTTATGTCGGCTAGTGGAGCTACGGCAGAGAGTTTGGCTGGGCACATGCCCCCCATCATAGTTACGGTGCAACATCTTGAAGCACTGCGAAAGCTTAATGCGTATCATGCTGCCAATGTTGCGGCTGTTCGTTTAGGTTAGTTGCGTTTTTTAAAAAGATTTATTGAAAGCCGGAAGATGTCTTCCGGCTTTTTTGTTGTTTCCGGTGGGTGAATTTGTTATGCCCTTTGTTATGGCTGGAAATCGCGTTTTATTAAGTGTTCAGGAGGCTTTGGTCAGTTTTGGCGGAGCGCCCTTATTCGAAAATCTTACATTTCATATTCTGGAAGGTGACCGGACGTGTCTGGTGGGCAAAAACGGGGCGGGTAAAACTACTTTGATGAATATTATCCGTGGGCTCAAAGACCTTGATCAAGGGGAGCGGTGGATGTTGGCCGGAACAACCATCGGATATTTACAGCAAGATATTCCGATGAAGGCCGGACAGACGGTGAAAGACTTTATTCTGGAGGATTTGAGCGCCGAAAATCAGCATGATGCTTTTACCTATCGCATGGAAATGGTGGCCGAGCCGTTACAGATTTCTTTGGATGCGCAGATGGATCAGTTGTCCGGTGGGCAGATGCGGCGGGCGGCTTTGGCGCGGGCATTGGTTGAAGAGCCGGATATTCTTTTGCTCGATGAGCCGACCAACCATTTGGATCTGGATGTCATTTTATGGTTGGAACAGTATTTACGCAATTATAGCGGTGCATTTTTATGTATCAGTCATGACCGAAAATTTTTGGCGAATGTGTCGGATAAGGTGTTTTGGCTGGATCGTGGAAATATGCGTGTTTGTCCTACGGGGTATGCCCAATTCGATGAATGGTCGGGGACTATGTTGGAGCAAGAAGAGCGCGAGCTGAAAAACCGTTCCAAAATGGTTGATATGGAAGTCGAATGGGCATCGCGCGGTGTGCGGGGGCGGTTGAAGCGTAATGTGCGCCGTTTGGCCTTGATGAAAGAGTCTCGTGACAAGTTACGCGCCGATCAATCCGCGTTTCAAAAAATGATGGCCAAGGTTGAGGTGACGGGGACGGATGTTACTTCGACTTCAAAAATTGTGGCCGAGTTTATCAAGGTTCATAAAAGTTTCGAGGATATAAAAATTCTGGACGGGTTTTCGATGCGCTTAATGCGCGGAGACCGGATTGGTATTCTGGGTAAAAACGGATCGGGAAAGTCGACTTTTCTGAAATTGTTGATTGGTGAGTTGGAAGCTGATTTAGGAAAAGTCAAACGCAACAAGGAAGTCGAATTTTCTTATTTTGACCAGAAACGGTCTGATTTGAAACTGGATGAGACTTTGTGGTCTAATTTGGTTCCTTCGGGCGGTGATTATATCTCTGTCATGGGTAAATCCCGCCATGTATGCGGATATTTGAAGGATTTCCTATTTGATCCATCAGTTGCTCGCCACATGGTTTCGACTTTATCGGGGGGGCAGAAAAACAGGTTATTATTGGCAAAGGTTTTGGCCGATCCGAAATCCTTTCTTATTCTCGATGAGCCAACCAATGATCTGGATATGGATACACTTGATGTTCTGGAAGAAATTTTAAGCGCGTATCAGGGGACTCTGATTATTGTCAGTCATGATCGCGATTTTCTGGATCAGACAGTTTCAAAAATTTTGGCTTTCGAAGGCGATGGTGTGATCGAAGGGTATATCGGTGGGTATTCCGATTATCTGGATGAAAAAAAACAAAAAGAGGCTGTGGCACAAGGGAAGGACAAGACACAAATTGATGTTCCTGTTGCTTCCGCTGTTGCGGCAGCTCCTGTAAAAAAATTATCATATAAATTACAATTCGAATTGGATAATTTACCCGCTAAAATTGCAGGATTGGAAGCGGAGATTTCCGATCTGGTTATTGTTTTGCAGGATGCCGATTTATATCAGCGCGATACTGGTTTGTTTTTCAAAGCATCGGAGCGTTTGGAAGCTGCTAAATCCGAGTTGGAACACGCCGAGATGCGGTGGTTGGAGCTGGAAGAAATGGTTCAGCTCATAACCGCGACTGCGCCGATATAGGTGGTGTAGGCCATGAGTAACAGCCCCCCTTCAATGCGTGAGATGTTTCTTCCGGTATAGGCAAAAGCCAGCAAAGCTGCCGATGCGCCGACCATCACCCATAAGTCAAAATTCATAATTTCTTGTGGAACCGGAATTGATTTGACGATTGATGTGATACCAAGAATAGATAAAATGTTGAAGATGTTGCTGCCGATGACATTCCCCAGTGCCACATCGGATTGTTTTTTAAGCGCGGCCATGATGGAAGTTGCCAGTTCGGGAAGGGATGTTCCAATTGCCACGACGGTTAATCCGATTACTGTGTCCGAAACTCCTAATCCTTGTGCCATTTCAGTTGCGCCTCGTACCAGAAGGTTTGCCCCCAAGACCAGCAAACCCATGCCGCCACATGCGATGAGCAAGTTTAACGGGATGCTTTGAAATGGTAAGGGGCGGGCTTCGGTTTCATGCTCAAGCATTTCACCTGCTTTGTCTTTTCCTTTCTTTTCGGCGTAGAAAGTCAGACCAAGATATAAGCCAAGCAAAGTTAGAAAAATAAGACCGGTAATATAGTTGAGCTCTCCGACAAAACATGCAAGAACAAAAAGGATGGTTGCGGCAGACATCACCATTCCATCTCGTAAAATGGCTTCACGCGGACATACCATGGGTAAAAGGACTGCCGATACTCCGATAATTAGCAAGATATTGGCAATGTTTGATCCAACCACGTTGCCAATGGCAATGCCCGGAGCACCGGATAAGGCTGCTTGAATGGAGGTGACCAGTTCGGGGGCAGAGGTGCCGAAGCCAACCAAAGTTAGTCCGATGACCAATTTTGAAACTCCCATTTTTGTGGCGATTGCCACCGAGCCCCTGACCAAGGCTTCGCCGCCAGCGAGAAGAAGAAGAAAGCCTGCAAAAATAAAGAGAAAGGACATCATTTTTAAAACCCTTTAAAATATATAGGTCTATATATTGGCAGTTTTAAAATATTTGTCTACCCCTTGGGCTACAAAAACACCCATCGAGAACGTGGCTTGGAGCAAATAGCCGCCGGTCGGTGCTTCCCAATCGAGCATTTCCCCGATGGCAAAAACCGACGGCATTTTTTTCAGCATCAGATTTTTATCGAGTTCATGGAGCTTTATCCCTCCCGCCGATGAGATCGCTCGGTCAATGGGACAGGGTTGTGTTAATGGGATTTGCACCTGTTTGATTTGTTGCGCTAAAGGTTTTGTTTTATCACCACATTCATAAAGAAAATTGATAGCAGCAGGTGACAGGTTGGTTTGTTTTCTTAAGAAATTTGTTTGGGTGTCCCGTCCGCGTGGGTGAGACAGTTTTTCCTCGAGTTGTTTTATTGTCAGATCAGGTTTCAGATCAATGGTCAGTGTGGTTGAGGCCTTTGTTTCAATTGCTGTGCGGATGGATTTGGAGAGAGCGTAAATTGCACCACCTTCCAAGCCTTTTTCCGAGATCATGATTTCGCCGTTGATGAGTTTACCCTCATGGGTGAGGGTAATTGATTTGAGTGGAGTTCCTGCGAATTTTGATTTGAAAATATCCGACCAGTTGACGCAAAACCCGCAGTTAGCAGGGCGCAAAGGCGCAATTTCTATGTTGTGTTTTTCCAGTTCGTTGACCCATGATCCATCAGATCCGAGTTTTGGCCATGATGCTCCGCCCAATGCCAGAATGGTTGCATCTGCTTTGATAAATTTTTGTTCGGGTGTTGTGAATGCCAATTCACCTTTTTCATTCCATCCTGTCCAGTGATGGCGGGGATGAATGCGGACATTGAGGTTGCTCAGGCGTTCAAGCCATGAGCGTAGAAGAGGGGAGGATTTAAAACTTTTAGGAAAGATGCGTCCCGATGTGCCGATAAAAGTTTCTTCGCCCAGTTCGGCGCACCAGATCCGCATATTTTGCGGTGTGAAATAGCCTATCATTGGATGCATGAATTCTGCGGCTTCTCCATATTTTTGAAGGAAGCTGTCGATCGGTTCGGAATGGGTGATGTTTAATCCGCCCCGTCCTGCCATTAGAAATTTTCTGGCCGGTGACGGTTTGTGGTCATAGACATCGACGGTATAGCCAAGACGGGCGAGGCTTTCGGCGGCCATTAAGCCACCAGGCCCCGCACCAATGATGGCGATTGTTTTCATTCCGTGTCTTTTGCAGCAGGTGGCATGGCGCGGGATGAAATTTCTGTTTTCATCATCGTGAGGAATTCGTCCACGTTGTAGGTGTCTTGTTCATTGACCCCAAGACGGCGAATGGTGATGGTTTCGTTTTCCTGTTCCTTGTTGCCGATGATGCCGACGTAGGTCACTTTGGCGTTCATATGTTCTCGGATTTTATACGAAATTTTTTCGTTGCGTCCATCGAACTCTACGCGGAGGCCTTGGGCTTTGAATTTTGCAACCAATGCTTCGGCTGTTTCGTTATTGGATTCTGTAACACCTGAAATCACCAGTTGAACAGGTGCAAGCCACAACGGGAAAATTCCTGCTGTGCTTTCGATCAACAGACCGATAAAGCGTTCAAATGACCCGAAGACCGCGCGGTGAATCATCACGGGGCGGTGTTTTTGTCCGTCTGCGCCCATATAGGATGCATCAAGGCGTTCAGGTAACACAAAGTCCAATTGGCAGGTGCCGCATTGCCATGTGCGTCCAATTGAGTCCACCAAGTGGAATTCGTATTTGGGGCCATAAAATGCGCCTTCGCCCGGGGCATATTCAAATTCCATGTTGAGATCATTCAAAGCATCGGCCATGGATTTTTCAGCCTTGTCCCATGTTTCATCCGTTCCGGCGCGTTTTTCAGGGCGGGTTGCCAAGAGCAATTTGATATTGGTAAAGCCGAAGTCGTTATAGACATCTTTAAAGAGAGCCACAAAGCGTTTTACTTCTTCGCCGATTTGATCTTCACGGCAGAAAATATGTGCATCGTCTTGGGTCATTTGACGCACACGCATCAAGCCATGTAATGCGCCGTGGGCTTCGTTGCGGTGACAACAGCCCATTTCCGCCATACGGATTGGCAGATCACGGTAACTTTTAATGCCATGTTTAAAAATCTGGACGTGGGCGGGGCAGTTCATGGGTTTGAGTGCCATAAATTCTTTTGGCTCTTCCTTGAAAACCGAACCGTTTAATTCGATATTTGGAACGACATCGGGAACGACAAACATATTTTCGCGGTATTTATCCCAGTGGCCTGACGCTTCCCAGAATTTGGAATGCATCAGTTGCGGGGTTTTAACTTCGACATAGCCATCGGCATAAATTTTTTCACGGATATAATTTTCAAGTTGGTTGTAAATGGTAAAGCCGTGAGGATGCCAGAAGACAGAGCCTTGAGCTTCTTCTTGCAAATGGAACAAATCCATTTCCTTGCCGATTTTTCGGTGATCGCGTTTTTCGGCTTCTTCGATTTGTTTCAGGTAATTCGATAGTTCTTCTTCGCTGCGCCATGCTGTGCCATAAATGCGGGTCAGCATTTCGTTCTGGCTGTTGCCGCGCCAGTAAGCTCCTGCAATTTTTGTCAGTTTGAACGCACCTATTTTACCCAAAGACGGCAAGTGAGGGCCACGGCATAGGTCAATAAAAGAAGTTTCTCCTTGGTGATAAATCTGGAAGGCGTCGGAGTCCGGTGTGCCTTCGATAATTTTCATTTTATAGTCTTCGCCACGTTCTTTGAACAGAGCTATGGCATCTGCGCGCGAATAGACTTTCTTTTCGATCTTATGGCCTTCTTTGATAATGCGGTGCATTTCTTTTTCGATTTTTTCCAGATCATCGGATGAAAGTGTATGTTCAAAGGCTATATCATAGTAAAAACCGTCTTTGATGGTCGGGCCGATGGCCAGACGGGCAGACGGGTACAGATTTTTAATCGCACGTGCCAGAACTTGCGCCGCGATGGTGTGGCGCATCACGTCCAATCCGTCATCGTCATTGGCGGTTAGAATTGCGACTTGGGCATTGTCAGGAACAATATCTGACAAATCATGGAGTTCGCCATTGACACGGATGGCGACAGCAGCCTTTGAAAGACTGGTGCTGATGGTTTTCGCGACCTCAAGACCGTTAACTTGTGTCTCGAATTCTTTGAAAGACCCATCGGGCAGCACTACGCGCATGTGTAAAACTCCTGTAAAAATCATAATTTTCAGTAATATCCATGTTTAGCATGGGATATGGTAGGGGGGCAATTGGAAAAGGTGAAAAAATGAGCGACAAAACATCTGTTAAACTTGATCCTAGTTGGCTTGATGTGATCGGGGTGGAGTTCGATAAGTCTTATATGGTGCAGTTAAAATCTTTTCTGGCGCAAGAAAAGAAGGCAGGAAAGGTGATTTATCCCAAGGGGGATGAGATTTTTAATGCCATGAATACGACACGTTTTGATGATGTGCGGGTGGTGATTTTAGGGCAAGATCCTTATCATGGGGCAGGTCAAGCCCATGGGTTATCGTTTTCGGTGCGGTCGGGAGTTAAATTGCCGCCAAGTCTTATGAATATTTATAAAGAAATTTCTGCCGAATATGATGTTCTTATGCCTAAAGATGGTGATTTAACTCGATGGGCGAAACAGGGTGTTTTGTTACTCAATGCCACTTTGACGGTTCAGGACTCTCTTGCCGGATCGCACCAGAATAAGGGGTGGGAAGAGTTTACCGATGCGATTGTTCGCGCCATCAATGATCGGGCAGAGAATATTGTATTTTTGCTGTGGGGGTCTTATGCCCAGAAGAAGGGCGCGATTATTGATCGTAAAAAACATCTTGTTTTGACGGCTTCGCATCCATCGCCATTGTCAGCGCATCGCGGATTTTTGGGATGTGGCCATTTCAGGGCGGCAAATGATTATCTGGAAAGCAATGGTTTTTCGCCAATTGATTGGGTTTGATAGAAATTATCAAGAATACTCTTGTGTAATTTTGTGCTATCATGATAGTACAGTAGGACAAGGGAAAATGAACTGTGTGGAGCAGGTGTTGAAAAAACATATCGGTAATCGTAAAAAAATCGAAGATGAGCTTTTTGAGGCTGTTTTATTGTTGCAGGATAAAAAGGAATGTCGAGCTTTTTTTGAAGATATTTGTACGCCTGCAGAGATTGAGGCTTTGGTCGGGCGTTGGCAGGTTGCGATATTATTAAACAAGGATATGCCTTATAGGGTTGTGTCGGAAAAAACAGGCGTTAGTCTGGCGACTGTGACCCGTGTTGCAAGGTTTCTTCATAATGGATCGCTTGGGTATCGTATCGTTTTAGACAGGATGGATAAAAAATGAGTTTTCAAGAAACGCGATTAAAATTGGCTATTCAAAAATCAGGTCGTTTGGCTGATGATTCCCGAGAGTTGCTCGAAAAATGCGGAATTCGTTTTATCAAAAGCCGAGATCAGTTGTTTTGTACGGCGCAGGATTTTCCTCTGGATCTGTTTTTCGTCCGTGATGATGATATTCCGGCGTTTGTGGCGTCGGGAGTTTGTCAGATCGGGATTGTCGGTCAAAATGTTTTGTCGGAAGAAATTCTGGTATCAAAAAATTCGAAATTGAAAAGTGTTAAAGAGGTTATGCCCCTTGGATTTGGTAAGTGTCGGTTGTCGATTGCGACGCCTCATGGTTTTGATTATCGCGGGGCTGAATCTTTGCGCGGCAAAGTATTGGCGACATCGTATAGCGGCTTGTTGTCAGAGTTTCTGAAAGATCAAAATGTTGAGGCTGAAATCGTTGATATGCGCGGTGCCGTTGAGATTGCGCCACGGGTCGGTATGGCGGATGCGATTTGTGATCTGGTGTCCACCGGTGCGACTTTGGCTGTGAATGGGTTAAGTGAAGCTGAAGTTATTTTTTCCAGCCAGTCGGTTTTAATTCAAGGATTGGGCATTGATGCGCAAAGGCAAGAAATTCTAGATCGTCTAATCTTAAGAATTAATGGTGTTTTGCAAGCTCAAAATAGCAAATATATTATGTTTCATGCGCCTGTTGGGGCTCTGGATGATTTATGCGCTGTTTTGCCAGGTTCGGATGCTCCGACTATTTTGGAATTGCAGGGGCGTGATGATAAGGTTGCCGTTCATGCCGTTTGTAATGAAGGTGTGTTTTGGGAAACTATGGAAGATTTAAGACATGCCGGAGCAAGCGATATTCTGGTTGTTCCGATTGAAAAGATGTTGGAGTAAGGCATGAGTGTTCAAAATCCGATTATATTACGGGCGCGTCAGTCTATCAGGGATTTGAAGGCTTATTCTTCGGCGCGTTCGATTTATAAAAATGGTGACGGGTATATTTTTTTGGATGCCAATGAATGTTCTTATGAACCATATATCGGAGCAAAAGGTTTAAATCGATATGCGGGGCAGCAGCCTGAAGATGCCATTAATTCTTTATGCCGTCTTTATGATGTGTCGAGTAAAAATCTGATTTTAACTCGTGGCGCTGATGAAGCGATTGATATTTTAGTTCGTGCATTTTGTGAGGCGGGGCAGGATTCCATTGTTGTGTGCCCGCCGACTTTTCCGATGTATGTTCAGGCGGCTTTGGTTCAGGGGGCTGAAATTATTTCTGTTCCTTTGAAAAAGGATCATGAATTTTCCTTGGATATTGACGAAATTCAGGCCAAAATTCTTCCCAATACCAAGATTGTTTTTCTATGTTCCCCCAATAATCCGACGGGCAATGTTATTCCGGTTTCGGAGATTGAAAAAATCTGTGAGGTTTGTGATGGTCATGCTTTGGTAGTGGTGGATGAGACGTATATCGAATATTCGAATGCCCAAAGCTGTGTTGATTTGATTTCAAGATTTTATAATCTGGTTGTGTTGCGGACTTTATCAAAAGCTTATGCTGCGGCTGGATTGAGAGCTGGTGTTGCCATTGCCGATATGGATGTTATCGGTCTTTTGAAAAAGGTTTTGGCTCCTTATCCTGTTGCCCAATGTGTGGCGCAAGATATTTCAAGAATTTTAGTGCCTGATAATGTGCAGCGGTTGGATGCCAAGCGCGCGAATACGATGGAGCGGCGGGCGCAGATTGCGCAGAGATTGGAGAATTTAGATAGGGTAGAAAAAGTTTATCCGTCTGATGCTAATTTTTTATTGTTAAAAGTTGATGATGCCAAAGGTTTTTACCAAAAATGTCTAGCTGGTGGGGTGATTGTTCGCGACCAGTCGCATTTATCCGGTTTAGAAAATTGTGTGCGAATTACCATCGGGTCAGAAGACGAAATGAACCGTTTATTTAATGTGTTGGAAGGAAAAGAATTTGTGTTTTCCCAAAACCAGCGGATCGGACGTGTCGTGCGGAAGACATCGGAAACGGCGATTGATGTTCAAATTAATTTGGATCGAGCTAGCCCTGTTTCGGTATCAACGGGGATCGGATTTTACGATCACATGTTGGAGCAAATAGCCAAGCATGGCGGGTTTTCGTTGCAGTTGGAGTGTGCGGGTGATCTTGAAATTGATCCGCATCACAGTGTTGAAGATTGCGCGATTGCCTTGGGGGCAGCGATCAAGCAAGCTTTGGCAGACAAGCGCGGGATTGGCCGATACGGGTTTACTGTGCCGATGGATGAATCTTTATGTGAGGTTGCTCTTGATTTGTCGGGGCGGTTTTATCTGTCTTTTGATGGGCAATTTCCAGATCAGACGGTTGGTGGTTTACCATGCGATATGGTTGAACATATTTTTAGGTCATTGGCAGAAAATATTGGATGTAATCTGCATATCAAGGTCAGAGGAGAAAATTCTCATCACATGGTCGAAGCTTGCTTTAAAGCCTTCGGGCGGGCGTTGGGGATGGCCATTCGCAAGCAGGATAAGGATGATTTGCCGAGCACAAAGGGGGTTTTATGATTACAATTGTTGAAAGTGGCGGGGCGAATATTGCATCTATTCGTTTTGCTTTGGAGCGTTTGGGACAAAAGGCCGAGTGGACTGCCGATGTTGACCGGATTGCCAAAGCCGAGCGGGTGATGTTGCCGGGGGTCGGAGCAGCCAAGGATGCCATGCAAAAATTACGTGCGCGTGGATTGGAAGAGTGTATCAAGTCTTTGATTTGCCCTGTTTTGGGGATTTGTCTGGGTATGCAGATGTTGTTTGATACGTCGGAAGAGGGACAGACCGATATGCTGGGAATTATTCACAGTCCGGTTCGAAAATTTTCGTCAGAAGACGGAAAAACTATTCCCCATATGGGGTGGAATTTAACCAAATTTGATCAAGAGGATCATCCTTTGGTGCAGGGTATCAGGGCGCAGGCGTATTTTTATTTTGTGCATAGTTATTTTGCGCCGTTGGGAGGATATACGGTTGGACGTACCGATTATTTTTCTGATCATTTTTCGGCGATTGTAGCACAGGATAATTTTATGGGATGCCAATTTCACCCTGAACGATCGGGTGAGGCTGGTAGCCGTGTTTTAGAAAATTTTACAAGGATGTAAGTCATGATTATTTATCCGGCAATTGATTTGATTGATGGGGGGTGCGTTCGGCTTTTTAAAGGGAAATTTGATGCACAGACATCTTATGATGTGTTCCCTGTCGATGTGGCTCGTCAATATGCAGAGCAAGGGGCGGATTGGATTCATGTGGTTGATTTGGATGGTGCTCGTGATTCGAAAAACCGTCAAAGTCAATTGATTGGCGAGATTGTTTCCAGTAGCGGGTTGCTTGTTCAGACCGGAGGCGGAGTGCGCGGGGTCGAGGATGTTGCACGGTTGTTGGATCTTGGGGCTGCGCGGGTTGTGATAGGGTCATTGGCAGTGAAAGATCCTGATTGTGTGCGCGAATGTTTTTCCCAATTTGGTGCAGAAAAAATTTGTTTGGCGGTTGATGTGATACCTGATGGGGATCAATATCAGGTGGCGGTGTCGGGATGGCAAGAGCAAAGCGGTGTTTATTTATCGGCGATTTTGGATATGTATCTGGATTGTGGTTTGACCCATGTTTTGTGTACCGATATTTCGCGTGATGGAACTTTGGGTGGGTGCAATCTTGATTTATACGGGTATCTGGTGCGCGATTACCCATCGTTGCAGGTTCAGGCATCGGGTGGTGTATCGGATGTCGAAGATGTGGTTGCGCTCAATGGTTTGAATGTCGGTGGGGTTATTATTGGCAAGGCTTTGTATGAAGGAAAAATCAATCTTAAAGATTTAATCGGGGATGGTGTTTCAGAATGTTAACCAAACGTATTGTTGCCTGTCTGGATGTTAAAGACGGGGTCGTGGTCAAAGGTGTGCAATTCAAAAATCATACAGTTATGGGTGATATTATAGAATTGGCGCAGCGATACCGCGATGAAGGTGTTGATGAGTTGGTTTTTTACGATATTACGGCGAGCAGCGACAATCGTGTTGTAGACAAGTCATGGGTCAGTAAAGTTGCGCGTGTGCTGGATGTTCCGTTTTGTGTGGCTGGTGGTATTCGTACTATTGAAGATGCACGGCGTATTTTAAACGAGGGGGCCGATAAATTATCGGTGAATTCTCCTGCTTTAGAGCGACCGGAATTTATTACAGAGTTGGCCGAAATCTTTGGTGTGCAATGTGTGGTGGTTGGCGTTGACTCGCGTCAAGAAGATGGTGAATGGGTTGTTTATCAATATACAGGTGATGAAACCCGCACGATTAAATCCCGTCATGCCATGTTGGAATGGTTGGATATGATCCAGAAAATGGGTGCCGGTGAAGTTGTCTTGAATTGTATGGCGCAAGATGGTGTGCGCAAGGGGTATGATATAACCCAATTGAAGGCTGCTCGGGATGTTTTAAAAATCCCTTTGATTGCTTCTGGCGGTGCGGGAGAGCGCGAGCATTTTTATGATGTATTCCAGAAAGCCGGTGTTGATGGGGCGTTAGCGGCTTCGGTTTTTCATACCGGACATTTAAACATCGGTGAGTTGAAAAATTATCTGGCAAAGCAAGGATTAAGTGTGCGGCAATGACAATCAATATTCAAGGGGATCTTCAAGCGATTGATTGGGCAAAAGTTGATGGGATGCTGCCTGCAATTGTTCAAGACAGTGTCACACGCCAGATTCTGATGTTGGGGTATATGAATCCTGATGCTTTGGCCAAGACAATTGAAACGGGGCGCGTCACCTTTTTTAGCAGAACACGCCATGCTCTTTGGACAAAAGGTGAAACGTCAGGAAATTTTCTTGAGCTTCAATCCATGTTTCTGGATTGTGATCTGGATACTGTCCTGATTTTGGCGCGTCCCAATGGCCCGACATGTCATACTGGTGCGGTAAGTTGCTTTGATGGGGATGACGCGTCATCTGTTTCATTTCTGAGCGAGCTGGCAGCCTTGATCCATGATCGCAATGTTTCGCGACCAGAGGGCAGTTATACGACATCTTTGTTTGAATTGGGTAAGTCTCGTATTTCTCAAAAAGTCGGCGAGGAGGGTGTTGAGCTGGCCTTGGCTCATATGGACGGTGATCGAGAGCAGATCATTGGTGAGGCCGCAGATTTGATTTATCACACGATGGTGTTGTTGGAGCATGCAGGTATTCCGTTTGATGATATTTGCACCAAGTTAAAAGATCGTCATATACAAAAATAGGATATAAAAAATGTTGTTTTATGAAACGTTTGGGCGTGTGGAATTCGTGCGCGAATTTGTTGATTTATCCCGTGTGCAAACCGTTAATCCTGAGATCGCGCGGCAAGTAACTTCTATGATTGAAGATGTGCGGATGAGGGGTGATGACGCTTTGATTGCTTATGCCCAAAAGTATGATGGAGTGGATTTAAAGTCGGAAGATTTTTATCTTGATTTAAACGAAATTGATGCGGAGGAGTTACCTTTATCGGATAAAGAAAAAGCGGCTATTCGTTTTGCGTATGATCGCATTTATAATTTTGCATGTCAGGTTAAGCCACAAGATTCTGATCGTGGTACAGGAAACGGATATGTTGCCCAGAAATATGTCCCGTTTGATCGTGTGGCGTGTTATGTGCCCTCCGGTTCTTTCCCTTTGGTTTCAACCACGATTCATACTTGTGCTTTTGCTCAGGCTGCGGGGGTTCGTGATATTACCATTATCACGCCTCCTAAGGAATCCGGCGTTCATCCTGCGATTTTATATGCCGCCAAGATTGTTGGCGTGCAACGGATTCTTCAGTTAGGCGGAGTGTATGGGGTAGCCGCTTGTGCTTTTGGAACGGATACGGTTGATGCCGTCCAGTTTATTGCAGGTCCGGGTAATGCGTATGTGACTGAGGCCAAAAAACAAGTCTTCGGAATAGTTGGGATTGATATGCTGGCGGGGCCAAGTGAAATTATGGTGATCGCTGACGAGACCGCCAATATTCGTTATGTGGCTGCTGATTTGCTGTCCCAAGCAGAACACGGGTCAGGAATGGAGCAGGCTGTTTTGGTGACGACATCACAAGCACTTGTTGACGGGATTGAATCTGAAGTTGCGGCGCAGCGGGCTTTATTGCCGGAGAATTCGGCTATGAATCTTGTGATCGCAAAGGGGATTTTTGTTATCAAGGCAGAGAGTCTGGATGAATGTGTTGCAATTTGTAATGCGTATGCACCTGAACATGTTGAAATTTTAACTGCTCAACCGAAAATTCTTGAGCCAAAAATTACATCGGCCGGTGCCATTATGATGGGAGCATGGACACCCGAGCCGATTGGTGATTTTGTTGCAGGATCAAGTCACGTTTTGCCAACGGGTGGTGCTGCACGGATTTTCTCTGGTCTTACGACTGCGCATTTTATGAAAAAAATTAGTGTGCAAAATTTCACCGATCAAATGTTGAAGGATACTCACGAAGCGGCTGAGGAATTTGCCCGCATGGAAAGTTTACCTGCGCACGGGCGGTCTGTTTCTATCCGGTTTGATGAATCATAATGAATCATAATGTGAGTTGAAAGGTGAAGGTTATCTCCTATGTTAGGTGCAGTCTTATTAAATTCCCAATATTTTTTATTGAAAGGGGAAAAAAATGAATAAAACGAACAAGATATTAATCGCAGGTGCTGCTTTGTTTATATTAGGAGGGGTTGGCTCTTCTTATGCAAAAGACTTCTCTGCCGAGATAGAGCAAAGACTGGATGTTATTAAACAAACAGAGAAAGATATGAAAACGGCTACTGTGAGGGTCGAGGTTGCTCCTAAAGATGCTAGTGGGCGTGAAAGCATAGATTTTTCCGAGTTTGATATAAACCATGACGGTGTTTTCGAGCGAGAAGAAGTCGGTGAAAAACTTTTTACCATTTTTGATAAAGATAAAAATGGCGTGATAGACAATCTTGAAATGAAAAAGATTGGCTTGAGGGTTTATTCTCCTATGCAAAAAAAGACAATCGAAACGGTTGATTACACCACCCCTGGTAAAGAGCAGAGAATTAGTGTTACCGAAGAAGAATTTATTCAGCAATCAAAGTTGATTAAATTCGATAAGGAAGAGGATGGATTAAGTCCAATTGATTTTCTAGGTATGCCTTTTAATCAAGTGAATGTGAAAAACGATGGCGTGATTGATCTGTATGAATGGAAGAGAGCTTACGCTGCATCTGTTAAACCATTACATATTGAATCTTTTCAATATAATGATTGAGGCTTAATTTATTAAAATATACAGCGCCCCCATTTTCTTTGGGGGCGTTTGTTTAACGGAGTTTAGGCATAAGTTTTTAATAGTCCTTCTGGCTGCAGATATTTCTTAATTCAAATCGTTATTTAGAAATGCTCCAAATGATATGGGTCGGGATTATTGTTCAGCGTTATAAAGTGTTGTGATTTCTGTTGGTGTTAATGTGCGATTATAGATTCTTACATCGTCGACCAGTCCGGGAAATCCTGCTGAAGAGCTACAGATGTTTAGGGCTGCGTTGTTTGTTGCCAAGACTCCCCCTCCAGACAGGCTTCCAACGGGAGATCCATTAATATACATTTGACCGCCTGTTGCAGAGTTGTATGTCCATGCAAAATTGATCCATGTTCCTGGCGTTGAAGTGTATGATCCTCCTGCTGTAGTCCATGTCCCCCCTCTGTTAACATAGGGACGAAATTGTCTGTCTGCCCCAGATGTTGTTCCGAAGTAATACATGACATAGTTCGCATTTGCAGTCCCTGTCCATTTATTTATAGGATGAACGGCGTACCCAACGTAGCTTGCAGACGGGTTTATCCAAAAACTAATTGTGACTGTGTTTGGTAAGTCAAGGTTAGCAGAATCGGGAATTGTTACATATTTGCTTCCTCCATTGAAATTAAGGGCTCCTCCGACTTTTCCCGTTGTTTGTGTTGCTGCGTTGATGATGGTTCCGTTATTCCCTTGTCCTGAGCGGTCATAGGCTGTTGTGCCGGAAATGTCATTTGTATCAAATGTCCAATGCCCGACAAGGCTTGTGTCCAGAACAGCTTTGGGCACTATGTCGGTTGCTGCTATGCCTACTCCGCCTAGGGAGTCCGTTATTGTTACTGATAAAGTCAGCTTTCCATCCGGTAAAGATGTCACGTTAATGCCGTTAACTGTTTGTGCTGCACCGGTTGTGGTTCCGCTTCCTGTTAACGGTGTTCCTCCTCCTGAGCTGGAAATCGTATAATTGTAGGTTTGACTTGCCTTGTTGTAGGTCAAGGTAAATCCCATTGCGGTTTTATTGATGTTTGTTACTGTTTTGTCAGAAAAGCTTGCTGTGTAACCGGAAGGTACTGCGGCATTGACCAATATCCCTGTGGTGATGGGGGGAGTGAAGGTTAGCGGTGAAAGATCATTTCCGTTCAGGTCTTTGATTGTTCCGCCATTGAGATCAACTGGAGAGGAGAGAGAAATTCCGTCAAGGTCGATATCGCCTGAAATAAGTTGATAGGTAAAGGTGAGTGCTGACGTTCCTGTTCCCGAGGTATAACTCGCATAGCGTGTTACCCCGCCGACATCAACCGCAATACGGGGTGTTCCGCCAGTGGTGTCTACATTGACGGCTTCAGTCATATTGATTGTAAAGGGAATGGAGGTTGCCGCTTGGGCATGAGGTATCGATACCCCCAGCCCCAGAAGAAAAATACTCGCAATTTTGATCCATTGTTTCATAAGGATAACTTAAAAGGATCTTGTTTTTTATACAAGAAGGAGCTTTGTTTTTCGATAATTTGTTGTTTAACGGAGTTTGGGCATAAATTTTGCTTGTAGGGCGGGGTCGGATGCCGCAAGGCATAAATTTGCAATAGTCCAGCCCGTTGCGGATGTCGCCAAATCAAAGTCATTGTTCATGAAGGCTCCAACGGCTATGGCGGCTGTTCCCGGGGCTTCGATCAATCCTGCCGAGGCGAGGGGATAACGGTCTATGATTTCAAATATTTTGGTTATTTTGGAGTTTGATTTGAATCGCGTGTCTGATACGGATTGCCATGCTGCTCTGAGTAATAAGCTGCCCTGTAAAATCGGGGGGATTGCTCCGAGATAGGAAATCATTTCACCAATGCCTTGTGCTGAAAGAGCAATCAGAGTTTGACCCGCGATCAAGGCTCCGCCCGATACAAAAAGCCATTTCGGATTCTGGTGAGATAGAAAAAGACTTGCAGAGCATGTCATCATCAAACAGGATGCGTAGAGTTGAAGGGATCCCATATCCGTAATGTTTTGTGAAAACAAATAGGCATTCGAACTTATAAAAATCGTGCTGGCTGCGGTTCTAAAATTGAATAGGTTTTTCAACATGTTGAAAATATGAATCCCTCTTGTTTACTTTGCATGATTACATGTAAATATATAGATTTTTCATTACAAGCAAGGTTTTTATTGAACAAGTGTTCGTTCACTAATCCCAAATTTTACCATATAAAAGACCCTCGTGATGCGGGGGCTTATATATGGCTCGGGAGGGATTCGTATTTGAAAGATAACTACTTGGAATATAAAAACTTCAAGTGATGTTAAATTTCAACGTGCCCCCAATTATGCCCCCATATGATATTCTTTCTCATGGGAAAGACCCATATTCCATCATTCTGAAAAAGGAGATTATCATGCAATTAACTGACTTACCATTTATCAAAGATGTCAAATTGTCCGACAATCCGAAAGGACGAAAAACAGAACGTATCTTTTGGCAGGTTGCCCCCACGGGAGATTTTAGCAAAGACGGGCTGACTGGAACACAATACGCCCGCGAGTTTTTGAATTATGCCCAAAAAGAGGGGCATTGTCCATTGGTTTCGATTGTCAAAGATATGCCTCGAGAGTTTTCCGGTATAGAGATAGGTTTTCTATCTGTTATCGGCACAATTTCCCAAGTCGGAATGGTGATTGGCGACTCCATCTTGGAAAGGGAAATTTCTTTCCAAGAAGAAATCGGCAACCTTCCAAAAGATACAAAGGATGTTCATGCCGCTTATACCCAAGCACAGGATCATGCAAAGGAGAAAGTTCCTCTTCGTCTGGCTTCCTGATATGAGATACAAAACAAAACCCGCCTGAGAGATCGGCGGGTTTGTCTATTACCTTCCTAGACTTTTAAGCTGCAGACTGTCCCTTCGTATCATAAATCATTTCCAGCATATGGGCTGCATAGTCCAGAGGAATAAACAACCTTCTCCATTTATCAATTCCAGAGGCCGGAAAAGCCAAAAAATCTTTGTAGAAAGCCCCACTCTTTGCCAGCATATTCACAGCATTGTTATTATTCAGATCAATGACAATGCAAGAATGATCCGGCGAAATATAGCTCCCATGTCCATCGACAAAAAAGGAAAGGTCTCTATCCTCAATGATTAACCCATGAGCATCCAGAACACTCTGTGCGTGCCTCTGGTCAGGCAAAACACCTATAGCTGCCGCTATCCATTCTGCAAGGGATACATTTTCTCCTGTTTCTGGGCAGGATATATTTTCATGAAGAAGAGAAAATAATTTTTCATCAACATCATTATCTCCTCTGTTTAAAAAATAACGTGCCCATGCGGCCAGTCCAATTTGTTTGTCATTCATCATAATATTATCTTTCATCTTTCGTTAAAATTTGTTCCAACGGGATTTCAACACAGCGTGTCTTCACCCCATCAAAACGGACTTGTGATGTTTCTGCGCCATCGATCCGGCGAAGAGACTGCACCCAGACACCGGACGCACCGGATCGACCCGCCCAGATTGTTCCTTCAAAAAGCTTGGATAACCCCCTGTGGGAATGTGCCACACGTAGGAATTTCCGGCTATTGGCGGCATGGACTTTGATTCCGTAAGAAGAGAGGACAGTTCCAGCCTCTGTATCATCGCCGAGCTTCATGCCTGCTGCGATTTCAATCCAGTAACCGATGGAATTCCGAGCCCCGTTCCGGTAAAAATCAACGATTGAGGTCAAAAGATGGGCGGCGCAGCGTTCATGGTCGGCAGTTTCGTCTTGAGCTTCATCCAGATTTTCAATGCGCATTTTGTTCGTCCATTCATCCAGTAACGCCTGTTCCGGTATATTGTGATCGAACAAAAGAAGATCGGCACAGGCAAGAAGTGTTCCGAATTGATCCGCGCCGCGCGCCCCGTGTCCGGCTTTTGCCATTGCTTCCCAGTAGGCCGATAGAGTCCGTTCAAAGCGCGGCCACTGTTCCAGAACACGGCGGCGAAACACAGTTCCAGCTTGAGCAAATTCTCCGGCATCAAGAACAACGGGCACGCTTCCTGCTTTGAGTTTTTTGAGTCTCAAGACCGCCATGCGTGATACATCTTGCCCGAGAAGTGGAGGAATCAGGATTGAAGAAAATAAAAATGCAGAGCGCACAGTAAAATCAGCTGACCTGTGATCTGACCCACCGCGCAAAACAGACCCACCCGATGCGGCATGTCGTGCAAGTTTAATCAGGTTATTGCCTTTGCGGTTGTCCTCTTCGGATTCCTGTTCATCCAGAATGATTGGCAAGGAAGAATGCCCGACAGATTGCCAGAGGCCAGCCGCCGAGGCATCGGATGCATAGATTGCACCATTCGCCCCAAGAACAGGCTGGATCAGCTTTGTAAGCAAGGTTGATTTGCCTGTGCCTTTGTCACCTGTGATCCAGAGAATAGGCCGCCAATCAAGCGCGCCGCCTAAAATAGCTGCCCCGATCCAGCCAAGCAGCAAGGTAGGATCAATATCCGGACGCGACCACTTCCAAGATTGAATAAAGGAAAGAATATCTCGGCCAAATTCAATTCCATGGTCTGATTCAAAATCCGGTTTAGGTTTTGGCGAGGCGGCGGGATATACAAAGCTACCACATTCCCCAGCAGGTAAAATTGCACAGCCAAAATAAACAACCTCTCCGCAATGCATTACCAGATTGCCATTTTCATCCTGCCAACATCCCGTACCACGAATGGTTGCGGATAGATCTACAATTCCCTTGGCGGCGCAGGCTTCCATCAAGGCTTGCGCAGCAAGTTCAGGCCGCCAACCTTCAATATCACCGTTTTTGTCACGGCGCGGCCAGTAATCTGAAAGAAAACTAGCCTTGTCTCCGAATAAAGCCATGATTTCTAGGCGGTTGTGTTTTCCAGCTGCCAAAGAACGAAACTGTTTATTGGCATCCAGATAAAAATAAATGCCGTTATTCGTTCCAATCGGAGAGACAGGGCATGAGTCCGGCAATGCATAATTTTCAAGCGTTTTCCGTTTTCTTGTTTTTTGTGCCTTATGCACTTTATTGTCTGGTTGAACAGATTCTTTTCGCGTGGTGGCATCCGCTGTTTTGCGCATTTGTTCAAGATCATCCATTCTTGATCCTCCCGACCGTGTGGCTGTGACATTGTTTTACGTGCGGATTTTTGAGGTAATCGGCTTTTCTGCTTGTCCATTGATTTCGATAAACAGGCAGATAAAAGACCTGATTTTGAAGCTGTTCCGATGATTGAGCAGCACCGGAATATACGGGTAGTTTTTTATAACTATGGGACATTTGTGGCGCTTTTGGGACAGGTCTGGGACACCTGTTTTGGGGTGTATCTATATGAAATAAATATATATTTTTATTATATATAGGTATGTGTCCCATATGGAACACTGTGCATATACATACACATGCGCGCACACGCGCACATGATTCTGCATTGAGAGGCAAAAAACATGGGACATTTGGGACACTTGGCCTGTAAGCCTTGGATTTCATAGGGTTTAGGTGTCCCAAAGGTGTCCCAGAACCGTCCCGCTGTCCCACTTTTGTCCCAAAAATCCGCCCCGTTTCTTTTGCCCGCAGGCAGAGGTTCGAGGAAGGAAAAGAATTCCATCCATGCAAACGTGGGGTGGGGAAAGGAAAAGAGTCTCGCATTATTGCCCCGCTGGCGCTGTAGAGGCTTGCGAGGCTGGATAAGCATCAAGGCTTTGTAACCAGTCCTGAATGGCTGCATGAGGGATCAGTGTGCGCTTGCCAGCCTTCACAGCCCGCAAACGCCCCCGATTGATCTCTTCATAAAGCTTGGTCTTGCCGAGTCCTGTCACATTCGCGGCTTGGTCAATCGTGTATGATAATTGTGTCATGTTCATCCTTGTGTTCGTTGTTATTCGTCAACGATGAAAGGATGACAGGAGAGGGAGTAATCTCAAAAATTGTTTATTTGTTTGAGAAATTTGTTTGAGCAAAATAATCCAAACAAATTATTTTGTCTTTCGTCTTCCCTGTTGTTTCCAGTGTTCGGGAGCATGGGTGCGTCTAATTTGTTTAATTCTTGAATCGGTCGGTTTTTTGCCTAAGGCTTGTTCCATCGCCTCTTGATCCTGTTTCCATGTTGGGATTGTTACGTTTTTTTCATGTTCATTCACATGATTATTATAGGCAGCTACTAGTGCCGCTTCAGAAATGGGTGCCGCTCTTTTGTTGCTGCGAGGCGTGGTAGCGTTTTTGCGATGTTTGTTGAATTGCGCTCGATCAAGCCAGACCGCTTCAAGATCAGTTTCATAAACGCGATCAGGAGCGATGATGTCCCCCGATATACGTCCGCTATCAAACAGGCTATGGGCGCGATCTGTGAGCCAGATTCCGACAGGAACATCCACCCTGTTTCCGTCCTTATCCAGAGTAAAACAATCAATTTGTTCGGCATTCAGCCAGCTAATCAGGTTCTTATAGACCTCAAGTTTTCGATCATACGCGAGTTGTTCTTGTTCTGGATCATTTGAGAAATCTGCTCCGAATTTACGACCTCCTTTTGTGTCTTTTACAGCCGCCAGCCGTAGGCCATAAGCATTATTCTCCCGATCATTCCAGCGATCTTGTTGATCTTTTTGGCGAGAATACCAGTCTCTTTCTTGCCAAAGATCGGGGAATAAGGCGCACCCGCATTCTTGAATAGCGGCAGCCAATGGCAAGATATGAGGAAAGCTATCGGCGGGCTTTGCACGTTTTTCCCACTCGGGCGGCTTGGGCAGAATGTCAGGGATGGTTAAATAGGGAGACGAAGCTCGCATTTGCACATAGCTATCCAGTATGTCTTGCGCTTCTTGTCTTCCACGTTCACTTTCTTGCAACTCATTTGTCATACATACCCCCCGTCAGGTTGCCCGTAAAAGAAAATGCACGGCGGCAGGATACGGTGTCCTGCATTCGGGGATCAGCCTAGCCGTGCGAATTGATTATGCCCGTTTTTTGAATGTCCCGACAATCACTTTTCCTTGAGAATTCACAGCATCAAGATAATCCGCCCATTGTTGCATCATCTTTTTGCGCTCTGTCAGAAAGGCTGCGCGATCATAGGCGGCATCCACCTTGTTCTGGGGCGCATGAGCCAGTTGCCGATCCACAACCTCGTGCCGATAGCCTAGAGATTCTTTGATTGTGGACATGGCCAGCGCACGGAATCCGTGGCCTGTCATGCGTCCTTTGTACCCCATACGCTTCAAGGCCATTAAAACAGTGTTATTGCTCATGGGTTTTTGTGGGCGGACAAGATTCGGAAAAACCCATTGCCAGTGTCCGGTGAGTTCCTTTTGCGCCTTGAGAACGGTCAGAGCCTGTTTAGAAAGCGGGACAACATGCGGCTTGCGCATTTTCATGCGTTTGGCGGGGATGTTCCATTGCTTGGCTTCAAAATTGAATTCATCCCATGTGGCGTTAATCAATTCGGAGGTGCGAACAAACGTCAGCATCAGCAAGCGCAGGGCATGGCGTGTCTGTGGGTATAGACGAGCCTCGTTATGGTTCAACGTCGAAAGGAAGTCCGGCAGCTCTTTCGATTCCAGAGCGGCATAATGGCCTTTCTTGAACGGTTTCAGTGCGCCTTTCAAGTCGCGGGTCGGGTCACTCTCAATCCGGCCTGTTACAACTGCATAACGGAAAACCTGCCCGCAAGATTGTAAGGCACGGCGGGCAATTTCGTGTGCGCCCCGTGATTCTATCTTTCTCATGACTTGCAGGATATGGGGAGCGGCTATATCGGTTATTGGTCGTGAGCCAAATTCTGGAAAAATATCGCGTTCCAACCTGTTCAGGAGTTCAATCGCGTAACCGTCACTCCATCGTGCCTTGCTATGCTCATGCCATTCGCGGGCAACGGCCTCGAAAGTCTGGGAAGAATTCAGGCGGGCAAGGCGTTTGTCTTCTTGTTTCTGGAAGGAGGGATCAATGCCGTCTTGTAGCTGTTTGCGGGCTTTATCTCTCCGGTCGCGGGCTTCAGCTAGGGACGTTTCAGGGTAAACACCCAAGGCAAGGCGTTTCTCTTTCCCCTGAAAACGGTATTTCATGCGCCAGTATTTTGACCCGTTCGGCATAACCTCAAGATACATGCCCCCGCCATCGGAAATTTTCCAAGGTTTTTCTAGGGGTTTAGCAGCTTTGCATTTAATATCAGTTAGCTTCATTGGGGGCATCTCCGGCAAGGGGATATTGAATATGACCCCAATTATGCCCCCATTTTTTGAGAATGTAAATAATCGCTCCCGAACGATGCAAGGCAATGACGGTTATGAAGGTCTTTGTTTACAAGGGATTTGTGATCGTGTATGAATGATGGTGAACGTGAGAAATAAAGGAAATGGCGGATCGGGAGGGATTCGAACCCTCGGTACTAGTTACCCAGTACGACGATTTAGCAAACCGTTGCCTTAAGCCTCTCGGCCACCGATCCGTATTATATAGTCCTGTATTATCACAGTGGCCTCGTAGTTTTCAGGTGTGCGCATTTGCGCGGGCAGCCACTGATCTTTATCAAGTTTATATAGTCTCTTTCGAGACAGACTTTTTACGGGCAAATCCGGTAAAAATCAATAACGAAATATTTAATGTCCTATATTCATTGCTATTCCTTAGAAAATAGCGGTTTTCAGGTTATCGGGACGGGGTTTCCGGTTCGACAAGGTTGGTGAGTTGGGCAAGGGATTCTTGCCAGCCGAGGTAACAGGCTTCCAGCGGGATGATGTCGGGCAGTCCGTCTTGAATGATGGTTAATTCTGTACCAACCGAAACTTTTTTAAATGTGACCGTGACCGTGATTGTTCCGGTGATGTTTGGGTCTTCGAATTCATCCGTATAGTGCAGGCGTTCATTCGGGGTGATTTCCAGATATGTGCCACCAAAATTATGTTCCATACCGTTCGAGAAGTTGGTGAAGGACATTTTGAATGTGCCGCCGATTTTGATATCCATGTGGAAGACTTTGCCAATCCAGCCGTTTGGTGGCATCCAACGTGCAATGGCGGCGGGGTCGGTGAAGGCACGGTAGACGCGTTCGGGTGGGGCTTTAAAAACACGATGCAGTGTGGCTGTGTTGGGCATTTGAAATCCTTATTTGTAACCGATGTTGATAATATAGGACTCTGGGACTGCGTGTAAATTGGCGAATTGCCAGATTTTGGCGCAGCTATACGGACAGGAAGGATATGGCGGTGGTGTGATCGCTGCGTGATGGAATTTTTCGGGCGCATGGATGATTTTGGCATGGGCACAATTTCCGACATGTTTGACGGGCGAGACGGCGATAATGTCTGTTTCGGGAAATGCTAGACATGCCGATCGTGCCAGAACGCCGCTTAAGGCCGAGATCCAGATTTGCGAGGGAGGTTTGTTGGTTGATATGGTTTCTTTTAGAATGTTTGCCATATATGTAATGAAGGCAGGGCTATCAAATCCAAGAGGAAGCATGCAGAGGTCGGAGCGATTTTTCTCAACATCCGATTTGATCTGTTCTACTGGTTTTGGGGTGCACCAGATTAAGTCAGTATGGTTCGGGTTGAGGTCGTTGATCCAATCGGGGGTGTGTTGAGAGCGTGCGATGTAAAGCGAGCATTTTAGTCCGAGTTCTTCACAGGCCGTGGCAAGTGCCCATGCTCCTGATCCAAAAACTGTTCCGGCATAGGCAAAATGCGTGTGATGTTGTCGGGGGAGAAATTGGAGCAGTGGTAGTTTTTTGAGTCCGCCACGGATCAGGTCTCCGCGCAGGACTGATAAATTTTCATGTTTGAACAGAATATTTTTCAAGCCGAAATAACGCGTTCCATAACAATCAGGAAGGCTTCTCGGTTGAAGAACAGCAAGGAGCGGCGGTTTTCACGTTCCATCGTTACGACCCGCCAGCCTTTGCGACCAAATTCATTGAGCATTTCTGTCATGCGTTCGGGATTGACTTTAGATTCCCCAAGAAGCAGAGAGCCGATAAGGTTTTCTTTATAAATTACGGTTTTATATTCGTAACGGGTGGTCATGGTTTTTCAATCCTATAATAGTTTTTGTTTCAACAAGTCGTTGACCATATCCGGATTGGCTTTGCCGCCCGATTTTTTGAGAACCTGACCGACAAAGAAGCCGAAGAGTTTGTCTTTACCGCCTTTATAGGCTGCGACGTTATCAGGATTTTCAGCGATGACTTCGTCAACGATTTTTTCAATCGCGCCTGTGTCTGTGACTTGTTTCAATCCTTTTTCTTCGACGATTTTTGCAGGGTCTTTTCCCGAGATCATCATTTCAGCAAAAACATCCTTGGCGATTTTACCGGAAATTGTTTTGTCCGAAATCAGCCCCACCAATTCACCGAGTTGTTTGGCAGATATTGGGCTGTGTTCCAGCGTTTTTCCGTCTTTATTCAGGCCACCCAGCAATTCGTTTATGACCCAGTTGGCTGTTATTTTCGGGTCATGACCTTGGGCTGCTTGTTCATAAAAATCTGCACGGGAGCGTTCCATGATGAGAACAGATGAGTCATAGATGCCGAGGCCATAGCTGTCCATGAAACGGTGTTTCTTTTGATCCGGCAATTCAGGCAGAGTTTGTTTGATCTGGTCAACGAAGTTTTGTTCGATCACCAATGGTAACAAATCAGGATCAGGAAAATAGCGGTAGTCGTGAGCTTCTTCTTTTGAACGCATCGAACGCGTTTCATTTTTTACAGGATCCCACAGACGTGTTTCCTGTTTGACGGTTCCGCCGTTTTCAATCAGTTCGACTTGGCGGGCTGATTCATATTCGATGGCCATTTGAACGGCCTTGATCGAGTTGACGTTTTTAATCTCGCAGCGTGTTCCCAGTTCATCACCTGATTTACGTACCGAGATGTTGACATCGGCACGCATCGAGCCTTCTTCCAAATTGCCGTCGCAGGTCTCGAGATAGCGCAAAATCATGCGTAGTTTTGCCAGATAGGCGCAGGCTTCTTCGGGGCTGCGCAGGTCGGGTTCAGAGACAATTTCCATCAAGGCGCAGCCGGAGCGGTTGAGGTCAACAAAGCTCTTGGTCGGATGTTGGTCGTGAATGGATTTTCCGGCGTCTTGTTCCATGTGTAAGCGGGTAATGCCGATTTCTTTTGTTTCTCCGTTTGGCAGATCAATCTCGACAATGCCTTTGCCGACGATCGGGTGCAGGAATTGTGAAATCTGGTAGCCTTGTGGCAGATCAGGGTAAAAGTAGTTTTTACGTTCAAATACCGAATGCAAATTGATTTGTGCATTTAATCCCAGACCCGTACGGACGGCTTGTTCAACGCAATGACCGTTGAGAACAGGGAGCATTCCGGGCATTGCCGCATCCACAAGCGAGACTTGGGTATTCGGAGCAGAGCCGAAATCTGTGGCTGCGCCAGAGAATAATTTTGACTTCGCTGTGATCTGGGCGTGGACTTCCAGTCCAATTACAATTTCCCAGTCTCCGGTTTCGCCTTTGATGATGAATGACATTTTTGCTGTTCCTTTAGTCTATTAAATTAGTAGGCTGAGCCTGTTGCACAGGATAGGGCAATTCTTTTTTCGGTTGTTTTATATTCTTGTGTATCCATTAATGCGCCCATCGGGTCATATATGTTTGGATTTTTTGCCAGTATATCTTTCAGCAATGTTTGGGATTGTTTTGAAAGATATTCCGAAATGCCTTTTGAAAGGCATTGGCAAATCGATGTTTTGTTTACGTCGGTCATACATTTTGTGTAGACCTTGTCATGAAGCGGGACGTGCATGCAAGGGCCGTTGACATCGATCAGAACTTTGTTGATGGCATCCCGTGCGGCTTGATCTTGTCCCTGCATGGCTTGAAGGTCTTCAATAACCATATTTTTTTTCATATTTTCTGCGGTGCATGCGCAATACGTTTGACGGGATTGATCTGTCATTGTTCCTTCGGTCTTGGAATTGACCAAACATTGCTCATAATATTTTTGGGTCATTTCTGTCGTGATCGGTGTTTGTGCCGAGGCAGAAGATGAAGTAATCATGGCTGACAGTAAAATTGCCAATACGCTATATTTGATATTCATGATTATTGTTCCTTTTTGGGATGATCTTATTAGTTTCTGCCGAGAGGGTCTTTTGTCATGTAACTCCCCAAGCATTGTTCGCTGTATTGTCGTTTGTAGCGGTTGTAAGTGTCGCTGTACCATAATGCATCAAGTGGAGACATATAATTTTTTAACGGGTTACCCCATTCAACCATCATTTCTGTTTCGCCCATTTCAATGACGTGGTTTTTTGCAGCGTGGCTGATGCATTTGCAGTATTGCGGAATACGATCAACGCGCCAGTCGTGGCTGCGGTTGAGGATGCAGGACATATATTCCATGTCGTCGATGGGGATGTCGATACATGGCATGACTACTTCGTGTACGTATTTTTCAAATGTCTTGTTTCCGAGTTTCCAGTTTTTCTTTGACTGAAGTTCCTTCAACTCATCCGTTTTAATGGCAGCCGATGTTCCGGCGGCGGTGCAAGAGCAATAATATTGATGGGCATCAGGTGTAAAATGCGGAGGAACTTTTGACAGGCATTGATCATAGATTTTTTCAATTATTTCATTTGATATCGTGCCGTTCGGGGTGGATTTTAAAACTTCGTTTTTTAAAATCGGTAAAATATTTGATGTGATGTCTTTTGCGGCTTGCGGGTTATAGACCGGTTTGAATTTTTTGTAGTTTTGTGGAGACAATGCATCTTGAGCTTGTGCTGTAGAAGAGACACAGATCAGGGCAATGAATCCGAGAGTGAGTATAAAGAGCAAGTGCTTCATTTCCATGTTCCTTGTTTCAAGGTTTAGGCAGCAGATTTCATTAAGTCCGGTTGTGCCGAAAAGGCAATGGCTTGTTCCAGCGCAAAGGCGGTGCGGAACATAGTTGCTTCATCCCATGCGCGGCCGATAATTTGCAGCCCCAATGGAAGGCCTTGGTCATCTAATGCTGCAGGAACAGAAATTCCGGGCAGGCCAGCCAGAGAAGCAGGAATTGTAAAAACATCGCCCAGATACATTTTGATCGGGTCGTCCGAATTTTCGCCAATTGCAAACGCCGAAGATGGTGCTGTTGGTGTCAGAATAGCATCGCATTTTTCAAAAGCGGCGGCAAAGTCATTCGAGATCAGGCGGCGGATTTTTTGTGCCTTGGTGTAGTATGCGTCATAGTATCCTGCGGACAGGCAATAGGTTCCGATCATGATGCGGCGTTTGACTTCTGCGCCAAAGCCTTCGGCACGGGTTTGTTCGTACATATCTTGCAGGTCTTTTCCTTCAACACGCAATCCATAACGAACGCCGTCATACCGTGCGAGGTTCGAGGAAGCTTCGGCAGGGGCAACGATGTAGTAGGTTGGAACAGCGTATTTGGTGTGAGGCAGGGAAATGTCGATGATTTCTGCGCCAGCTGCCTTGAGCATGGCTGCACCCTTTTCCCAGATGTCGATAATGTCTTGCGGCATACCGTCCACGCGATATTCTTTCGGAATACCAATGCGCAGGCCTTTAATGTCTTGTTTCATCAATGCTGAAAAATTCGGTACGTCTTTGTTGGCCGATGTTGAGTCTTTTGCATCGTGTCCGGCCATGGCTTTTATCATCAGGGCTGAATCTTCGACATTGCGGGCGAATGCTCCGGCTTGATCTAGTGAGGACGCAAACGCGATAATTCCCCAGCGAGAACAGCGACCATAGGTTGGTTTAACACCGACAATGCCGCAAAAGCTGGCGGGTTGGCGAGTTGATCCGCCTGTGTCTGTTCCGGTTGCGGCCATGGCCATGCCGGAGGATACGGCTGCGGCTGACCCGCCCGATGATCCACCGGGGACGAGTTTTTTGTCAGGATGTGTTTTGCTTTTCCATGGGCTTTCAACTGCTCCGTAATAGCTGGTGGTATTTGATCCACCCATAGCGAATTCGTCCAGATTGGTTTTTCCAACCGAGATTGTTCCTGCATCGATCAATTTTTGGCTGACGGTTGATTCATAAGGCGGAATAAAATTTCCAAGAATATGACTGGCGGCGGTTGTACGAATATCTTTGGTGCAAAACAGATCTTTCATGGCGATCGGAATACCTTCCAGGGGGCGCATTTCACCTTTGGCGATGCGTGCATCGGATTGGGCTGCGCTTGCCAAAGCCTGTTCGGGCAATTCGGTAATCATGGCATTTAAATTGCGGCATGATTCCATTTGTGCGATATGGTCTTTGACCAATTCGGTGGCACTGAAGTCTTTATTTTTGAGGCCGGTCAGGGCTTGAGTGATTGTAAGGGAGATCAATTTACTGGTCATTTTTTAACTCTTTATTTGTCCGGATTATTCAACAATTTTGGTGACAACGTAGAAACCTTCAACAGTTTCAGGCGCGTTTTTCAAAATCTCATCCCTTTTCTGTCCGTCTGTGATTTTGTCTTCGCGCAAGGTCAGATTGATTTCAGAAACATTTGCCAGAGGTTCTACGCCTGTGGTGTCAACTTCTTGAAGCTGTTCTGCCCAAGACAGGATATTCTGGAGCTGGGGAGCGTAGTATTCAAGGTCTTCTTCTGTGACCTTGATACGGGCTAGATTGGCAATTTTTGATACGGTTGATTTATCAATGGACATAGGCTCTCTCTTATATATTAATACTGAAGACTTAACATTCAAATGAATGCGCTGCAAGAATAATGGGCATTGTTACACTCGAAGATTTTAAGATATTGATTCCCCATGATTGTCGTTTGTTGGGGCTGGATGTCGGTACCAAAACCATCGGGGTTGCCTTCGGGGCTTTGCCTGCCGGAATTTCTACGCCGCTTAAGGTTATTCAGCGGAAAAAAATGGCTGTTGATTCAGTGCAGTTGACGGAGTTTATGTCGGAATATGGGTGTGCCGGCCTGGTGGTTGGTTGGCCTTTAAATACAGACGGGACGGTCGGTTCACGCTGTCAGGGGGTGCGGGATGTGATGTTGGAACTTTTAAAATTGATCCCTGATGTTCCTGTAACGTTTTATGACGAGCGGTTTTCTACGCGCAAAGCTCAGGATTTTATGATCGGGGCGGCAGATGCGTCACGCGTCAAGCGTGGTAGGGTTGTGGATAAAATGGCCGCCCAGATCATTCTTCAGGATTTTTTTGAAGATGAGATGGGGATTTCCCGTATTTACCCAGATTGACGCCATTGAGGCGCATCCATTCTTTTCCTGTGGAGTAGTCTGTGGATAAGCTGGAGCAGAGTTCCCAGAATTTTTTACCGTGATTGGCATGAATTAGGTGTGCTGTTTCGTGTGAGACCACGTAGTCCATTGCGTGATAAGGAGCAAAAATAAGCCGCCATGACAAAGTCATGCGGCCATCGGTTGAACAGCTCCCCCATCGACTTTTCATATCTCTGACACAAAATCCGGTGAGCTTGCGTTCCAAAATAGCTGCTTTTTGGTCGGCAATTTTCTTGAGTTCTGTTTCTGCCAGTTTTCTTAAAAATCTTGAGATGCGCGAGGATGGATCGTCAAGTTGTGTTTTTACTCTAATTTTCCCGTCTATCACTTTGATTTCAGTATATTTTCTGTCGCAGATTTCTATTTTAATCTTATGTTCTTTTCCCATGAGCGTGAGGGTTTGCTCGTCAATAAACGGGACAGGGCTCGGGAGTGAACCGATTTTATCGATAATCCAGCTTTGGTTCAGTTGTGCAAATTCATAAGCTTTTTTCATGCTCGATTTATGCGGAATCACAAGGTTGATGCATCCGGCGTGAGAATCCAACCGTAAAGCAAGTCTTTTGGCTTTCGGAGAAATACGGATGTTCAGATGCGGAGAGATGGCAGCGAAGTCAACCATTTGCTTATTGTGAACTAGATTTGTGAAAGATCAAGTCAATTTTTATTGAAAATCCTGAATGGATTAAATCAGTTGGTAATCCGGTCTTTTTGAATTCTGATATCGCGTTCTTTCAGCCAGCGGCGGATTGCCACAATGCCGTGTTGATCGCGGTCATACCGTTCGGCTGCCAAATCAGGAATTTCTTTTAGATCTTCCTCAGGAATTGGGGAGCAATCTTTGTCCAGTTTGCGGATGAAGTTTCTGATTCTCGGCATAATCTGGGTTTTCCATTTGCTGCCGTTGAAAATTCCGTAATGTCCGCAGCCCAGTTGGAAATGGTGAAATTGTTTTGATTGTGCCAATGAGTAACACAGATCATGGGCTGCTGTGGTTTGGCCACGGGCTGAAATATCATCCAGTTCGCCTTCGATGGTGAGAAGGGCTGTTTGTTTTATTTTGTTCGGCAAGACATCATACAGATGATCGGTCAATGGATCGCGCCACTTCATCAGGCCTTTGGGAAGGAGGTGACGTTGGAAAACAACATCAACTGTTTGCAAGTAAAATTCAGCCGGTAAATCCATGACCGCATTATATTCGTTGTAGAATTTACGGTGGGATTCTGCTGAATCTCCATCTCCTGTCACCAGATGTTTAAAGAAGTTCATGTGTTGTCCGACGTGACGATCCAAATTCATCGACATAAAGCCGCTGAGCTGGATAAAGCCCGGGTAAACTTTGCGGTAAGCGCCTGGGTAGTAAAATGGTACAGAGGATATAACCGATTTTTTAAACCATGATAGAGGGCGTTCTTCGGCAGTTTGGGTCACTTGGGTTTTTGAAATCCGTGTATCAATAGGCCCGCCCATCAGAATCATTCCCAGTGGTTGGTTCGGGTCGTTTTCTGCCGCCATCAGGGAGACTGCCGCCAAAACAGGGACAGCCGGTTGGCAAACTGCAATGACAGATGTCTTGGGGCCGAGCAAGCTTAAAAACTGGCGGACATAATTGATGTAATCATCCAGATTGAATTGGCCTTCGGATAACGGGATCATCCGTGTATCAATCCAGTCGGTGATATAAACATCGTGGTGAGGGAGAAGGGCTTCGACTGTTCCGCGTAGCAGGGTTGCAAAATGACCTGACATTGGAGCCACGATCAGAACTTTTGGATCTTTGCGTTTGGTGTCGCGTTTAAAATGCAGCAGGTTACAAAACGGTTTTTCAACGATGAATTCTTCGGTAATCAGGACTGGTTTTCCTGCAATCGTTGTATGGGGTAAGTCAAAGGACGGTTTGCCAAAACGACGGGTTACGCGTTCGAATAATTCTGCTCCTGCCGAGATTGTCCGTCCCATATGGGTGTAGGATGCGGGGTTCATGGGGCTTTGAAAAGCTGTTTTAATGGCTTCTGCGCCCATTCTGGCTGGAGTTAGTATTGCATGTTGCATGTCGTATAAGTGATAAAGCACTTTATATCCTAACCATTCATTATGTTTGCGTGATACCAAATTTAGGTCAAATGTGTTAATATACAATTAGAAGTTTTTGGACTCAGGATAATATTCGGGACGATTTTTCTCAAATGCCCCATGTTTGAAAACTTATTGTATCCTATTTTTTAGCGTTGGTCATCGGCTCATGTTCGATCTTTTTGTTTTTCATATTTTTTCTTCAGATCGATTGAGCGCGGTTGCAATCGCGTTGATTATGGTTTCCTTGATCGGAATGATGGTGGGGCCTGTCTGGGGGAATGCTAATCCGTTGTTATGGAGCCTTTTGGATAAGATTTGCGGTGGTTTGGTAGCAAGAACATATAATCGTAATCGTTCCATGGCTTCGCTTCATTTTCGCGGTGCGATTTTATTGACACTTTATCTTTTGATTACCGGAATTATTGCCGCAGTGGCGTTGTTGGTTGAGCGGCGGATCGGTTTTTCAGGATTGATGACTCCGTTATTGTTGTCTTTAACCTTGAGCGGAGGAACTGTTTGGGCGTCTTTGGTGAAATTGCATCATGCGTTGCGCGGGAAAAATGGATTGACCAAAGGAAGCTATTATCAAATTGCGGTGTCTACGCGTACTGATTTGAATTCAACAGACGATCACGGCATTATTCGTGTCGGCATTGGTTTGGTCGCGACGTCTTTTGACAAAGGGTTGGTTGCTCCTATTTTCTGGTTTCTGATTGGCGGGTTGCCTGCGGCCTATATTTATTGTGGTATTGCTGCTGCCTGTTGGAGTTTATCCAAAGACGGGTTTGCCAAAGGAATTGGAACGTTGGCACTTAAACTTGAAACTGCGTTTGGTATTGTTCCGCAAATCTTATCTTCGGTGTTGATTGCTTTGGCGGCATTGGCGACTCCTGCTGCCGGTATGACGCGCACAATCAGAGGATTGTTGAGCGGTAAAGGTCACGCTCCTTATGCCGAAGGTGGATTGGCGGTGACTGCAATTGCTTATGCTTTGGGCGTTTCGTTGGGAGGTCCTGTTGAAGATATTAGTGGGAGTGTTTTGAAACGGTCATGGGTTGGGTCGTCCAAGAGTACTGCACGTGTCGAGTGCCGTCATTTGCGGCAAGCCATTTATTTGGGCATTATGGGGTTTGTCTGGGTCTTTTTGTTTATTGTGCTTGGATTATTGGCGTGGAGTTTTTCTGCCTAATAGACAATCGGATATTTTCTATACACGCTTTCGATCTCTTTTATAACCTCATCTGTGAGTGTGATATTAAAAGCATCAATGTTGGATTTGAGTTGTTCCATTGAGGTCGCTCCAATGATGGTCGATGTCACGAAATTTTGCATGTCCACAAATTTCAGAGCCATTTGAGTGACGCTGAGGTTGTGCTTGGCGGCGATAGACATGTATTCGCCAACTGCGGATAAGGCTACGGGAGTTTTTCTGAAGGAATCGAATTCATCACGAAGTTGTTTTTCTGTGTGCCAACGTGAACCTTCGGGGATTTGTCCATTCTGGTATTTGCCGCTGAGCATGCCTGTTGCCAAAGGTGACCACGGCAGGTAGGACACGTTTTCACGGACGCAGACTTCGGCAACGTAAGGGTCATCGCTGCGGTTCAGAAGTGAAAATTCATTCTGGATGGATTGTATGCGAGGCAGGGATTTTTGATCTGCTAATTGCAAATATTTCATGATACCCCATGCGCTGTCATCCGACAGGCCAATAAAACGGACTTTTCCATCTTTGACGATTTTTCCCAAAGCTTCGAGAATGTCGAGAAGATTGTCTTCGATCTGCTTTGAGTCTTCTTTGGCAAAGTCAATCAAGCCTGCTCTATTTTGACCGAAATGTGGGAAAGGGCGGTTGGGCCAGTGTAGCTGGTAAAGATCAATATAATCTGTCTGTAGGCGTTTGAGTGAGCCTTCGATGGCTTCTGATACAGATTTCCCTGTCAGGGGGCTGGCGTTTCTGATCCACGGAATTCCGGGGCCTGCAACTTTTGAGGCCAGAATAATATCTTTGCGGTTACTGTTTTTTTGAAACCATGTACCGATAAATTCTTCGGTCTTGCCTTGGGTTGCTGCGCTGGTGGGTACGGCGTAAAGTTCGGCTGTATCAAAAAAGTTTATTCCTTTATCAAGGGCATAATCCATTTGTTGATGAGCCTGATCTTCGGAATTTTGTTGTCCCCATGTCATCGTGCCAAGGCAAACGCGGGAGATGTCCAGTCCTGTTGTTCCGATTTTCGAGAATTTCATGTTTTAATCCTTATGCTGTTTTCTGTTCTACACTTAAAATAAAATGGGCTGTTGTCCAGCCCATTTCATCTAATTCCTTTATTTTAATTGTAATTATTCAGCGGCTGGAGCATCAACGGGTTCATCTGGGGTTGGGGCTGCTGGAGCTGGAGCGGCTTCGTCTGTCGCGAGAGTCATTTTCACAATGATGTCAGGGTTTGACGGTGGTTCTCCGCGTTTGATCTGGTCAACAAATTGCATACCTTCCATCACTTGTCCCCAAACCGTGTATTGTTTGTTGAGGAAGCTGCAATCATCAAAACAGATGAAAAATTGTGAGTTGGCTGAATTCGGTTCGGATGATCTGGCCATGCCAATTGTTCCGCGTCCGAAATTGGTGCTGTTGAATTCTGCCGGAAGATCAGGATAGCTTGATCCGCTGGTTCCTGTTCCTGTCGGGTCACCTGTTTGCGCCATAAAGCCGTCAATCACGCGGTGGAATTTTAAACCGTTGTAAAACCCTTCCCTAGTCAGAGTTTTAATTCTCTCGACATGTTGTGGGGCTATATCCGGCATCAATTTGATAACGACGCGACCATAGGTTAGGTCAAGATAGATTGTGTTTTCCGGATCGATTTTGAGATCGTCGGCATTCGCTGTATTTGATAGTGATACTGACATAAGGCATAGGCTCCCGAGTAATAATAATAAATAACGCATCATGTTAATCCTTTCATGTATACGATCTGTTGCGGTGTAGATTATGGTCTAGCAACCTTAAAGGCAACTATTTTCACTGTTTTATCAGGGTTTTTCGGTGGAGTTCCTGCTTTTATGCTATCTACAATTGCCATTCCATCGATGACTTGCCCCCAAGCCGTATAATGTCCGGTCAGATCTTTGCACATTTCATCGCTCAGACAGATGAAAAACTGGGAGTTAGCTGAGTTTGGTGTGTCAGATTTCCCCATTCCGACCGTGCCGCGTTTGAATGGGTATGTTGAAAATTCGTCGGGAAGGTCAGGTAACTTCGATTTTCCATTTGCCCCTTTGGCTTCATCCAGCGGATATCCGGTTTGAGCGATGAATCCTTCAATGACTCTGAACCATTCCATATTGTCATAGAATCCTTGTTGTATCAGCGTTTTGATTTGTTCGACATGTTTTGGCGCAATATCGGGTTTCATTTCGATGCTGATCTGACCTTGCGGCATAACGATATAGATCGTGTTTTCTTGAGAGTCTGCTTGTGCTGTTCGGGTGAAGCAGGCCAGTGAAATTGCGAATATGAGGAAAAGTGAGTTTATTTTGTGGGGCGTGCTGGCTTGTCCGGTTTAAATTTTGTATCGTTGTTCAATTATCATGATTTACGAGTGGGAGTCGATATGCACATTTTTTTGTTTCTAGCTTTTGTTTTATGGGTTGTCGGGAGTTTTGGCATTCCTAAAGCTATGGCAGAAAAATTGATTGATGGCCCCAGACTGGAAGTCGTTGCCGAACTGGAGCAACGACCAGCGAATATTGCTGTGTCGGTTGATGGACAGGTGGTTGTTTCCTTTCATCCTTTCGATCAGCCCTCAACCAAAATTGTGATGATTAATAAAGAAGGTGTTATCGAACCTTTCCCGAACAAAGAGTGGAATGAAAGATCAGAGCCTGGAGCTGATGGGATTGGGTTTGTGAATGTGGCGGGTCTTCGTGCCGATGTTAATGGAACTATCTTGGTTCTGGATGTGGGGGATGAAAAACATGCACCCCGAATTCTGGAGTTTAATTTGCGTGGGCAGGCGGTTTCTGGAGTGCGCTATATTCCCCGTAACTATACCACTGAGCAAACGGATTTGCGCGATTTCGCGTATGATTGGGAGACAGGGCATGCCTATATTGTCGATATGGGGCAAGCTGATCTGACCAAGCCTGCGCAGCCCGCCATTATCGATCTTGATATGCGGTCTGGTTGGGTGCGTCGTGCTTTTGTGCATTTTGACGGGTTGATGCCTCCTGAGGCGGCAGTAAAAATCCACGGTAAGGTATTAAATATTGAAAAAGACGGTAAAGAGATTCCTGTTCGTGCAGGTCTTAATGCCGTTACGATCGATGTATTACAGGATTATTTGTATTTTGCGCCGATGGGAGCAGGGAAGCTGTACCGTGTGCCGTTGTCCAAAATGGCAGATTTGAGTGTATCGGAAGAGGCTGTTATCAAGCGGATTGAAGTGGTTGGTGACAAACCCGAAAGTGACGGGATGACCGTTGATTCTGCCGGTAATGTTTATCTGGCTTCGATCGGGCGTAACGAGATTGGTGTTATAACGTCTGTCGGACGATATCTTTCTTATATTCAAAGCGAGATGTTGCAGTGGGCAGATGGATTTTCTTTTGCTCCAGACGGTTATATTTATGTCACGATTTCACGTCTGAATGAGCATCCGGTGTTTAATCAAGGCAAAGACACAGCCGAGAAAAAACCATATCTGATCGTTCGTTTTAAACCGATTGCCGAAGGATCAATTGGTCATTAGTTTTTCTTAAAACATCGGAGAAGATGGTGAGGGTTCTTTAAAAGGGTTTAATTCACGGCGCGATTGATAATTGTTCCTGCGTGTTTGGTGTAGGCCGCGTAATCAAAGATTTTATCGAGGGCGGTTTTGTCCAGTTTTACCGTGACATCGATGTCTTTTTCGAGCAGTTCGCGCAGGGTTGTTTTGCCGTCTGATTCCCAGACTTTCATCGCGTTGCGTTGAACAATGCTGTAGGAATCTTCACGGGAAATTCCGGCCTGCGTGAGAGCAAGAAGGGTGCGTTGGGAAAAAACCAGTCCGCCCATACGTTCCAGATTGGTTTTCATTCTGTCCGGATAGATCAACAGATTTTCAATGACATTGGCCATACGGTTTAAGGCAAAGTCGAGCGCGACGCATGTATCCGGTGCGATAAAGCGCTCAACGGATGAGTGTGAAATATCGCGTTCATGCCACAGGGCTACGTTTTCCAGAGCAGGAATGACGGAAGAGCGAACAACACGAGCCAAACCGGTCAGATTTTCGGTTAGGATCGGGTTGCGTTTATGCGGCATGGCGCTTGAGCCTTTTTGGCCTTTGGAGAAAAATTCTTCGACTTCGCGGACTTCTGTTCTTTGTAAGTGACGGATTTCAATCGCCAGATTTTCAATTGAGGAGGCTATTACGCCCATGACCGAGAAAAACATAGCGTGGCGGTCGCGCGGAATGACTTGGGTTGACACTGTTTCCGGTGTCAGTCCCAATTTTTCTGCGACATAGGATTCAATCGCTGGATCAACCGTGGCGTATGTTCCAATTGCGCCGGAGATGGCACAAACAGAAATTTCTTCGCGGGCGTATTCGAGGCGTTTTTTGGCACGGGCAAAGGCGGCATAGTGACCTGCCAGTTTAATGCCGAATGTTGTTGGTTCAGCGTGAATACCGTGGCTGCGGCCTATACACAATGTGTCTTTGTGCTCAGTGATGCGTTTTTTAAGAGCTGCCAGAAGTTTATCAAGATCAGCCAGCATAATGTCTGCCGATTGTTGCAACTGGACTGCAAATGTTGTGTCGAGAACATCGGAGGAGGTCATGCCTTGGTGCATGAAACGGGCTTCTTCGCCGACATATTCCGTGACATTGGTCAAAAAAGCGATGACATCATGTTTGACTTCGCGTTCGATTTCATCAATGCGGTTAGCGTTGAAATTTCCACGCTCGCGCAAGGCTTTGGATACGCCTTGCGGAATTATGCCCGTTTGTTCCATGGCTTCGGCTGCCAGCGTTTCGACTTCGAGCATGATGCGGAACTTATTGTCTGCGTCCCAGATGGCGGCCATGTCAGGTCGGGTATAGCGTGGTATCATGATGGTAATAATCCTTTGTTGCGCATCGAGGTTGTTCCGTTCCTTGATACTATTAAATGGTCGTGAATGACAATGCCCAGAGGTTTTGCGGCGGCCACAATTTGTGCGGTCATATCAATATCAGGGCGGCTGGGTGTTGGATCACCGCTGGGGTGGTTGTGGACGAGTATAATGGCTGTTGCCGAGAGTTCAAGGGCGCGTTTGACAATTTCACGTGGGTAAGCCGGTGTGTGATCTACGGTTCCTGATTGCTGGATTTCATCGGCAATGAGTTCATTTTTTTTATTCAGGAAGAGCAGGCGGAAATTTTCTTTCTTTTCAAGAGCCATTGTTGCTTGAACGTAATCCAATAATTTTGACCATGAATTGAGAATTTGTTTTTTCAATATATCCTGTTTCATAAAATGGAAAGAAGAGGCCTGAATGATTTTGAGGGCAGAGATAGATGCATCGCTCAGGCCTTGTGCTTTCAATTCTTCTGGTGTGGCATGGAAAATAGCCGCAAAAGTTCCAAAGTGGGTCATGAGTGATTTGGCCAGAGGTTTTACATCGCGTCGCGGGATGGCCATAAATAAGATTAATTCGAGGATTTCGTAGTCTGCCAGCGCGTTTGATCCACCTTTCAGGAAGCGTTCGCGCAAGCGATCTCTGTGTCCTGTGTAGTGTGGCTGTTGTGTGATTTCTAAAGCTTCTTCCATAACAATATGTTTTATTTGTTTTTTTGTGCACCACAAGATGTTTTTTGCTTTTTTTTACTATGCCTATTCATATATAGTTTTTCTTACAGCTTGTACTTTTATTTTATTATATTGTTGTGGGGAGAACAAAAATGACATCGTCACGAGACGCGCCTTTTAGTGAGGGATGGATTCACAGACCGGAAACATCAAATGATGATCTTAAAACTCTTTGCTTGGAGCTTTCATCTTTAACTTTTGATCATCATATTGCCAATTGGCGGATGGTTTTTATTACAAGTAATCCTGTTAAATCAATGATATATCCAGATTGCCTGAGTCATAGCTGCGAGGCTTTGGCTGTGTTTTGCGTGGATGTTGATGCTTGGGGCAGGCGGCATGACGGGTTGTGGGATGATGCCGAGTTCGAAGATCGTGAAGTTTTCCTTGATGATATGTTTTCTATCTTAAGGGGAGATAAACATTTGCAGCGGGATCGGGTCATGCTTGCGGTGGGCATGGCGGGTGGAATGATTGCATCCAAGGCTAAAATGCTCGGCTATGAGTCTGTAATGGTTAGAAATTATGATCGAGGGCAGGTTTCCCGAGCCATCGAGCTTCCTGATAGTTATCAGGTTGCTTTGGTTTTGTCTTTGGGGAAATCTGTCGATTCTCGTACTCAAGGTGTTTATCGAGGTGCGCCACGGGCATCCATGCGTCATGTGAATTTGCAAAGCGTATCTTATAACAGATTTTCTCAATAAGGTGGCCGCAGCAGTCCTTTGGGTGAGAGCGTGAAAATCTCGTATCCTGTTTCTGTTACGGCTAGTGAGTGTTCGAATTGCGCTGATAGGCCTTTGTCACGCGTTACGGCCGTCCAGTTGTCTTGTAAGATTTTTGTTTCAAACGTTCCGGTGTTTATCATTGGTTCGATGGTGAAAAACATTCCTGGCTCTAAAATCGTGTTGTCTGATCCGGTAGAGTAGTAATGCAAAACTTGAGGTTCGGCATGAAATGTTTTCCCTAATCCGTGGCCGCAGAAATCCCTCACCACAGAAAACCGTTCGCCTTCCGCCAAGGTTTGAATGGCTCGGCCTATATCGCCCAATGTTGCACCGGGTTTTACCGTTTCAATTCCTGCCATCATGGAGTCGTAGGTGACATCAACCAGACGTTTGGCTTTGATGTTTGGCGTTCCGGCAAAAAACATCCGGCTGGTGTCTCCGTGCCATCCATCAAGAATGACGGTTACATCTATGTTTATAATGTCCCCGTTCATTAGTTTTTTCGGGCCAGGGATGCCGTGACATACAACGTGATTGATTGAGGTGCAAATTGATTTCGGGAAGCCGCGATAGTTGAGCGGTGCTGGTATTGCCCCATGTTTGGTGATAAATTCATGGCATAATTTGTCGAGTTCTTCGGTGGTTACTCCGACTTGAACATGGTCGGTAATCATATCCAGCGTTTCGGCAGCCAATTGTCCTGCTGCTCTCATGCCTTTGAAGTCAGCTTCGCTATGAAGTTCGATTCCTTGCGAAAAATTGTTCTTGGTTAAAGGTTCTCTCACTTGACCTTTCTCCTGTGTGTACGTACTTTTAAAAAATAGACTTAACCCAATCAAATTGGTTTGGCAATCAAATGACGGATAATCATAGCGCAGTTTTGTTAATTATTGGAAATGAAATCCTGTCCGGACGAACTCAGGACACGAACACACCTTGGATTGCCAATAAATTGGCAGAGAGGGGGATACGCCTTTTGGAGGTTCGGGTTGTGCCGGATATTGAAGAGCGCATTGTCGAGGCACTACACGAATTAAGGGGTAAAGCCCAATATGTTTTTACCACGGGTGGTATTGGCCCAACCCATGATGATATTACAACTCAATCTGTTGCCAAGGCTTTGAATCTCCCTATTGTTCTTGATCCAAAAGCAAAAGATGTATTGTTGGAGTTTTATGGTAGTCAAGATCAATTGACTTCTGCGCGTCTTAAAATGGCTCATGTGCCTTCAGGTGCTGTTCTTGTCCCAAACCCTGTGTCTGGCGCGCCAGGTTATCGGATTGAAAATGTGTTTGTTCTGGCAGGAGTTCCACGGATTATGCAGTCCATGTTGGATCATATTCTTCCTGAATTGCAATTTGGTGTGCCCATTCTTTCTAATACTGTGACTTGTAATTTAATGGAAAGTACCATCGCTGAAAAATTGGCAAAGATTCAAGATTGTTATGATGATGTCGAGATTGGCAGTTATCCGCATTTCCGCTCTGGCGAGCTTGGACTGTCTGTTGTTTTGCGATCACCCGAGAATGACAGTTTGCACAAGGCAACAATAGAAGTCTTCGATTTAATCAAGTCATGCGATGGAAAAACACATGCCGTGAGCATCAAATCCCATGGAGAAGGTACATTCTGATTTTAAGAAAGGTACATTCTGATTTTAAGATAAGGTGTTCAACTCTTTAACAATCTGATCGATAGATTTTGGGGGAGGGATTCCCACTTAGATTGGCTTTTTCTATAAGCGAATAGTGTTTTTGGAGTGCGTCATCTACGTATCTATGCCCAAAAACATTTCTACCATCAGGCTTCAAAATATCGTCATAAGGCTTAAAGAAATCAGGCTCAAATTGATTCATAAAACACCATCCTTCTATATCGAAGAAATCAAGTCACCGGATAAAGCAGCGGAAACCAACGCTCTACAACATCAATCGGAAAACCAAGGCGCACAACCGACCACAATTCGTTCCCCACATTCGCTTCTTTTAAGGCCGCATAAGACATCAACCTGACCACACGTCCGTTTCCATCATAAAACGGGTGTATCCAGACATAGCGGTGATGTGAAGCAGCAACGGAGACAATCCTTGCAAGCTTTGTAAGCCTTTTTGGATCATATGCCTCATCAAAACGCACAAGAAACCGATCAAGATTCTCAGGCAAAGGTGGAATATCTTACAGAAGCAACAAATGTCTCTTGGGATAAAGGCGCGGATGGCATAATAAAGCACAGGGAAACGGGAGAAAAATTTATTCTCCAATGCAAACATTCCGGGCGCGATAAAATTCAAGATGATCGGGTTATTGAAGACTTGTTACGGGCGAGAGAGGCCTATGATCCCAATGCTTTCCTTGTCGCGCTGACAAACAGTAGTTTCTCTCAGCCCCTTATTAGCAGGATGAATCAGTTACATATCAGAGTTTACGATAGAAATAATATATGCGCTTGGCCAAGGCTGTAACACGCTTGGAAAGACCTCATGTTGCCTGATGCAAGAAAACCAGTCTCATACGTTCTTAGGGGGCGGGTACTGTGTTCATATGGTGCGGGCGGGGGGACTTGAACCCCCAAGGATATTGCTATCCGACGGATTTTAAGTCCGTTGCGTCTACCGATTTCGCCACGCCCGCAGCTTTGTGAAAATATCTATAACCTCGAAATTCTTGTGCGCCAAGAGCAAATTTTCATTTGGAGTCAGGTTATTCCAGTACTGATAATATATTGGTGAGAGTTTTGCGGCCTTTATCGGTCAGGAACAGTTCTTTTTTGCGGCGTTCGGTTTCGGATACCCGCATTTCAATCAATTCATAGGGAGTGCCTTTTTGGCGATAGCTTGATAGAGCACCGACTATTCTTGAGATTGTTGAAAGCGCAAGTCCGGTTCTTTCGGACAGTGAGGTCAGAGAGCAGCCTTCATCTTGTGCAATTTTTGCCAAACAAATCGCGTACTGAATTGGAAATTCGGAATCAATTTCCTTTAGTTGAGATAGGAGGCGTAGAAAAATTGCGTTTTTCTGTGGGTCGAGGGGCATTGCTGGTTTCCGTTATATTTTTTTCATTGGCCAATGTTTCCCATGGTGTCAGAATGACCCTTGTCCATGGTATATCGACTATCACTTCTTTACCCCATTTATTGATAGAAAACAATGGTTTTGTATCATTGATAGTTGATATGTCTATATATAATGCCCCTAAATTTTTTATCTTTAGATAAATTTCCAAGATGTGCCCCATCATCAAGCGTTATTTCGACCGCCGAGATTCTTTATCTCTAAAGATTGATTTTCTCATACGACGGTTAATATTTTTATAAACTAACCTTTAGTATGTACTACCTGTACGTGTGGTTTGTGTAATAAAAATTAATCTCTTATGTTAATTCTTGGGTGTAAATCTTCGTTTGTATGCCATATTTTAGTTGCGTACTTTAGGATTGTAATAATATTGCTCTTGCCTGTTTTGTTAAGGAACATTATCAGCTTGTTAAGGTTTAAAATTTCAATCGTTAGGTGTGTTGATGCTACATTTTTACGTGTGGAAATATAGAGGAGGTTTTTTGTGCTATAGCAATTTGACAGGTTCAGATTTTTCGGTGGAGGATCGGAAAACTGGCTGCCATCCAATTTGGCTTCGGAGAAGTCCGTCGAAGCAAAGTGAGCGTTTGTGAATATGCAGGTCATCAGGTCGGAGTAGCAAAAGCAGGCATCTTCCAAATTTGTGTCTGAAAAATCACAGTTTTTCATATATATCTCAGACATATTGGCTCCTTGTAAGTTGCAATGCCGGAATATTGCGCCTTTCACTGACCAGCCATCAAAATTGGCGTGGCTCAGGTCTGTTCCGCAGATATTCAGGCCATCAAGAGTAATGTTGTGAGTGATACAGTGCTCAATGGCTTGGGCCGTTGTGTGGTGTTCCCCCGTGTAAAGAGGGATTGCGAGATGGTTTCTCAAGGTTATTTTGGTCATAATTTCTTTCTCCCATTTTCTGTTGTCCTCGTTGCGGAGTTCCTTGCTCCTTGCACCAAGGTTAATTTGTTTGACTATAGATTTAGTATTGATATGCTCGATCCCCAGAAGATTTCTTATATCAATACTTGATACTTATCAATTGTTACATAAAGAAAGGGGCTCTGCGTGTCAATATTTTTCGTATTCACTTTTTGTTTAGTGCCCTTTGTGCTGATGTGTGAGGTTCTTTGTGAATAAAGACGGGATACCGCCCTCGTTGAGGGATGGGGCGGATATTATCAAAAAATGTGCTTCGGACATCGGGGATGGGCCGGGCGTTTACCGTATGTTGAATGAGTTGGATGAGATTCTTTATGTGGGGAAGGCCAAGGCGTTAAAGCGGCGTGTGACCAGCTATACACGCCCGATGTTGTTGCCCCAGCGGTTGCAGCGCATGATTGCGCAAACAGCGCGGATGGAGTTTATCAAGACCCAGACTGAATCCGAAGCTTTACTCCTTGAGGCTAGCTTAATCAAAACGTTGCATCCTAAATATAATGTTTTACTTAAGGATGATAAGTCTTTTCCTTATATCCTGATGACGGACGATCAGGTGTTCCCGCAGTTAATTAAGTTTCGTGGCAAGCCGACGATCAAGGGAACGTATTTTGGTCCATTTGCCAGTGGTGGCGCGGTCAGTGATACGTTATCGCTTTTGCAGCGGGTCTTTATGTTACGGAATTGTTCGGATTCTTATTTTGCGGCGCGCAAATCGCCTTGTTTGCAATATCACATCAAGAGATGCAGTGCGCCTTGTGTCGGGAGGGTCGATGAGGGAAAATATGCTTTTCAAGTCAAGGATGCTCGGGATTTTTTGTCAGGAAAGTCGCGGGACGTGCAGGAGCGGTTGCGTCAGGCTATGGCGGAGGCCAGTGCAGAAGAGGCTTATGAGCAGGCGGCACAATTGCGTGACCGGATTAGGGTGTTGACGCAAATTCAGTCAAGGCAGGGGGTGAATTCTGCGTCTTTGGGGGACGTGGATGTGGTCGCGTTAATTGTGCGTGAAGGGAGTGTTTGTGTTCAGGTGTTCTTTTATCGCGGCGGACAAAGTTACGGGAATAAGCCGTTTTTTTGGACTCTGGAAGGAAAAGTCAGTGACGGCGAGGTTTTGTCCGGATTTTTGGCGCAATTCTACCAATCTCGTCCCGTCCCACAGAGGGTTCTGGTGAATATTCCTCCCAAGGATGCTGGATTATTGGAAGATGCGTATCATTTTAAAATTCAGTCGGGGCGGCGAGGCGAGGCGAGTGACCTTATGGAATTGGCAGAGAGGAATGCTAGGGATGCGTTGATGCGACATCTGGTAGAAAGGGGGAGTGATCGTAAAATTTTGAGAGAGATGGTTGATTTGTTCGGTTTGGATGATGTGCCACAGCGGATTGAAATTTATGATAACTCTCATATTTCAGGAACCAATATGATCGGGGTTATGGTTGTGGCTTCGCCCGAAGGATTTGAAAAGAAGGCTTACCGGACTTTTAATATCCGCGATGCCGGAGCGTCAGACGATTATGCCATGATGCGCGAAGTCATGTTAAGGCGATTTGGCAAAATAGACATTGATTCCATTGATATTAAAGATAAAAATTGGCCTTCGCTTTTGTTAATTGACGGTGGGGCGGGACAATTGAGTGCTGTGTTCGAGGTTTTGGATGAATTGGGTATGTCCGATTATCTGACCGTTGTTGGGATTGCCAAAGGGGAGAAAAGAAATGCTGGTCGTGAAAAGTTCTTTCTGCGAGACCGCGCAATGTTTCAATTGCCTGTCCATGATGCGGTCTTGCATTATTTGCAGCGTCTTCGGGATGAGGCACACAGATTTGCGATTGGAACGCATCGCGCCAAGCGTCAAAAGGCGGCTTTAAAGAGTCGGTTGGATCAGGTGTCGGGGATTGGTGCAAAACGTAAGAAGGCGTTGCTCTTACATTTCGGATCGGCCAAGGCTGTCGAAGATGCCAGCTTAGAAGATTTATCAAAAGTCGAGGGCGTCTCCAAAATTCTTGCCGCCCAGATCTATAATTTTTTTCATTCTGCGTGATAAAAATTCTTGTCCTGTTATTGCTTTGGGAAAAAGTTTAAAAAATCGATATAAATCTCTTGCGAAGCTTTTATCGCGCGTGCTAGGGTCTTGGCTGTCAGCAAGGTTTTCTGTATGTTTTTCACACGTTTTTGCGAGTGATTGCAGGCAGTTACCTAGTAAAATTAGAAAGGTAGTTGAACCAAATGTTTCATCGTCCTGCATCACCAAATACTCCAACTTCCGAGCAAGGGGAAAACGAAAATATGAGCCAGGCTCCACAAAACACTGAAACAAACGATACTCCAGCAGATCGTTCTGTTGATATTCCGTCCAGTCCGTTCCAACGGCCTGGTCAACCACCTGCGGCTGCTGCACCTGCTGCGGCAACTTCAGCAAATGCGCCTCGCGCAGCTGCTCCGGCCTATAGTGCTTACCCAAGTGCTTATGGTATGGGAGCGTCCAGCCCTTCGGCTTCTGCTTCTTCCGAGCCAGGTAGCCGCCGTTTGATTATTGGTCAAGGGATCACCATGTCCGGTGAAATCGAGTCCTGTGATCTTTTGGTTGTTGAAGGAACTGTTGAAGCGGCTCTTAAAGGTGCTAGCATTCTTGAAATTGCCGAAACCGGCATGTTTTACGGAACTGTTGAAATTTCTGAAGCAACCATCGCCGGAAAATTCGAAGGTGATTTGACTGTTGATGGTCGTTTGACTGTTCGTTCGACCGGTTCGATCATCGGTGCGATTTCCTACAAAGAACTGGCTGTTGAATCCGGTGCTTTGATTGATGGTAAAATCACCCCCCTAGGAGGCAAAGGAGCCTCCTCTGAAAAAAAGTCGCATAGGGGGCAGTCGGTAGACACCCCCACGAAAGCTGCGAAAAAGGCTGAACAGATATCTCCTGAAGAGGACGATCTTCCCATCCTTCAACGCGCCGCAGGGCGTTAGGTCTCAATATTAAAAACCGGACTGAATAGTCCGGTTTTTTTGTGTTCAGATTAAGGGGTTATATGCTGGGTTTACCGAAACGGTTTTCTTCCGGATTGCCTTTTTTAACCAAGAAAATCAACATGACGATCATTCCGAGTAGAGGAATAAAATAGATTAGTTGCCACCAGCCGCTTTTGTTGATGTCATGCAAACGGCGTGCTCCAACTGCTAAGCTCGGAGCGAGGAAGGTCAAGCTGATTAGTACAGAGAGGAATCCTAGGCTTAATGTTATATCAATAGCAATGGCTGCTACGTAGGTGATGATATAGAAAAGTGTCCACCACCAGAATTCGGAGCGTGAGGCTCTGTCTTCAAAATTGACGTAGTTTTCAAAACCGGATTTTACGGCATCAGGAAAGTTCATGATGTTCTCCATTGAGAGTTAAGCGAATCATTGGGTAAAACTGTACCATGTGAGGTATTTTTCCTCAATTCCTGAAGTTTATTGCGTCGGGTCTGATTTTACAGAATATAAGTGGCAATGTTTTGCGCGGTTAATTTGGCTTCGCAATATTGGTTGTCTTGTGTGTCGTGGTTTTGATATGTATCCGGCAAGGTGAGTGTGCGAATTTTTATTCCACCATCCAGTAAGCCTGCATTGGCAAGAAATTGAAGAACATTTGCGCCGAAGCCACCTGATGATCCTTCTTCGATGGTCACCAGTGTTTTATGATTTTTTACCAGACGGGAAATCATATCCTTATCCAGTGGTTTGGCAAAACGGGCGTCGGCGATGGTTACCGAATAGCCTTTTTGTTCGAGAATGAGAGCTGCTTTGAGGCATTCTTCCAAACGGGTTCCGTAGGAGAGAAGCGCAATGTCTGTTCCTTTTTGGATGATCCGGCCTTTGCCGATTTTTATAACGGAACCTTCAGCAGAAAGCGGAAGTCCCAAGCCTTCGCCGCGCGGGTAGCGGAAAGCGATTGGTCCATCATTATAGGCGGCGGCTGTGGCCACCATATTTATTAATTCTTGTTCATCACTGGGTGCCATCAAAACCATATTGGGAAGGCAGGACAGATAGGCCGTATCAAATGCACCTGCGTGGGTTGCTCCATCTGCGCCAACCAAACCTGCGCGGTCGATGGCAAAGCGTACCGGTAAATTCTGGATACAGACATCGTGGATAATTTGGTCATAGGCGCGTTGCAGGAAGGTTGAATAAATCGCAACAAAGGGTTTTAGTCCTTCGGCGGCCATGCCTGCAGCAAAGGTCACTGCGTGTTGTTCGGCTATACCGACATCAAAGCAGCGTTCGGGGAATTCCTGTTCGAATAAATCGAGTCCTGTTCCTGATGGCATAGCGGCGGTAATGGCAACAACGCGATCATCTTTTTTTGCTTCGGCGATGAGGCTTTGGGCAAAGACTTTGGTGTATGCGGGGGCTATCGTTTTTTGTTTTTTTTGTGTGCCCGAGACAACATCGAATTTGACTACGCCGTGCATTTTATCGGAGGCGTTTTCAGCAGGGGCATAGCCTTTGCCTTTTTGCGTCATAACATGAAGCAGGATCGGGCGATTGGGCGGATTATCTTTTAAATTCTTTAGGATGGGAAGAAGTTGGTCGAGATTGTGTCCGTCCACAGGTCCTATATAATAAAAGCCCAATTCTTCAAATAATGTTCCGCCGCCCAATGCTGCGCGTGCTGTTTCTTCGGCGCGTTTGGCGGCTTCGCGTAACGGGGCAGGAAGATGTTCGGTCAAGTGTTTGGCAATTTCGCGGGCGCCTAGATATTGTTTGCTGGAGACCAAGCGCCCCAGATATTTACTCATCGCGCCAACAGGTTGAGCAATCGACATTTCATTGTCATTGAGGATGACAATCATATTGTTTTTGTGGGCTCCAGCATTGTTCATGGCTTCATAGGCCATGCCTGCCGAGATTGAGCCGTCACCAATGACCGCGATGACATGGTTTTTTTCTTTTTTTAAATCACGGGCAACCGCCATACCAAGACCAGCCGAAATCGAGGTCGAGCTGTGTCCTGCGCCAAACGGATCAAATTCGCTTTCCGATCTTTTGGTAAAACCTGACAAGCCATCGGGTTGGCGAATGGTGTGAATACGGTCGCGGCGACCGGTCAACATTTTATGAGGGTAGGCTTGGTGTCCGACATCCCAGATCAATTTGTCATGTGGTGTGTCAAAAGTTGCGTGCAATGCTACGGTCAGCTCTATCACGCCCAGACTTGCGCCCAGATGCCCGCCTGTCTTTGACACGGCATCAATTAAATCTGTTCGCAATTCATCGGCGACTTGTTTTAATTGTTCGACAGACAGGTTTTTTAAATCGGCAGGGGTGTCGATTTTCGAGTTTCTTCTATCAGGATTTGGTACAAGTTTTAGGCTCATGGGGTTGATTAATAATGACTTTTTTACCGTTTGTCACGACTTTTTGGAAAGAGGAATATAGATAAATCCCCCTTGATTAACTCAAGGGGGATTTAATAAAGGATGTTTATTAATTGAAAAATTACGCTCGTCTATTTAGCACATAATATGCCAGTTGTTCGAGCATTCCGGCGCGACCCTGAAAGACGTGCAGGTGGCTGATGGCTTGTTCAACCAGCATTTCGGCACGTCGTTTGGCTTGGTCTTTCCCCATTGTGGAGACAAAAGTTGCTTTCCCCGCTTTTTCGTCCTGATTGGCTGGTTTGCCACTTTCGTTCGGGTCGGCTTCAACGTCCAGAATATCGTCTGTGACTTGGAAGGCCAGACCGAGGTCGTAAGCATAAGAGGTTAAGGCTCTGCGGTAAGAGTCGCTGGCTTTGCCGAGAATTGCTCCGGCTTCGCAGGAAAATGCCATTAGTTTTCCGGTTTTCATACGTTGCATGCGACTGATTGTTCCCAAATCGAATTCGGCATTTTCGCCGATCAAGTCAAGCATTTGTCCGCCGATCATTCCGTGTGGACCCGATGCTTCTGCTAATGCCGCAACAAGAGCGCAACGTACATACGGATCTTCATGTGTTTCTGTTTCGGTTAAAATTCTAAATGCCATGGTGTGAAGTGCGTCACCTGCCAGAATGGCTGTGGCTTCATCATAGGCACGGTGTACTGTTAATTTTCCACGGCGCATGTCTGAATTATCCATGGCGGGCAAGTCATCATGAATGAGTGAGTAGGCGTGGATCAATTCAATTGCCGCCGCAACACGTTTGGCACGAGCCGGATCAACGTTGAACAGTTTGGCAGATTGCATCACCATAAATGGGCGTAAACGTTTTCCACCTGCTAGCGTTCCGTAACGCATCGCGTCATAGAGTTGGGCTTCGGCCAGATCGGTTTCTGGTAATAGCCTTGTAATCGCTTTGTCAACCATTTGGACTGTGTCTTCCAGTGCCTCTTTAAGTTCGGGGCTGGTCTCGCGTGGGGACGGGGCCATAAAATTCTCCTATGACTGCTATTGATCCAAGGGTTGTGTTGAGAGTGTTCCGTTTGATCCTACAACGATCTTTTCAATCTTCATTCTGGCTTCACGGAGTTTTGTTTCGCAATGGGTTTTTAAAGCAATGCCACGTTCATATGATTCAATCGATTGTTCCAGAGAGGTTTTCCCGGTTTCCAGATTGCGAATAATGGCTTCGAGTTCTTCCAATGCAGACTCAAAGCTCAATGTTTCAACGTTTGCTGATTTCGTAGCCATTTCGATACGGTACCATTAAATTTTTGTGTGAGGCAGAGTTTAGGTCAGGACTGTGCGTTTCTCAACTTAAATTTTGCAGTTATATCAACTCATTCAGTGATTTCTTTCGTGTGTAAAGGCAGTTTTGCATAATTTATTCAGAATGCAGTGTTCGCAATCCGGTTTTCTGGCTTTGCAAATATATCGTCCGTGAAGAATTAACCAATGATGGGCGTGGCGTTTGAATTCCTGTGGAATAACGTTTTCCAGTTTTTTTTCTATGATTTCGACAGTTGCCCCTGATGCCAATCCCGTGCGGTTGGCTACGCGAAAGACATGGGTATCAACGGCTATGGTTGAATGACCAAAGGCGATATTGAGGATCACATTGGCTGTTTTCCGTCCAACACCAGGTAGGGCGGTTAATTCATCCAGTGTTTCAGGGACATGGCTGTTATGTTGTTTGATCAGGAGTTTTGACATTTCAATAATATTGGCGGCTTTGGAATTGTACAGACCAATGGTTTTGATGTGATCTTTGAGTTTTTCCAAGCCGAGTTTGACCATTTTTTCCGGCGTATCAACTTGTTTGAAAAGCTTTTCTGTGGCTTTGTTGACGCCAAGGTCGGTAGCTTGCGCGGATAGAATAACAGCCACTAAAAGCGTATAGGTGTTGACCGAGTTCAGTTCACCTTTTGGTTCAGGATTTTGTTCGCGCAACAGGCGAAACATTTCGTGAATCTTTTCTAATTTCATGGTTATCTTATAGCACTGAAAAGCGAGGAGCATCACATGAAATTTGATCGTCTTGGTTTGTCGTTTGATACGATATTGTCTGCGCGGCGTGAAATGGCTGTGTGCTTGATTGAGGATGTTTATCCTGATGTTTTGTTTTATGGTACTGTCCCAACAAAATTGGGGGAGATGACTCTTGTGTGGTGTGATTTCGGATTGTGTTATCTCGGGTTTCAAGAAAAACAGTCATTGCAAAAAGTTTCAACTTTTTTTCCTGAATGTCAATTTAAAGAACATCGTAAAGACGCAAAAAAATATGCAGATCGCGTCATGTCTGTTTGGGCGGGAGAGCAGGTGGCTGATATTCTGCCGTTGGTTGTGCGCGGAACAGATTTTCAACGTGATGTGTGGGCGACTTTGTTGCGTATTCCCGTTGGACATGTGGTGAGTTATGGTTTGGTGGCGCAAAATGTCGGGAGACCGGATGCTGTGCGGGCTGTAGGGTCTGCGGTGGGGGCGAATCCTGTCTCTTTGCTTATTCCGTGTCACCGCGTGATCCAGAAAAATGGATCTGTTTGCAATTATGGTTGGGGTGACGTGATGAAGCAGAAAATTCTGTCTATGGAGTCTAATCCAGATTCAAAAAATCCTGCATATTGTAAAAGCCCGCCGGTTGTTTAATCAACCAACGTGCCGCGTGGAGTGCTCCACGTGCGAAGAGGGCGCGGTCGGTCGCGCGGTGAGTCAGTTCCAGTCTTTCTCCGTTGCCTAAAAACATAACGGTATGTTCGCCGACAATGTCACCACCGCGAATAACCGAAAAACCAATCTCGTCTTTTGTTCTTGCGCCTGTGTGTCCGTGACGGTCATAGACGGCTTTGGAGGAAAAACTAACATCGCGGCCTTCGGCGGCAGATTTTCCAAGAGCCAGAGCCGTTCCTGATGGGGCATCGACTTTTTTTCCGTGGTGGGCTTCGATAATTTCAATCGCAAAATCTTGCCCCAGAATTTTGGCGGCCTTTTTTACAATTTGGCTAAGCAAGTTGACTCCAAGGCTGGCGTTTGGTGTGTAGAGAATAGGAGTTATTATTGCCGCTTCACGTATTTCGGACATTTGGGATTCTGAAATACCTGTTGTCCCGATTATCAGCGGTTTTTTTGCACTGGCTGCAATCCGCGCATGACGAAGGCTTGCTTCGGGGGCGGTAAAGTCGATGACAAGATCAGAAACGGCAAACAGGTCTTCGGCATCTTTTAAAATCGGAACATTATTCGGAAAATTTTCCTTGTCACGGGTTATTCCTCCCGTCAAGTAACAGTCATTCGCGGAAAGAACTTCTTTGGTTAAGAGTTGCCCCATGCGTCCTGTGCAGCCTGCAATTCCGATTTTCATTTTTTAAATCCTAATCTCTAATGTCGTCCCAAAGTTCTTTCACTTTTTTGAAAAAACCTTCGCTTTCTGGTGTATTCTTTTGTCCAGATTTTTTTAAAGTATCGTCGAGTTGTTTCATCAGATCTATTTGTTTTTTGTCCAGATTAACCGGCGTTTCAACAAAAATTTCAATAAAAAGATCGCCGCGAGTTTCCGAGCGCATAATGCTCATGCCTTTGCCTTTGACGCGAACCTGCTGGCCTGTTTGTGTGCCGGACGGGATCTTTATACTGTTCTTTTCCCCTTCGATTGTCGGGACTTCGACATTGCCGCCTAGAGCAGCTGTCGTCATTGGAACTGGAACGCGGCAATGAAGTGTTGCTCCGTCACGCTTGAAAAATTTATGTGGTTTGATGCCAATCAAAACGTAAAGGTCTCCACTTTCACCACCACGGATACCAGCTTCACCTTGACTTGTCAGGCGGACGCGTTGCCCTTCGGAAATCCCTGCGGGAATAGAAATCTTAACAGTTTTTTCTCCGCGCATTCGACCTGCGCCACCGCATTTTCTGCAAGGGGATTTGATGATTGTTCCTGATCCACTACAGGTGGTGCATGCGCGTTCAATGGTGAAAAAGCCTTGTTGTGCGCGGACGCGACCCGATCCGTGACAATCCGGACATTGTTCAGGTTTTCCGCCATCGGCAGAGCCTGTCCCTTTGCAGTCATCACAGGATTCTACGGTTGGAATTTTTAGTTTGGCATCTTTTCCTTTGAAGGCATCTTCCAAGGTGATGTCGAGCGAGAATTGCATATCCGATCCACGCATGGGGCCAGATCGATTGCCACGCCGCCCGCCATTCATGATATCGCCAAACATGTCTTCGAAAATATCGGAAAAAGCCGAGCCAAAGCCTGCTCCACCACCGGAGAAACCTGCGCCGCCCATACCTGTGGGGCCATCGACACCAAACTTGTCATAGGCTGCGCGTTTTTGAGGGTCTTTCAAAACGTCGTAGGCCTGATTGACTGCTTTAAATTTTTCTTCTGCTTCTACTGACGTATCTTTGTTGCGGTCAGGGTGGTGTAGCATCGCCATTTTGCGATATGCCTTTTTTAATTCTTCTTCTGTGGCATTCCGTTCCACACCCAGAATTTTATAGTAATCTGTTTCACTCATTTTTTATTACGTTTCCACGGGTGGCTTTTGGTGCGTTGTTCAAATAAGAATGAAGAACAGGGGGCTGCTGTCCAGCCACCTGTTCCACGGCAAGGCTTTTATTCGGCCTTATCATCATTAGGGTTCTTTTTGGTGCTGTCTTCTTCTTCAAACTGCATGTTTGTGAAGTCGGCATCAATCACTTCTGCATCGGGTGCACTAGAAGAAGATTTTGCCGACGGTTCATTGTCGGTTTCTTTTGCTTCTTTTTCCTGAGATTTGCGGTAAGCAATTTCACCAATCTTCATTGAAGCTTGTTGAAGCTCGTTCAATTTAGTTTGAATAGCGTCAGTATCTTCCCCTTCGAGTTCTTTTTTCAAAGCTTCGATGGCTTGTTTTGTTACGTCCGCATCTGCTTGAGGCACGTCGCTTCCCAGTTCTTCCAGAGTTTTTTCTGTCTGGTGAATGGTGGCTTCAGCATGGTTGTTAATTTCAGCAAGAGCCCGACGCTTTTTATCTATTTCTGCATTGCTTTCCGCTTCTTTGACCATTTTATCAATGTCTGCATCCGAAAGGCCACCAGAGGCCTGAATACGGATATTTTGTTCTTTGCTGGTGGCTTTGTCTTTTGCTGTTACGTGGACAATTCCGTTGGCATCAATGTCAAAGGTCACTTCAATTTGTGGAACACCGCGTGGAGCAGGGGGGATTCCAACCAAGTCGAATTGACCCAGCATTTTATTATCCGAGGCCATTTCACGTTCCCCTTGGAATACCCGAATGGTTACAGCATTCTGGTTATCTTCTGCAGTCGAGAATGTTTGTGATTGTTTGGTCGGAATAGTTGTGTTGCGTGTAATCAAACGTGTAAACACGCCGCCCAATGTTTCAATACCAAGTGACAATGGCGTAACATCAAGCAAGAGAACGTCTTTGACATCTCCTTGCAAAACACCACCTTGAACGGCCGCACCGTCTGCCACAACTTCGTCAGGGTTGACGCCTTTGTGTGGTTCTTTGCCGAAGAGTTCTTTTACAATTTCGATAATTTTCGGCATACGGGTCATGCCCCCCACTAAAACCACTTCATCGATTTCGGAAGGTTTCAGGCCAGCATCTTTCAAAGCGGCTTTACAGGGTTCGATTGTTCTGCGGATCAGATCGTCTACCAGAGATTCAAATTTTGCACGACTCAATTTGATATTCAGGTGTTTGGGGCCATTGGCATCTGCTGTAATAAACGGCAAGTTGACTTCGGTCTGAGTTGTTGACGACAATTCGATTTTTGCTTTTTCTGCGGCTTCTTTCAAGCGTTGCAGAGCTAGTTTGTCTTGACGAAGGTCAATGCCTTGTTCTTTTTTGAATTCATCGGCTAAATAGTCGATGATGCGGGCATCAAAATCTTCTCCACCAAGGAAGGTGTCTCCGTTGGTTGATTTAACCATGAAGAGTTCATCGCTGATTTCGAGGACGGACACATCAAATGTTCCACCACCCAAGTCATAAACGGCGATTGTTCCTTGATTCTTTTTATCAAGGCCATAAGCCAAAGCTGCGGCGGTTGGTTCGTTGATAATCCGGAGGACTTCAAGTCCTGCGATTTTACCAGCGTCTTTGGTTGCCTGACGTTGCGCGTCATTAAAGTAAGCAGGAACAGTGATAACCGCTTGGTCGACAGTTGTGCCGAGGAAGCTTTCGGCGGTTTCTTTCATTTTTTTCAAAACCATGGCTGAAATTTGAGCCGGTGCGTATTTTTCACCATCAATTTCAACCCAAGCATCGCCGTTTTCGCCTTCTACAATTTTGAAGGGCGCGTGTTCTTTCATTTTTTGTACTTGTGGATCGTTGAAACGGCGTCCGATCAGACGTTTAATTCCGTAAAGTGTATTATCCGGATTTGTAACGGCCTGACGTTTTGCAGGCTGACCGACCAGACGTTCTCCGTCTTTGGTAAAAGCGATCATGGACGGAGTGGTGCGGGTTCCTTCGGAGTTTTCTACAACACGGGGTTCTTTACCATCCATAATGGCAACGCAGGAGTTGGTTGTACCCAAATCAATACCGATAACTTTTGACATTTTTTATACCTCTTTTTTTAGTTGGCAAATTCTGGACGACCTCACCATGAGCGTCGACGCAAATTCCCTCAAAAGGTCAAAAACCTTTTGTAAGGTAGCATATATAGCGCACTGGACTCCAAATGGACACCCCGTACTTGGTGGTAAATTGCAATAATCTACAATAAATTATTAGGAATATATTCCACAAAAGTCAAGGGAAATGTGTTTTATTGTGTCAAAAGCTGAAGTTGGGCATCAGAGGTGCGGATGGGGTAGTATTTTATTTTTCCGAACCACTTATTTGCATTGCTTCCGTACAAATTTAATTGAGATACGTTTGGGGGCGACCATATCGTATCAAGAGTCTTTATAGTGCCATTGAAGGCGGCGTTGGCATTGTTAAGTTCTTGTGCTGCTGAAATTTTAGCTGTTCCAGATGTGGACGAGGCGACACCCCATGCTCCTTGTGACACGCCGTTGGTAAAACCATCGACTGCTATATTTCCGCCAGATTGGTTGTAGTATGCGTGCCATTTGTTTCCGCCTGCTCCATCTACTCGGAAAAATGTTGGATAGAGTGATCCTGTAGAGGATTGCCAAGATATATCATTGAAAAAAGAACCCGCATTTTGGTTGTACCAACTTGCGGTTGGAATGTTCAGGTTATCCGCCGCTCGTGTTACTGCTGCAGTGGTGGTGGGGATATAGGATGTTGGGAAAGATCCTTGTTCGAGTTGGGCACCCCAAAGGGCAATTGTAGTTAATGTCGGCGTGCTTCCCCATGCTCCAATATAATATACTCTAGAGCTTAATCCTCCAGAAGAGAGCATGGTAAAAGTATGAGAGCATCTATACCAACCATTCCCAATGCTTGTAATACTGGCCGTTGATCCAGCTGAAGCGCTTGTTACAATTCCGGTATTTAAATTAAAATACGCCCCTGCAGAGGCCCCACCAATATTATTGTCAAAGACAAGAGTGCCGTTTCCAGAAATTGATTTAGCAAAAACTGAACGTGTATAGGTTGTGGAATAAGCTATTGCAGCAACAGGAGCATAAGCGTACGAGTTAACGTTTGGCGTATTCGTAACTGAGATAGCAGTATTTGTTCCATCTGGAGCGAGGATGGTTCCAGAATTGAATGCGCCTACGTATGACCAACTTCCAATATCCTGAGAACTAGTCTGTAAATTAATTCGGCTTTCCTCAATCAATATCCCCTTTGGAGCATGGGTCACAGGATCGTGGTCGAAGCGGGGTGTTCCTGACGGGGCAGTTTGCAAAACGCCCGACGAATCAAAATAGGTGCCAACAGTGGCGCGGGAGAAGGTTCCACCCGATGCGCTAAGGAAAGAGGTGAGGTCGTTATAGGCTGTACCGTTGAGGGTATAGCGTCCATCGGCATCATAGATAAAATCCATCGACAAAGATGGGTAGTCGATTTTAATGCCGGAGGTATTGGGAACGGTAAAGGTCAGATTGGTTTCAGGATTGCCGTTCAAATCTGTGATGGTGCCGCCGTTCAGATCAACCGGAGAAGACAAGGCTATGCCATCCAGATCAAGGTCGCCGATGGTCGGGGCGTAGGCAAAGGTCAATGCTGCTGAGCCTGATCCGCTGGCGTAGGAGGCATAGCGGGTTTGTCCCCCGACATCTACCGCGATACGCGGTGTTCCGCCCCCTGTGTTGACTGTCACGGCCTCGCTCATGTTGACTGTAAAATTCAAATCCGGTGGTGCCGCCAAGGTCTGATGATGTGGAATGACGAACAGTAACATCAGGAAAATTGCAGTTTTAAATTTCATGTTCTTCTATGGGGCATAGGTTGCATTGGCCGGAGGGGTGATTGAAGAAATATAAGGTGCTACCACGTCTTTGGTGGCTGTGTTCGTGGCGGCGGCTCCAACGTTTAATGATGGATCGGTTAGCGTTACACTGACTGTTAATGTGCCATCGTTCAGGCCAGAGAGATTTAGTCCCGTAATATTTTCGGTTGCTCCTGAAATTGTTCCTGATCCTGTGACGTTTGTTCCGCCGCCCGAACTGGAAATTGTGTAGTTGTATGTCGCCCCAATTTCCGCTGTCGTGATGTCAAATCCTGCGGCGCTGACATTTGCAATATTGACCGGAGATGTTGAGAAAGCTACGGCATATCCGGCAGGGGCCGTGACATCAGCAACCGCACCACTGAGTGTCAATACAGTATCGGCAATTGTTGTGACCGCATTTTTCCCGTTGCCCATGATGGTTGAGCCATTTATATCAATGTCAGAGATTGTGATGGTTGTTGCTCCACCATCAGCTGCCTGAACCGTATAGGCAAAAGACAAGTCTTTCGTTCCGCTCCCAGCTATCAGCGGGGCTGTTCCCGCATTGCCGTTGATGACGATATTCATAAATGGCACACCGCCTGAAACCACCACTTCGGTATTGTAGCGAATTCCAATGACAATTGTTTGCCCAGGGGTCAGGTTTTCCGAGACAATGCGTGGTGCTTCGTATGGGTAAGGGGAAACTTTTGGCCCTGTTTGTGGTGTGGCGACCCAGTCAATTTTATTTGATACAGTATCGGTATGTGTAATGTAGTTCGGGCTGCCCATGGCGACTGTTCCCACAACACCAACAATAGATTCTGCCATTTCTTCGGCGCCTATTGTTGCTGAACCTGATGCTGTTCCAGTCAGGGTGATTGACCCGTCTCTGACCCGAACGGAGGAATTTACACCATTTGAGACAGCGTCAATGTCGGTTCCGTGCAGTTCTATTGTTCCACCCGGAACAGCGATATTTTTGATAACGCCGTCAGAGACAAATTGAATTGTTCCTGTCACCAGAGTAATGAGATCTGGAACAATTGTAACCTGAGTGTTTTGTCCCAATGTTAAAATTGCGCCTTTTGCGAAGCGGAGTCGGGCGACTGCCCCTAGTGTATTGGCGGTTGTTACTGTGACAGGCATCAAAAGTGTTTGACCGACAAAGAGGGATGAGCTGCCCTTTGCTGTTTCCACAGCCAAGTTCGCTCCCGTTGTTTCGGTAACGGTTAGCTTTGAAGATGCTTTTCTGCGAACTTTTGTCCGAATTATATTTTCGCGATGAACTTTTTCATATACGAGTTCCGAGACGGGAGTGAGAGCTGTTTTTTGTCTCCATTGAAGGCCTTCTGGTTGGTCGAATCTGTAGACAAAACGTAAGGCCGCTTCCAAAGAGGGGTCGCTTTGTGATTCATCTGTGATGCCAACACGAACGGCTAAGGCCGGGACGGGGGAATATTCAATCGAAGCGGTTGTTCCGTATAAATCTTTGCCGTCATCTTGTTCGTCCCATTGATAACCTTTCAAGATGGCTGTCCAGCTTGGAAGTTCGGGAGTTTGTCCGCGAAATTCAAGATCCCAGCCAGCTGCGGCGCGCTCTTCATAGTATTGGTCAAGACTCTTCCATGTCGAAAGTGGCATGTATCTGTTTGCAGAGACCCCGAATTGACTGGTTCTGGCATCGACGCCCAAGCTCATACGGTTGTGATTGCTTTTGGGGGCGTGGTCGAAAAATATATTAGCTCCGTATAGATGTTTTTGATCGGATGTCAGGTATCTATACGCCAAGCCGGCATTGATTGTGTCGTGTTTGATACGAAAGCCTTCATCGTTCAGTTCTTTTGGCGCTTTATAATAGGAGAGTTGTGAAAAGACGTGGTGCTGGTTGGTTTTGTCTTGCCAAAGGGGCTGTACTGTTGTGATCGAACTGATGAGGTCGTTATCACTCGTTCCCAATTCGATTTCCAGATGGGTCAGGAAGGGGATTTGGCTTCGGTTGGCTATGCCAACGCCACTCATCATCAGCATCGGGAAAATTTCATCGCGGACTGTTGATTGTATTTTTTGTTCCCAATTGACAGATTCCAGCCCCTCACCCTTTAACATATTGCAAAAAGCAGTTTTTGCCTGCACGCTTAGTCCATCAATTTTATTGCTTACCCACTCTGCTCCACTGAAATTGAGGTCAGGCATATCTTGAGCATTCAACATTAAGTCATTGACGAGATTTGTTTTTAAGAACATTTCGACAGATGCGTGGCATCCGCTATCCAGAGCGGCCATGCTTGCGGCATTGCTTCCGCCGCCATTATAAGAGCTGCCTATGGTCTCGAGATTATTGAAAAGGGTTTGTATTTTGGTCTGGGTGTTATTTGAGAGATCTTCCGCATCTTGTTCTTGACCATATACAAACGAATTATCAGCAGCCATTGCTGTTGAGTCCGAAAAAACCAAAAGAATGGCCGAAAAAAGGACGCAGAGAACATAGGCAGTTAAGGGGATGTGGTATGGGATGCGGAGAGACATAGGCTTTGGTTCCTAAAGTATAATCAAACCAATTAACTTTTTGGCAAAGCTTATTTGTTTGATTACAGCGTAAGTAATTAAAACAACACAATTGCTCCCGAGTTTAGCATAAAAATTTATTTTGTATTGATAATCTTAATGTTTTCCTCTGTTTAAAAAGGGGGGGCAGGTTAAGCCTGTGTGTCCAGCCCTTCTGTTAATTTTTCTGATGGAGTTTCGGATTTCGAGACACCAACACGAGCTGGGCGTAACAGGCGGTCATGCAGTAAATATCCGGGTTCTATGATCTGGATGATTGTACCGCTTGGTTTGTCCGGAAGCGGGGCTTCGAACATGACTTCGTGGAAATTCGGGTTAAAAATCTCGTCAATCGGCTCGATTTTGCGGATGCCATTTTTTTCAAAGCAAGTGAGAAAGACACGTTCTACGGCTTCTATTCCTTCAACCAAAGGGTTGATTCGTCCATCGGCGCGTAAATCTGCAGGGATTGATTCAAGGGCGCGTTTGAATGTATCGGCAACGTCAAGCAAGTCACGTGCAAAACTGGAAATCGAGTATTTCATAGCATCTTCGCGTTCACGAATTGAGCGTTTTCGAAGATTGTCCATCTCTGCAATTGTTCTGAGCAATTGGTCTCGTGTTTCCCCGAGTGCGGTTTCCAGTTTTGCGACTATGTCATGGTCGGTATGTTCCGGATCGTTTGGAGTGTTGTCCTCACCTTCAGTTGAAGTGTCTGCTTTCTTGGCTTGAGCTTTAAACGCAGCAGGGCCTGTCAGGTCAGTAAAGCCTTCGGGTTTTTCGTTTTTTGGTTGGATGGGTTCGGCTGTATTGTCTATGGTCATGGCTGTATAAGTGCAAACGTAAAGTGTTGTTATTTAAAATATGGATCAGTTCGGAGAATAGGCAACGTGGCCAACAAAATCAAGAAGAGCTGTGGAATGATTAACAGTTCAGTTTTGATTTAGCTCAATATCGTGATCTTGATAGGGGGTATTTATCATTTTTTCCATCAAAAATGAGGTGTAATCAACAATCGGGACAATTTGGCCGTAATTCAGACGTGTCGGGCCAATGATGCCCGTTGCGCCGATGATTCGTCCGTTTGGATCGTGATAGGCCTTGATAATGGTCGACCATGTCGGTTGTTGCAGAATTGGGTTTTCGTTGCCGATGAATATCTGAACGCCTTGACTGGTTTCCAGAGCTGACATAATTTCAATTAGATTTCTTTTTTCTTCGAGGAAGGTCAGAAGTTCACGGATTTCATCCATTTTCTTTTGAGCTTGCAGGTCTTCAAAGAGGTGGGATTTCCCTTGGATGAAAGTATGTCCTTCGGTGTCAAAAACCATGGAAGGAATAATGCCTTTTTCAAATAGGAAGATTGAAAGTTCCTGCAATCTGCGTTCATCGTCTCTTTCGGATTTTTTGAGTGTTGATTGAAATTCGGATATTGTTTTTCCTGAGAGATGTTCGTTGAGGTAGTTCGCCAGCTTTTCAAGATCTTCTTTACTTACCGGCTGACCCATTGTTACTACGCGGTTTTCAATAGTGTCGTCTTGCATAATAATAATTGCAAGAACTCTGCGTGGTTCAAGATCGATAAACTGGATTTGACGAATAGGACGATCTTTTTTTGGTGCAATTACCAAGCCAATACAGGAGGACAGGCCAGAGAGGATCGTGCTGGCGCGTTCGTAAAGTGGGGTTGTGTTTTGCTCGGCTCTGGAAATTTGACTTTGGATAGAAGTGATTTCGGCAGGGGCAAGAGTTTGTATCGTCATCAGGCGATCTACAAAAAAGCGCAACCCTTTTTCAGTTGGTTGACGTCCGGCAGAGACATGGGGCGAGTACAGGTATTCATTGTCTTCCAATTTAGCCATGACGTTGCGAATAGAGGCAGGAGAAAGGTCTATGCCTGCCATCTTCAATGCTTCCGAGCTGACCGGAGTTCCTTTTTTCAGGTACTCCTCGACAATCAATTTGAAAATGTTTAAAGACCGCTCATTCATTCTTTTATGTGTACACAAAATGCATATAAAATCCAAAATATCTTTAGCACATCCTTAAATCTCCCTATTTTATAATTTTATTATGAGATAGGTGTGGTTATGGGAGATATATTTAGTTATTCACCTTTGGATATAAGCGCCGATGATTTTTGGACATTAATCGGTGTTTTTGCGTTTTTGTTCGGGATCAAGCTGGCAGCTGACGACTCGCCCAGTCTCCCATCTCATTATGGGCTGATATTTTCCTTATCCTCCAGCCTTTTTGTACTGTGGATACAGTTTTATCATTAATTTCTGGACTTTAGCGTATTTCAAGTTTGACTTTTGGTGCATCTGCCGTTTTGATGCTGTTTATTCAAACATGCATAGATCAGATCAAAGGTAGATTTTATGACCGCTTCAAGACCATCCGGTAGGGATTCCGGACAACTTCGTACAATCGATATTATTTGTGACGTGTCCAAACACGCTGAGGGGTCTTGCTTGATTAAATTCGGAGACACCCATGTTCTGTGTACAGCAACGGTTGAAGAACATGTTCCCGGATGGATGAAAAATTCAGGTAAGGGGTGGGTTACAGCAGAATATGGCATGTTGCCTCGTGCGACAGACAAGCGTACAGATCGTGAGGCCGCCCGTGGTAAACAAACAGGGCGAACGCAGGAAATCCAGCGTTTGATCGGGCGGGCTTTGCGTGCCATTGTTGATTTTGAAAAAATGGGCGAGCGTCAAGTGCGTCTGGATTGTGATGTAATTCAGGCTGATGGTGGGACTCGAACGGCAGCGATTACCGGAAGTTATGTCGCTTTATATAAAGCGTTTGAATATTTGGTAACGCTGGGGCTTTTGAAAGAAATGCCTTTGAAAGATAGTATTTCGGCAATTTCTGTCGGAATTTATCAAGGCCAAGCGGCACTTGATCTTGATTATGCCGAGGATTCCAATGCCGAAACCGATGCCAATTTTGTTATTACCGGAAAAGGGGGGATTGTTGAAATTCAGGGGACTGCAGAAAAAGATCCGTTTAGTGAAGAGCAGTTTCTCGAGCTTCTTTCTTTGGCCAAAAAAGGTTGTGCTGAACTGGCAGAGCTTCAACAAAAATCTGTGGCGGCATAATTCATCATGAAGATAGACACGCTTGTTCTGGCTACTCACAATAAAGGAAAAGTTGCCGAAATGTCGGATCTGCTTTCTCCGTTTGGCATAGAGGTTCAATCAGCTGATGATTTTGATTTGGAGTCTCCTGAGGAAACCGAAGATAATTTTATCGGCAATGCATTGATTAAAGCCCGTTATGTTTGTGAAAAAACTGGTTTGCCGGCTTTAGCAGATGATAGCGGGTTATGCGTCACTGTGTTGAATGGGGAACCGGGCGTTTATTCTGCGGATTGGGCAGGTTCAGAAAAAGACTTTTCCAAGGCCATGAAATTGGTTCATGAAAAAATGGGAGATGCGCTTGATCGGTCGGCGTATTTTATTTCTGTGTTTGCTTTTGTTTTACCTGATGGAACGGAACAGGTTTTTGAAGGGAGATGCGAAGGGCAATTGATCTGGCCTGCGCGAGGGCTTGACGGATTCGGATATGATCCGATGTTTGTGCCAAACGGGGATGAGCGCAGTTTTGGCGAGATGAGTTTACAAGAGAAAAAAGTTTATTCTCATCGCGCTAAAGCTTTTTCAAATTTTAGAAAAATTCTGGAATAGATGGCGTTCGGAATTTATATCCATTGGCCTTTTTGTAAATCGAAATGTCCTTATTGCGATTTTAATTCCCATGTTCATAACAACATCGATCATTCACGTTGGCGTGCCGCGTATTTAAAGTCTTTAGCCTTTTGGTTTAACAAGACGGGGGATCGAGTTGTTGACACTGTCTTTTTTGGTGGAGGGACTCCCTCACTGATGGAACCTGAAACTGTGCGGGTTATTCTGGATTTTATTCGGTCGCATTGGGATGTTTCTTCTGATTGGGAAGTAACGTTGGAGGCCAACCCGACATCGTTCGAAGTTTCAAAGTTTGAATCCTTTCGTGCGGCGGGGGTTAATCGGGTTTCAATCGGGGTTCAGTCATTAAATGCCCATGATTTGGAATTTTTGGGTAGGGAGCACGATCCAGAGCAGGCACGAGAGGCTATTCGAGACGCTGCACGGATTTTTGACCGGACATCATTTGATTTGATTTATGCTCGTCCCAATCAAACTGTTGAGGCTTGGCATGAGGAATTGAGTGAGGCATTGACTCTGTCTGGTGGGCATTTGTCTTTGTATCAATTGACCATCGAGCAGGGGACTCCTTTTTATACGCGCCATGTCCGCAAAGAATTTATTATTCCCGAGCAGGATTTGGCTGCTGATTTATATGATGTGACGCAAGAGGTTTTGACTTGTGCGGGTCTTCCTGCATATGAAGTTTCCAATCATGCGAAAATTGGTCAAGAGTCGCGGCATAATCTGATTTATTGGCGGTATGATGATTATCTGGGGATTGGCCCCGGGGCTCATGGTCGTGTGACATTGAATGGACAAAAATTTGCAACGCGCGATCATCGCTCACCGGATATTTGGCTGGCGCGAGTGGATGAGTCAGGGCATGGTTCACTGGATTTTGAAGCAGTGGGTGTCGAATCTCGTTTTCAGGAATGTTTGATGATGGGGTTGAGACTTCGGGAAGGCATACCGTTTGAAAGACTGGTCATGCAGATTTCTTCGGATCATTATGCCGAGGTTTCTGATTTTCTGGATATGTGCGCTGTTCAACATTTAATAGATGGCGGAATTCTGGAGGATCAAAAAGAAACCCTGCGGACTACGCCACAGGGTTTAAAATGTTTAAATTCTGTTTTAGGGTTTTTATTGGGGCGGGGGAGCGCCGCCCATTAATGCGGAAAAATCGGCTCCGTTTATTGTAATGTTCCCTTGATCGCTCATCACAAGATGGTAGGTTCTGGTATCCGGATTGTCCGGTGAAATTTGTCCGGCCATTTGAAGGATGACCAAAGGACCTGTCACGTTTTGCCCCATTGGGTTGCTTGCTGATTTTGAATTGAGCTCTGCTATCAATGCATTTAAACCGGTTATTTCCCATGTTTGATCGGAGGCTATTCCTATCGGGTTGGTTGATGTTGCTCGGACTGTTCCTTCGCCTTTGGCGTTTATTAACGGCGTGTTTATGTGGAATTTATGATTGGCGTTGGTTCCCGCATCACCAAGAATTTTCGAGAAAGGCTTGACCGGTTCAGGTGTTTTTTCTTGAGGCTCCTTGTCTCCAGCTTGAGTGGCAGAAAGAATGCCTATTTGTTTCCTTCCGTTGGCGATGATGTCCTGTAACGGTATGTTGCCTATCTTTATGTCCAGATCTATACTGTCCGGTGTTAGATTTTTTGTGTCTTCAAAAGGTGTTTTTAGATCGGAAAAGCCAAAGCGAATATTTGTTTTTACGTTTTGGGGAGCGTGCATGTCGGCATCAAAACCGAAATGGGCAGAGGCCAGTTTGAAGGGTAGGTTTTCAGGTTGCTCTGTTGAAACTTTAAGGCCGTAGATTTCCAGATTTTTGATAGTTAAATTAGAAGTTATTGCCCCCATCGGAGTTTCAAAATTATTGGCGATGACATCATATATCTGGAGTATTTGCATCGGATTGTTTCCAATATTTGTGAAATTTGTTTTGTTTCCTTGTGCTTCCTTTATGTTTTTTTGGAAAGTTTTCAAAGAGGTCATATCCAGATCGAAAATTTGGTATTTTATGTTGGCTTCACCCAGAGTCAGTTTTTCTTTTTCATTTTTTCCAAAATATACATTCTTGGCGATAACATTTAAGGGGCCTGACCATGTGTGTGTTGCTGTATTTTCAGTAAAATTCTGATCTATATTCAAAAGGTTAATGGTGGTTTTAAAGGGAGGGGATTTATCTTCGGCGGGGGTCGCAATGTCAATATTCTGATATTCGGCATTGTATTTCGTCATATAGTTAAGTGGTACGTTCCAAATTCCTGATGTTTTTTGATGTCCAATTTTAATATCAGTTATTGCTCCTGTGCTGGATGTTGATGTAATTTTTTTGGGAAGGGCGATTGATACGTTCCATTCGTCCCCCGTTTTTCCAGGCATTGCGTTCATGGTAATTATTCCCAAATCAACGATTCTGTTGTCAGGATATTGAGCTTTCAGGTGTGGCAGGCTGACTTGATAATAGGTGTCTTTCGGAGAGATTGTAAGGTCTCCTTGGGTTTTTAGCTCAACACCGTCTGTTGATGAAAGGGTCTGTTGTTCTTGAATATAGTTCTGAATCAATGATTTAAGGTTCTGTGCCCCTTGTTCATCAATCGCGGCCAAAGAGGGCGTCGCGTGGAGGAGTAAAAGGGCAATCGGGGTTGTTAGCATCAGGTTGTGGAAAACAGATTTCATTTCTTGTCCTTCATCCAGATTGGAATGTTGAAATTTATTGAGGGAGTTTATCAGGCTTTTGCCTGATTGATCCAGAGTAAAAATATTTGGCTTTTTCTGCCATTTTGTTTGCTTTTTTCTTGGATTGATTGGTTTTTGGGGCTATAAGTTTTGCTGTTCAGTCTTTTGAGGAAATATAAAAACGACCATGATTTTGTCAGCTATCTCGAAACAATTTACCCTTCAGGATGATGGGCAAATTTTCTACCAGTCCGATTCAACCAATCCTTTGCCTGGTGAACCATTGGCTATTGTTCGTAAAGGCGAGAGCTTATTGATTCCTGACGTGGAGATTTTTGAGAGCCGCGATTTGGGAAGTGAAGATCGTGATGCCGTAAAAGAACATGTGTCAACATGGTTGAAGGCACATATTTATACAATTCTTGAGCCTTTATTTGGGTTGATATCGGAAGAAGAACAGCCGGAAATTGTCAGAAATATTTGTTTGAAACTGTTTGCTGGTGTCGGAATTATTCCGCGTGGAGAAATTGAAGATTTAATTGCGCAATTGGATACCGATATGCGCAAAATGTTGCGGGATAAAAAGGTTCGTTTGGGGCCTTTGCTGGTGTTTATTCCTGATTTGAACAAGCCTGCTGCTGTTCGTTTGCGCGGGTTGTTGTGGAGTTTGTCTCATGACGCGCCGTTGCCTGCTCCTGTTCCCAAGGACGGGTCAATGTCGGTTGTGGTTGATGTGACGACTGCCAACCCTGATTTTTATCGTGCAATTGGTTATCCACTTTATGGCCCACGCGTTATTCGGATCGATATGCTTGATCGTGTAATTAACGCGGTTTATGACGGAGCAAAAGGCGGAAAGTTTCAGGCTCAGCATAGTATGGCTGAATGGATGGGTTGCCCGATTGCCGATTTATACGCCATTCTGGAGGCGATGGGGCATAAGCATATTGAAACACCTGTCGTTGTAGAGGTAGCAGTTGAAGAGATTGTACCTGTTGCCGCCAATGATGGTGCTGTGGAAATAGAGGTTTTGCCTGTTTCTGCTTCTGCTTCTGGAACTCAAGTTGATCTGTTTGCTGTGGCTTCTGACGCTGCCAAAATAGAGGAAAAGACGGACGATAAAACTGCAGAGAAAATTTCAGAGAAAAAAGCTCCGCAGAAAAAACCTGAACTCGACTTTTTCTTTTTACGACGGGGCAAGGCTCATTCTGACACAGCGGCTCGTCGTCCGCGTGTTGAACATGAGAATAAACCTGCTTTTCCGAAAGAGCGTTATTCACCGAAGAATGCCAAGAAATCAGATAGCGAAGATGGTGAGCATAAAAAATTCAAAAAGAAAAAATTTGATGATCGCAAGAAAGACAAAAAAGAGTCTCGTTATGAATCTCGTGTCTTCTCTGCTGATGCTGTGGATCACGATAACCCATTTGCGGTTTTGCAAAATCTTAAATTAAAATAGATATGGATATAGATGCAGATATAGAAAAACGCGTTTCTTTATTTAAGTTTATAAGGGATATTCCTTATAAAATAGCATTGAACTCTGAAGAGCAGGATTATTGTTGTTCGACAAAATCTTTGATGTTGGCTTCGCTTCTTGAGCGCGAAGGGTTGCAAACCAGACAGATTATTTGTGATTTTAATTGGGTAGATATGCCATTGCCTGAGGCAGTATTGTCTTTGCCATATATGGTAGAAGAAACCACTCATCAGTTTTTGCAAGTTTTAATTCCTGAAACCGAAGATTGGATAAATTGTGATCCAACTTGGGATAGTGGAATGAAAAAATGTGGATTTGAAATTTCCAAATGGGATGGCCTTCATAATACGCGTTTGGCGGTTGTCCCAACTCGTATTTATTCTCCGCAAGAAAGTCTGGATTTAATTGAAAGCTTTAAAAATGAAGGGTTTATTACTCGGCACATGGCTTATCATCATGTTTTTTATCAAGCAATAAATGATTGGCTTCGGGCTAGTCGCTCATAGATGGGAACGGATTCTTATTTCCTGATTGAGAGCGATGATATCTTCGAGGGAGGATACTGTTCTGCCTTGTGCGTGGGGGATGGATTTTTCCAGTATTGGAATAATTTGTCCGAAGGAAATTTCTTTATTGAGGAATTTTTCTACGGCAATTTCATTTGCGGCATTCAGGGCAATGCAGGCTGATTGTCCGGACTTCAAACAATCATAAGCCAAGCCTAGGGACGGAAATTGGTTGAAGTCTGGTTGTTGGAATTCCAGTTTTGAAAGTGTTGTCCAATCAAGGGTTTTTCCGGTTGTGGTCATACGGTCGGGGTAGGCGAGGGCATAGGCAATCGGGGTGCGCATGTCGGGTGCGCCGAGTTGTGCCAGAACTGATCCGTCTGTGTATTCAACCATAGAATGAATGATCGATTGCGGGTGGATCAGAACATCAATCTGGTTTGCTGGTATATCAAACAAATAATGAGCTTCGATGATTTCCAGAGCTTTGTTCATCATGCTGGCGCTATCGACCGAAATTTTTCGTCCCATGATCCAGTTGGGGTGATTGACCGCTTGTTCCGGTGTGGCCATCGCTATTTGTTCTTTTGTCCATGTGCGAAACGGTCCGCCTGATGCGGTCAGGATGATTTTTTTAATCTGGGTACGGTTATGATTTTCAAAGACTTGAAAAATTGCATTGTGTTCACTGTCAACTGGCAAGATATTTGTGCCGTGTTGTTTGGCTAGGTCAAGAACCAATTTTCCAGCTGCGACGAGAGGTTCTTTATTGGCAATCGCAAGGGATTTTGTATGGGGGATTGCAGTTAAGACTGGTTCTAGCCCTGCGATACCAACAATCGCTGCCATGCAGATGTCGGTTGGTATGCTTGCGGCTTCGAGTATCGCAGATCGTCCTGCAGCGATTTTTATCGAAGTTGTCGAGAGGGCGTCTTTTAATTGTTGGTAGAGTGTTTCATCGGCAATGGCGATAAATTCTGGCGCAAATTTTTTTGCTTGTTCAATCAACAGGTTAAGATTTCGTCCTGCGGTTAGAACACGGATTTTGAATTGTTCAGGATTTTGAGAAATTAAATCAATCGTGCTGGTTCCGATTGATCCTGTTGATCCGAGGATGGAGATGGATTTTTGTTCCATGTATTTCCCTCTGTTAAAAATCCGGATGGATATAGACGAGGTAAGCGCAATAGACCGGAATCACCAGTAAAAGTGCGTCGATGCGGTCAAGAATTCCACCATGTCCGGGGATAAGATGTCCGGTATCTTTAACGCCTGCTTTGCGTTTCATCAGGGAAATCAGCAAGTCTCCGGATTGCCCTACCATGCCCATAAGTGCGCCTGCGATTATTGTTGATATGAGTGATGGTGTGTTTTCAATCAGGCTGGTCGGGGTGAGAATGTGGATGCAGATTGAAAGTGTGAAGGCAGGGCCGAGTAAAGCACCGACATATCCCGACCATGTTTTATTGGGGCTAATGGTCGGGGTCATTTTGCGGCCGCCGATATTTTTTCCCATGATGAATGCCAGTGTATCACTTGACCATATTGTCAGAAAAAGAAAGAGAATCCATTCAAAACCATCCGGCAGCCATAGGCGCAGATAAGCCATTTCAACAAATGAAAATTCCAGATAGATCAAGCCGATCAGGCCGATAATTATTCTTTTGAAGAGATTCGGGGTGATTTTAAGGGTCAGGTTTATCCATTCCGAAACGGCTGCGCCGATGCAGGCGGCCAATAAAATGCCATAGCCCCATCCGCCCCAAATCATTATGCCGATGACCATTGGAATGAGAATAATAGATGAAATAATCCGTAAAGAGAGAGAAGACAGGGCACGTTTCATCGGGAAATTTCTGACTTATCTCTGGGTTGATTTGATGTTGCCAAAGCGGCGGTCACGTTGTGTAAATTCTTTTACGGCTTTTTCAAGATCTTCTTTGTCAAAATCTGGCCAATGGGTTTGAGTAAAAACAAATTCGGTATAAGCACATGGCCATAACAGAAAATTCGATATTCTTTGTTCGCCACTGGTGCGGATCATTAAATCCGGATCCGGAATTCCTGCGGTCATGAGGAATTGAGGGAACAGGGCGCTGACTTCTTCTTCGGATAGTTTGCGTTTTTCACGTGCTGCGTAGTCAGCCAGAGTGTGGGCTGCGTGCAAAATATCATGACGGCCACCGTAGTTTAAAGCCATGACCAATGTGATTTGACGGTTGTCTGCAGTTAAGCGTTCGGCATTGTCTATTAAGTCGACTATGTCTTGGTCAAATCCGTTGCGGTCTCCGATAACGCGCAGGCGAATTCCGTTTTTATGAAGTTCTGCTGTTTCCGAGCGTAAATAAGAGCGTAGCAGTCTCATCAATTCTTTGACTTCGCTTTCAGGGCGAGACCAGTTTTCTGATGAAAAACCAAACAGAGTTAGATATTTAATCCCCATTTCCTGTGCGCTTTTTACCGTACGTTTGACAGCTTCAGAGCCGCGTTGGTGTCCCATGGTGCGGGGCAGTCCACGTGCAGCCGCCCAACGCCCGTTGCCGTCCATAATGATGGCAATATGGGTGGGAGTCTGCGCGTCGGTTGGAGATAATGTTGTATTCAAGTTTCAAACCTTCATTACATCGGATTCTTTTCTTGCTAACAGGTCGTCGACTGTTTTTATAAATTGATCTGTTAGCTTTTGAACATCATCCGACATGCGTTTGTGTTCGTCTTCGGAAATCTCGCTGTCTTTTTCTGCTTTTTTCAGGGTATCCATCCCATCACGGCGGATATTGCGGATGGCAACACGCGATTGTTCGGCGTATTTTCCGGCTACTTTTTGAAGTTCGGCGCGGCGTTCGGTTGATAGCTCAGGGACGGGGACGCGGATCAATGTGCCTTCTGCTTGCGGGTTTAGCCCCAGACCGGAATCACGAATGGCTTTTTCAGCGGATTTTGTATTGTTGTTATCCCAGACTTGAACGGTCAACATGCGGGATTCCGGAACGCCAATTGTTGCAATCTGGTTCAGAGGCATTTTTGCGCCATAAACATCAACGGTTACGGGTTCGAGCATGTGGATCGATGCGCGTCCTGTGCGTAGGCCGGTAAACTCTTTTTCCAGCATATCTATTGTGCTTTGCATGCGGGTTTTGAGATCGTTCATATCAATAGCCATTTTCTTGTCCTTTTTTATTGCTTATTTATATGGGGTTATTTGTCACTGACGATGGTGTAATCACCATTCCCTTTCATGACTTTTGCGAAGTTTCCTGTTTCACGAATTGAAAAAACCATAACCGGAATTTTGTTTTCGCGTGCCAATGAAACAGCAGTGGCATCCATGACTTTCAAATCTTTGGTCAGGATGTCCATATAAGTCAGGTGTTCGTATTTTTTGGCTTCGGGATCTTTGAAAGGGTCAGCGGTATAGATGCCGTTGACTTTTGTTCCCTTGGCGAGCAAATCACAGTTCATTTCGGAAGCGCGTAATGCCGCGCCTGTATCCGATGTGAAATAGGGGTTCCCTGTTCCGGCTGCAAAAATGACTACGCGGCCTTTTTCCATGTGACGGATGGCTTTACGGCGGATATAGGGTTCGCAAACCTGATCCATCTGGATAGCGGATTGTACTCGTGTTTTGATGCCGACGTTTTCCAGTGCGTTTTGTACGCAAAGGGCGTTGATGACAATTCCGAGCATTCCCATGTGGTCGGCGGTGGTACGATCCATGCCGTTTGATGCACCGGATACTCCACGGAAAATGTTTCCTGCTCCGACAACGATGCAAACTTCGATGCCCATATCAACAACTTCTTTGACATCTTGAGCAATGCGGGCGACTGTGTCGGGATCCAGACCAAATTCTTTTGGCCCCATCAGGGCTTCGCCTGACATTTTTAGTAATACACGTTTGTATTTGAGTTGGGGTTTCTGTTCGGGGGTTTCTTTCATAGCTGTCACAGCGGTCATCTCTTTTCCCTTTTTTGAATTCCCGATAGTCATAGCATCCAAACATAAAATTGCAAGGAATTCAGAGTGAAACCTGGGAAATTATAGTTAAATCAAGCGTAATTTTTGCTGTTTTATGCTTCATAAAAATAGTGGTGGATAATGATTTCGATTTTTTTGTATAAATTTGACAACTTAATTTTATTTCCGTATTAAATTAGTCTTGTTTTTGTTTTCAGGACAATCTTGTTGAATTAGGAGCGGTGGTATTATGAATATGGCGTTATTTTCTTCAGCTGTAGCAGAATCGGGATCAAGACACACGAGATTCGGGGGGCTTGGCCGGAATGACATGGGGCGGACAATTCAAGATGAGGATGGTGTCAAAGGTATTTATTTCGGGACAGTCCCCGTTCTTTTTCATAACGACGGGCGAAAATCGTATAATTTATATGCCGCTGTGAGTGATGTTCGTGATGAGCGGGGTAATCGTCTTCGTTTGACTTTTCGAGAGCATGCTGAGCGTCTTTGTTGTGATCCTGATGGCGAAAAAAACATAAGGTTTTCCTATTCTTCTCCCAAAAGTGGTTTAAGGAGAAGCTATAATCGTGCTGTCGGTTCGTACAAAGAAGCATTGCTTGATCGTTTGGACGAATTATCTCCAGGTGAGCGAACCGGATTGGTGATTCCAATGTGCGACTTCCTTTTTGTGCCTCAGTCAGGGGGGCAAAGATTTTCTGCCCCTCATGATTTATTTTCTTCCAGAGAAAAAGGTGATTTCATCGAGTCGAATGGTAGTCTTCTGGTATTGAAAGACACAAGAGATGGGCGAGCTTTATATTTAGCATGTGATGGAAAAAATAAGGACTTTCCTGATACTGTAGATTTTAGTAGTGGTCGCGTTATCAAAACAAATGCCCCTGTCCTTTTGCGCCCAGTCGTTGTAGAGCGTTGTTTGGAGCTGTAAAAGTATAAGTTCAATAAAAAAGCCGACCAAATGGTCGGCTTTTTGAATGTCTATAGGGTTAAAATTAACCGTTAACGGCTGCGGCCACTTCGGCAGCGAAGTCGGTCTCTTCTTTTTCAATGCCTTCGCCCAAAACAAAGCGGGAGAATGCTATCAATTTGATCGGGCTTCCTGCTTCTTTTCCTGCTTTTTCAAGTAGGGCAGCGATTTTTGTTTCAGGATCCATGATGAAGGATTGATCCATCAGGCAAACTTCTTCGAAGTATTTGCGCATGCGGCCTTCAAGCATTTTTTCAACGATTTCGGCAGGTTTTCCGGATGCCAATGCGGTTTCGCGTTGAACGTTTTTCTCACGTTCGGCAGCGGCCGGATCAACGCTGGCAGCGTCAAGAAATTCAGGTGCCGCCGCCGCAACATGCATCGCCAATTGTTTGCCCAATGTTTGCAAAGTTTCAACAGGGGCTGCTGATTCCAGTGCAACCAGAACGCCGATTTTCCCGAGGTTTGGTGCGATTGCATTGTGAACGTATGATGCTACATAACCTTGTGAGACACTCAGTTTTGTAGAGCGGCGCAGGGACATGTTTTCGCCGATTGTTGCAATCAATGCGGTCAATGCTTCGGCAGTATTTTTACCAGCTTCAAAGGCTGCGTTTGCCAAGGATTCGGTTGAACCGTCTGTCGTCAAAGCAAGAGAAGCTGCTTTTTTCACGAAGGATTGGAATTGTTCGTTACGGCCAACGAAGTCGGTTTCCGCGTTGATTTCAACCAAGGAGGCTTCCAAGCCATTTTCCGAAGAAGAGATAGCAACCAGACCTTCTGCTGCTGTGCGACCGGATTTTTTGGCAGCTTTTGCCAAGCCTTTAGTGCGCAACCAGTCAATCGATGCTTCCATATCACCATTGCATTCTACAAGAGCGTTTTTGGCATCCATCATGCCTGCGCCTGTTTTTTCACGAAGTTCTTTCACCATTGAAGCTGTAATATCAGCCATGTCATCCTCTTTTGCTATCGGGGTTTAAATTTTCAAATTGTCTTTGTGTGTAAAGGAGAGAGGAGATGTTTATTCTCCTCCCTAAATTTTACATTAAGCGCTTGCGGCTGCCTTTTTGGTTGCATCTTCAGCAGCGGCTTCTTCCGTTGCATTTGCAGCCGGAGGAAGTGTGACTTCTACTTTTTCAGCTTCGCCAATGTCTTTTCCTGAGGAAGACATTTCTGCCTGAATACCATCCAGAATTGCAGACGATACGAGGTCGCAATAGAGTTCGATGGCACGCAATGCATCATCGTTACCAGGAATAGGGAAGTCAATCCCATCAGGGCAGCTGTTGCTGTCCAGAATTGCAATCACAGGAATGCCGAGTTTGTTGGCTTCTTTTACTGCGATGTCTTCTTTGTTGGTGTCGATGATAAAGATTGCGTCAGGTTGACCTGCCATATCTTTAATCCCGCCGATCGAAAGTTGCAGTTTTTCCATTTCGCGACGTAAGGTCAAAGCTTCTTTCTTGGTGAAAGGAAGTTTTTCGCGAGCGAACATGGATTCCAGTTCTTTCAAGCGATTGATCGAGTTGGTGACTGTTTTCCAGTTGGTCATCATTCCACCCAACCAGCGGTGGTTGACGTAGTATTGACCGCAGCGTTTTGCAGATTCTGCAACTTTTTCCTGCGCTTGACGTTTTGTTCCAACAAATAGAACACGTCCGCCGTTTGCAACGATGCCACGCACAGTGCGCAATGCTTGGTCAAGCATTGGAACAGTTTGTTGTAAGTCAAGAATGTGAACGCCGTTACGTACTCCAAAAATGAAAGGACGCATCTGGGGATTCCAGCGGCGGGTGTGGTGTCCAAAGTGTACACCTGCTTCGAGCAAGTCACGCATTTTTACGTCTGGCATGGCCATGGTTTTTTCTCCTTTTCCGGTTTTGCCTCTACAGGGTATGTGATGGCGGACTATTCCGCCACACCGGTAGGGAAAATGAGATCTGTCGGCCTCATCTGCCCAGCCCTGTATGTGAATTACAGTTTTACTGTAAGGGGTGCTTATAAGGGCTTTTCTTGATTGATGCAAGTATAAAAGCCGCGGTTATCGCCATTTTTATGACGAAAGGCGGGAGTTTCCTCTCGCCTTTTAAAATTCAACACTGTTTTGTCTTATTAGACCGATAAATCAACCAAAGATCCGCGTTGAGTGCTGGTTTTGGGTTGGCTGTCATTGGATTGGTTGGGTGCCAAAACCAGATCGTTGCTGGTTGTTTGTTTGGTTGAGGCAATCTGTTTTCCTGCATCCTGAGTATTTGCAATGCGTTCCCTTGACGTATTTCGGTTGGTTAGGCCGAATTCCGTACTTGAGTCGGAGTCATTCCGCAGCTGTTGGGTCAATGGGGTACTTGATTGGCCGGTTAGGGCTGGTATGGCACTCATCCTTTTTACCTCTTGGTCGTTGATCCAATAGGATAGTCTAATTCAAAAATCTTAAAATTTCATTGAGTATTTATGTGTATTGATGCGTAAAAATGCAATGTGTGAAGGCGTGTTTACCTATTATCAACTAATTCATGTGATTATGGGTATATAAAAGAGGGTTATATAACAATATATAGTAAAAAGCACCGATGGCGGTATCGGGATAGGATGGCGATGCGTTTGGAGTAAATTACTATGCAAATATATAATTCTGGTAATTCAGAGGAGTATGACTTTATGCAAGGGGAGATCGATATGGGTGCGTGCGAGCGTGAGACGGATATTTCGCCGTTGCTCGTTGGACTCTACGATGCTCATAAAGAATATGCTCAACATTCTGATAAAGATCCACAATATCGTGAAATTGTTTGTCAGCAAATGACTGATTTGTTGGCTGTGTCTTCCCATGTTTCTGATCGTGAAATGATTACAGACGTTCTGATTACTTTGTTGCGTCAATCAGAAAAAGATTTGAAAGCTGCGATGGCTGAGCGGTTGTCGTTGCTGAGCAATGTTCCTTTGCGTATTCTTTTGCAGCTTTTGAATGAAGAGATTTCGATTGCACGACCGATTATAAAGAATAGTCCGGTTCTGAATGACCTTGATTTACTTTATATCATCCAATCCCGCGATACGACGTTCTGGCAAGCTATTGCTGCCCGTCATGCAATTAAAGAAAATGTTGTTGATGCTTTGGCCGAAACGCATGATGTTCCAACCGCAAAAGTTCTGGTCAGGAATGAAACGATTTCTTTTTCTGATTTTGCGTTGAGTGTTCTTGAAGAAATGGCGGCCAATGATGAAGATTTGGCCAGACCTCTTTTAATGCGCTCAGATGTTCCTCAATCTGTTGCACGAAAAATTTATGCTCATGTCGGGCAGGAGATTAAAGCTTTGGCGGCTTTGAAGTGTGGCGTTACAATGTCCCAAGAGGATGCTGCCGCTGTCCAAAATGTTTTGCATGATGTTGTATCCGAATTTTCTGCCGAATATCGCGGTGGTAGTCCGTATACGCCCACAGAGGCGATGTTGCGTGCTGCGGATATGTTTATGAAACAAGGCAAGTTGGATTGTGTTTTAATGATGAGGACTTTGGGGCGCGGACAGATTTCATCTTTTGTTGCCCAGATGTGCGCGTTTGCAAAATTGAATACGGATGTTGTTATTTCTCTTTTGGAGCAAAGCAATGGCCAGGGGCTTGCTATTATCGCCAAAGCAAACGGAATCTCAAAAAATGATTTTCTGTCTATGTTTATGATGACCCGCCGGATTATTTCTGGTCAGGTCAATATTCCTGCGCAAGATGTGAGCAAAGCTAATTTGTATTTTGATAGGATTCATAAAGAGTTGGCTCAAAAAATTCTAAAACGCAGCCAACGTTAAATTCGCTGCGTTTTAAAAAATTCTGTAGGAGGAGAGGCGTATAGAGAGTGTGTCTTTACGCTGCCTTTTTTGGGGAAGAAAGTGCTTCGACGCCTGGCAGGGGCTTTCCTTCCATCCATTCGAGGAAGGCTCCGCCGGCGCTCGAAACGTAAGAAAAATCAGCGATGCATCCAGCATGTTCCAGAGCGGAAACGGTATCTCCGCCGCCTGCGACGCTGACAATTTTACCATCACGTGTGAGGGCGGCTACGGCTGCTGCTGCTGCGTTGGTTCCTTGGTCAAATGGCTTTACTTCAAACACACCCAATGGGCCATTCCACAAAACAGTTTTGCAGTTTGCCAGTTTTTCTTTGAGCATTTCAATTGTGGCAGGGCCTGCGTCCACCGCTTCGCGATCTGCTGGCATGGCATTTGTTACGTGGATTTCAAATGGTGCGTTTTCTCCGAATTTTTCAACGGTGATGCGGTCTATGGGGAGAAGAATTTGGCAGTTGGCAGCTTTAGCCGTTGCCATGATTTTGCGGGCTTCATCAACCATGTCTTTTTCACATAGCGATTTTCCGATCTCTATTCCGTCAGCAAACAAGAATGTATTGGCCATGCCACCACCCAAAAACAAATAATCCACTTTGCGTACGAGGTTGTCGAGTACAGACAGCTTGGAAGAAATTTTTGATCCGCCAACGATTGCCATGACCGGACGTGTTGGATTTTCAAGGGCTGCCGAGAGGGCATTGAGTTCTGCTTCCATCAGAAATCCTGCGCAAGATGGTAGAAGATGCGCCAGTCCTTCGGTTGAGGCGTGGGCGCGGTGGGCGGCAGAAAAAGCATCATTGCAATAAATTTCGCCTAAATTGGCAAGTTGTTTTGCAAAGTTGGGGTCGTTCTTTTCTTCTTCAGCATGAAAGCGGACATTTTCAAGCAAGGTGACTTGCCCGTTTTGTAGGGCAGATTTTGCGGATGTTGCCGGATTGCCGATGCAATCTTCGGCAAAGCCGATTTTAACACCCCAGCTTTTTTCAAGAGAGGGTTGTATGAATTTCAAAGAGAATTCAGGCGTGATGCCTTTCGGGCGGCCAAAGTGGGAAATAACAAAAGTTTTTGCGCCGTTTTGGGTCAGGTAGTCAATGGTTGGTTTCAGGCGGTCAATACGCGTTGTGTCTGTCACGATTCCGTCTTTGGCGGGGACATTCAGGTCTGCACGTAACAGAACGATTTTTCCTGTAACATCTGTATTTTTCAGTGATTGAAAGTTCATGGTTTTTCCTACTCTATCTTAAAGTTTTTGCAGCTTCGGTGGTTTCGATCAATCTTGTACGTAAGGTTGGGTCGAGGAAAGAATGACCTGCATCGGGGACGATAATATAGTCGGCCTCCGGCCATGCCAAGTGTAATCTGTTGGCTGAAGCCATCGGGCAGATCATATCATAGCGCCCTTGAATAATTGTGGCGGGGATTGACCTGATTTTACGGATATTTTTGAGCAGACTGTTTTCGGGTGAAATGACCTGTGTGTAAAAATATGACGCTTCGATTTTTGCCATGGCGAGGGCGTAGTATCGTTGTTCATCGGAGACCAGTGTTTCTTTTTGCGGAAAAAAAGAGGCGCAGGTTGATTCATAGGCATTCCATTGCAAAGCGGCACTGATCGAGAGGCGGTCATCCTGACTGGTAAGGTCTTCGTAATAGGATTTTAAAAGATTTTTTTGATCTTTTCCTTCGGCAAAGCTTTCCCAAGCTTCGGGAAAGATGGTTGACATCCCGTGCATATACCAATCAATTTCATATTGTTCCATCAGGAAAATACTGCGTAAGATCATGCTGATGCAAGTTTGCGGGTATTGTTCAGCGTAGGAAATAGCCAGAGTGCTTCCCCATGATCCGCCGAACAGATGCCAACGGGAAATTTTCAGATGCAGACGGATTTTTTCCATGTCTGCAATTAAATCTTCCATCGTGTTGTTTTTCAGGCTGCCCAGAGGATGCGAGCGTCCCGCTCCACGTTGATCGAAAATAATAATGCGGTAAAATTCGGGATCAAAAAAGCGGCGATGAGTTGCGGTTGCTCCTGCGCCAGGGCCTCCGTGTAGAACCAGAATAGGAATGCCGTCCGGATTGCCGCTTTGTTCCCAATAGAGAGTGTGAATTTCATCAACTGATAGAAACCCTTGGGAATAGGGCGTGACCGGAGGAAAAAGGTTGCGCATCGGGCGTGGGTGAAGAGCCGAGGCGTAGCTTAAAGATTTTGGGCTGGAGGCGTTGAGGTTATTTGTCACCTTGTCCCTCTTTTATTGTTTCTGGTTTTGGTGTTTCCGGTTCTTGCGGCGATTCCACTGTCGGTGTCACAGGATTGGAAATAGATTTCATGCCTGGTTTTGAATTCGAAGTTGGTTTTTCTTGTGATGTTTCAAGAATTTCCAATTGGTCAATGGTTTCCAAATCAATGAAAGGGCCGTTATAGTCTCTGACCCATCCTCTTACTCTGATGGTTTGTCCTTTTAGAGATTGCAGGCTGATATTCTTTCTGGATATTTCGCGTTGCAAGTTTGGGGCAATGCCAATTGAAAAATCTTTTTTCCAGTCTTGTTCAAAATTCAGGTAAAGCATGTCCCTGGTTAAAGACGCGTTATATACTTTGGCTTGAATGATTTGTTTAGAGTTCAGATGTGATTTGATGCTTTCGGCATCTTGAATTTTTATTGTGTCATCTTTCCAGAGACCAATTTTATCTAGTCTGGCTTTATTTTCAAGGGAAAGAAGGTCTCCTATCAATTCTGTATTTCCTATGGTCGGCCAGACAATCGCCAGACCTTCCCGAACCAATTGTCCTTCGATCCAGATTTTATCTTTTCCACATTCCAGATGCGCAATGGTTTGGTTCATCCGGTTGATTCGTCCCAAATCGGGGGTGCGGGTTTGATAGAATGTGCAGCGGTTGTTGTCCATTAAGGATTGAAGCCGTGCTTTTGTTTCTGGTTCTATGTTTGTATGTTCAGGAATCATAATATCCGGAAGGACATAAATTTTTTTATCCGTGGCAACAAAATGTGTGCCATCAATTGTAGTTTCCAAAGATATGGGAAAGGGAGTTTTGACCAGACCTTGAAAATCTGAAGTCGCCTTGATAGTTTGGCGTGCGGGATTATTTCCTTGTTCCTGTTCGGCGCGGGATTGTGCTATGAAACTGGTCATAGCCAACAAGACATATAATATAATTTTTTGCATGGGATTAAGATTTATGGATTACACACGGTTTTGCAAGCCTTTCATTTCTATATTTGCGATTTGTACGCTTGTTTTTGTAGCGGCCTGTACGGTTAATCCGGCTACGGGCGATAAGCAATTCACCGGTTTGATGTCTCCGTCCCAAGAGAAAGCTTTGGGAGCAGAGCAGCATCAGGAAGTTATCAAGGAATTTGGCGGCGTTTATAATCATCCGGGTCTTCAGGCTTATGTGAATGATATTGGTCAGCGGATTGCTAAAAATACCGAGCGGGGGGATGTGGCCTATCGCTTCACTTTATTGGATTCTCCGGTGGTGAATGCGTTTGCTTTGCCGGGCGGGTATATTTACGTGACGCGCGGGATTTTGTCTTTAGCAAATGATGAGGATGAGTTGGCATCGGTTTTGGCGCATGAAGTCGGGCACATTACTGCCCGTCATCAATCCGAGCGATATTCAACCGGTGTTCTGACCGCTTTGGGTGCATCTATTATTGCGTCGGTTGCTGGTACTCCTGGGGTGTCTCAAGCCTTGAATGTCGGAACAAATCTTTATATGAGTTCTTATTCCAGAGATCAGGAAAGTCAGGCCGATCAACTGGGAATCCGATATTTAAGTCGTGCGGGGTATGATCCTTTTGCTATGTCACGATTTTTAAACCAGTTGGATCGTCATGATCGTGTGAGTAAAAAATCCGATGGCAGTCAGGATCGAGCCAATAGTTTCTTTTCAACGCACCCTGTGACGGCCGAGCGTGTTGCTGCAACATCCACAGATGCTGGAAAATATCCACCCCATGCGACGCAAGAAGTTAGTCAGGAAAGATACCTGTCCAAGCTACGTGGGATGATTTATGGAGATAATGTCGCTCAAGGGTTTGTGCGCAATCATACTTTTTATCATCCCGATTTGGGGATTTCGTTTTCCGTTCCATCCGGTTACGAGACGATTAACCAGCCCGAGCAGTTTATTGCCAAGGGCGATGATGGGGGAGTCATGGTTATGAATATGGCCAGGGGGCGCGGTGGGTCTGATCCTTCGGTTTATTTGATGCGGGATTGGTTACAGGGCAAAACCGTTGCGGCGCGACCTGAATCCATTTCTATCAACGGAATGCCTGCTGCGACTTTGGCAGTGGACGGGACATTCAATAATGCTCCGGCGAGTATTCGGTTGGTGGCGATTGCTTGGCGTGGTCAGGATTTTGTCCGCTTCCAAATGGTTATTCCAAAATCGGCCTCCCGTCAAACGGTTGAAAACTTAAAACGAGCCACTTATAGCTTCCGCAATATGAGTGCGCAGGAAAAACAAACTATTCAGCCTACACGAATTGATCTTGTGACGGCCAGAACAGGGGATACTGCCGGATCTTTGGCGCGTCAAATGCAGGTGGACGGGCATTCCGAGGAATGGTTTCGTGTGTTGAATGGTTTGGGAACGACTGGTCGTGTTGTTACAGGCAAGAGATATAAAGTGGTGAGATAAACCATTGAAGACAAAACTTGGAAGACAAAACTGGCAAAAAAAACCGGAGAGGGAAGTCCTTTCCGGTTTAGTTTTAGGGGAGATGAAACTTTATTTAGTTATGCTGCATCGGTCAGCATGTCTTGTATATTTTTGCCTATTCTGGGTTCCAGATTTTGTTTGAGTTTTTGCATGGCGCGGGCTTCGAGTTGGCGAACGCGTTCTTTGCTAACGCCCAATTTTTTTCCCAGATCTTCGAGTGTGACGGTGTCATATTGTAAATGACGTTCACGGATGATGCGTTGCTCGCGGTCACTTAATGTTTTGAGCGCCGAGTTTAACCATGCCGAGCGTGTGCTGGAGTCTTTGATCCCGATAACAATCTCTTCGGGGTTTGGTCTGGTGTCTGGCAAAAAAGATTGGAAGTCATCATCGCCGTCTTCGGATAAAGTGGCGTTGAGTGATTGATCCCCGCCACTCATGCGGCCTTCCATGTTTTCAACATCTTTGATGCGGACACCAAGGATTTTCGAAATTTTTTCACGGCCTTCTGCTGTTAATCCGTTTTCAGTGGCCGCTCCGTCAATTTTGGTGCGGAGGCGGCGCAGGTTAAAGAACAGGGATTTTTGCGCGGAGGTTGTTCCGGTGCGCACGATCGACCAGTTGCGCAAGATGTAATCCTGAATGGAGGCTCTGATCCACCATGCGGCATAGGTTGAAAAACGCACTTCACGTTCTGGTTCAAATTTGCTGATCGCTTGCATGAGGCCAATATTACCTTCTTGAATCAGGTCGCCCAAAGGGAGGCCATAATTTTTATATTTTGTTGCCGCCGCAATAACCAATCTGGTATAGGATCTGATTAGTTCATGCATCGCGCGTTCATCGCCTTCGTTCTTCCATTTTCTGGCAAGTTCGGTTTCGTGTTCACGTTCCAACATCGGCTCCTTCATCGAGGACCGGATGTAGTCGAGATTTGATCTCTGTGTTCCTTGATCGTCAATATGCGCCATGTGAGTACCTTCTATCTTTCTTTTTTGTTATGTATATAAGACTGTTTTAGTTCTTTTTTGCTTACGTGTGGTATTCGGGGTTGGTTCAAAAAAGTTACATATTTTTTTTAGATCATGTATAAAGATCCATCTTTTTAACATATAGCCAAAGGGGCGTCGAAATGGGAATTTCTTCTCATGCTGAAAAATTTGCTGCGCCGCGCCTTGATGCGCAAGGGCGTATTGAATTGGTCGGGTTAAATTTGTCCCAAATTCAGGCGTTATTGGTGGAAGACGGGCAACCTGCTTTTCGTTCCAAGCAAATCTGGAATTGGATTTATCAACGTGGCGTGACTAGTTTTGATGATATGGCAAATCTACCCAAGGATTTGCGTCAAATTTTGACTGACAAATACGTGATTGATCGTCCCAAGGTTATTTCCGAGCAAAAATCACGGGATAGAACAATCAAATGGTTATTGGAGATGTCTGATGGCCAGCAGGTGGAGATGGTTTTTATTCCAACTCCGTCACGCGGGACATTGTGTGTGTCGTCTCAAGTCGGATGTACGCTGACCTGTCGCTTTTGTCATACAGGGACGCAGCCTTTGGTTCGGAATTTGGGGCCGCATGAAATTTTGCAGCAGGTCATGTATGCCAAGGATGTTTTGGAGGAATGGCCTTCGCAGGGCGAGAAGCAGGCGAGAGACCTGACCAATATTGTGATGATGGGAATGGGTGAGCCGCTTTATAATTATGAGAATGTGGCTGAAGCCCTTAAAATTTGTATGCATCCTGACGGGCTTGGAATTTCCAAACGTCATATTACCCTATCGACATCAGGCGTTGTGCCGCAAATTATCCAGTGCGGAGAAGAATTGGGTGTAAATCTGGCGATTTCTCTTCATGCTCCGAATAACGAGCTGCGATCCGAGATTATGGCGATCAACAATAAATATCCTTTGGAAGAGTTGTTGGAGGCTTGTCGTAATTATCCGGGTGTTTCTGCATCGCGCCGGATTACCTTTGAATATGTGCTGTTGGACGGCGTGAATGACACGGATGACCATGCTCAGGAATTAGCGCGTCTTTTGTATAATATTCCTTGCAAGATTAACCTCATTCCGTTTAATGCTTGGGCAGGCAGTGGTTTTCAATGTTCGCCGTTGAAGCGGATTGAAGGGTTTGCTCGAGTTCTGGAAGGAGCAGGTTATGATGCTCCGATCCGTCGTCCTCGTGGTCGGGATATTTTGGCGGCGTGCGGTCAATTGAAATCGGAAAGCCAAAGAAAAGTGAGAGAGCAAAACGAATAAAACAGGGATGCCTATCAATCAATGGGGGAAACATGAAGGGCAAAGATTTTAAAAAACAAACCTCAGTGGTTTCCGCTGCGCGGGCTTTCGAAGTCTTGCAGGCAGGTGGGTTTATTGTTGCCACTTATTCCGAACTTCCTGAAGTCAAAAAAGCTTACCGCAAAGATGTTTTAGCCGCGCGTCGTCGTTTCGGTGACTTTGCCGCGATTAGTACAACGGGGCGCAGTTTGACCATGATTGGTTGCCACGTTGAAACAGGACATGTTGTGGATGTGATGGTGCCTTTGGAAGACATGCTGGGCCATGGTGCGCTTGAGGCATTGGAAAGAAAAACAGGTCTTGTGTTTTTGCCGTAATATCTGAAACAAAAATCGTAGTTATACCCGACCTTCATCAGGGATTTTTAGAATGTTACCACACGCTTTACAGCACACTGCGTCTTGATCGTGAAGGTAAAGCCCACATTTTTCACAATTAAATCTGACTTTGTGGGGGCGGAAGACTGTTTGAATAAGCCGGATAAACAGGGACACTCCAAAAATCATAATGATGATTGAAATGGCTTTTCCCGAGCTGCCATTGAGTGTGATGTCACCAAATCCCGTTGTTGTTAATGTGGTCACGGTAAAGTACATCGCGTCAACAAAGTGTTTGATATTCGGGTTGTGGTCGACTTGGGTCACATAGACCAGTTGGGTCATTACAAAAATAAATAAGAGCAGGTTGGTAATGCTGAGAATAATATCTTCGTTGCGTTTAAATAGTGGAAAATCTTCACGTAATCTTTTGATGAGGATGTAGGATCTGAGTAATCGGATAACACGAGCCGCACGTAAAAATGCTAAATTTTCTCCGATAAGAGGCGCCAAAAAAGACAAAACAACGGCCAGATCAAAGAGATTGAGTGGTGAGATAAAGAAAGACGTTTTCTTTTTATTGATCGCAAAACGTGCCGAATAATCCAGCGCAACGTAAATCCCGAACAGAATATCCAGAGCCTCTATGAAATTGTTCCCATGGAAGAATGTCGAGATGACCAGAAAGATCAGTGTCAGAATATCGAGAGTTAGTAGAATGTAATGAAAACGATGCGCACGAGGCGTATCGCTTTCATAAAGGCTTGTTAGCAAGGCAAGAATCTTTTTCATACCCGTAGTCTAGCAAAGCTACAGGAAATAGACCAGTAGCAGGTAGATATTGGCAAACACGATGGTCAGTAGGGTTAGTGGCAAGCCATATCCCAGATACTTAACGAATGGGATTGTGTGGCCTGCACGGTCAGCAAAGGAGGCAACCATGACGTTGGCACTGGCTCCGATCAATGTTCCGTTGCCACCCAAACATGCGCCAAGAACCAAGCTCCACCATAGAGGGTTCAGGGCTTCTCCTTGGCCGAACGTGTCACCCATGCTTTGAATTACAGGGATCAAGGTTGCCACAAACGGAATGTTATTCACAAAAGCTGAGAAGAAAGTCGATACCCACAAGATAACCATACCGGTTTTGGTGAAGTCTCCTTCTGTCAGTTCTGTAATCATGTTTGCGGCAAGACCTAACAGGCCTGTGTGTTCCAAGCTCGCAACTACAACAAACAATCCAAGGAAGAAGAAAATGGTGTCCCATTCGACTTCATGAAAGGCTTCATGCACTTTCTTGTTTTTTTCGGTCAGTTTATGGCCAAAACCGTCAAGGAACATGAGCAAAGCTGCTCCGGCAAGAGCTGTTGTTCCTGTTTCAATATGCAAGAAGTTGTGTCCTAGCGTGAAACCCGCCATAACCAAAGCCAACACAATAAAGGATTTGATTAACAATGCTTGGTTCTTGAGGGATTTTGCAGGTTCATAGCGAAGCAAGTGGGCGCGTGCTCTCATCGAGGTTGTCAGGTGACGACCCCAGAAGAAGTCAAACACGCCAAGCATGACAATCATAATAAACAGGATTGCAGGCCCCATGTTGAGTAAGAAATCTGTAAAGCTTAATCCAACGGCTGACCCAATCAGGATGTTTGGTGGGTCACCGATCAGGGTTGCTGTTCCTCCGATATTCGAGAAAATAATCTGAGCCAGAAGGAATGGAAAAGGTTTGAGTTTGAGTTGTTCCGTTAACAAAAGTACAATCGGGACGATTAGCATGACTGTCGTCACGTTATCTAGAAAGGCTGAAAATACGGCTGTAATGACTGACAAAATTGCCATTAACCCTCGCGGGCTAGCGCGCACCGATTTTGCGGCAACAATCGCAATGTACTGGAAAATTCCGGTTTCTTTCATAATGCCGACAATGACCATCATGCCAATCAGAAGAAACAAAGTGTTGAAATCAATGGATTCAATTGCCTGTTCCTGATTGAGTAACCCTAAAATAATGGCAAGAGATGAGGCTACCAAAGCAATCACGGCTTGATTCATTTTTTCGGTGATAATCACCGCGTAAACCATACCCATTATCGCGACTGCAAGGTATTGGGCAGGAATGCCTAAAATAAGTTCGTTCATAATATTAACCCTCTAAATGTAGTGTTTTATTCTTGTTCTTGATTATTTTCTTCTTTTTCGATTTCCAAAAGAATTTCATGGAGGCGATGTAAGCAGGATTGTTCGGAAACTAGCCCTACAAATTTTTTGCTTTTTTTATCAATGACCGGTAATGGGCTGCCGTTTCTTGTCAGGCGACGGATAACTTCCAGAAGTGGTGTTTCCGGATATAAGATTAAGTCTTCAATATCGTTGTCCATATGTTTGCGAAGAAGTTGTGGGCCAATTTTGCGAATTTTTTTAGCGGCTCCTGGTGCTCCTCCAACAATAAAGTCCAGATCTTCCAAGCCGTCCTCGATTTGGGCGGCCATTGGTAAAAGATCTTCCATAAGAGAGTGTAGGCCAAACATTCCTACAATGTATCCCTGTGAGTCAATTACTGGTGCAACGCGGATGTGGTTGTCTTCCAGAATAAGGAGAGCGTCTTTGACGCATTGGTCTGGTGAAAGTTGGATGGAGTTTGGAATAAGAGCGTCTTTGCACGACATGATGGCTACCTGATGGTTTGAGTTTAAATTTTCAAAGTATTTAGCGGATTTCCCGTGTTAGCGGGCGCAACATATTCCCAAATTTAGGGGGATGGCAAGTAAAAATAAGATTTTTCTTAAATTTTCCGGTGGTTATTATTGTCACAACCTTTTGACTAAATGTTTGACATTTTCTACAGAATCCTTATATTCCCCGCATTCCCGAGGAGTCCCTCGTGTTTGAGGGCGTTGAAATGGCTTGTTTACAGGCTGTTTTCAATCCTTTGGTAATCGGGACAACAAAGCAAAAAAAGGAGTATCTGCCATGGCAGGAAAGCGTATTAGCGCCAAGCATAAAATTGACCGTCGTTTGGGTTGTAACCTTTGGGGTCGTGCAAAATCACCCTATAATGTCCGTCAAACCGGACCAGGCCAACACGGTGCAAATCGTGGTAAACCGACCGATTATGGTTTGCAGTTGCGCGCCAAACAAAAGCTGAAAGGCTATTACGGTAGCGTTGGCGAGAAAAAATTCCGTCGTTATTACTTCGAAGCGATTCGTTTGAGCGGTGACTCCTCTCAAAACCTGATCGGTTTGTTGGAGCGTCGTTTGGATGCTGTTTGTTATCGTGCAAAATTTGCGCCGACTGTGTTTGCTACACGCCAGTTGGTTAGTCACGGTCACGTTAAAGTAAACGGCAAGCGTGTTAATATCCCGTCATACCAGATTCAAATCGGTGATGTGATTGAAGTTCGTGAAAAATCACGCCAAATGCCTTTGGTTATGGCTGCTCGTGAGTCCGGTGAACGTGATATTCCAGAATTTCTGGCTGAAGATCCATCAGGCTTGAAAGTTACATTTGTTCGTGTTCCTAAGCTCGAAGATGTTCCTTACCCTGTTCAAATGGAACCAAATCTGGTTATCGAATATTATAGCCGATAGTTTTTGGCCTTTGTATTTATGTATTATAGAATTTTTAAAACCGCCTTTCGAGGCGGTTTTTTATATTTCCTCTTTATATAGTTATTCGTTATTGTTTTTTTGTCTGGTGAGGGCTGTCAGAATACCGTGAAGGGTGCTTATCTCCTGATCTGTTAGATTGGCTCTTTGAAATAATGATTTGATATTCCTTGATATTATATCTTTCATCTCATCCACCCGATAGAAGCGCGATTTGGTGAGTTCTTCATTCAGACGGTTAAAGAAATTGTTGAATTCTGCGGCGGTTGCTGGCTGGCTTTTTCCAGTTGGCAAGTGTTCTTCCGGTGCTTCAAAAGCCTGTTGAGACCATTCATAGGCCACCAACAATACGGATTGCCCCAAATTAAGAGATGAAAACCCCGGATTGAGTGGAATAGAGATGATTTTATGGGCAAAGGCGATTTCGTCATTTGTGAGTCCTGCACGCTCTGCGCCGAACAGAATGGCCGTTTTTTGTCCTGATTTAATCGTTTCGGTTATATTTTTTGCGGCGTGTCGAGGATTTAAAACCGGTTTGACCAGATCTCGTGGGCGGGCAGTTGTCGCATAAATGGTGTGGCAATCGGCAATGGCATCGGCAACGGTTGGGTATATTTGTACCGGAGGCATTAAATCCAGCGCGCCGGAGGACATGGCTTCGGCGCGTTCATTTGGCCAACCGTCTCTGGGATTGACGATTCTCAGGTGGCACAGGCCGCAATTCAACATGGCGCGGGCAGTTGCGCCGATATTTTCGCCCATTTGCGGATTGACCAGTACGATAACAGGTTGAGGAATGCTGTGTGTGTCAGGTTTAAGCGTGTTTTTATTTGTTCCGGTCATAGGCGCGAACATAGCGGAATAGAATAATTTGGGAAGACTATAATTTATTACCATAATGCATTTGACAAAGAGGTTTATTAACTATATATTAACATCGAGACTTGTGTGGGAATAAAAAAAGGATTTGAGCATGGATGCTGCCCCGATTGACAGGAATGAATTTTCTTCGCCTCACGGTGAGCCTTTTGGCGCGGAGTCGTCTGTCGAGTCGGGTTTTGACGTGTTTATAGCATTTTCCAAGCTGGATACGGTGCGTAAAATGAAATTATTCGATTTGTTGTGTGGTCATCGCGCGGTTGCTTATAAAGCAACGATGAAGTCGTTTTGGCCTGAATCTACCGAAGAAGATGCTCGAAAACTTTCTATGATGATGCGTTCGCGTATGGAACGTCTTAAAACAACGGTTTAATTGAGATTTGAATTCCTATGGTGTTGGATAGTCCCCCCGAGATGTTCTCGGGGGATTTTTTGACTATGTTTAGAAAATTATATCAGTGAGATTTCCTGTTTGTCGAAATGTTCGACGCCTTCTTTGCGTTTTACCCATTTGGCAATGGGAACGGACAAAGGCAGAGCCACAATTTCATAGCCGACTTTGAACAGCCACCCCGTTATGGCCATGATAAAGAAAGCATCCCACGGCATCGTCCCTGCAAAGGCCACCGTCATAAAAACGGTTGTGTCAAAAAATTGTCCGACAATAGTTGACCCGATAAATCTGAAAGACATGTGTTTGGCATTTTGAAAGATTTTCAGGCGGGACATGATGTATGAATTTGTAAATTCACCAACAACCCACGCCAGACATCCTGCTGCGGCTATTCTCCATGATGTGGAAAAGTAGGCTTCAAATCCTGATTGGTTTTGTTCCCAAAAATTGGCAGAGGGGAGAATAATTGCAATCTGGGAAAATATTGCGTATAGAATTGTGCAGGTTAAGGCTGCCCATATTGCCTGGCGAGTGCGGTTAAACCCGTATATTTCTGTCAGCAAGTCCGTGATAATGCAGCATAGCGGAAATGTTATAATTCCGGCAGGAAGAATCAGTCCGAAGATGACTATCATTTTTGGAACTAGGACTGATGTAATAATATACAGTCCGCAGAATATTCCGGTGATACTGGCGAAGTATTTTGGTTGCCATTCTGAGTCATGCGTTGTGGTTTTTAGCATGGATTTTTTCCTATGCCGCTTGTTTGGACAATCGGGCTTTGGCTTTTTCAGGCCCGATAAGCGGCAAAAGATCACCGAGTTCAGGGCCATGATCCATTCCGGTTAAGGCTTGGCGTAACGGCATGAACAGGTCTTTCCCTTTGCGTCCGGTTTCGGTTTTAATCGCCGATGTCCACTCTTTCCATGTTTCAGAAGTCCAAGGGGCAGGAGGCATCAATTCAATGGCTTTTATCGCAAAGTCGTTGTCATTCACAATCGGTAAGACGGGGCCGTTGGCGACTGTCCACCATTCGCGGATGTCGGTGATTTTTTCGAGGTTCGGTCGAACAACGTTCCAGAAATCTTCGGTGATGTCTTCCAATCCGATTTGTGCCAGACGAATTTTCGCGTGGTCGAAATCCAGACCATGCAGGATTTTTGAATTCAGGCGGAGCAATTCGTCCTGATCGAATTTCGGTGTCCCGCGTCCAAATTTTGAAAATTCAAAATTTTCGATCAAGGGGGTGTAAGTGCTATAGGCCTCGATTGGATCGGATGTTCCCAGTCGACTTAAAAGGGATGAAATTGATAGAGGCTCAAGGCCAATTTCATCGCGCAATTGGATAATGCTCAATGACCCCAAGCGTTTTGAGAGTTTCCCGCCTTCTGCGTCTGAAATCAGGGGTAGGTGGGCAAATTGGGGCGGGGTTGTTCCGATGGCTTCAAACATCTGGATGTGAGACGCGGTATTCGATACGTGATCTTCACCACGCACGATGTGGGTCATGCCGAAATCTCCGTCATCAATGACCGAGCAAAGATGATAAAGCGGCGTACCATCTTCACGGATCAGTACAGGGTCGGAAATATCCCTGCCTTCAAACCGGACTTCGCCACGGATCAGATCCTGCCAGATAATCGGTTGATCTTTCATCAGGAAACGCCAGTGAGGTTTGCGACCTTGTTCTTGGTATTTGGCTTTTTGATCTGCAGACAAGTTTAACGAGCCACGGTCATAAATCGGTGGCAGGCCTTGAGAAAGTTGGGACTTTCTTTTGAGGGAAAGTTCTTCCGGTGTTTCATAACAGGCGTAAAGGCGACCATCGGCTTTTAATTGTTCAATAACTTCGTTATAGCGGTCAAGGCGTTTGCTTTGGTGAGCCAGCTCATCCCATGTAATACCAAGCCATGTCAGACTTTCATAAATAGCGGCTTCGAATTCCGGTTTCGAGCGTTCGGTATCCGTGTCATCGATCCGCAACAGCAAATAGCCGTTATTGGCTTGCGCAAACAGCCATGTAATAAGGGCGGTGCGGACGTTACCAATGTGTAACATACCGGTTGGGGAAGGGGCAAAGCGAACGCGAACTTTTTGTGTCATGATGGCTTATCTTTATCGGATTTCAAGGTGGGTTTCAATCGGTCTTTTGCGATCTGTCTTTATTGGTAGCCGTTGGTGATTGGGTAGCGGCGATCACGGGACAGGGTGCGGGATGTGATTTTGGGGCCAGGCGGGGATTGACGGCGTTTATATTCTGTCAGTCTTAATAGTCTTGCGACTTTTTGGACGGTTGCCGCGTCAAAGCCCTTGGCGATGATTTCTTTTATGCTTAAATCCTGTTCGATCAAATCGTCGAGAATGGCATCAAGGATGTTATAGGGCGGGAGACTGTCTTGATCTGTTTGGTCTTTGCGGAGTTCTGCGCTCGGGGCTTTGGTAAGAATATTTTTTGGAATAATTTCGTCGCGCGTAGCATTCAGCCATGTACAGATTTTATAAATTCCGGTTTTATAAATATCTTTGAGTGGATTGTAGCCGCCGCACATATCTCCGTAAAGCGTGGCGTAGCCCATAGCCATTTCCGATTTGTTACCAGTGGTTAGAACCATTGCACCCGTGGTATTTGATTTGGTCATCAGGATCAGGCCGCGTAATCTGGATTGCAAATTTTCATGGGCAATTCCACAGGTGTCGGGTTGTTGTTTTATGAAATTTTCAACCATATCCGTGATGGGAACGGTTTCACAGGTAATGCCAAGGCGTTTTGCCTGATTGGTTGCGTCGTCGAGACTTTCTTTGGATGTGAATACGGATGGCATCATTACGGCATGAACATTTTCTGCGCCTAATGCCTCAACGGCAATGACGGCCACCAGAGCACTGTCTATACCACCGGAGAGTCCGATCAAAACTTTTTTCTGTCCGGTTTTTCGCATATAGTCTTTCAGGCCGAGTGTAGCCACTTTGAAAATAGCAGAGTCTTCCAAAGGTAAAGGTGTTTCTTTGTTGTGTTCATTATGCCAAGGTTGAGCAAGAGTTCTTATATCGTCTTCGAAGGATTTACAGGACAATAGTGTTTCGCCATTTTCGCTTAATGCAAAAGATGTTCCGTCAAATACCAGATCATCTTGCCCGCCGATCTGGTTGATATAGAGCAAGGGGAGGTGGTTTTCGGTGGCTCTGTTTCTGGCTTGGGCTAGTCTGATTTGTTGCTTGTCAATTTCGAACGGACTACCATTCAGGACAATCAGGATTTGTGCGCCTTGGCTTTTGAGGTTAGCAGCAATATTTGGAAACCACATATCTTCGCAAATCATCACGCCAAGTTTTGTTCCACGAAAATCAAGTGGTGCGGAATCTTGTCCAGATATGAAATATCGCCTTTCATCAAAAACACCGTAATTTGGTAGATGATGTTTTTTGACTAATTGAGTGTGGCCGTTATCGATCAGAAGAGCTGCGTTATAAAGTTTTTCTTCATCGTAGAATGGTGCGCCAATTAGTATAGCTGATTTGTTTTTTTGTGATTGGGTAATCAGAGACTCTATGTTTTTTTTGCATTCTGATAGGAACGATTCTTTATGCAACAAGTCTTCGGGCGGGTATCCGGTTAAAACCATTTCAGGAAAAATAATCAGATCGGATATATCGTCATGTTTATTCCAAACATCCAGAATAAGATCCAGATTGTAATCCAGATCTCCGACTGTCGGGTTGACTTGCGCTAGTGTAAATCGTAGCTTTTCCAAAGCCGTCATAAAAACCCCTGTTATTCCGAGGCAAGAGACAAAATGTTTTGTTTTCTGTCTTTGCGAAGAGATTTGAGTTCATCGGCTACAAGAAAGGCAAGCTCGAGTGATTGGGACGCATTCAAACGCGGGTCACAATGGGTGTGGTATCGGTTGGACAAATCTTCTTCCCGTATATCCTGAAGGCCGCCCGTACATTCGGTTACATTTTGTCCGGTCATTTCGATGTGAACACCGCCCGGAATTGTTCCTTCGGCTTTATGAACAGCGAAGAAATCCTGAACTTCACTTAACACCGAATTGAATTGGCGGGTTTTATATCCGGTCGATGATTTTGTTGTGTTGCCATGCATCGGGTCGCATATCCATGTGACAGTGCGGCCTTCTTCTTTAACCCGTCTGGCCATTTGGGGCAGGTGGTCGAATACTTTTCCTGCGCCCATGCGCGAGATCAGAGTCAGGCGACCCGCCTCGTTGTCAGGGTTGATTTTGTCAATCAGGCGGATCAATTCATCTGGTGTTGTCGATGGTGGGCATTTCATCCCGATCGGGTTTTTAATGCCGCGAACAAATTCGATCTGTGCATGGTCTTCCTGATTGGTTCTTGCGCCGATCCAGACGAAATGTCCCGAGCAGTCATACCAATCGCCTGTTGTACTGTCCACGCGGGTTAAGGCTTCTTCATAAGGAAGGAGTAGTGCTTCGTGGCAGGTGAAAAAATCTGTGCGTTGGAGGATGTGTGGAATTTTTTCTCCGGTCATGCCGCAGGCCGTCATAAAATCGAGGGCTTGTTCTATACGCTCGGATAATTTTTGGTAGCGTTCACCTTGTGGGCTGTCTGAAATAAAATCCAGATTCCATTTGTTAATCATGTGCAAATCAGCGTAGCCGCCATTGGCAAATGCACGGAGTAAATTCAGTGTTGCTGCGGATTGGTTGTAAGCGCGTACCATCCGCATTGGGTCGGGTGTGCGTGCGTCTTTGGTGAATTCTATACCGTTGATAATATCTCCGCGATAGGTTGGAAGTGTAACGCCGTCTATGGTTTCCGTGTCTTCGGAACGGGGTTTGGCGAATTGACCTGCCATGCGTCCCATTTTTACGATCGGCATTGATCCGGCAAAAGTCATGACCACGGACATTTGAAGCAAGATGCGGAAGGTGTCCCTGATTTTATTCGCACCAAATTCGGCAAAGCTTTCGGCGCAATCACCGCCCATCAGAACGAAGGCATCGCCTTGTGAGGCTTGTGCGATTTGGGATTTCAGTGAGCGAGCTTCTCCGGCAAACACCAAAGGCGGCATGCGGCGAAGTTCTTCTTCGGCTGCGGCCAATGATTCTGTATTGCCATCATAGGTCGGAAGTTGTTTGGCCGGTTTTGTTCTCCAGCTTTCGGGTGTCCACGTCATGTTTATTCTGTTGCTTTGCAAAAAAAGTTGTAAATCCCCTTTGGTTTAGGCGATTTATCCTTTTTTTACAAGAATTAACCTACGGCCAGAGCCATTTCTCCTTCTCCTTGACCCGCGTAGAATTCTGTTTGAACGGCGATTTGGCAGGGCGTTAGAGACAGTTTAATCAGGTTTTTGTAAAACTGGTTGCAGGCCAAAGACAACTGGTCGAAAATTTCACGGTTTTCTGCGGTGTCATAATTTTCAGGATCGTAATTCTGAGGGAAGGCCATATTCGCGTCGATTTTCTTATCACGTTGATATTCGCGAGCCAATGTGTCCAAGCTGTATTCCAGATGGTTGATAAAGCAGGTCATCCGGCCATGTTCCAAAGTCCAGATGGCGGGGCCATCCGGCCCGTTCATGACCACTTCACCTGATCGGTCAGCAATAACGGTTCTGAGGTCTTCTTCCTTCATAAAGGATGACCGCGACTGAGGAATTAGTATATTTCTGTTTTCAATATTTTGAATGAGGGGATGGTTGGGCGTTTCGAGTTTATGGTTGAACAGGCCATAGAATTTTTGTGGGTGAATGCCTTTTTCTATGCCGTAGAGTGTTTTCATTGCGGCAAAAGCAGACCAGCAGACAAGAGCTGCATGGCCGATGCCTTTTGTGTGCAGAAGCAACCTTAAGGTTTCAAAAAGTATTTTAGATTCTTCCCAGAAATCAGGGTAGTCCTTTCCGAGATATTCATAGGATAGTGTTCCACGATTGATCCCCGAAACAATGACCAAATCGAAATAGTGATGCCCGATCACGTCTTGCCAATCGACATAGTTTTCGCCGATCAGATAGTCTTGTTCGGTAAAATATTTATGATCTTTTTTTGCACAGGCCATCCGGCAGAGTGTGACAGATGCATTTGGATTTGCTGCTTCGATTGTTCTTAGAAAATGTCGCTCCGTTCCCCGCGCGTTGTCCATGATGTTAATCAAGGCAATTCGTGGTTTAGGAAGGGGGGTGGACGGCGCTGATCTGAAAGGGATAGGCGGCCAATAATCGCCGAAAGCTGATTTTCTCATGCGGTACCTCAATAAAAACGGTTATCTATTTGTTTTCGTTGGGGCGTATGGAAATGAGCCATAGCGCTTTAGCAATTTATTATAAAGCGGTGCAAGCTGCCCCTCAAATCCCGCTTCTGTAGCTGAGTTTGTCTGTTTTCATATGAATTTGTCAAGAAAAAATTTAGAAAATTTCTTTTAGGGATACAGGACTTTCGAATTCCAATCTTCACCGGATAATGTGTATTGAAGCCGATTGTGGAGACGGTGTTCTCCTTCTTGCCAGAATTCTATGGAGGTCGGGGATAGGCGAAATCCGCCCCAATGATCTGGCCTTGGTGGGTCGTCTCCGAATTTATTTTCAAATTCTTCTACGCGCTGGATAAGCGTGTCACGGGATTCCAAGGGGCGGGATTGCAAGGATGCCCATGCTCCTATCCGATTCCCCAAGGGGCGGCTGGCATAATATCCATCGGCTTCTTCTTTGGATACAGTCGAAATTTCTCCGCGAATGCGGACTTGTCTTTTTAGGCTTTTCCAATGAAAGTTCAGCGCGGCTTTGTGTGATGATAAAAGTTCATGGCCTTTTGTGCTTTCCAAATTGGTGAAAAAACAAAAGCCACGGTCATCGATTTTTCTGACCAAAATAACCCGCGCATTTGGCATGCCATTTGAATCAATGGTTGCAAGGCAGGCTGCGTCTGGATCGCTGGGCTCGCTTTGCTTTGCTTCTTCGTACCATTGTGTAAAATGTTCAATCGGGGTTTTTATTGACATATTATTATTTCTAACATTTTTTGCATTTTGTCATGTTTTCTTGTGGGGGAAAGGTCTATATAGTTCCGTTGTTAGTTTAAGCCGCTCGATTGCGGACATGTATATTTACCGAAAGGAACCGGAGATGAAAATGAAATTTTTGGCGTTGCTTGTTTTAGTATCGCTGTCGATGACTGCTTGTATGGAGAATACTGGCAATAAACAAATGGTTGGATCTGCTACGGGTGCTGTCCTTGGTGGCGTTGCTGGAGCACAGTTTGGTAAAGGTACAGGCCAGTTGGTTGGTGTTGGTGTCGGTGCCTTGCTTGGTACATTGATTGGTAGCGAGTTGGGTAAATCTCTCGATCAGGCCGATAGAATGTATGCCAATCAAGCTCAGAGTAAAGCTTACTCCGCTCCTTTGAATGAGACGATTAGCTGGAACAACCCTGATAGCGGTCACTCGGGTACGATTACTCCGGTTAAAGAAGGTTATAGCAATACGTCAGGTAGCCTTTGCCGTGAGTACAGCCAGACTATTTACGTTGATGGTCGTCAGCAAACCGGATATGGCAGAGCTTGCCAAAATCCAGATGGATCATGGCAGATTGTAAACTAAGTATTTTTTAGAATTAATAGAAAGCCGCCTTGATATAGGCGGCTTTTTTATTTCGTTTTTCAGGATTATTCTTCACTGGCTGTGTTGAAATCCAGTTGGTCAGAGGATATTTGCTTGGTTGTGGGAGGGGGGGCACCAGAAACACCCATTCCCGACATACCGCCACCGATTGCAAAGTTTGGCATTGCGGCAGGTGCCATTTGGGGTATGAATCGTGGTGTAGAGGGCGTGTTTTTTGGCGCATTACCTAATCTTGGACCCGGGGTTGGCATTTCGGCAGAGGCTTCAAGTTTTCTTGTAAACACTGGATCTGCCAAGGTTATATTGATTGATTCCATAATAGCTTTGAATTGTGGATTTTGTTCGCACCAGTTTGAAATGCCCGAGAGCGTGACGGCCTGCCCGTTCTTATGCGCTCCTGTAATATGTTCACCAAGAGTGTTCAGTTCGCGCCAACCTGTTTGTTGTTTGGCGCTCTGGAATTCCAAGCGTGCAGCTTGTTCGCTGGGCATGCCGCGTGATGAGGCGTGGGTATAAGCGTTTGCTGCGGATTGCAATGCATGAGCGCACCACCCAGAAAACCGCCCTTTGATAAGACCTTCGTTTTGGTTATTTGCTACGTGGATAAGAGGGAGGTGACTGTCTGCTTCCATTGCGTGAATGAGAACCATCTCGAATGTTTCTTCAACCGAGCGTTCATGTTCAATAAAATTGACTTCCGGCTGGGCAAAGGGGTTATATCCGCCGGGTAGGTTTTCTGCAGAATCGGGCTCAATGTTTAAAATTTCGCCCATCATGTGAGCCGTAGATTTTAAAAACGGATTGGATGAATTGTTGATGGCAGAACCTAAAATCTGACTAGGTTTATATCCGCTCCAAGCCATGGTTTGAGACGGGTTTACAAAGTTGATCCATGTTTCGATATTTTCAACATCAAAGCTGGAAGCTACATGACGTGCCGTTGTGTAGGCGTTGTTAATTGAAAATCGTTTTTGTGTGGACGCGAATTTTTTCAAAGCAAAATTTGTAACGTCCAAAGATATCGGGTAGGGAAATTCTTCCGGATGGGTTGTTCGTGGTGTCAGGGCGTGTTCGGCTCTTTTCTTAGCCAGTCTTTCTGCTGCGCTTTCATAACCCTGAAATGTCATCTGGAGGACACTATAAACATCAGCTTTTAAATTCAGGCGGCAAGTCGAAATGTTATTTCTTTTGGGTTGCAGAATTTGGTTGCTTTGTGTTCCTGCATGCTTGCGGGCATAAAAATCAACCGTTTCAAGAAAATGTGCAGTCAGGCCATGAATGGCAAAATGTAAATCTTCTTCTGTTTCGTGTTGGTTGAGGTTGATTGAAACAAAGGCCAGACATTCCGGTGTCTTTTTTATCCCTAAAAAGCTTTTCTTAAATCCAATGACCATGCCCAAAAAAGCGGAATTGTCGTGTCCGGGAGACCTGAATTTGAGCAGAGCTGCGGCTTCTTCAAAAGCCGGATGATTTTGTATTTGTGGTAGGAGTTTTGTAACTTGTTCGGTTTTTTGTCCTCGATAATGTAAAATATAATGTAACTCTATATTCGGGAAAATATGATTGAGGTCTTCCGAGTATCGTTCGCAAAATTTCTGTGTTTTATCGAGTGTTATGTCTACCATTGTTCCAGACTGCCTGAAGAGTTTGTCTTTAAGCTCGCCTTATCCTAACATCAAAAAGTTAAAGGAATATGTAATTATGCGTCTTCCTTCTGGACGTTTCTCCATAAATGTGTAGGATAACAGCGTTCTTGACAGGATAAGATTAATAAAAATTCAAAAAGGGTATTACATGACGTTTTCTTCGTTAATGACGGGCAAAAAGGGCTTGATTATGGGAGTCGCCAATGATCGTTCGATCGCTTGGGGAATTGCCAAAGCTTTGCATGCTCAAGGGGCTGAACTTGCTTTTACTTATCAAGGGGAAGCTTTGGAAAAACGTGTGCGGCCTTTGGCTCAGGAAACGGGGTCTACCCTTATTGTTCCTTGCGATGTAAGCGATGAGAGCAGTATTGATGCCACGTTCAAAGCGATTGAAGATCAATGGGGCAAATTGGATTTCGTGGTTCATGCCATCGCGTTTTCCGATAAAGCCGAATTGGATGGCTTGTATCTGGATACAACCCGCGCCAATTTCCTGAAAACCATGGATATTTCTGTTTATTCGTTTACGGCTGTGTGCAAACGTGCTGCGCCGTTGATGAAAGACGGTGGATCCTTATTGACCTTAACCTATTATGGTGCGGAACGCGTGATGCCTCATTACAATGTGATGGGGGTTGCTAAAGCAGCTTTGGAAGCCTCTGTCCGTTATCTGGCCACAGATTTGGGTAAAGACAATATCCGCGTGAACGCCATTTCTGCGGGGCCAATCAAAACATTGGCGGCCAGCGGGATTGGTGATTTCCGTTATATCTTGAAATGGAATGAATTGAATTCTCCATTGAAACGTAATGTCACGATCGAGGATGTTGGAAATTCCGGTTTGTATTTGCTGTCTGATTTGGGAGCAGGTGTGACGGGTGAAGTTCTCCATGTTGATGCCGGATACCATACAGTTGGTATGGTTGCGATTGACTCGGCGGCTGAAACGGCTCAACTTCTTGAAAGTATTGCACCAAAATCTTCTGAAGCAGCGGCGTAGATGATTTGGTTTAAGCCCTATATGCTTGAAACGCTTGAAGGTTTGCGCAATGCAAATATGGGGCAGCATGTCGGGTTTGAATTTATCGAAGTCGGTGAAGATTTCCTGTCTGGCCGTTTGCCTGTTGATTATCGCACCACTCAGCCTTTTGGAATTCTGCATGGTGGGGCGTCTTGTGTTTTATCCGAAACGCTGGGGAGTGTTGCTGCGTGGATGACAATTGATCCTGATAAATATCGCGCAGTCGGATTGGAGATTAATTGCAATCATATTCGTGCTGTGACGGAAGGTTTTGTGATCGGTGTTTGCACGCCATTGCATGTCGGGCGGCGGACACAAGTCTGGCAAACGGATATGACCGAAGAGGCTACGGGAAAACGTGTTGCTATTTCTCGCCTGACCGTTTCTATTATCGATCAGGGAACACTTAGCACGCAGAAAGAGGTGGTTCATGTCAGGTAACAGATTCGGAACATTGTTCCAGTATCAGAGTTGGGGCGAAAGTCATGGGTCTGCGATTGGTTGTGTGGTTGATGGGGTGCCGCCCGGAATTTCTTTGTGTGAAGACGATATTCAAATTTTTTTGGATCGACGCAAGCCGGGTCAGTCAAAATTTACGACACAGCGTCAAGAAGCTGATCTGGTTAAAATTATGTCGGGTGTTTTTGACGGTGTTACAACCGGAACGCCAATTAGTTTGCTGATCGAAAATACCGATCAGAAGTCCAAGGATTATTCCGAAATTGAAGATAAATTTCGTCCTGGTCATGCCGATTTCACGTATCAGGCGAAATATGGCGTTCGTGACCATCGTGGTGGTGGACGATCTTCCGCCCGTGAGACGGCTTGTCGGGTTGCTGCCGGAGCGGTTGCTCGCCGTGTTCTTGCAGATCAGTTGGGTGAGGGTATTTCTATTCGCGCTGCTGTGACCCAGTTGGGTGGACGGCATATCAATCGCGATCAATGGGATTGGGCTGAAGTTCTACAGAATGATCTTTTTTGTCCTGATGGCGGTGTTGTCAGCCAGTGGGAAGAATATTTATCTGAAATTCGAAAATCTGGTTCCAGTATCGGGGCGGCGGTTGAATGTGTCTCGTCTGGTTTTCCTGCCGGATTGGGTGCTCCGGTTTATGATAAGCTTGATGCCGATCTGGCCAAGGCGATGATGTCGATCAATGCCGTCAAGGGGGTTGAAATTGGTGATGGGTTTTCAACAGTAGAGTGGGGCGGTGAGCAGAATGCTGATCAGATTCGTATTGGGGAAGATGGCCGTCCGGTTTTCTTGAGCAATCATGCTGGTGGGATTTTGGGCGGGATTTCTACGGGGCAGGATATTCTGGTTCGCGTCGGGTTCAAGCCAACCAGTTCTATTCTGATTCCAACCCTGACAATTGATAAACATGGTCAGGAAACCGAGATTATTACCAAGGGTCGGCATGATCCATGTGTTGGCATTCGAGGGGTTCCGGTTGTTGAGGCCATGATGGCTTGCGTTTTGGCAGATCATTGGTTGCGTCATAAGGCACAATGCTTGTAATATATGGGCGTTGATTTTCTTTTTTCCTTGAGGATGTTATGTCTGACAATAGCTGGCTGAAAGGCCGTACCGTTGTTTATAATCCTGTTCCGAAAGCTCCGCCGAAACCGAGACGGTTTCATATCGGTCGGATTCTATGGACGGCATTAAAACGTACTTGCATCGTGATTGGTGCAGTTGTTCTTTTTTCTGCTGTCATCGGTGTCTGGTCTGCCGTTCGTTCGGGGCATAAAAATGTTCCAGCGATGCCGGATCAAATGGTTTTGACGCTGACTTTATCCGGACATATCCCCGAAGAAAGCGGTATGTCTCAATATATGGCGTTGCTTAATTTTCGTGATGAAGAATTGACGTTTAATGCTCTGGTTGATGCGATTGAGCGGGCGGCTGTTGATCCCCATGTTAAAGCGTTGGCTTTTAAAGTATCGAGTGCTGGGTATGATATTTCCCAGCTTCAAGAAATTCGTCAGGCCGTTTTGAATTTCAAGGCAACCGGTAAAAAAACTTATATCTATTCCGAATCTTATGGCGGTTCGGGGTATGGTTTGGGGCTTTATTATCTGGCTTCGGCTTTTGATGAAATATGGATGCAACCGGTTGGCGTTGTGTCCGTTGGTGGTGTAAGTGCCGAGATGCCATTCTTTAAAGATGTCATGGAAAAATACGGTGTTGAAGCCCAGTTTTTTCAGCGCAAGGAATATAAAAATGCAATGGAGCATTTGACATCTTCCAAAATGAGTGAAGCTTCCCGTGAGGAAACACAAGGTCTGATTGATAATCTGGCAACGCAGTTGATTGCTCCGATTAAGGCTGATCGTCAAAAAATAGCGCAAAATTTTGATGGGCTTTTGAATCTTGGAATGCTGACGGATGATGTTGCTTTGAAATCCGGTCTGATTGACAGAATGGATTATGAAGACGCTTTGATTGATTTTCTGGATAAGGCCTATCCAAATACCGATTTGTTTCCGATGGATTTATATGCGTCTGCCAAAACGCGCGATCATTTGGATAAGAATTTATTGGGTGGAAAAAAAGTCAGTGTTGCTGTCATCCATGTCGACGGCATGATTGTCAGTGGCTCTTCTGGTCGATCGGCTTATGGATTGGAATCGTCTATGGCGGGGGCTGATGATATTGCCGGTGCCATTAAAACTGCGGCTCGTGACAAAAAAATTAAGGCAATCATTTTGCGGGTGAATAGCCCGGGTGGTAGTCCGAGCGCATCCGAGACCATTGCGCGGGCTGTGCATTGGGCAAAGGTGACCAAAAAGAAACCTGTTTATGTGTCCATGGGGGCTGTCGCTGCGTCTGGTGGATACTGGATTTCAACCGAGGCGACAAAGATCTATGCGATGGATTCGACATTGACCGGATCAATCGGTGTGGTTGGCGGGAAGATCAATCTTGAAAAGCTGTGGCAGAAATACGATGTGAATTGGGAACGTGTCAGCTATGGAAAAAATTCCAGCATGATGTCGATGAATACGCCGTTTTCTGACTCAGAGCAAAAACAATTCGAGCTGACGCTTGATAATGTTTACGACCATTTTATTGTGCGTGTCGCGCAGGGGCGGCGTTTAACGCGCGTTCAAGTCGAGGCTATTGCCAAAGGGCATGTCTGGACAGGGAAAGAAGCCAAAGAGAAAGGGTTGGTCGATGAAATCGGTGGGTTGAACAGTGTTTTGGATGTGGTTGCGGCAAAAAATGGCTTATCCTCCCGTCATGACTTGACGGTTTTGCATTTGCCGTCGGTGAATGATCCTTTTTCTGTTTTGTTCGAGTTGCTCAGTTCTGAAACCTTTTTACCGGATATAGTGGGAAAGGTCATATTATCGGTGCATTTGATGACCAATTCTCCGAGATTGGTTTATGATGCTGATCTTCCCCAGATCAAGGGGTAGGTCAGAAGTGGCAGGTCAGATGTTCTGGATTGCTTCGTCACGATGTTTCTTTCACAATGACGAAAAGAGGCGTTTTTTTCACTCATAAGAACCAACGACAGGTTGGATAATGTTGGTTTTTACGGAGCTGAGGTTAAAAAACTTCCGGTGTTGACTGCGCTTGATGTGTCCATCCTATAAAGCTCGGAGATTTCGGAAGACGATAGGGCACGATTATAGATTCTGGTATCATCCATTTTTCCATCAAGGAATCCCCCGCAGTTTGGTGGGCATGCCCCCCAAACATACCCCCCGATGTTAATAGTAGAAGAAGGTTTGATTTGTGTGACAGGTGAAGAATCTGTATCTCTCGAAATACCGTTCAGGAACAATTCAGTAGCTCCATTGTTCCAAACAGCGGAAATATGTTGCCATATTCCATCATTCACATTTTCTGGTGAAAACAATTCTATTACTGGATCAACAGGATAAGTTGAAGGCACAAACTTTACGTATGCTTTGGAAGTATAAATCCTCAAAGAGTAATAAGTACTAATTCTATTTATTAGATAACCGTTACTGTCTAAAGAATTCACCTTGGCAAGCAGCGTTAAAGTTTTATGATTCGTTATAGCGGATGCGTTTAAAAGGCTTATATAGTCATCAACCCCATCAAAATCGAGCGCCTCTTTGTTTGTCCCGGCAACCTGATTAGCCAGTGACAATCCCCCAAGAAGAGTTCCATCATTGCCTTGACCTGATCGGTCATAGGCGGTGGTGTTGGTTGTCCATTCTGTATCGAACGTCCAGTGGCCGACAAGGCCGTCATTAATTGGCGCGCCGTAATAGATTTGCGGGGCGATGCCGATGGAAGGGGCGTCGGTATCTGCCCCTGTTGCTTGTCCCCACCAGTTGTTTTGTGCTGCGAGCGTGCGCCCGTCATACTCTACGGCGAGGTCTTCGAGGGTGTTTCCTGCCAGAACGTTATTTCCTGTGCTTCCCAGTGATCCGCCACCGAGATCAACTTCGAATGTATCGTCCGTGTCATCATAGACTGCGATTCCGTGTTGGCTGTTCGATGTCATGACGCTGTTTTGCACCAAAGTTGATAATGCACCGTTGTTCGTTCCGTGGAGGTAAATGCCCATGCGGGCATTTTGTGTTGTGACATCCTTGATCGTGATATTGGTTGCGCTTGCAGCGGCTCCATCGGCTTTGACTACAATTCCATCGCGTCCCGTCCCGCCGTTATCAACCGTAAGGCCTGCCACCGTAATATCATTGGCCGTGATCGTGACGCCGTCAAATCCTGCATTCACATTGCCGATTACCGGCGCTGCGCCGGCAGCGGCAATCAGAATTGACGTTGGGGTGCCGCCATTGGCTGTGGTCAAGCGCCCGCTGTCATAGATAAAATTTGTGCCGGAACCGATCAGTTGTTGTCCGGTTTTGTCCAAAAGGATGCCTTGATCCTGATTGGTGGAGGTGCCGTCCCCACGCCTTACATAAATAATGGTCTGTGCTGAAGCCGCGGCTTGAGCCGCGGCCAATGTGTTAAATGGATTGTCTATCGATCCGTTGCCGCCACCAGCTGCGGTATTGTCAACGGTCAAAACTTTTTGTGGTGCACCGGTCTCTTTGTTCAATACAGGCACGCGATTGCCTTGATCGGTCACAACGTCGCCTGTCACAATATCGATATCGCGTTCCGGACTTTCATCAAGACGAGAACGCAGCCCTTCGCGGCGATAGCTTTTTTTATTGCCGAAAGGAAGGCGGAAAGTGGCTTCCAAAAAGCCTTGGCTTCCCCGTTCGTCATCCTGTTGAAACCGCCCTCCGATCTGGATGTTTTCTGTCACATCGGTTGAAAAGCGTGTCCGCCAACCCGCGACATCTTCGGTATGGTCTCCGTTAAAATAATAACCTCCTCCATAAATGCGAAAGCTGTCCGTATGATTTTTTATAAAATCAAAATGTTGTCCAAGCTCAAAACCAAGTTCCAAATCAAGGCCGTGTTGAGGCTCTTCGATCAATGTTCCGTTTGTATCCACTACAATGCCGGTTCCTACCAGTGTAGGTCCTTGAGGGTTGGCATTGGGAATCGAATACGTTTTTTCATGAGAGAGCGGCAAGTATCCGTTCAGACGTAAATCAATATTTTCCCCCAGCCATTCCACGCCGGTCGTAACTTGATGAAAATGGGATCCTCGCTCTGTGATCCGACGATCCAGCCAGCCATTCACACCCGCCACACCGTTGCCCAAAAGGGGCAGGGATATGATTTGCCGGTATCCGATCCCCAAATTTCCTTCACGATTATCCTGATCGTCGCCCATCATTCGAAAAGAGCCGTAAAGGACATTATTCAGAGTCTCGCTTTGTGCAAAAGGAACCCAAAATTCAGTCATAAGAATGGAACGCTCATCACCATATCGCCAGTTGACTTCTGCACGGCCTTTCAGATCCTCACCAGCCCATGCTGTGGAGGAAAGAAGAGAGACAAAAGAGACTGATAATAATAAATGACGCATATAGAAAGAAATCCGGTATCCAAAGCAATACTTGGCATAGAGCTAAATGGTATCGTTTAACCTTAGCCATGTAAACCTTTCTTGAAATGGGCTTGCCGAAAATTTTTTTCAAATAGTCACAATACCCACTTGTCTGTGTTCCTTATTTGTTCTATAAAGAACAAACACGGAACACAACTTTGGTTGTGAAGTCAAAAGAAAAGAGAGGATATTATGTTTGGTTTACGCTTACGTTATTCGCTGCCTAGCACTCTGGTGACGCTGACACTGGTTGTTTATACATATTATCAAGCTTGGGCGGGGTAATAGAAAGGTGTTGGAGAAAGATGCGAGGGAGGTTTTAGAGACTAGTTGCAACATCCCAGATCAGCTTGATGTTCAAGGTGATGAGGATGACGGCGATCAAGCTTGCTGAAGCTGTCATCCATTTTGGCGCTACGAGATTGCCCATTTTCATTTTATCTCTGGTGAACAGCACCAAGGGGACAACGGCAAAGGGGAGTTGTAGGCTTAAAATGACCTGAGAAAAGATCAGGAGTTGGGCTGTGCCGCTTTCGCCATATAAAATTGTGACAAACATGGCCGGAATGATGGCCAGACCACGTGTAATCATCCGGCGAAGCCATGGTGGGAGACGGATATTGATAAAGCCTTCCATCACGATTTGTCCGGCCAAGGTGGCTGTGACGGTTGAATTCAACCCGCAGCAGAGTAAGGCGATGGCAAATAATGTGGCGGCCAATGATGTTCCCAAAAGGGGAACTAGCATGCTGTGGGCTTCTTGAAGTTCAGCTATGCCGTTATGTCCTGTTGTATAAAAGGTTGCGGCCGCCAAAATTAGAATCGAGGCATTGATCGTGAGGGCTAACATCAAGGCAATGGTTGAATCGAGTGAAGCAAAGCGGATGGCTGATTTTTTACTGGCCTCATCGTTATCGATGGCGCGGGTTTGTACGATGGATGAATGAAGATATAAATTATGGGGCATGACGGTTGCGCCGATAATTCCCAGAGCAATATAAAGCATGGCAGGGTTGGTTATGATCTCTGTCGAGGGGATAAATCCTGCCGCAACGCCCATCACATCGGGACGTGCCAGCCAGATTTGAACGGCAAAGCATCCGAAAATGACAATCAGCAAGGTTATGATGAAGGCTTCAACCCATCGGAATCCAAGGCGTTGCAAGGCCAACACCAGCAGGACATCCAGACCGGTGATGAGAACACCCCATTCCATCGGGATTTGGAACAAAAGATAAAGGCCAATGGCAGTGCCGATTACTTCTGCCAGATCGGTGGCGCAAATGGCGAGTTCTGCCAAAATCCATAGAATAAAAGATACGGGTTTTGAATAGTTGTCACGGCAGGCTTGTGCCAGATCGCGTCCGGTGGCGATGCCTAGTCTGGCGCATAAAGATTGTAGAATAATCGCCATAATGTTTGAAATCAGGCAGACAGAGAGCAAGGTATAGCCGAATTGGGATCCTCCTGCCAGAGCTGTTGCCCAGTTTCCTGGATCCATATAGCCGACAGCAACCAGATAGCCAGGCCCCATAAAAGAAAGGAATTTTCGCCAGAATGATCCGTGTTTATGCACAGAAATACTGCCGTTTACTTCGGGCAGGCTTAATGTTTTTAAATGGGTGTGGAGATCCTGGGGAGTCATATTTAGCAATTCCTTTATATTTTGTACTATACTATAAAGTTTAGCCTAGGCAACAGAATTGACAATGAGCAAAAGTTTGAGCATGATAGGAAAATGATGGTCAGTAAAAACAAGATGTTCGATGATTCTTCTGCTCCTGCGGTGCGTGCCAAGGCGTTCGAATATGTCCGTAAAGCTCACCAGAGTGAGACGGCAGAAGACTATGTTGAGATGATAGCTGATTTAATCGCCGAAAAAGGTGAGGCGCGGGTGGTGGATTTGGCCGAAAATTTCGGTGTGTCCCATGCCACCGTCAACAAGATTATTGTGCGCTTGAACCGTGAAGGATTTGTGACCAATCGGCCTTATCGATCTTTGTTTTTAACCGAAGATGGAATGTTATTGGCCAAAGAATGTAAGGAACGTCATGATGTTGTGTTCCGTTTTTTATGTGCGCTCGGGCTTGATGAGAATACGGCGCGTCTTGATGCCGAAGGGGTTGAGCATCATGTTAGTCCGAAGACTTTGACTGCATTTCGGCGGTTTTTGAAAAAAAACGGTGCTTAATTGCGGATAAAATAGCGGGTGAAGCCACGATTAAAATCAGAATTCCGATAAAGGGTAGTAAATATTTATCAATACTGGAATCTGGGATGAGTGTTCCGACATAGTATCCGAGCAATGGGACTCCTGCTGCCCAGACCAAGGCTCCTAATGCAGAATAAATTACAAAAAGTTTATAGTCCATGCGGGTCATTCCGGCGAGGAATGGAACCAACGTGCGGGCGAAGTGGATAAAGCGTGCGATGACCACTGTAAATGCGCCGTATTTTTGAAAAAATTCGTCACAGGTTTTTAAGTGGTGATCCTTGACCACACGGGACGCGTATTTTGATGATAAGATTTTTGGCCCCCAGCGTTTGCCGATTTCATATCCAACCAGATTTCCCAGAAAGGCTGCAATAAAGCAACCAGGCAACATGACCCAGAGGTTGAATACATCTTGTCCTGCCAGAATGCCGATCGGAAAGAGGAGGCTGTCACCGGGCAAAAAGATGCCGAAAAAGAACGCGCCTTCGGTAAATAGAGCCGCCCATGTGCCGATATATCCTATCGTTTTGAGAAAAAGTATCATGTCCATGGGGGACAGAAATACAGTCTATGAATTACAAAAGCAATAAAAAGAAAAGCCCCGATTTTCGGGGCTTTTTAGAAATTATTCTCTACATGTACACATTCCTATATTCCAGGTTGCCCCTACCGCTGGAGATCCGCAGACAGACTGTGCTGATGCCCCCCATTCTGAGCAGGAACATGTTGTCACGCCTACTTCAGGATTTCCTCCATTACTTGCGGCGCCAAAAGTTGAAAACCCTGTCATATTCAGCCTCCAGAAGAAGTTTTTGGCCTGACATGTTGGAAGAATGGATCTATAGTCAGATCCGCGAGAACAGCCAGGGCCATCGAATTTGTACTTCCAAACGGCAGGAGACGTTTCATTTTGACAGGGAGTACAAGTTGTTGCGTATACATTAGTTGATATGTATTCCGTTGTCGAATCGCAAGTACAGGCTGACGTGTCGTAATTTGAGAACTGCCATCCGCAGATTCCCAATGTACTATTGAACACTTCTTTCTTGATTGCTGTTCCTGTAAATCCTTCAAATCCCGAAATTGCGCTACATGCGACTAGCGCACCATCTCTTGTTGCAGGAACAGGTGCGGTACAGCCGCAGTTTCCAGGGTCTGCAACCCAAGCGCAGACATTCGGGTTGGAGTTCCAGTGATAGCTTGGAACTGCCCAACCGGAATTATATCCCGCTGCACAGGCCACAGGTGCTGGTGGCGCTGTTGGCGGTGTCGATGGACATGAGCAGGTTGCATAACTTATACTTCCACCAGTCCACTGACAATTGAAGGCGTTAAAGCTATAGTTTTGTGTCGCAAATCCTGTTCCCGCACCGGTGCATGACACAGATCCTGTACAAGCAGGGGATGGTGTCGGCGAAGTTGTGCAGGTTGATGATGGCGGGGGTGTGGGGTTGCAACTGCAAAGACCGGAAGTCCATACAGTAGTATTCCATACACCGTTGTTACACTGAAACCATGCTTTTGCTGGATTGGTAGGGTAAGACCCTGCGTCAGTAAGATTTATATACGCTCCTGTTGCTGCTGTGACAGCCCCTGTAGATGTTGGATTGGGAATAGAGGGAGCATTACTGGGTAAAAGACTAAAGGCGGTGTATGCAGAGTTGCATATCTGAATATTTGCTGTTGTACAGTTCACGCTCAGAGTCTTACATTTTGGCGCTCCCGATGGGTAAACTCCATCAAAAATTGGAGATGCAGGGTTGCTACAAAAAATTCGGACAGGAGCGCATTTGACCTTTGCGTGACCTGGATTGGAGGAGTCCCCTTCAATTCCAATGACATATTCTCCTGCTGTCGGGCATGTCATAGCCGAGCTTGAACCCATAAAATCCTCGACATCAAAGCAATTGTTACCACTTTCATCGCAATAGTTTTCCGCCTGAAGACCTACCGTGGCTCTTAATGCCCCTTCCCAAGTTGCGGAGACTCCTGCAGCAGCCGGTCGAGCAGGTGATTGGGAAATGTGCAATTTATCAGTTGGTGATGTCGTTATTCCTGCAGAGACGTTATCCAATACAATGGCTTCTATATTATTTTGGTTTCCTTCTGTTCTTCTCCATCTTGTGTCAGCTAACGCTGCGAAATAGTCGATGGTATCGTCAAATTCTGAAGCCCCCCCCGCTAAAGCCTCTACACTTGAGGCAAGGGTCGCTGTTGCTGGTGGAGATGATAAGTCGATGCAGTTTTGCACATCCAAGCTAGCTCCGGTGCAGGCATTGGCTTGGAGGCCATCTATGTTAAAGCTGCCCCTTTTATTTGGACCGGCACTGACAAGTGCGAAATTGGCCGATCCAGTAGGGTCAATGATATTATCCCCCAATTCGTTGATTATGTTAATGCCACCGTTAATTTCAGAATAAGTGGTTTGAACTCCTAGCTCTTCTGTCATAGCGTAAAGAATTCTATTTCCGTAAGCGTCAATGGTTTCTTTTTCATCCATTTGAAGAACTCTGAATGGGATGGCTCCTATGCGAACTCTGGGAATATAGGCTGCAGCAGCTGGAGGGGTGATGGTTCTTGCTCCATTGACAACACAAATCCCAGAAAGACAACTGCCTGTAGTTATTGTTGTTGTGTCGGAACAATCACTTTCCATGCCATAGCTGGCTGTGTTTCTTGCTGTGTTGATAGAAGAGGGGCATGGTATTCTTCCGTATAATTGTCTGTAGGACTGTATTTTGAGAAGTGCGGTGCTTATGCGCTGTTCATTTAGAATAAGTTGCTCTCTTTGGTCATAAACTTTGTATGTTTGAGCAAATCCAGCAATTAATATGCCGATAATCATCAGCGAAAGTGCCACGGATATGAGTGTGTAGCCGCGCTGGTTGTTCTTATCTTTGCTCATAATAGGCATCCTTTTTTAAATTCCTGTTAGTATATGTTTAGGTCTGTGCATATAACTCTGCCGTCAGTATACATTCCTCTTACATGCTCTCCTACAGGGCATGTGTGTAAGCCTGAATTCTGAATTGATACTTTTTCACACGTTACTTTGCCGTTCGCTATGCCCTTGATAACATGTCCAAAGCTTGGGCATGTGTTTGTTTTTGCTCCAGAGGTTAGAGATGTTATAAAATAGTTTACATCAAGGCAATTTGCCCCTGTTTCATCGCAAATTTGATTGGACAGTACGGTCGGGGCGCGAATATCTCCTACAACTTCAAGCTCTTCGCTTGGGTTGTCTGTTCCAATTCCGACAAATCCTGTGTTCAGGTTGATAATGTCCCCTGTTCCGCCATTTGTTGCAGGATTAGTGACGTTTTGCCAAAGTTCGGCTGCTTGTTCTCTATTGAAAAGGACGTAATCATCGTAAAATTGAGCCGGAGTCCCTTCGTATACGCCCAAAGCTCTTATGAATGTTGCGTCATTATCACAGTTTTCTCTATCCGTTGAAGTTGCAGAACAGGGAGCAACAAGCCTACCTTGACTGGAATAGGCTCCAATGCCAGTTTTTCCATGGGATATTAGGACATAAAGGCCGTTGGCATCGTCGTCATCAATGATTGAATCATTGTTAATGTCGATGGTTCCTATGCTGGCGGTTGGCCGACCGAATTCATCTACGGCTTTGATAACTCCAAAAAAATGAGATTCATTTAAGGGCGCCGCTATCCCTGATAATCTTGTTATGTTTGCGGATACAGCGTAATCAATTTTATTGTTCCAGCCGTCATAAGAGTTATCTGCCCCAATGAACTGTCTTGTGCCTATAGCTAAGGTCACAAAAGGAACCGCTCCAATTAGAATTGGGTCATTTATGCTGTCCCCATCGGCATCGCGAATCCCTGCAATTTTACAGATCCCTCCGCCTGCAGTGCATGCGCCAAGAGCGAGTCCATCGATGGCTACTCTAAGGGTATTGTTTGTACAAGCGTCCACTCCGTACATAGCATCCCCTTCCACCAGATTTCTTAGAGCGGGGCACGGGTATGCCAAGTTTGCGTCCTTTGTAATATTGGTAAAATCTGAAATGGTTTTTATTCTTTCGGTTGTTATTTCCATAGCCCTTTTTTGTTGGTAAATGCTATAGGCAGAAACAAGAGGGATGGTCAGGATGCCGACAATCACAATCACGATTGCTACTTCGATGAGCGTGAAGCCCGCATCGGAATGCAATAGTTTTCTCTCTTTGCTCATGATCTTTTTCATTGACAGTCAAGTCCTCCACTTGCCAGAACACCTACAGCAAATTGTGTTGATGGACAGGCTGAAATGATTGTACTTGCGTATGCTGTAAGTGTACAGTTTTCATCCGCATCATTAAAACCAAACATTCCCAGTTGAGTGTTGTTCATTGTTGGGCAAAGTATCCCTTTGCCTTTAACCCTATTTCTGTATTGGAAAGTAGAGGGATCCCAAGTTGTTGTATCAAGAATACCAACAACGGACGGTGTTCCACCTATCATTTCCGGAGAGACAGGCACTTGGCTGGTTGCCGAAGAAATCGTCATGCTGGAAGCTTCAATACATGCGGGTGAAGAGGTATTGTTACAAAATCGACTGGTTTTTATTCGGTCGGCCTTTACTGTTCCGGTCACATCCAATCTTGTGGCAGGGAGCACTGAGCATGGGGCGGGGGTGCAGGTTGATGTTGGCGCTCCAATTTTGATGTTAAAAGCGTTTGTATTTCTAATATTTGGTTGATTGGTCACTCCTGTCCAAATACCGGCTTCCAAAGATGTTACGTAGGCTAGGTAGTCGTCGAAGTGAGTTGCTCCAGCGACATCATATAATCTTTGACCTGCACCTTCTCCATTTACTAGAAAGTTGTTTCGGAATAAGGCATCCAAATCACAGTTTTCCTGATCAACTCCCCCGGCTGGATTGCCGCATGCCGTTGTCTGTATACCATTAATATTAAATGCGCCTTTTCCGTCTTTTCCTGTACTTGCGATGACGTAGTGAGCATACGGGGGTAATGTAAAAAGATTATTTCCATCATGGTTTAAAACATTTATAGCACCCCAAGCGTTGTTGAAAGTTCCTGCTACAGTTTGGCTTTGAGTAACGGCATATATGAATTTTTTTCCATAGCCGTCCAGAATGTTATCGTATCTTATTCCTAGCGTTGCAAAAGGAATGTCACCGATCAGAACATCGTCCGGCCCCCCCACGCCATCCCCGTTTTCTGCCCCGATCTGGGTTCTGCAGGCCGCTCCGGCGGTTGCTGGAGGAGTTGAGCAATTTGTTGTGATTGCCGCAACAGAAACCCCGAAGCCTGCTAAGCCTTGCGCGATATTTCTATCGGCTGGAGCAGGGTAGTGGCCATATTTAATGACATATTTGTTTAGTGCGGACTCTACATTGCTCAAACGAGCCTTTGTTGTGTTTAAGATGCTCGCTTGCATGGAAATATTATAAATCATTATTATCGGGGTTATAAATAACCCTATGACAATAAGAGCTATTGCGACTTCGATCAACGAGAAGCCACTGGAAGAGTCCTTCGGACAAGGGCAGTTTTTGTTTTGTTTCGTCATAGCACCATATTCCCCGTCTATCATTATAGCAGGTATTCTTAAAATTTAGATAATTTGTGTAATGTTTCCACAGGTCAAAGGTTGTTTCTTATGCTGTGTGCGTGAATTGTGTTAATTTTTTCGGGTGAGGGCGTAATCGGCCAGTTGGTGTAAAATGCTCTTCATTTCCGAATCCCCTACATTTTTGAGGGCATTTTGTGCCAGTTTGATGTGATTTTGTGCCAAATCGAGAGTTTTTTGGGATGATCCGGTTGTTTTTATCAATTTTTGAGCATGTTCAAGGTCTTTTTCGGTCAATTCTTTTTGTTCAAACGTACGAATCCAGAATTTTTTGCCTTTTTCATCCGCGAATTCGTAAGCAAAAATAACCGGAGCGGTCATTTTACCTTCTTTAAAGTCATCTCCTATCGACTTCCCCAGCTCTTTTGTATTTGATTGATAATCCAGAACATCATCAGCAATCTGGAAAGCCATACCGACGTGATGACCGTAATTCCGCATGGCTTGCCGAATTTCCGAAGGTTGTCCCGTGATGACGGGGCCGATTTCACAGGCGGCGGCGAATAGGGCTGCTGTTTTAGCCGAGATGACCTGTAAATATTGGTCGAGTGTGGTTTCTAGTGTGTTTTGAATCGAAAGTTGAAGAACTTCGCCTTCGGCAATGACGGCTGAGGCTTTGGAAAGAATATCGAGGACATCAATTGATCCGTCTTCCACCATTAATTCGAATGATTTTGAAAACAGGAAGTCTCCAACCAATACGCTGGATTGATTTCCAAACAAGGTATTGGCAGAGGCTTGCCCGCGGCGTTGGTCGCTTTCGTCTACGACATCATCGTGGAGTAAGGTTGCGGTATGAATGAATTCAACTGCTGTTGCTAGACGGTATGGGCGATCGGTGGTTTGGTCAAATAATCGGGTCGAGGCCAAGGTCATCAAGGGGCGGATGCGTTTTCCGCCTGCGGCGATCAGATATCCTGCCAGTTGGGGGATGAGTGGGACTTCCGAGTTCATACGTTCCAGAATCAGCGCATTGACTGATTTCATATCGTCAGATAGATGCGCCGTCAATTCCTCTAACGGGTTGGGCGGCGGAATTGCTTGTGCTTGTGCCAGTTTGCTCATGGTCACGAGATATAAACGAAATCGAAGCCATTGCCAAGAGATTGTCGTAACGTTACAAACAGTTATGGTTCAACAATTCCCTCACGCGCTTCGCGCAAAGATAGAAGAGGCTGCTTTGGAAAAAAGTGGCGTGTCGTCCGTTGTTCAATCCGCCGGACGCGTGTCTGAACGGTATCGCCGTTTAACCGAAGGGGAAGGCAATCGTTATTTCCAGTTGCGCAACGAAGAGGAAGCTTTGGCTTATCTGGTTGCGCGGTTGCCAGCTACTTTTACTGCGAATATATCTGTGTTTGGGCAGATCAAAACATTGATGCCGTGTTTTTTTCCTGCGACTGTTTTGGATGTCGGGGCGGGACCCGGGACTGCTAGTTATGCTGCGTCCCAAATTTGGGATTTTTCTGCGGCGACTTTGTTAGAGCCGAATTCTCATTTACGGTCTGTCGGGACAGAATTTATTGTTCCTGAAATGGATGCCGATATTTCTTGGATTGAATCGGGCGTCGAGAAAAAATTTGAGCGCAAAAATTATGATCTGGTTTTGGCTTCGTATGTTTTGAACGAGTTGGAAAGCCATCAATGGGCGGATGTTCTTCGGTCTTTATGGGATCTGTGTTCGGGTGTGTTGGTCATTGTGGAAACGGGAACGCCATTTGGTTTTTCGGTGATTGAGCGGGTACGCAAACTCGCCAGCGGATTTTCAGATTGTTATTTGGTGGGGCCATGCCCACAGATGCAAGATTGCCCGTTGTCGAAAATAGATGGGCGGTGGTGTCATTTTTCTGTCCGTGTCGAGCGCAGCAAGTTGCATAAGATGATGAAATCGGGAGCTATATTGGGATATGAAGATGAAAAATTTTCGTGGATTGCTTTTAGCCGGAATGAAGTCAAACGATGCGATTTTCGTTTGTTAGGTCGTTCTTCAGGAAGTAAAGTACGGCAGTTGCAAGTCTGTGATAAAAATGGAGAGGCGCGAACTTTGGAGGTTGCCAAATCTTCCGATTTATTCAAAGTCACAAAAAAGCTGGATTGGGGAGATGGATTTGAGGGCTCTTGAACAAGAAATTCATGTTTTGAATCAGTCTGTCCGGTTGTTACAGCTTGCCGAAGGGGGGTTTAGAACATCTTTGGATAGTGTCATGTTGGCGGCGGCTTGTCCCGCCAAATCAGGAGATCATGTTCTTGATTTGGGGTGCGGTGTAGGGGGTGCAAGTTTTTGTCTGACCTATCGTTGTTCTGATATTCGGTTGAGCGGTGTCGAGTGGCAAACGGTCTATTGTGATTTGGCTCGTCGGAATGCGGTTTTAAATCAGGTTGAAAATCGCTGTGACTTTATTTGTACAGACATTCGGGATTTTAATCCGTCACAAAAACCGATTTTCGATCAGGTTATCATGAATCCTCCGTTTCGTGAATCGGGTGATCATACGCCCTCACCTGATGAATTGCTGGCGGTTGCCAATGGTCATCAGGACAATGATTTGACTTTGGAAGACTGGATCAAGGCAGGGCATCGTTTGGTTAAAAATGGTGGCGGATTGACAATTATTTTTCCTGTGGATGGTGTTGATCGGATTATTCGCTTGATGGGGAAAATGTTCGGTGCCATAGAAATTATTCCTCTTTGGTCGCGCGCAGGCATTGAGGCCAAGCGCGTGATTATTCGTGCGATAAAAGATCGTAAAACTCCTGCACGGATTCATGCTGGTTTGGTTTTGCATGAGTTAGACGGAAGCTATACCGAAGCTGCGGATGCCGTTTTGCGTGATGGGCGTGGATTGTTCGTGTGATTTTTGGCATGGCGTCTCCGGCAGGAATTGAACCTGCGGCCCCAAGTTTAGGAAACTTGTGCTCTATCCAACTGAGCTACGGAGACGTGAAAATTAGCGGACGTAGATGTGCACTTCGCTGCTGGAAGCATCAGAGCTAGCAGCGTAAGAAATGTCCACTTTATCCATAGGCAGCCCCATTTGGGTCATTGAACGCAAAACACGTTCAGCGTTGCGGCGTGATTTGGTGCTCTCAATAGCCGCTTGGGCTGCGTTGCCTTCGGATGGATAGACCGCCACTAATTCAAAGCGTGCATCAGGGAATTTTTCCATGGCCTCGTTCAGAGCGATGTAAACCGGTTGTTCGTAATCTACGTTTTCACGGTCAAAACGGATTTTAACCAGTGGGCGTGGGTTGCTTGGAGCAGGGGGCTGATCCGGCATTGCAACTTTTGCCATTTCTACGATTTCTGTTTTCTTGGCGGCAGATGTAAATGGACGGCTTGAGAGAGATTTACCCAACAAATTTCCATCAGATACGGCCAAAGACATAGTGCGCAGGTTGTTGCGTTCTGTTGCGAGATATGCGCTGGTGCGTGTGATATCGTCATTGATGTTGTTTTGTAAGCGATCAATGATGATGATGGTATTGTTGATACTGTCTTCGAGTTGTGCCAGTTGGACGTGATCTTCTTCAACTGCACCAGTCAGGCCATAAGCCGAGCGTGCGCCTTCGAGAAGGTAGGATGCCACTGATCCTGATTTTGTAATTTCGATTGCCAGTTCGTTCATGTCATTGACATTGCGCGCCAGTTTATCAAGGCTGTCTTGTGCGTTGGCGAGTTTTTGCAACAGGCGAGGGTTACCCGGCGTTGTTCCTGATTGCAGTTGGGTGCTGATGGTTGCTGTGCTGGCGTAATATCCAGCGGCTTCGGATTGATTTGTTTTTTCCAGCCCCAGTATCCGCTCGGATAATTTGGCCATGTCTTGTTGAAGGCTGCCTAAATCTTTATGGATGTCGCCGATTTTGCGGGACACCATTGTGTCCGATGTGCCGTAGTATGATTCGAGCAAATTTTGTGGCGTGATTGTGGTTGTTTGAACTGGTTTTGTATAAACCTGACCTGCAAGTGTAGCTGGTAATGGTTGGTTCGTGATAACGAGAGCCGGAGTTTTTCCGCCAGATTGTGCCATTGCAGACGGTGTAAACAACATAGTAAATGTTGTGACCAAAAGGCTGCAAACCAGATAAAGCGGGCGGGATGCGTTCAGTGTGTTCATGAGAGAGGGGTGTCCCTTAAATTTCGTGATTCCAGAATCTTTTACAAAGTGGCGGCTCTAGTGCGAATCCTTCGCCTAAAACTACATTGTAACTTATGGAATTGTATAGGAAAAATGTCAAGATTGAAGCTTGAAATAGCTACACCTTTTTGCATGATTTTTAGGCTTGCATTTGTTTTGGGGCTCAAGTATGTTCCACAAACTTTTTAGATTGCATTTTTTAGCAAATCTTTCCGGCATGCGCCCGTAGCTCAATTGGATAGAGCACCTGACTACGGATCAGGAGGTTTGGAGTTCGAATCTCTACGGGCGCGCCATGATTTCAATAAGTTAGCAGATAATTATGAACAAACGACAGAGTTTTTCTGTCGTTGCAGAAAAAGGCCTGATAAATCAGGCCTTTAAATTTATTTCTTAATCTTTTACTTAAGCGTTGGCGGCGCGTACTTTATCGGCATGAGCTGGTTCGCGCAGAACATAGCCGCGCCCCCAGACAGTTTCGATATAGTTTTCGCCGCTTGTGGCTTGTTCAATTTTTTTGCGTAGTTTGCAGATAAACACATCAATGATTTTGACTTCTGGTTCGTCCATGCCGCCGTATAGGTGATTAAGGAACATTTCTTTGGTCAAAGTTGTGCCTTTGCGTAAGGCCAGAAGTTCGAGGATGCCGTATTCTTTCCCGGTCAAATGGATGGGCTTTCCGTCAACTTCAACGGTGCGGGAGTCAAGATTGACCACAACGCGACCAACTTCGATTTTGCTTTGGGCGTGGCCTTGGGAGCGGCGAACAATTGCTTTGATGCGGGCAATCAATTCGGCTTTTTCGAATGGTTTGGTCAGATAATCGTCGGCTCCAAAGCCCAATCCTTTGATTTTGTTGTCCAATTCGGCAAGACCAGAGAGAATCAGGATAGGGATATTGATTTTTTCTGCGCGGAGTTTTCTCAAAACATCGTAGCCGTGCATATCGGGAAGCATCAAATCAAGCACGATAATGTCGTATTCATAAAATTTTCCAAGTTCGTAAGCATCTTCGCCGAGATCTGTGGTTTCGACCATATATCCTTCGGATTTTAGGATCATCTCGATGCTTTTTGCTGTGGAGCTGTCGTCTTCTACTAGCAGGACTCTCATAGGATTCTTCCTCGTCTATTGGTTGCGTTAAACTTTATTAACATTTATATTAACAAATATTAAGAAGGTTAACAAATCTTTTAGTCAGTTTTTTGGGGATATTCTCTGTTATCAACCCTTTTTGTTTGTGCAGTAACACGCTGAAATGGTTGTTTGTTCTTATGATTTTTAGTAAAAAGATAAGATTGTTCTTGGTTTGGAAAACAATGTGTAACAATAAATCTTGGTTTATAAGGGGGTATTTCCCTTCTGTTTTTGGAGTGAGGGCGGTGTATGTTTTCCTTTTGACCGCGTTTTTTCTGCTTTTTTGTCCTGTGGGGGCTTTTGCTGCTGGCGCGATTCCCTTTACGGTGAATATGTCGGAGGCAGTGAATGTGGACACAAGCGGAGGAACACCGCGCATTGCGGTTGATGTTGGCGGGGTGACGCGTTATGCCACTTATGCTTCTGGGACGGGGACGGGTACACTGACGTTTCACTATACGCCGCAAGCGGGCGATGTGGATTTGGACGGGGTTGTTTTGTCTTCGCCTGTGGATTTGAATGGTGGAACGTTCACAGATTTGAATGGCAATGCGCTTTCTCCCCTGACTTTTACGTTGCCGAATACTTCCGGAGTCAAAATCGATTACCCGTCTTTGTTGATGGATTTTGCGGGCAGCGATTATATTTTATCTGGCACACATTACGCGAGTCTTCCTGCGTTTTTAACGGCAGCCGGTGGAACGTTCACTCGCGCCAGTGTGGGCACGTATTTCGATTCATCAGGTGATTTGCAAACTGCTGCTTCGGGGCAGCCTCGTTTTGATTATGACCCTGTTACTCATGTCCCAAAAGGAATCCTTATTGAGGAACTAAGAACAAATTATGTTCAAAATGGCCAGTTTTCTGGAATTACGCCTGGGGTCTACACAAATTTAACTTCAAATCATTGGCGTTTTGGTGTTCCCGCTGTTATGCCCGGGTCTGTTGTAACGGTGACCGGAGTAGGAACCGTAAACGGTTTATCTTATATCGATTTATTGTACAATCTTACAACAAACAGTTCGGGAAGTAATGCTTATGCATCTTTGTCAATGCCGAGTGCTGACCAATTTGCGGTTGTTCCCGGGGATGATACTGTTGTTTCTGCATGGATGGGGGTTACGTCTTACTCTTCAGTCGGGGGATCGTGTGCTGTTGCTCTTTCAAATAGATCTTATACAGCGGGGGGGAGTTTATCTTGCTGAAACAAACAAGTCTTATTCCTCGGTCACGCCCTTCGCGTTGCAAATTGCAGCCAAATTGACTCATGGAGCAACCGCCGCCAAGTCTTATTCAAGCATGTATATTAGAATCCCAAATGGAGGATCATGTGATCTCTCTATCCGTATTGCCGGTTATCAAATGGAGAGGGGGGCTTTTCCAACATCCTATATCCCGACAACAAACGGAACGGTGACGCGGCAAGCGGATATCCTCACCATTCCGACTGGCGGGTGGTTTAATGCGGCAGCGGGAGCGTTGACAGCCCAGTCTGTTATTCCATACGTAGGTGGATCTTCTTATCCGAGAATTGCTGAAATCGGTGATGGATCGAGTAACAATAGATTGTCTTTGACGGTCAATGATGCTGTTGCTGATGCTAGAGCGGAGTCTATATTTACAGGGGGCGCTTCACAATTTGGATATAGTATTGGTGCGTATACGGCTGGGAATACGTTGCGCCAAGGATTGGTTTATGCACCGAATGATGCGATTGCAGCCACGGATGGAACTTTGGGGAGTGTGGATACGAGTGTTACACTTCCCAGTGTCGATAAATTGATCGTTGGCGGGAATTCATCTGGCAATAATAATCTCAATGGAACTGTCAACAAATTGAAATACTACCCCGCTCGTGTGGCGGGCACGCAGCTTCAGCTTTTGACGCAGTAGAGTAGTGGAGTGGCGTAGGGAATTTCTTTTTTGTGTGGGTGTGGTATCCTGATTTTTATGGAACGTCTTTCTGAAAAAGTTATTGCCCGTATTTCTACTATTCCCGATCATGAGGTTTATGGTCAGGTCACGAAGGTTTTGGGGCTTTTGGTTGAAATTGCCGGATTCGGACATGATCTGGCGGTAGGGTCTATGGTTCATTTACGCCCCAATCCCAATCGGGATGTTCCATGTGAAGTGATCGGATTTCGAGATAATCGGGCTTTGCTCATGCCGTTTGGTACGTTGGAAGGCATAGGTTTGGGATGCAAAGCCTATATTCAGGATAAACAGCCTGTTGTTTTTCCGTCCGAGAAATGGTTGGGGCGGGTCATCAATGCTTTAGCCAAACCGATTGATGGTTTGGGAAGTTTACAGATGGGGGGCGTTGCCGTCCCGCTGAAGAACAAGGCTCCGTTGGCGCATGCGCGGCAAAGGGTCGGTGAAAAGCTCGATATGGGTGTTCGTGCGGTCAATAGCTTTACCACGTTGTGTAAAGGTCAGCGTATGGGGATTTTTGCGGGGTCTGGCGTTGGTAAATCTGTTCTTTTATCCATGATGGCTAAATATACCGAAGCCGAAGTGACTGTGATTGGTCTGGTTGGGGAACGTGGTCGCGAGGTTCAGGAGTTTTTGGAAGATGATCTGGGCGAAGATGGTTTGGCACGATCGGTTGTGATTGTCGCCACGGGTGATGAGCCTGCTTTGATGCGTCGTCAGGCGGCGTATTTGACGTTATCAGTGGCTGAATATTTCAGGGGGCAAGGCAAACAAGTTTTGTGTTTGATGGATTCTGTAACCCGTTTTGCGATGGCGCAGCGGGAAATTGGTTTGTCTGCCGGAGAGCCTCCAACGACCAAGGGGTATCCGCCAACAACCTTTGGAGAATTGGCGCGTCTATTGGAACGGGCGGGGCCCGGTATTCATGGGGAAGGGGCTATTACTGGCCTGTTCACTGTTTTGGTTGAGGGGGACGATCATAATGAGCCTATATCCGATGCGGTGCGGGGGATTGTTGATGGTCACATTGTCATGGAGCGTGGCATTGCCGATCGGGGGCGTTATCCGGCGATCAATGTTTTAAAATCTGTGTCGCGGTCTTTGCCGCGTGCTTTTACTGAGCAGCAAAATGACATCTTTCGCAAGTCCAAGCAGGTTATTTCTTCTTATGAGAATATGGCTGAACTCATCCAGTTAGGGGCGTACCGTAAAGGGAGCGACACCAAGGTTGATGAGGCTATTCAATTTTATCCGGCTATCGAGGAATTTTTGACCCAGAATAAGGGCGATCATTCCAATATTGATGAAAGTTTCGAACAGTTAGCCGATATTTTGGGGATGGAGTATTCGAAAAACCCATAAGATATATGCACAAAAGTATATATTTGACATAATCTTTTTTTGCCTGTAGCATTCTTGTTGTCATAACAATGAGGCTATTATGGGTATAAAGAAACATTCGCTTGCTTCCGCGTTTGGTCGGGGGCGGTTGCAGGAAATGGTTGGGGATGTGCATGAGGATGACGGGAGACGTTTTGGTGATTCAGGGCGTCCGTCTCACAGAGGGTTGTCCCCCAAAAGCGGGCAACAAGATTTTTATGGTGGCAGAGATGTTCATCGTGAGATCAAATATCCCTGTTGATGTTTGATTTATGCTAATCTGTTCTTATGGCTGATTTGAATCCTCTTATCCGGCTGCGGAAGTTCCGTGTTGAAGAAAAACAAAAAATTCTGGCGGATTTATTCCGGCAGGCGGAGTTGCTGGAAGGGCGTAAGCGTGCTATTTTTGAAGAGATCGAGCGTGAACGCCAACTTGCAGAGAGTGGAATCGATATTGAAGCTTTGGTGACTTTTGCGGCTTATTCTGCGCGAATGGCCAGTGAAGTCGAGCGATTGAATAGTCAGCTTAAAAAACTGGATGTTAAAATCGAGCGGGCTCAGGAAGATATGCGTGAAGCGTTTTCCGAACAGAAAAAAGCCCAGATTATTCAACAGCGCCGCGATGATGAAGAACGTGCCGAAATTGATGCCAAAGAAAGTAAAAACCTCGATGAAATCGGCATCGAGGTTTTTAGAAGGCTTGATGATAAAGGCTAACTTTATTTTTTTGCCAGAAGGTCCCCGACACTGTGGAGGAGATTCATCGGCAAAGGCAGGACAATGGTGCTTCCGCCTTTGTTATTTGCGAATTCTCCAAGTGTTCCAAGATAGCGAAGTTGCATGGTTTCCGGACGTTGCGCCAGAATGGTGGCCGCTTCATCGAGTTGTTTTGCGGCTTGCAATTCACCTTCGGCATTGATGATTTTTGCGCGGCGTTCCCGTTCGGCTTCGGCTTGGCGGGCGATGGCGCGAATCATGCTCGGGTCAATATCAACATGTTTGATTTCAACGCTGATGACTTTAATTCCCGATCCTTCGGTTTGTCCGTCGAGTTCCCCCTGAATGGCTTTGTTCAGGTCTGCTCGTTTTTGAAGCATGTCATCAAGGTCATGTTGCCCCAAGACAGAGCGCAGCGTGGTTTGTGCCATCTGGTTTGTCCGGAACAAGAAATCTTCATTGCGGTTGATGGCCATGGCTGGATCTACGACACGGTAGTTCAGAACGCCACTGACTTTGACCGAGACGTTGTCTTTTGAGATCAGATCCTGTGCCGGAATGTCGTCTGTTCTGACACGGACATCCACGATGGTCATGGTTTGAATGACGGGAAGAACCAGTTGTATACCTGCGCCGCGTGTGCCGGTGTATTTCCCAAGCGTATAAATCACTCCACGTTCATATTCCTTAATGATGCGGATGCTGGCTAGAGCCACAACCAGTATGATAACGAGAAAAACAGGAATGAATGTCATTGTGAACTCCTAAATTTGAATAAAATGGATATTAGTCTTTGATATGAATTTTGAGTTTAAGGTCATGAACCGAGCCGATTGTGACCTTATCACCTTTTTGAAAATCATGCGAGCGTTCGGAGACAGCTTGCCACAATTCACCTTGAACCGTCACTCGACCTTGTTTGTTGTCCCAATCTTCGATCACGGCATCTTGATCGATCATGCCCTCGATGCCGGCGGTGTCTGTTTTTTTGAAAGCTTGGGCTGCCACTTTAATTAAAACGAGCAGGATGACCACCATCGCGGCGGCAATGCCTAAAAAGATTTCCCAGTTCATTGGAATGCCAAAGAGCTCTCCTTGTTCGACGAGGATATTTCCTCCTGCGAAGAGCGAGATGATCGCCATGATTCCAAATATCCCGAAAGACGGAACATGGGTTTCAACAATGATGAGTCCAAAGGCCAGTAATACGAGTATTAGTCCGGTCATGTTTTTTTCGCCCGTTCGTTTATTATATAAAATAATCTAATAATATA
>DIMG01000030.1 GCA_002425415.1 Micavibrio sp. UBA5572
AAATACCAAAATTTTCCGATGACAAAACACCCTTTAAAACTGTATTAGTAACATTGGCCAGCTCTACTCTGTTCAAAGCCAGTTGCGCCGCATATTGAATAAAAACTTCGCTGATCTCTTTGCCAAAATCCCCCACAATCATTGACGGAACAGTATCCGGTAAGTTTGTGGTTAAAATCTTTCCAAAATCATTCGCATCATCGTAAAACGCACGGATAACGCCTTGCATTCCCCCGAAGAAGAACCGAACGATCCAACATTCTTATGATAAGACCCTCTATCGTCAGCGGCATAAAATCGAGAACATGTTTGCAAAACTCAAAGACTGGCGGCGCATCGCTATGCGCTATGACCGTTGTGCACATACCTTCAAGGCAGAGGTGGTCCCAGAAATTCGGACAGGGTGTTAAGCTACTTTTTATGACCAAAGGAGGGTCATTAATATGAGTAGAACGAGAAAGAACCACCCGGCAAGCTTGAGAAAGTATCCAGTGATCAAGAGGCCCAAATCCACGAGCTTCACGCCAAAATCGGGCAGCTCACGGTGGAGCGGGATTTTTTGGAAGGTGCCTCCGCTCGATTGGGGTTAGGAGGCGTCAAGAAATGGTAGAGCCAAGCAATGATAATTTGAGCATCAAAGCGCAGTGTGCCTTGCTTTCGATCAGCCGTTCGGGCTGGTATTATGATCCCAAAGGCGAGCCGCCGCTGAATTTAAAGCTGATGCGGATGATCGACGAGCAGTTTCTGGTCACGCCGTATTACGGCAGCCTCCAGATGGCGCGATATTTGCGCCGAAACGGTTATTGCGTGGGCCGCGGGCGTGTCCGGCGGTTAATGCGCTTGATGGGGATTGAGGCGATTTATCAAAAGCCGCGCACCTCTGATCCGCACCCCAAACACAAAATCTATCCGTACTTGCTGCGGAATTTGGCTGTGACCAAGGCGAATCAGGTCTGGTGCACGGATATTACCTATATCCCGATCAAGCGGGGGTTTTTGTATCTGGCAGCCATCATGGACTGGCACAGCCGCAAAGTGCTGTCATGGCGGCTTTCCAACACAATGGACACGGCGTTTTGTGTGGAGGCATTGGAGGAAGCCCTGGCTTGGCATGGTTCGCCAGAAATCTTTAACACGGATCAGGGCGCTCAGTTTACGAGCTTTGATTTTACGAATGTGCTCAAGGAAAATGGGATTAAAATCTCGATGGACGGTAAAGGGCGGTGGATGGACAATGTATTTATCGAGCGGCTCTGGCGGAGTTTAAAATATGAGTGCGTGTATCTGAACGCCTTTGAAACCGGGCGCCAGGCGCGAAAAGAGATCGGCGCGTGGCTGGCGCATTATAACGAAGCCCGGCCCCATTCGACTTTTGATGGACAAACGCCGGACGAGGTTTATTATGAGCGCAATTTTGTCCCTCCGGCCTCGGGCTACGCCCTGCGCCCGGACGAACAAAACCAAAGACAAGCGGCATGACATTAATCAACAATAGTAGCTTAACTTTGCCGCAAACCTGTCCGAAGAAGTAGGACCACCTCTGCCAAAAATTTAGGCAGACCGTTTTTACTAAATTCAGTTGTTATTTGATATTCCCCGCCTAATGGTTCTAATCGCATAGATACCTCTCCCTGAAACGGCTTATAATTTTGCCTACCAAAAACGCTTATTCGTTTTCTCGTCCATTGGTCATTTCCTCCATACGTCATATTATCGAAATGACACAGAATTGTTAACACTCCTTTACAAGGCCATTTTTAGTGATGGTTCACCTGTCTGTGCGACTCCTTGATTTTTTCGGTCAAAATCAATCCTAATACAGTGAGCATTTGAAAGGCCTTTTAGAGGTCCTTCTATTGGCCTTCCTACAAACATTCTCCACATTTCTAGGAATGACCCTGGGTAGGCTGATACGCCTGGGAAGTTCTCATAGGCGAGGGCAAGCCCCGCTGTCTCTTCCATCAGGTAATCCAAAGAAAGACTTTGGAAGCGCTCATGTTGCTCTTGGCTTATGAGTCCCTTAGAAAGTCTTCGCTTGTAGACTTCAGAAATTGAATGATTAACTGCGATTTGAAATTGATGATTGTTTTCGTACAGATTCCACGCGTCCTTCAAAGCTCTATTGAATTGGGGTAAATTTATCCAGTCGTCCCATCTTGCAATAGCTACATTGGATAGTGAACTTTCATTTCGTTCAATCCATTGACTACCCATCAAGCGTGTATGGTTTAGGAAATCCTCTGGAGAATGATCATTAACTTGAAGGGCAAAGTTGTAGCGTTGTAATGTGTCGTTGCAGAGGATGACAACATTATCAAATCGCGATGTTGCCCAATTAATAGTGCAGGCTAACTGCCGGAAGGCAAAGGAGAAAACTATGCTAGATAATAAATCGTAAAAATCACAATCCACAGTCAAAAATAATGCCATGCTGCAACATTTGTTTGTGGTGGGCCATTCTGCATTTAAATTTTAGGAGAAAAAAATGACTAACAACTGCGTAATAGTGACAAATGAGCAAATTTTATTGATGTGCCCTCCGGATGGATACGAGATTCCTGCTCCTAATCCTAACACCGGACACGCAAATGACTTTGCTATCCAAGGCTATGCTGAATTTAAGAAAAGCCCCAAGAAATTTCGTAAGGAGGCCGAGCGGCAATGGGTAAATTTAAGGAATATATTTAATGATCTCGGCGTAATAACTGTTGAAATGCCCCCTCAAGAAAACCAGCCTGATTTGGTTTTTACCGCTGATCCTTCCCTATCTTTTCAGGATAGGACAGGTAAATTAGTCACGATATTTAGCCGCTTCTCGAATGAGGAACGACAGATTGAGGTGGATGCTCATTCTGCGTTTTTTGAAAAAGAGCTGCCGGAAAGGCCCTTGGTATCTTCACACTACCGGATCGAGGGTACAGGCGACAATGTCTACGATCCGGCACGAGATTTATTCTGGTCAGGCTATACGCATACTGCAGGACGGCATAATGCAGCTGCTGGGAGATCTGATCAGCGTGCCCACTCAGCTTTGCAGCAATTAACAGGGGTTGATGTTGTCTCTTTGGCTGTTAAGCGGCCCTTCTTTCACATTGATACGTCTCTGGGAGCATTGAGTCGTGGGCATCTTGTTGTCTATAAGGGTGGTATGCAGCCATTGGCATATCAAAAGATGATATCCAATGCTTTTGACCGTTTCGGGTTGAAACGTGATGAGTTCCTTATTGAGGTTAGTGAAGAAGATGCTGCAAAATATGCTTGTAACCTCAGATGTGTCGGAAACACGGTTATCATGCCTGAGGTAAGCAATGAATTGCAAGAACGCATTCGTGCGAAAGGGTATCAGGTTATAACGACCAATCTCAGCCAATTTATCTATTCTGGCGGATCGGTTCATTGCCTGACAAATAATCTGAATGAACAACGTGTTTATGGCGGAATTTTTATAGAGGAAAAACCCAAGAGAGTTGGGCTTGAACTGGCTATTTAAAAAAAGCCTTGCTAAGCGGGTCAGGAATGTGATTTTCTAGTGTCATGATTAATGCACAAAACACCATCCGGTCTATCCGACGCAGCCGACGTAGTCGCGCGCTGTGCTCCGGTTGTTGTGCATTTTTACTCTAGAATCTCCACATTTCTGACCTGTTCTGCAGCGCGTAAAGCCCCTTAGCGTTGTTAAAACTCATTTTTTTAAGTAAGAAAGCAGGTCACTTATGACACAAGAGAACAAAAAAGTCGTTCTTGCCTATTCCGGCGGACTGGACACCTCCATCATTCTAAAATGGTTGATTTTACAAGGGTATGAGGTTGTCGCCTTTTTGGCAGATGTCGGGCAGAAAGAGGATCTTGAAGAGGCCAAGAAGAAGGCCCTGAGTTTGGGGGCCTCCAAAGTTTATATTGAAGACCTCAAGGAAGAGTTCGTTAAAAGCTATATTTACCCTGCCTTTTCCGTGGGGGCAGTTTATGAAGGGCGCTATTTGTTGGGTACCTCTTTGGCACGTCCGCTGATTGCTAAGACCCAGATCGAAGTTGCACAAAAAGAGAACGCTGCCTTTGTGGCCCATGGTGCAACAGGCAAAGGGAATGACCAGATCCGTTTCGAGCTGACCTATTACGCATTGCAGCCCGATATTCAGGTCTTGGCGCCATGGAAGATGCCGGAATTCTTGGATGAGTTTAAGGGGCGAAGCGACATGCTCGATTTTGCCGATAAACACCATATCCCAGTTACAGCCAGTCGGAAAAAGCCGTATTCGGAAGATGAAAATCTTCTACATATCAGTCATGAGGCTGGAATTCTTGAAGATCCATCGACAGTTTGTGAAGAGGATATTTATTCTAGAACAGTATCACCGGAAATGGCACCGGATAGTTCGGATATAATTACACTAGAATTCAAAAAGGGGGTTCCCGTTAAATTGGAAATGCAGGAGACAGGGAAGGTGATCGAGGGAGATCTGGCCATTTTCACTGCACTCAATGAACTGGGTAGCAAGCATGGTATTGGACGCCTTGATATGGTTGAAAACAGATATGTTGGGATCAAATCAAGAGGAGTTTATGAAACGCCGGGTGGGACAATTCTCAAAGCGGCACATCAGGATTTGTGCGGTTTGACTGTTGATCGCGAGGTCATGCGTCTTTATGAGTTGTTTGCCGGAAAAATATCCGATTTGATTTATAATGGTTTCTGGTTTTCTCCGGAAATGGATGTTCTTATGACGGCGGCCACAAAAATTCAGGAAACTGTCGAAGGGGATGTTATGCTCAAACTCTACAAAGGGGTAGCTTATCCAATTGCTCGGTCCTCCTCCAAGTCGCTTTATAATTCCGACTTGTCCTCTATGGATATTGAAGGTGGATATAATCAAGTTGATGCTGGTGGGTTTATCCGGATCAATGCCATACGTCTGAAGGCTCACCATGCCATCAAGTCATTACAATAGGAGCAATGGACATGTCTAAAAAATTATGGGGGGGAGGCTTTTCTCAAACAGCTTCCACAAAACTTGAAGAATTCTGGAATTCGATTGGTTTTGACCAGCGTCTGGCCGAAGTTGATATTAAAGGAAGTATGGCACATGCGAAAATGCTTGGGAAATGTGGAATTATCTCAGAACAAGATGTTACTAAAATTGTTCGTGGGCTTAAAGAAATCCTAGACGATCTGAAATCAGGACATCTCGAATTTCGTCTGGAAGATGAAGATATCCACATGAATATCGAACGGACACTTACCGAAAAAATAGGCTCTGTTGCCGGGAAACTGCATACAGCGCGTAGCCGTAACGATCAGGTTGTTCTGGATATGCATCTCTTTGTCCGAAAAGAAGCCGAAGACGTTATTTATCTGCTTAAAGGTCTAGCAGACGCTTTGCTCCGGCAATCCGAACAAAATATCTCAACAATCATGCCGGGATACACGCACCTGCAACGAGCGCAACCTGTTACTTTTGCACACCACTTGTTGGCTTATGTCTGGATGTTGGTGCGCGATATTGGCCGGATTAAATCTGTTCAGAAATCTGTATCCTTATCGCCTCTTGGAGCCGGAGCCTTGGCCGGTACAATATTTCCAATTGATCGGTATTTTGTTGCACATGAGTTGGATTTTGACGGGATATACCAGAATAGTCTGGACGCTGTCAGTAACCGTGACTTTATTCTGGAATTTTTGTCTGCCAATGCCATGATTGCGGCGCACCTCTCGCGCTTTTGTGAAGAAATCATTTTGTGGGTGTCGTCGGAGTTTTCGTTTGTGCAGCTTTCAGATGCATATTGTACGGGCAGCAGTATGATGCCTCAGAAAAAGAATGCCGATCTGGCTGAACTGGTGCGAGGTAAAACCGGACGCGTCTATGGGAGCCTTACGACGATGCTCACCATTATGAAGGGCCTGCCACTGGCTTATAACAAGGATTTTCAGGAAGACAAAGAATGCCTGTTTGATAGCATTGATACCGTTAAAGGGTGTCTTTACCACTTAACAGGTATGGTTGAAACTATGAAAGCAAAACCAGAAAATATGTTGCTGGCAACGAAAGAAGGTTTCTTGAACGCAACAGATTTTGCTGATTATCTTGTCGGAAGAGGTTTACCTTTC
>DIMG01000015.1:0-41493 GCA_002425415.1 Micavibrio sp. UBA5572
AGATTATCCTAGAAATTGTAAACGCCATACTCAACACCTCCGTGTTTCCTCCTTATGCATGGCATAACAGGGAAAAACATTCAAGGTGGGATGGCAATGGGAGGGTTTTTCTGGATTGCCGCGTTGCCTGAAGGTTTCTCGCAATGACGGAAAGCTTCGTGTGACTTTCTTAATTTTTCTCCGGATTCTTCTCCGGTTTTGATCGTCGGGTGTCTTTTCTTGACAGAATGGATTGGAAACTGATAAATATGGGTAAATATTTTCATATAAATATAATGGAGTGTTCAATTGGGTCTTTGTACATTGTGGTCGGGTGTTGCGACTTTATCAAAACCTTTAATTCTTGTTGCTGCTTTGGTTGCGTCCATTCCGGTTTCAGATACGGGTGGATCTCATTTGAAAGGCACATTTCCTAGTGGAGTTGGCTTTGGTACACCACCCAAGCAAGATATCCAAAGTGAAGCATGTAAGGAAAATGCTAGGTCTTTGGCGTGCGCGTTACCAGTTAATGGTTTTATTTTCTTTCCTTCCTGAAATTTGAAATGATGATAAGTGCGTGACAAAGTTTTTGGCTGGTCTTATGCTCAGGTTATGAATTTTAAACATCGTCTTCAACGTTTCTTTGTTCTTGCTGCTCTGGGGCTTGTTTTTGGGGCTTTGATCGGGTATTGGTCATCCCGCAACGATGCGCCTGACAGTCGGTCGGAAAAATCCATGCTGGTTGCGACCTCGATCGGTGGGGCTTTTTCTCTTGTCGATCAGGATGGTATAGCCCGCAGTGAAAAAGATTATGCAGGGAAATATTTGCTGATTTATTTCGGGTTTACTTATTGTCCGGCGATTTGTCCGACCGAGCTTTCCAAGATTACAGAAGCCTATCTGTCTCTTCCAGAGGCGTTTCAAGAACAGGTTCAGCCAATTTTTGTGACGATTGACCCCGAGCGTGATACACCTGACGTTCTAAAAGGTTATGTCGGTTTGTTTATGCCTCAATTGGTGGGGTTGACCGGAACGATTGAGCAAATCGAAGAGGTTAAAAAGTCTTTCAAGGTTTATGCTGCCAAAGTTCCTGATGAAGGCGGGGGGGCAGAGGATTATACGATGGATCATACTTCGTTGATCTATCTTTTCGATCCTGAAGGACATGTTGTGGCGATGTTCAAAACTGCCGATACATCCGATGATATTCAATTTCGGTTGATTGGTCTTTTGAAGGGTTCGTCTTAACCTTCCATATTATCAATCAGGCGGGTTTGCCCCAGCCATGCTGCGGCTAAAACTCTGAGATGCTGCGTATTTTTATCCGGCGGAACAAGTGTTTGTGCGTCACGAATTGTGCAGTAATCCACTTTGTCAAAGCCGATGCTTAATAATTTTTGCTGCGCTTTTTCTTCGATTGTTGCGATGGGAAGTCCTGATTTTATGTCATTTGCCATAGAGATTAGAATTTTATTCAGTTGATTGGCGATGGCTCTTTCTTCTTGGGACAGATAGGCGTTGCGCGAGGACAGGGCAAGGCCGCTGTCTTCCCGTATGATCGGCACGCCGATAATTTCGGTAGGAATTGCGAGGTCGCTTGTCATGTGTTTGACGACTTGTAATTGCTGGTAATCTTTTTCGCCAAAGAATGCTTTTTGTGCGCCGACCAGTAGTAAAAGACGCGCCACAACAGTTGCAACGCCTGCGAAGAAATGGGGGCGGAATTCACCTTCCAGCGGTTTTGAAATTTCGCCAACGGAGACGGTTGTTTGAAAATTTGCGGGATACATGGTTTCGACTTCGGGAGCAAAAATGGCATGAACGCCAATGCTTTTTAAAAGTTCTGCGTCTTTTTCCAGAGTGCGCGGGTAACGGTCAAAATCTTCGTGGGGGGCAAATTGTTTAGGATTCACAAAAATACTCACGATACATTCATCGCATTGTGACAGGGCTTTTTGTGCCAAGGTGAGGTGGCCTTCGTGGAGAGCTCCCATGGTTGGAACGAAGCCAAGCGTTTTGTTTTGTGCAGCAAGTTTTGCAGCATAAATGCGTAAGTCTTGGGGGGTTTTAAAAATATCAGGCATTTTTTGTGACCTCCTTCAGTGTGGTTTCTGCTTTTTGCCAATCAATGATATGGGCGGGAAGTTCTGGGGATGTTCCATCATAGCCGATCAAATGCAGCAAATCTGCGGTCGGGATGGTTGTTTTGCTGCGCTGGTCAAAAAAACACCCTTTGACGAGTCCAATGGCGGCGACCTTGCCGTTTTTTAAAAACCGTTGCTCAATATAGACCCATTTTTTATCCCAGCCCAATATTTGCGTGCGCAGCTTATATTTTTGGAATGGGTCAAGAGACAAGCGGTAGCGCAATTTGCAAGAGGCCAGAATCGGAACGGATTTTTGTTTGAGCATCATTTTGAGCAAGCCGGAGCGCAAAATCAGGTCAAGGCGGCCTAAATCCATGATTGTGAGGTAGCGGCCATTATTCATGTGCATGTTGAAATCAAGATCATTGGGCAAAACACGCAGGTTTAAGTCTGCGGGAGCCAGTATATCGGCTATTCTTGGCTTGAAATAACTGGATAGCCAGACCCATAGGACGCGCAAAAGAAGATTCATGCGATGAATCTAGATAGTTTTGCGCTGAATGCAATCAGGATTCGAGAAGGGCGTTTAATTTCATGGCTAGTTTCAGGTTTCCACGGACTTTGAGTTTACGCATCAAAAAAGCCACGTTGGGGTCTTGAGTCCCATCCAGAATGGCATTTAACGTATCAGTCGAGGTTTCGAGTGTGACATCCGCCTCTTTGTCTTCGGTTGAGAGTTCTGGCGGCGATTGGTTTCCGTCAATGTGAATGAATTCGTTATTGCCCAGATCAAACAGGACAGTGGCATCAAAGCCTTTGGCATAAATCATTTTTTGGCGGATTTTTGAAATGATGGTGTCGAGAGTCATGAATTTTCCTTGTTCTTGAAAAAGAATAACACGGGAATGGTTATTTTTTTACAAATTCTGATTTTTATTGACATAAGAAATTTGTGGTGTTTTATAAGGGTAGAGACTATAAAATAAGATGCGGGAGTCAGTTTATGTTTGTAGATCCTTTGTTAGTTCAATTTTGGCGTGTTCAAGATGATCCAAGCGAGGTGAATGAAAAGCTTTTGAATGATTTTGTACGCTCTATGACACGTGCTGGTTTTGTTGTGGGTAATGGATCAGGGGGAACTATTTATACCCGCGTGTCCTAAGACGACCGCATTGTTGAAAAGGCGATGTTGACGTTATCCGATTCTTTGCAGGGGATTCTTCCAACCGATAGGGTGACGATTACCAGAGAAAGTTGCCATCCCAATGATCGTCCTTTGGATAACAGATTACCCTTTCCGACAGTGGATGTTTTGAAAATGCTCACAGTTCAGGATGTCATTTCTGGCCAACTTGACGTTGGGTATCAGCCTGATTTTGCGGCGCGTTGTGTCAATAGAATATATAGTTTTTTAAGGCGGCAGAGCCCGCAGTAATAGACAGGGAATTTTTCTTCTCTCGTCATGGCCTGAATCCTGTAAGGATTCTAAAGGGTAATCCTTCACTGACGTTCAGGATGACAGGTTTTTATGCTGCGAATTCGCTTTCTGTGATGTCCATGGTTGATGGAGCTCCCGCCATAATCATGCGGAAGCGGCTTTCGATGTCGGGGAGCATTCGTTCCATATAAAAGCGCGCCGTTTTGATTTTGGATTGGTAGAATTCTGTGCGTCTGTCTGTTGATCCACTTTCGAGTTTTTGCTGCGCTATTTCTGCCATTTGTGCCCACATATAACCGACTGCAACCAGTGCAAACAGGCGCAGATAGTCGGTTGAGGCCGCTCCGGCTTCATTCGGGTCTTTGAGGCCTTTCAGGGCAATCTGGATGGAGGATTGCTGCAGTTTGGCAAAGGCTTTGGCCAGCGGGAAGATGAATTCCTGCATTTTTTCATTGTCTTGGCGTGATTCAATAAAGTCCAGCACCGGATGGAAGAACGAGCGCAGCAATCGTCCGTAATTCTGTCCCATTTTACGGCCAACCAGATCAAGCGCCTGAATGCCGTTGGTGCCTTCGTAGATCATGGCGATTCTGGCATCGCGTGCGTATTGTTCCACGCCGTATTCGCGAATATAGCCGTGTCCGCCGTGAATCTGGATGGCGTGGTTGGCAACTTCAAAGCCCATATCGGTTTGGTAGGCTTTGACGATGGGGGTGAGGAGTGCCACAAGATCGTCAGCATCCTGACGTTTCTGAGCATCAGGGTGTTTTTCTGCAATATCCAGATTCATCCCGACCCAGTAAGACAAGGCACGCGCGCCTTCACAAAAAGCTTTGGACGTCAGGAGCATTTTGCGTATATCCGGATGGACAATAATCGGGTCTGCCGGTTTGTCCGGTGCTTTTGTTCCGTCTAATGCCCGCATTTGTAAGCGGTCTTTGGCATAGGCCAGACCATTTTGCCAAGAGACTTCGGCAATGCCCAGACCTTGCATGCCTACGCCTAAGCGTGCCGCATTCATCATAGTGAACATGGCTTTTAAGCCTTTATGCGGTTCGCCGACCAGCCAGCCGATCGAATTTTCAAAATTCATGACGCAGGTGCTTGAGGCTTTAATTCCCATTTTATGTTCGATCGAGCCACAAGTGGCGTGGTTGGCTGTCTGTGTATCGGGCATGAATTTGGGAACGATAAAGAGGGAAATGCCTTTTGCGCCTTCGGGGGCATCGGGTAATTTGGCCAAAACAAGGTGGATGATGTTTTCTGTTAAATCATGTTCTCCTGCCGAAATGAAAATCTTAGTTCCGGTGATTTTGTACGCATTGCCTTCGGTTGGAACGGCTTTTGTACGTATCAGCCCCAAATCTGTTCCGCAATGAGATTCGGTCAGGCACATTGTTCCTGACCATTCTCCGGTAATCAGTTTGGGAAGGTAGGTTTGTTTGAGCTCTTCTGCTCCATGAAGGAGCAAGGCTCTGTACGCGCCTTCTGAAAGACCCGGGTACATGCCGAATGACATATTAGCCGAACAGATCATTTCCGACATGGCTGTTCCCCATAAATGAGGCATTCCCATTCCTCCATATTTTGGTTCTGCAGACAGGGCTGTCCAGCCACCTTGGGTGAATGTCTTATAAGCTTCGATAAAGCCTTTCGGGGTGCGTACATTGCCGTTATTAAATGTACAGCCTTCCTCGTCACCGGATTGGTTGAGCGGAAAAAGCAAATCTTCACAGATTTTAGCCCCTTCTTCGAGAATATTGTCGAGCATATCCGGTGTAGCTTGGTCATAATCCGGAAGCTCCGAGAGTTGGCCTGCGTTCAAAACATCATGCAGAACGAATTTCATGTTTTCCAAGGGAGCTTTGTAAACAGGCATCTGGTTGTTATTCCTTTTCGAAGGGTTTAATGCTTGGTGGGCGGTTCGTTGCGCAGGTATCTTAAATGGTCGGAAATTTTATCTGTGTCCATTTGGGCGATAATTTTTCGGGCTTGGGCGGCTGGTGAGATTTCTTCTTGTTGTTTTTGGCGGATAAGCTCGTTCAACTGGTTCAGGCGTTCTTGCCCGATTGCTTCTCTTGCGTCGCGGGCATTTTTGTTGGCTTGGTCAATAATGGCTTCGCGGGATGTTTCATGCGACGTCAGCCGACCGGAGGTTTCCGGAAGGGTGGGTGACGGTGGGGATGTCCCTTTTTTCTTGATCCATTTGAACATTGCTTTATCCAGAATCCCAAATGCAGATGAATAACTGGTAAATAGTATATCCCAAAAGGCTGTTTTTGTCTTGGGTAAACGCGTATAAATGACAGATACTGAAGAATTAAGTTAAAAGGCAAGGTATGAATTACCGACACATCTATCATGCTGGCAATTTTGCTGATGTTATCAAACATCTGGTTTTTCGGATGATTTTGTCCCATGTGCAGCAAAAGGATAAAGGTGCGTTTGTTCTGGACGCGTTTGCGGGAGTTGGGCGTTATGATTTATCGGCGGATCAGGCTTTGCGGACGGGCGAGTATTTTCAAGGTATTGCTCGCGTTATGAGCGAGGCTGTTACCAATGTTGATTTGCAAGACTTCAAGGACTTTGTTGCAGAAGACTTTGCAAAGGGATTTTATGCGGGGTCTCCGGTTTTGGCGGCAAAAATGCTGCGACTTCAAGACCGTTTGATCGCCAATGAATTGCATCCCGAAGATTTTGGATTGTTGCGGCGAAATTTACGTGGGTTTCAAAATGCTGCGGTTACCCATATTGATGCTTATGATGCTATTCGCGGGTCTTTGCCGCCGCAAGAGCGACGCGGTGTTGTTTTGATTGATCCCCCGTTTGAGAAAAAAGATGAGTTCCAAAGTCTGGTTCGGGAAATGGCGGAATGGAAAAAACGCTGGGCTACGGGGTGTTATATCCTGTGGTATCCGATCAAAGTGGGGTTGCCAGTTGATGATTTATACGAAGCGGCTGCGGCATTACAAATGAACAGGGCGTGGGTGTGCGAATATTTGCTGCGTGATCGTGAGTTACTGGATGGGTTGAACGGGTGTGGCTTGTTGATTTTTAATGCGCCGTTCCAAATTCCGGAGCGGGTTGATGCCCTTTCGGCAGAGCTAACCGGCTTGATGGGCGGGACGATTCGATCTTTTTATTTGGGAAGTTCTACCAACGCGTAGCCGCTGCCAAGTTTATAAGGTTTGGCATAGAGTGTTTTATATTGCGCGTAATCTTGTGGGTGTTTGGTGCGAAACAATGCCAGTCCGTCGGGGTTGTCTTTGAACCATTGTTGCAGCTGGTCAGGCTGGATTTGCTGCACGGGACGGTTTAATCGTGCCAGAAATCCAAATTCTCCGTGGTAGTTTTTGAGGTAGGCAATTGGACGATCCGGCGTTTGGGCATCGATTTTTTGAAGTTCTTCGGCAATCGGAGTCAAATTATAGTTTTCGAAGAACCCGTCTTTTGCTGCCAATTGGAAGCCGCTCATCATCAGCATCATCGAGATGGATACAACGACCAAAGCTCTGATTTTGTTTCCTTTAATCGTTGCGGTTAGAGCAATAATCGTAAGAGCAATGAGGATGGGAGGTAATAGGCTGGTTTTTCCGAATGCATCTTCCAGATGGATGTCGCCTTCGACAATTGCGCCGATCTGGTTGGCAAAAACCTTCATGATAACGGGGATCAGGGATAAAAAAATTGCTGCAATCAAAACTGGCCAGATGTCGCGTTTTCTTGTGGTTTCCGGCGATTTCAAGATGGCGCAGGTGAAATACAGGGCAAGGCAGGGCAAAAGTGGAATCAGGTAATGCACTTGTTTTCCGCTAATCAGGCAAAATGCGATCAGGACAGGTGCTCCCCATGCCAGTAGGAAGCGGTTGATCTGGCGGTCATTTATTGTTCGGGATTGCCATTGCGCTTTCAGTCCGCGCCATAGCAATGGTGAAGCCAGCCAAGGGAGGGTAAAGAGAGGTAAAAAAGTGAAATACCAATAAAAAGGGCGTTGGTGGTCAAAGGCTTTGACCATGCGGCCTGCGGTTTGTCCCCAGAAGATCTTGTCGGCAAATTCTTTTCCGCCTTCGATGGCGGCGGGTATTGCCCAGCAAAGGGCTAAGGCTGCGCCCATCAGGATGCTGGCTGTTATCGGTAGAATAACAGTTTTAAGCGGTTTTTCTTGTGTGGTAAGCCAGAATTTTGTCAGTAATAAAATAGTTCCAACATGCAGCAAAATGACAGGGCCTTTGGTGAGAGCTCCTAGACCGACCGCCAAAGATAGTATGGCCAGATGTTTGATTTGTCGTGTTGTCAGGTAATCCCAAATGGCTGTGATGCCTAAAACGGTGCAGACACCCAGTAACAGATCAAACATAATCAGGTTGGCGTAAATTACAAAGGGTAGGCCGCCCGCCAAAAGGGCTGTTGCGATTAATGGGGCTTTGTTTTTGGTCGGGAACAAACGTGTGCTAAGACGTGCTGTGACCATCAGAAAGGCAAAGGAGCCAAGATATGGCACAACCATGGCTGCGCCTTGGGAGACACCGACTATCGACCATAGAATATTGATGAGCCAGAACAGAATGGGGGGTTTGTGATGATAGGCTTCTCCGTTGAGGGTCGGGAGAATCCAGTTTCCGGATTGGTGCATTTCCCATGCAACCGTGACGTAGCGTGTTTCGTCAACTGGAAAAAGTGGACGGGCGTATAAAGCGGCCAGCATCAAGCCAATACAAATCGTTGCCGCAAGCAAAGCCGGACGGGCGTAAGGAGAGTTCAGGATTGTTTTGGTCATGTTTCGGATGGCAGGTTGGTTTCTTGATCGGGGTTATGTTTTTTGTAGATAAGAAATATATTGCGGGAATAAATAAACAAGCCTGCCGCTTGGCCTACGATAAAGACAGGGTCTTGGCGGTGTAGGGCGTAAATCAGCAGAATTGATCCACCTGCGAGGGAAAACCACCAAAACAGGTTCGGGATAATGGATTTCTTGATTTTTTCCGAGGCCAGCCACTGAATTAAAAAGCGGGCAGAAAACATGGCTTGCCCCATAAATCCGACCGCCAGCCATACGCCGTGATCTTTGGCCAGTTCTATACAGTCTTGAGCAGTCATTCTTTTACCTCAATGATGTCAGTTTTATTGGGAGCGCGGCTCATGAGCCACATGACGCCAAAAATATCGGACATGCCCGCCCATAATCTGTCCCAAAAGCCGTATTTCGAGATTCCACGTTCGCGGTGGCGGTGTCCAACGTCAACCAGTTCGATTTTTCCGTGTTCGCGTATGAATAACGCCGGAAGAAAACGGTGCATGTGGTTGAAGTATGGAAGCCTTAGATAATCGTTACGACGGAACATTTTTAGCGAGCAGCCTGTATCGCGTACGCCGTCTCTGAGTAACGTACGTCTGATGAAATTTCCGGTTCTGGACGTAAATTTCTTTAAAAGTGAATCTTGACGCTTGGCGCGTTGGCCTGCGACCATCAACATCGAAACGTCAGGAGTTATGATAAATTTATTATATAAAGATGGAATATCAGCGGGGTTATTTTGTCCGTCTCCGTCCATGGTGACCACCAGTTCGGCTGTGGTGGCTGTGACCCCTGTTCTGATTCCTGCGCTTTGGCCTGATCTGTGCGTGTGTTTTATCAGTCTGATTCTGGGGTCGGATTTGCGCAGTGATAAAATGACCTGAGCTGTGTCGTCTGTGCTGCCATCATCGACAATCACGATTTCTGTGATAGGGGCGTGTTGGCTTGCGGCCTGAATCTCTGCGATTAAAGACGGGGCGTTTTCTGCTTCGTTGAGCATTGGAATGACGACAGCTAATGATAATTGTTTATTTCCCATGTGGGCAACTTAATATGTTGCCCATGCTCTGCCAAGAGGAAAAGTGTTTGGTTATAGGCTCTGCTACGTTCTATCCCGTTGTGATAAACTGACGAATTCGCTATAAAGCAGCTTGAAAATGTCTTGAAACTGTAAGGAAAAGCTATGAAAATCGGAATTATCGGGTGTGGTCATGTTGGGGCTGCCAGCGGTTATGCTTGCGTATTAAAGGGTGTCGGTACCGAGATCGTTATGGTTGACCGGAATAAGGATTTGGCTGCGGCGCAGGCTGAGGATATTTTGCATGCAACACCTTTTGCTTCGCCGATTCCGGTTAGATCGGGTGAAGTTGCGGATTTGGATGGGGCAGGGATTATTATCATCGCTGCTGGAGCTGCTCAAAAAACAGGAGAAACACGCCTTGATCTGCTTAAGCGCAATGCTGATATATTTTCAGATCTTATCCCGCAAATTTTGAATGCCTCGCCTGATGCTGTTTTGCTGATTGCCAGTAATCCCGTTGATGTTATGACCCAAATGGTTGCGTCAATTGCGCAAAAAACCCATGGAATCAATGCCTCGCGGATTATCGGGTCGGGGACTATTCTTGATACGGCGCGGTTTCGTGCCTTGATTGCCGCACATCTGGGGGTTTCTTCGCATTCTGTTCATGCCTATGTGCTGGGTGAGCATGGAGATTCCGAGGTTTTGCACTGGTCTGGTGCTTTGGTCGGAACCATCCCTTTGGCCAATTTTGCTGCGCAGGTCGATGCACCTATTACGCAGCAAATCCGAGATCAGGTTGATGAAGGTGTGCGGCGTGCGGCTTATCGGATCATCCATGGAAAAGGAGCAACATGGTTTGGTATCGGAGCAGGTATGGCACGATTGGCGATGGCGGTTATTGGTGATGAAAATGCTTTGATTACCTGCTCTACACCCACTGCAAATATTCTGGGTGGCGGGGAAGTTGTGTGTTTGTCTTATCCGCGTATTATCAATCGTCAAGGGATTATTCGGACGCTTGTGCCTGAGATGAATCAGTCAGAACTTGATTTGTTGACCAAAAGTGCTTTGGTTTTATCCCAAGCGGCTCAAGAAATCGGGGTTGCTGATGTGTCGAGTTCTTCTTATGTTGCTTAAAGGTGGATTTGGCCAGTATGTTTTTTGAATGTAGTGCGGTTACGCTTACTGAGGCCGGAATTATGACCAGTTTGTTTTTGGCTGGTCTTTTTGGTGGAGCAACCCATTGTGCATTTATGTGCGCGCCGTTTGTTGTGATGCTTCAACAAAAAACGTTGGGGCGTGTTTCCTCTGTCCTTCTTTTGCCCTACCATTTTGGGCGGATGACCACTTATATCGTGCTGGGTGTTCTGGCCAATCTGTTTTTATCGGTGGCTTTTCCAGTGTCTTCGGTTCGCTATGTCGTTGCTTCGTTGTTTCTCGGGCTTGCCGGTTTGATGTTTCTGGTTCAGTCTTTACCCTTTCTGGGGCAATTTTTTCCGTTCTTACTTAAAATCCATTTGCCCTTGCCTCTTGCGCCGATCCAACGAGGGGTTACGCGTCTTTTGCATAAGCAATCACTATTCCATTTGTATGTAGTTGGTATAATGCTGGGATTTATTCCTTGCGGTTTGGTGATGGGGGCGTTGTTGGCTGTGGCGACTCTTGACGAGTCAATCAAGGCTGCTCTGGGAATGGCGGCGTTTTGTGTCGGTACAATCCCTTCCCTTATTATGGTAGCCATCGGAGGAAAAACGCTTGCGACAATTTTTCCCACGCATTTCAGACTTTTATCTCAATGGGTAGTTGTGTTAAACGGTATGTTGCTGATAATTATCGCAGGAATACTCCTGCCGTAGTGTATTGGTTGTGAGACTTGTTCCGGTTTTTTCGATCTTGAAGGGAAATACAAATGACAACGACAACAGCAGATGTAGCTCCACGCTATAATGACGATGTTGTGCGGCTTTTTACTATAGCAGCCGTTTTCTGGGGTGTAGTTGGTTTTGCGGTTGGTTTGCTGATTGCTTTACAACTTGCTTTTCCGGCGCTTAATTTCGAGCCATACCTGAATTTCGGGCGTCTTCGTCCTTTGCATACTTCGGCAGTTATTTTTGCGTTTGGCGGAAACGCTTTGTTTGCAACAAGTTATTATGTTGTGCAAAGAACTTGTCGCGTCCGGTTGTGGAGTGACGGGTTGTCGTTATTTACCTTCTGGGGTTATAATTTTTTTATTGTGATTGCTGCGTTGGGGTATGTTCTCGGTGTGACGCAAGGGAAAGAATATGCCGAGCCTGAATGGTATGCGGATTTGTGGCTGACGGTTGTCTGGGTTGCTTATTTGCTGGTGTTTATGGCGACGTTGATTAAGAGAAAAGAACCGCATATTTATGTGGCCAACTGGTTTTATCTGGCTTTTATTATTACTGTTGCAGTTCTCCATTTGGGGAATGGTGTGGCTATTCCAGTCAGTTTTACCGAAGCAAAAAGTTATCCTGTTCCATCTGGTGTTCAATCTGCCATGATCCAATGGTGGTACGGGCATAATGCTGTCGGATTTTTCCTGACTGCTGGATTTCTAGGGATGATGTATTATTTCGTGCCTAAGCAATGTGGACGCCCTGTGTACTCCTATCGTTTGTCGATTTTGCACTTTTGGTCTTTGATCTTTATTTATATCTGGGCAGGCCCTCACCATTTGCACTATACGTCTTTGCCTGACTGGGCACAGACATTGGGAATGACATTTTCCATTATTTTGTGGATGCCATCCTGGGGTGGAATGATTAACGGGATGATGACCTTATCCGGTGCTTGGGATAAATTGAGGACTGACCCTGTTCTTCGCTTCATGATTATCTCTGTGGCGTTTTACGGGATGTCGACTTTTGAAGGGCCTATGATGTCGATCAAGGCTGTGAACTCTTTGTCCCACTATACTGACTGGACGATTGGTCACGTGCATTCCGGAGCATTGGGATGGGTCGGATTCATCAGTTTTGGTGCTTTGTATTATCTTGTGCCAAGATTGTGGGGTCGTGATCGTTTGTATTCCTTGAAACTCGTTAACCTTCATTTGTGGGTCGCGACGATCGGTATCGTTCTTTATATTTGTGCGATGTGGGTATCTGGTATCATGCAAGGCCTGATGTGGAAATCATACGATTCGATGGGCTTCCTTGACTACTCGTTTGTCGAAACAGTTTCGGAAATGCACATCTATTATGTGATCCGCGCCATGGGTGGTGTCTTGTACCTCTCCGGTGCTCTGATTATGGTTTATAATTTCATTAAAACAATCAAAGGGGATGTCAGACGTTCTGAATATCCGGAGATGACTTCTATTCAAAAGGGTGCGGAGGCCTTAGCCTAAATGTTACACCATCACGCTAAACTGGAACGTAAATCCGTTATCATGTTGCTGTTCATTATTGTTACAGTGCTGATCGGCGGGATTGTCGAAATCATTCCTTTGTTCCGTATGGAAACAGTGATTGAGCCGGTTAAAGGGGTTCGTCCTTATACGCCGCTCGAATTGGCGGGGTTCAATATTTATATCCGCGAAGGGTGCTATAATTGCCATTCCCAGCAGATTCGCCCTTTACGCGATGAAGTGGCTCGTTATGGTCATTATTCTCTCGCTGCAGAGAGTATGTATGACCATCCGTTCCAATGGGGTTCGAAAAGGACTGGCCCTGATTTAGCGCGTGTCGGTGCTCGTTATTCCGATGATTGGCATGTGGCGCATATGATTGATCCGCGTGCGGTTGTTCCTGAGTCTATCATGCCGACTTATGCGTTTTTGATGCATAATGAAGCAAAGCTTAGTGATATTGGTGAACACATGAAAGTTTTGCGTATGGTTGGAGTGCCATATACCGACGAACAAATTTCCCACGCTTATGTTGATGGTGTTGCTCAGGCTCATACCGAAGATCTGGATGAAAATGTTGCAGGATTTATTGAGCGTTATGGTGAGAAAGTGAATGCCCGCGTGTTTGATGGTGCGCCTGAAATTGTATCTGAAATGGATGCTTTGGTGGCGTATCTTCAGGTTCTCGGGACTATGGTCGAGTTTCCTTCTGCTGAGCCTGTCTCTGCAGATCAAAAGGAGTAGGTCTGTATGGGCTGGATTATACTCTATGCGCCGTTGATCGGATTGTTGTTTTTTGTTGCATTTTTCGCGGTGATGACAGTCTGGCTCTATCGACCCAAGTCGAAACAACAATTTGATGCTTTTGCAAATATTCCGTTTGAAGACGACCTTAAGGAGGCTCGGGATGAGTGACCACAAGAAAGAAATTGACCATGTAACTGGTGTTGAGACTACCGGTCACGAGTGGGATGGATTGAAAGAGTTGAATAATCCTTTGCCTCGTTGGTGGGTTTGGGTTTGGGTGGTTACGATCATTTGGGCGGTCGGATATTGGGTTGTTTATCCTGCATGGCCGACTTTGTCAGGACATACCAAGGGTACTTTTGGCTGGACTCAGTATAAAGAGCTTGAAGCTTCACAGGCCGAGATTTTTGCTCGTCAATCACAATATCTGGATAAGTTTCAGGCTGCTTCCTATGACCAAATTTCCGGTGATCCTGAGTTATATGCTTTTGCACAGGCCGGTGGACGCGCTTTATTTAAAAACAATTGTGCGCTTTGCCATGGTTCGGGGGCTGAAGGTTCTAAAGGTTATCCTAATCTGAACGATGATGATTGGTTGTGGGGTGGTACGCTTGCTGACATCGAACATACCATTCGTTATGGTATCCGTTCCAGCCATGATGAAGCCCGCGTGTCACAAATGCCTTCTTTCGGTAAAGACGCGATGTTGGAAAAAGAAGAGATCGAAAAAGTTGTCGATTATGTTTTGTCCTTATCTTCTGATGAAGGTTCTGCTGCTTATGCAGAAGGGGCAGAGATTTTTGCCAATAATTGTGCCTCTTGCCATGGTGAAGATGCCAAAGGCGGGCGTGATTTTGGTGCACCGAACTTGTCCGATGCAATCTGGCTTTACGGTGGTGAACACGAAGATGTGTACCAATCTGTTTTTAATGCCCATGCTGGTGTGATGCCGAATTGGGAAGGCAAGCTTGATGATAATTCTATTCGCCAATTGACTTTGTATGTTCATAGTCTGGGTGGTGGTGAAGGTGTTGGTTCGGCCGTTGTCGAGGAGGTTTCTCAGGAAGAGCCTGTTTTGGAATCTTCACCTGATGCTTCTGAACCCAGCCAAGATTCTGTTGTAAAAGAAACAAGTATTGACGCTTCTGCTGAACCTTCTGTAGAAGGAGTTCCTGTTGCTACAGAGGCGGCCACGGATGAACCAGCAGACAAATAATCAAGATCAGATCGACTCTCAAGCGGGGTCAGTCCAGTACTTCGCCGCTCAGGAAAAGGTCTATCATAAGGCTGTTTCCGGGCGGTTTCGTGGTTTAAAATGGACGGCCATGATTGTTTGTCTGGCGATTTATTATCTGTCGCCGTTTCTTCGTTGGGCGCGCCCCGGGGATGTTCCGGATCAGGCTATTTTGATTGATTTGCCGTCACGGCGGGCTTATTTTTTTATGATCGAGATCTGGCCGCAAGAAGTCTATTATATTACCGGTATTCTTATTTTTGCAGCGGTTGCGCTGTTCTTTATTACGTCCTTGTTGGGTCGTGTATGGTGTGGGTATTTCTGTTTTCAGACAGTTTGGACTGATTTATATATGCTTGTTGAGCGTAAAATTCAGGGAGATCGCAATGCGCGGGTCAAGCTGGATAAATCTCCTTTGGGATTTGAAAAGATCTGGAAAAAAGGGCTCACCCATTTATGCTGGATTTTGATTGGTCTTTTGACGGCAGGTGCTTTTGTTTTTTATTTCAATGATGCGCCTACGCTTATTCACGATATTCTGAATTTTCAAGTGTCTACGACGGTTCTTGCTTTTGTCGGCGGATTGACGATGTCGACCTATATTATGGCTGGGTTTGCGCGTGAGCAGGTTTGTACTTATATGTGCCCTTATGCCCGTTTTCAATCGGCGATGTTTGATCCCGAAACCCTTATTATTGGTTATGACGAGACGCGTGGTGAGCAACGTGGGAAGTCCAAGGGGGCAGCAAATCGCGATCATTTGGGCGATTGTGTTGATTGTTCGCTATGTGTACAGGTTTGTCCGATGGGGATCGATATTCGTGATGGGTTGCAGATTCAATGTATTGCTTGCGGGCTTTGTGTGGATGCTTGTGATGGCGTGATGGAGAAGGTCGGGAAGCCTAAAGGGCTTGTTCGGTATGATACCGAGCATAATCTTGAGTTGCGAGCACAAGGGCATAATCCAGAGCTTCATTTGCTGCGGCCGCGCACTGTTTTTTATACGGTTCTTTTGTCTGTGGTTGGATTGGCGATGTTGGGGTCTTTGTTTTTGCGTCCGGTCATGGAAATTCACGCGATTCATGATCGTAATCCGTTATTTGTCCGGTTATCTGATGGCAGTATCCGGAATGGGTACGAGATTAAAATTTTGAATAAAACCCATGAGGAAAAAACATTTTCTTTGTCGCTAGGAGGGCTTGAGGGGGCTGTTTTATCTTTACAAGGAGCTGATGGCTCTACGATTGATAATTTAAAGGTCGAGCCGGATAGTGTCGGGCATTTCCGTGTGTTTGTCAGTGTTGATAAGAAGAATGCAAAAGCCGCGGATGTTGTCTTTACAGCGGTTGATAAAGGGACGTCCGATATGGATCAGGTTGATTCTGTCTTTATGGTCAAAACTGGACAATAATTTTGTATATCAAGGAAAGTAGTTGTTATTCTATGGAACACCAGCCTAAGCTTCTGACGGGAAAAAAATTCTTTGTCTATATGCTCTTGTTTTTCGGAATAATTTTTTCTGTCAATGCTGTCTTTATTACGTTGGCGTTGCGTTCCAATTCCGGTGTGGTTGTTCAAAATTATTATGAGCGCGGTATTCATTATAATCAGACCTTAGAACAAGCGCAGTTTCAGAAGGAGCTGGGTTGGATGGGTGAATTGGTTATTGATGGATCTTTTATGATTTATTCTCTCCATGCGTCTGATGGGAAGGCTGTTTCTGACAAGATGATTTTTGTTAAAATGGTGCGTCCGGTTCAAGATGGTTTTGATTTTATGGTTCCACTCGGTGAAACAAAAGATGGTGTGTATCGTGGAAAATTCCATGCCCCCTTGAAAGGAGCATGGGATGCTCATATTTCAATCGAGTGGGCTGATGGTCAATATTTTGACTTTGTTCCTGTTGTTCTTGATTGATGTTTTAAAAATTAGTTTTTTATTGGAATTGAGATTTGCCGATGCCTGTTGCTGATGATGCCCCGCACGATTTTTCGGCTTATGTCGAGTATAACGAGCATGGTAAGCCAGCGATGGTTTTAATGGTGGACGGTGTCCATTGTGCTGCTTGCATTCAAAAAGTTGAATCGGCTCTTCATAAAATTCCTCATGTTACTTACGGGCGATTGAATTTTTCGACCAAACGATTGCGTGTTGAATGGGATGGATCTGTTCAATTGGCAAATGATCTGGCGCAAGCCATTCGTCATCAAGGATATAATGTTTATCCTTATGATCCCAAAGCTATTCAGTCCGAAAGTGATGAAGAGGAGCGGCAGCTTCAATTATGTTTGGGTGTTGCTGCTTTTGCTGCCGGTAATATCATGATGATCTCTGTGGCGTTGTGGTCGTCTTCTATTGAAATTATGGGGATTGGGACGCGTGATTTGATGCATTGGTTGTCGGGACTGATTGCTTTGCCATGTGTTTTTTATGCAGGTCAGCCGTTCTTTCGTTCGGCTTGGTCTGTGTTACGTTTTGGCAAAACTAATATGGATGTGCCGATTTCTTTGGGTGTGATTGGTGCTGTTCTGGTGAGTTTGTGGCAGGTTTCGCATCATGGTGAGGATGCCTATTTCGACTCGGCTGTGATGCTGCTGTTTTTTTTATTGATTGGACGGTATCTTGATTTTCGGGCGCGGCGCAAAGCGCGTGGGGCAGCATCCGATTTACTGGCGATGATGACAGGGACGGCGATTGTTATACAAGAGGATGGTCGTCAAAAATCTGTTCCTATTCGAGATTTAAAAGAGGGAATGGCAGTTCTGGTTCCTATGGGGCAGCGTATTCCTGCTGATTCCCAAGTGGTTACCGGTGTGTCGGATATTGATACGTCACTTGTGACGGGGGAAACCATGCCCCGAGTGGTCGGGGTCGGGGATGCTGTTTATGCGGGAACGACCAATCTTTCTGCGCCTTTGAATTTGATTGTTAAATCTGCTGCGAATGATTCTTTGCTGTCCGATATTGTGCGGTTGATGGAAAAGGCCGAGCAAGGTCAGGCCAAATATGTCCGTTTGGCTGATCGGGCAGCGCGTCTTTATACGCCGGTGGTTCATACATTGGCGGCCGCGACATTTTTTGGATGGTGGATTTTTGGTGGGGTTGATGTGCCTCATGCTGTGTTGCTGGCGGTGACTGTTTTGATTATTACGTGTCCTTGTGCTCTTGGTTTGGCTGTCCCTGTTGTTCAGGTCTTGGCGACGGGGCGGCTGATGAAACGGCATATATTGGTGAAGTCTGGCGATGCGTTGGAACAGTTATCAAGCATTGATACGATTTTGTTGGATAAGACAGGAACGCTGACCTTGGGGCAGCCGTCTATGATTCGGCAAGAAGCGTTATCCGTTGAGCATCTGCAGATGGCGGCATCTTTGGCGGCGGTCAGTCATCATCCGTTGTCGCGTGCCTTGTTGCGCGAATGGTCGGGAGAAACTCTTTTGTTTGATGATGTGCGCGAATATGCAGGTCAAGGATTGGAAGGTTATTACCACCACAAACGGGTGCGTTTGGGATCGCGGGTGTGGTGTGGGGATCAAAAGGCCGAAGTGCATAATACGCAAGAAATCTGGTTGGAAATCGATGCTTTGCCAGTCGCGTGTTTCGAGTTTGAGGATCTGTTGCGCAGTGATGCCAAAGAAACAATTGCAGCACTTAAGCAATCGGGTATTCGCCCTGTATTGTTGTCAGGGGATCGTCAGGCGGTGGCGCAGAAAGTCGCACAAGAAATAGGAATTGATGATGTGTCGGGGGATTTGTCTCCGGTTGATAAATATAATTATATGGATGTGTTGCGTCGTGACGGGCATAAAGTTGCTATGGTTGGGGATGGTTTGAATGATGCACCGACGATTGCGGGGGCAGATGTTTCTATTTCTCCAGCGACGGCGATTGATATGACCCAGAATGCAGCGGATATTGTCTTTATGGGCGAGCAGCTTGGTTCTATTGTTGAAGTTTATCGGACGGCGGTATTTTCGGGTCAGTTGGTGCGGCAGAATTTTATGTTGGCGATTATTTATAATGTCATTGCTGTCCCGTTGGCGGTGTTTGGTATGGTGACGCCGTTAATTGCTGCGATTGCAATGTCGGGGTCGTCTTTGGTGGTGATTGCCAATTCTTTTCGTCTGACCCGCATGAAAAAATAGAAAAGAGTTTTGATATGGATGTTTTAGAAGTCTTGATTCCTTTAGCGTTGATTCTGGGTGCGTGTGGTTTGGTGTTTTTTATCTGGGCTATCCGTTCCGGTCAGTATGAAGATCTTGATGGGGCGGCGCAGCGTATTTTAATTGATGATGGTGATGTTCCGTTACCTGATGTTACAAAGACTGAAGAAAAGATTTGATTTCTTCGCTTGTCCACTCTGTGTCTCCGACGATTTTTCTAGCCATGCGGCCTTTTGTGTCGATGAAAATTGTTTCGGGAAGTTTATAAGTTTGGAAGATATCGGCGGTAATTGCGCCGCGATTATCTTTGGCAATCAGAATGTTTGATGCTCTGACGCTTTCTTGTGTGTCTTGATTTTGTTTTAAGAGGAATTGCTCGATTGCGGTTTGATTGACATCGCTTGATAGGGCAATGAGTACCAGATCATTATTGCCCTTAACAAGATCTACAAGTTTTGGGAATTCAACAACGCATGGGGTACACCATGTTGCCCAGAAATTGAGCAGGACGATTTTGCCTGTAAAATCCTTGATATGGTGTTTTTGTCCATCCAGTGTTATGAATTCAAAATCAGGGATTTTGGGATGGGACGATGAATTTTGTTCGGTCATTTCTGCTTGTGGCTGGTTTTTGTGATAATTTCTTGATTGATCCAACCAGAGGGTGAGTAAAAATCCTGCCATTATAAAGAAAACAAGAATTAAAATGTTACGTGGCATTTGAAACCTCTGCGTGGTTTTGTGTTCGATTGTGGATCAAGATTGAAAGTCCGCCGATTAAGGCCATTTCCAGCAAGGTAAAAATGCCTAGTCCCCAGAACAGGCCTTCAGTAAATCCGTAAGAATGAAGGCCGACACCCAAAAGATTGACCCCGATCCATGCTGTACCGACTATGACGGATAAGAATGACAATCCCATTGTGACTGTGGTTGGTGAAAATTGTCCGGCTATTTTGCCGTGAATAATCCAGACGAGCCAGAGCACAATTAAAAGTGCGCCGTTTTCTTTTGGATCCCAGCCCCAAAAACGCCCCCATGACTGGTCTGCCCAAATTCCGCCGAGAATGGTTCCGGTTGCGGTAAACAGAAGGGCTGTTAAGGCCAGTGTTCCTTGCGAATGGGTTAGATTTTTTAGAGTTTGTTTGTCCAGTTTGTTTGTGGCCTGTCCCACAAGCATCACGTGGGACAAAACGGATGTGACGAGGCACCAGCCATAGCCGATGGTGATGCATAGGACGTGGGTGGTCAACCAGAATTGTGTGTTTAACACGGCGGTCAGGACTTTCATGGTATCGCCTTCATCTGCCATGGATAGGGCAAGAAGTCCGATGGCTGTTCCCATGAATCCTGCACTTAAAAGGCCGAGCATATTTTTCATTCGACGTTCCATGAGGGTCGCAAAAAGTGGTGCAACTAGCCCCACGAATAAAATGGATTCATAGAGTGTCCCAACGGGCGGGCGTTCGAGAACGATAATTCTTGCAAGCAAACCTCCGGCCTGAATGGTAAGAGCTATGACAATCATGGTTGTTGCCAGTGTTGTCATATATTCTTTGTGATGGAAAGTTAGACTCAGCAAGCAGAGAAGAAAGGAGAGGGAAAAGAAAATCAGGCTTGAAAAAAACGGGCTGATTTTATTATAGATGATTTCGATAGATGGATTGTGTTGAGAAAGTTCCAGCAGTTTTAGATTTTGTTTTTTCCATTCAATATTGTCTTGTTGTTGCCAGCTTGTGGCTAGAGATGACCAAATGTCCAGATAGAGCGTGGTGCGTGGGCTGCCTTTGCCGCTTTGCAGGACTTCCCAAGGGGAAATCCACTCTCCCGATGTTGTGTTCCACGGGTCGGGAATGACACGGAATACGGTGTTTCCTATGGCTGCATTTTCGATCATCTTGATTTGCCAGCCCAAGATTGCGGTTTGTTGTTCGGTGGGGGTGTATTTTTCTGGGTTTTCACCTTTTTGGGTGATGATGGATTTTATTTCTTGTTGTAACTCCGCATCGATTTTTTTTAAGGTCAGATAATTGATGGTTTTGGACGGCATCAAGGAAAATGCTTCATCCCATTTTTGTGGGATGGTCACGCTTAAGGGAAGGGTTAAGGACAAAGACCGCATGATCTGGGTATATTCCAGTGCATTTTCATGGAGGGTTAAAAGATCTTTTTGATCGCTGGAAATGTTTTGCGGTTTCTCATCCATTAGTTGTTCAACAGTCGGGAAGGTTTTTTCTAGACCTTCGGATATTTCAACAAAAGCGTAAAACGGTTTTTTTCGTTCCTCCAATCCCATCAAATGACGCAGGTTTTCATTTTCAATTTTGAAAATTTTCTGTTCGCTGGCATTGCCTGGGTCAAAGAGTGTTTCCGCCAACCATGTGATTGCGGATTTTCCTCCGAAGTGGTTTTTGCCCGACAGGCGGATCAGTTCAGTACGGGCGAAGGTATCAAGGGGTTTGATCCGTCCGTCATGGAGGATTGGAATTTTCTTGAAATCTGTCATATCAAGCGCAGCAGATTGCGCCTGTGCGGTGGTGGTTATGCTCAGAATGATGGCTAGACAAAGTGCCATCAGGATGCGCCAATTCATTTTGGTTTTCATGGGGGGGATAAACTTTCTTTGCCTTTAATGCGTTGGGATATGCGCAATGCAAGATGAATGATTAGACCCAAGGCGATCAACAGGCTGGCAATATAGGGGAAAATCCGGCCTTTATTTTCGACAACGGTCAGGACGGTGTAAGGGGTGTCTCCACTCAGATCAAAAGACGATTGGTAAAGAGTATAGCCACGGTAGCGGAGCGGTTCGTTCATTTCGATGGTGGCGGGAAAAGACAGATTTTTTTCGTTATCCTCGATGGTGATTTTGGAGGTAAAGGCACTGGCCATTTCGGTTCCAGGGTGGAGGCTGCGTTTGAATTGATCGAGTTTGACCGCAAAAGGAAGTTTGCGTTGGGCACGTTCAATTGTGATGGTGTAGGGAGTGTTTTTGACCAGAATGGTTGGCGGTTTCGGAAAGCCGTCAAAGGTCAGGTATTTGCCATTTGCGTCATTTGTGCCAGAAATAGAAAATTCGATGCCCGACATATTTTTTTCGTCTTGTGCGTCAGCCGGAGATTGATTCAGCATCATGAATTTCCCCGGACTTTCCCAGTTTTGTTGATCGTTTTCAGGGCGGCGGGTGATGGTGCAGTTGAAGCAATATTTATCAATGGTCAATGAAAATGGAATCTGGTCTTTTTTGAATATTTTTCCGTCTGCGAGGTCTTCATGACGGATGGTCAGAAGGTTGTTATCATGGCTGCGAATAACCAGATTGCGTTCGTGGTAATCTTCAAGGGTTGCGCTGGATTTTCCTTGCGGGATGATTAAAAATCCTTCGCGGGCGCTTATAGCTGTCATCATTCCGCCAAAGACCAATAGTAAGACTCCGAAATGGGATAAAATTGTTCCTGACTTTTGCCATGACCATTCGCTTTTCATGATAAATTTGCACAGCAGATTGATGAGAAAGATGCCCATGATGGTTAATCCTGCGGGGAGCGGGATCATACCAAACATAATATAAAATGATCCGAAATATTGTTGTTGGGCGGCAAACAGCCCGATATGTTTTTGGGCAATTGTTCCTAAAACCAGCAACGCCATCATGAGTGGTACAATCCAAAACAAGATGTCTGGTTGAGCCAAACGGTTTGCCGCTGTTTTTAAAGTCGGGAGGATTGATGTTATGGGTGAAGTCATGGGCTTTTTTAGCCCAAAACCGGTTTCTCTTAAAGGCCTAAGTGCAGGATTGTTTTAGTCCCGTTCGTAGATCGGTGTCGGGTCGTTGTTTATGCCAGCAATCGGAGCAATCGACAGTCCCGGGATACGAGAATATTCTGCTTTTTCATGCGGGAAAACTCCGACGGTTTTGGACTCTCCCAAAAGCGTTCCGTAAGAATCCGATAATTTTGCTGTGAGCAAATAGAACCCTTTGACGTCCATGTCTTCGACATATTCAAAGTTTGGTACAGTTTTGGCTTGTTTTAAAGCCGCCTCATTGGTCAATGGTTGGGAGTTAATCGTTAAGGTTAGTCCTATGCCCTGTGTGGTGGTCAAGGTCAGGCCTTTTTGGATGAGGGCTTGACGGACATAGTGATCCAGAGCCAGATCTTGATTGGTCACAGGGGGGAGTGCTTTCACATTTACGGGGCTGCCATCAACCGGTAAAGCGGATTGGATACCGTCGACCAGTTCAAAAATGGCACCTTGCCATGCGGCAGTGCTTGCTGCCAGTTTTTCTGTGTCCTGAATTTCAGCTTCTTTCAGCCAAGGTGAAGACGGAGCCGGCGAAGAAAGCGGCGTGTTGTCTTGATAGCTGTATCCTCTAGGAATCCACTGGTTCGGGCTTTGTTGTGCGCAGGCAGACAATGTGAACAGAGCTGCCGTTAGAACTAGATTTGTGGAAATACGAAAAATCATGTGATCCTCAATTGTAACCTGAGTAAAGCTAATATTGGGTTGTAGTCTATCAGGTCTTTGTTATGTCGCAAAGTCCAGATTTCCCTTTTTATGCCGCTTCATCGCTATTGTTTATTTTTTCGATAATCATAGATGTGCTGTGACCTTCGGTTAGCGGGATCAATTTGACATCTCCACCATAGGACAGAACGATCGGGACTTCCGGAATTTTATCCAGTGTATAATCTGCGCCTTTGAAGTAAATATCCGGCTTTATGAATTGGATCAGTTGTTTGGCTGTTGAATCGTCGTCTTTGGTTTTTGCGCCAAAAAAGACGATTAAATCGACTGCGCCCAATGCTCCGAGCACTGTTGCGCGTGATTCTTGCTTGTTTACCGGACGTGTCGGGCCTTTGAGCAGGTTTACTGATAAATCGGTATTCAGACCCAAAACCAGACGGTCGCATTGGTTTCTGGCATCGTTGAGGTAGTTGACGTGTCCGGCATGGAGGATGTCAAAACAGCCATTGGTGAAGCCGATTTTCAGGCCACGGGCACGCCAGCGGTTGATTTCTTCTTGTGCTTTTTCCCAGTCGCAGATCGGTGCGCGGCGTGATCTGTCGAGCGCCGAGAGATCGCCTGCGGCTGTTGTTTCCAGTTCGTGATGCGGGTTGTTTATGGCATCGATCAATTCTTGTGCACGAATTGCTGCAGTTCCTACTTTTCCAACAACGATTCCGCCTGCAATATTTGCCAGAGAGGCGGCTTCTATCAATGTTCCGCCTGTGGCTAATGCTGCAGCAATTGTTGCAATAACGGTGTCTCCCGCGCCAGAGACATCAAAGACTTCGCGGGCATGAGTGCGGAGATGGTAAGGACGTTCAAAGCCGCTTTTATCTGCTTTTTGCGAGATGATACTCATGCCGTCTTGGGATCTTGTGGCGATGACGGCTGAAATTCCGGATTGCTTGATAAGGAATTCAGATGTTTCAACAATTTCATTATCGGCATTTGTCGGTGCGCCGTTTGTGGCTTCGGCTAATTCTTTGCGGTTTGGTGTGACAATGGTTGCGCCACTATATTTGGAAAAATCTGACCCTTTGGGGTCTACCAAGACCGGAATTTTGTGCTTATTAGCCAATTGAATGGCGGTTTTTATGATTTGCGGGGTTAAAACGCCCTTACCGTAATCGGAGAGGATCAAGGCATTTTGTTGCGGGATAAGGGCTGTAATTTTTTGTAGTATTTCTTCTTCAAGGGTAGGCAGAATCGGCGCGGTTACTTCGTTGTCAACTCGCAGCAATTGCTGGTGTCCTGCTAAAAATCTTGTTTTTATGGTTGTGGGTGTTTGGGGGCGGATGGTTAGTCCTTCGCCCGATCCGCCAGCGGCTTCAACCAAACCTTTGACGATTTCACCTTCGCGGTCATCACCGATGATGGCGATGATTTCCCCCTGAATGCCTAGGGCTTTTAAATTTGACAGGACATTGCCTGCGCCACCTATCATGCGGTTTTCCTGTTTTGCCGCTAAAACAGGGACGGGGCTTTCCGGAGATATTCTTGTGACCTCTCCACGGATAAAGCGGTCGAGCATTAAGTCCCCTATGACCAAAACCTTTTGTTGAGGCATGGTCGCAAGCAGGCTTAAAAGGCGCTGTGATTGCGGATTTTCTTGTGGGGCGGGTGGCGGTGTCATGAATGTTCGGAACTTTCGTTCAATTCTTTGTAAAAACCTGAAATCCTGTATTTTTTTGGCATGCTGTTTAGGATTTGTCAACTTTTCCCGTGTTAAATGAAAGGTAGATAATACTTATATAAAATGCCGGTCGTATGGCGGGTTGAACAGATCATTGAACCGATACAGGGAATTGGAAGCTATAAACGGTTTCTTTAAGGCGAATTGAATGGTGCAAGGTGTATTTAGAAGTTTAAGAAAATACCTGTCTCGAAACCGTTTCGGGGATGTTTTGGTGCATCGTGGGCTATTGTCTGTGAGTCAGCTTCAGGAAGCCTTGGATTTTCAGAAAAAAACCGGTTTGGCTCTGGGAGAGGTTCTTGTGTCTCGCGGGGTCATCAGTCGTTGGGATCTCCGGACGACTTTGGCTCTTCAATCTTCTTTAAGGATGACGGCTGCGATTGTGACGTTGGCTGTTTCTGCATTCTGTTTTGTGCCACGGCCTGCGATGGCAGGAAGTCTTAAAGATATTCCGGCGTCAATCACTTTGTCGGCTGTGTCTCTTGAACAAGCTCGTGGTGTGATTCAACCTGCTTTATTCGGAACTGCCGAAAGACGGTCTTCCGATTTATCGTCCTTTACCAAATGGAGCGATATGTTTGATCGTTTTAACCGCGATGTAACCCGTGAGTCCAATAACAAAATTCTTCAGCAATGGAAGGCTGATTTATCGGATTTTCGCGGTCAATCTGTTATCGAAATGGCGGATGGCGTGAATACGCTACTTAATAAAGTCAAATATATAGGGGATAGCCGGAATTGGGGCAAATCCGATTATTGGGAAACACCGGTCGAGTTTTTGACCCGTGGTGGGGATTGTGAAGATTTTGCGATTGCCAAATATGTGTCGCTTCGCGCTTTGGGTGTTCCTGAATCTCTTTTGCGGATTGCTGTTGTTAAAGATTTGGAAAAAGGGATTCCCCACGCAATTTTGATTGTTTATACCGAAGAAGGTGCCATGGTTCTTGATAACCAGATCAAACGTATGACACGTGCCAGTGCCATCACGCATTATAAACCTATTTTCTCGATCAATCGTACGGCATGGTGGGTTCATACCGACCAGAGTGCGGGAAGCGCAACGCAAATTGCAACGGCTTCCCGATAGGATAGTCTTTCCAAATAATTTTGTGATATTGTCACTATGCTTCTTGCTTCATAAAATTATTTTCTTTTCCTGATTTTTTATTCAACCCATGCAATGCGCAAGACGTTGGTAGATCCTGGTGTTCCAAATGGAACGCCAGCGGTCATAACAAAACGTTCTCCTTTTTGCGCAAGGTTTTCTTCACCCAATCTTTTTTGGGCAATTTGTACGGCATCGCCAAAAGTTGCTATATTATCGATTTTCAGGCTGTGAATACCGTAAGACAAAGTCAGGCGACGTGCTGTTCCCAAATTTTGGGTCATACAGACAATGCGGACGGCCGGCCGTTGGCGGACAGCACGGAGGGCTGTTCCACCTGATGTGGTGTAGGTTACGATACAAGCGGCATGGATATCCTTTGCAACTTGATCTGCGGCTACGGTGATGGCATCTGATGCGTCGTTCAGACGGGCATCGGGATGGTCTGTGTCAATCAAGGTGCGGTATAGCTCGTCTTTTTCAACGCGGGTGCAAATCCGGCTCATGATCTGGACGGCTTCAAGCGGATATTGTCCGGCGGCTGTTTCGGCAGACAGCATCACAGCATCAGTTCCATCAAATACGGCGGTGGCTACATCGTTTGCTTCGGCGCGAGTTGGGGCTGGATTTTCAATCATGGATTCGAGCATTTGTGTTGCAACGACAATTGGTTTACCGGCAAAGCGGACTGCGCGTACAACTTTCTTTTGCACAATTGGAACTTCTTCCGGTGGGATTTCTACTCCGAGGTCTCCACGGGCAAGCATCACGCCGTCTGCTTGAGCAATCATCTGGTCGAGATAATTCAGAGCGGATGGTTTTTCGATTTTAATCATCAGTGCGGCGCGTCCGGCGATCAATTTCTTTGCTTCAATGACGTCTTCGGGTTTTTGAACGAAGGATTGTGCAATCCAGTCAACACCCATGCCAAGAGCGGCTTCGAGATCAATTCTGTCTTTGGGGGTTAAGGCTGCAATCGGAAGGACAACACCCGGAATATTGAATCCTTTGTTATTGGAGAGTGATCTTCCCGCTTGAATTTCACCCACTAAAAAGCCGTCGCCTTTATCCACAATTTCCATGCGGACTTTTCCATCGTCCAAAAGGATGTGCGATCCGATGGTCATGGTATTGATAACTTCGGGATGGGGAAGGTTGACGCGCGTTTGATCTCCTGGTGTTGAATCCAAGTCAAGGCGGAGTTTTTGGCCAACTGTTAATTCTATTTTTCCGTCCTTGAATTTTCCAACGCGGAGTTTCGGGCCTTGCATATCTGCAATAATGGCGATTGGGCGGCCTGTTTCTTCTTCAACTTTTCGAATCATTTTGACGCGGTCGTGGTGATCTTTATGTTCTCCGTGACTGAAGTTCAGGCGAAAGACATCCACCCCCGCCATAAAAAGCTTGCGGATCATTTCTTCTGTATTTGATGCTGGCCCTAGGGTTGCAACAATTTTAGTTTGACGGTCGCGTGTGACGCTATTCATAAAAAACCCCTTGATGATGCGTAAATAGAGCCTTTTTTATTGGCTGCTAGATGATTATAGTGGAGGCATCATAAACTAAGAGGGTTTACTTTCAAATGTCTGTTTTTTCAAAATCCAATCTGAAAGACCAAATTGTTACAGTGTTTGGTGGAACTGGCTTTATTGGTTCGCGGGTTGTTGCCGCTTTGGTGGCTGAAGGTGCTCGCGTTCGTGTTGCAACGCGGCATCCCCAATCGGTTTATTTTCTCAGGCAGTATGGTGAGGTTGGGCAGGTGGTGGCTGTTGCTTGCTCTTACCGGAACGAAAAAGACATTGAGCAGGCTATTCAAGGTTCTGCGTTGATTGTGAATTGTATTGGCGTTCTTTATGACAAAAGAAAGGCCAGTTTTAGTCATATTCATACGGATCTTCCGGTTTGGATCGCGCGCGCTGCTACAAAATACAGGGTGGCGCGTTTTGTCCATATCTCGGCTTTGGCGGTTGATCGTGCCAGATCAGAATATGCTATCAGCAAAATGTCTGGAGAGCGGGGGGCTATACAGTATTTTCCTGCTGTGACTATTTTACGTCCCAGTGTGGTTTTTGGTGCGGGGGATCAGTTTATCAATAAATTTGCATCTATGGCGCGTGTTTTGCCATTTTTGCCTCTTTTTGGTGGGGGGCAATCGAAGTTTCAACCCGTTTATGTGGAGGATGTGGCTCTGGCGGTTGTGCGTTGTCTTGAAATTCCAGATAGTGCGGGGCGTGTTTATGAGCTGGGAGGGTCTGAGATTGTGACTTTTAAACAAATCTATCAAAAAATATTCCGGTTTTCGGGTCAATCTTGCTGTTTGGTCTCTATTCCGTGGTGGATTGCGCGTATAAAGGCTATGTTTTTGGGGCTATTACCGACACCGCCTCTTACTAATGACCAGTTGACAAGTTTGCAGACGGATAATGTGGTATCGGCAGAGGCTTTGACTCTTTCTGACCTGGGCATTACATCAACTGCTATGGATGAAATTTTGCCGTCCTATCTGGGGCGGTATAGTTATAACAAGTAAGGATATGAAGTTTATGAAATTTATCAGGATATTCGTTGCGGTTGCTATGCTGAGTGTTGTTATCAGCTCTTCCTCGTTTGCTGGTCAGGAAAGTATTGTAGCTGTTGTTAATCAAGGGGTTGTTACGGCTTCCGACTTGAATGCACGGTTGAATTTGATTGCAAGTTCGACAGGATTGCAGCCATCCAAAGAATTGAATGACAAGCTTCGTCCCCAAGTTCTGGATATGTTGGTTGAAGAGCAGATTAAAATGCAAGAAGCTCAGCGACTTAATATTTCTGTTGAATCAACTGAAATTGATAGCGGTTTCGAGATGATTGCCAAGCAGAATAATATTCCTGTCGATGTTTTTAAAAAAGCTTTAACCCAGCATGGTGTTCGGTTATCAACTTTGCGATCACAAATTGAAGCGCAGTTGGCGTGGACAAAAGTTGTTCAAAAACGTGTTCGTCCCCGTGTTGAAGTCAGTGATGCTGATATTGAATCCGAGATCGAGCAGTTGCGTGCGAATATCGGGAAAAATCAATATCGCTTGGCGGAAATTTTCTTACCCGTTGCCGATGGAACAAAATCATCTGATGTTAAAGCGTTGGCGCGGAAATTATCCGATCAATTGGCACAGACGCCCGAGGCTTTTCAAAAAGTTGCCCGTCAGTTTTCCCAAAGTGCGGGAGCCGAGCAAGGGGGTATGATCGGATGGGTTTTTGGTGGTCAGGTTTCCAAGGAAGTTGAGACTGTTTTACCTAGTCTTACGGTTGGAAAAGTTTCGTCCCCAGTTGAAACACCTGCTGGATTTTATATTTTATTGGCTGTCGACAAGCGTCAGATTTCCGAAGAGACATTACCTTCCCATGATGATGTGATGCAACGGATCGGAACACAGCGTCTTGATCGTGCACAACGGCGTTACATGATGGATTTGTTTTCGGCATCCTTTATTGAAAAGCGAATCTGATTTGGTCGAGCTTCCCCCTTTACGCGAGGTTATCCGTACGCATAATCTCAGGGCTGAAAAATCTTTGGGGCAGAATTTTTTGCTCGACCAGAATATTACCGATAAAATTGTACGGTTGTCCGGCGGTATGGATGGGGTTCATGCGGTTGAAATTGGCCCGGGGCCTGGCGGTTTGACCCGCGCCATTTTAGGGTCTTCAGTTGCTCAATTGGTGGCTGTCGAATTTGACCCGCGCTCGGTCGCTGCGTTGCACGATTTGATTGCGGTTTTCGGGGCAGAGAAATTTGAAATTCTTCAGGCCGATGCGCTTGAGATCGATCTGTGTTCTTTGGTGCCTGCGCCACGCGCCATTCTTTCCAATCTCCCTTATAATATCAGTACGGTTTTGCTTTTGAAATGGCTGGAGCAAATTCGTGCCGATCAAAACGTGTACCGGTTTATGTCGTTGATGTTTCAAAAGGAAGTTGCCGACCGAATTTTAGCGGATTCGGGGAGCAAGACCTATGGCCGGTTGAGTGTCATGGTTCAATGGCTGTGCAGTGTTAAACGTCTGTTCGATTTGCCTCCGTCTGCGTTTACGCCCCCACCGAAAATCAAATCCAGTGTTTTGCATTTTGTACCGAAAGATCTGGGCAAGGCCGCTCCGTCATTCAAGACGATGGAAGCTTTGCTGGCTGCGGCGTTCGGGCAGAGGCGCAAAATGATTCGCGGGTCTTTGTCGGCGTATATGGCTGAAATCGAACAGGTCGGGTTAGACCCAACTTTACGCGCCGAAGATGTTCCGGTTGCGGATTATGTGACGCTTGCATCGGCGCGAGAGGCTTTGAGTTCCAGATAAGCCCATTCAATCCACGGGCAAAGTTTTTCCAGATCAGCCGATTCGATTGTTGCCCCGCCCCAGATTCTTAGGCCTGCCGGTGCTTTGGCATAGGCCGCTATGTCATAGGCGACATTTTCTTTATCCAGCATTTTGACCATGTCTTTAATCATGGTGGTTTGGGTATCGGCATCGAATGCGTTAAACCACGGATCGGTGATTTTTAAACAGATTGATGTACGGGAACGGATGTCTTGCGTTTCGGGTAAGAACTCGATCCAATCGGTTTTTGCAACCCAATTTTCAATGGCGGACAGGTTCTTGATACAGCGTTCTTGAGTTCCTTTCCAGCCTCCCAGAGAATCCACCCATTTTAAGGCATCAAGGCAGTCTTCAACTGCCAGCATAGACGGGGTGTTGATGGTTTCTCCTCTAAACAGGCCTTCATTGATTTTGCCTTTGTTGGTCATGCGGAAAATTTTCGGCAGAGCGCGGTTAGGTTTGAATGTTTCCAGTCGGGACACAGCGCGTGGAGAGAGCACCAACATACCATGCGCGGCTTCTCCGCCCAGAACTTTTTGCCATGACCATGTGATGACATCGAGTTTTTCCCAGTCCATTTCGTACGCGAATACGGCAGAGGTTGCATCGCAGATGGTCAGGCCTTTGCGGTCGGATTTTATCCAGTCCGTATGGGGAAGACGTACGCCCGATGTTGTCCCGTTCCACACAAAAACAACATCGCGGTCCGTGTCAATTTGCGACAAGTCAGGAATTTGACCGTAATCGACTTTGAATTCACGGACATCTTCGATTTTTAATTGGCTGACGACATCGGACATCCAGTCTGAACTGAAACTTTCCCACGCCAGACAATCAACCCCGCGTTCACCCAACATCGACCATAGAGCCATTTCAACGGCACCCGTATCCGAGGCCGGAACAATCGCCACCAGATACTCTTCAGGAATATTCAATGTGGCGCGGTGGCGGTCTATGACTTCTTTTAGTTTGGCTTTGCCGCCCGCCGCGCGGTGGGAGCGTCCCAAAAAAGCAGACCCGAGCACGTCAAAGTTCCAGCCCGGGCGTTTGGCGCATGGGCCTGATGAAAAATTGGGGCATTGGGGTTTTGCGTTTGGCTTATCCATGATGAAGTCCTGTGAAAAATGTTCCTAAGAAATTGGTTGGGGTAAGAATAGCATTATTTTTGGGGATCGCAAATGTGCGTCTGGAGAGGAAGATGAGGACGATCTTAATAGTTCGTTTGGCGTGTTTGTGTGTTGTTTTAAAAGCGCGTTGATATGATTGATATAACAGCGTTGGCGGAAAAGATTGGCGATGAGTTGTCGTCCACCCACCGAGCGCAAGCCGTGTTTATAGGCATTGAAACGGGATATGGATTTTCCTTGAGATGTGCGGGGTCCTGTGGATTTTTTCCATGGTGTCCAGCGTTTGATCGCGTCGCGTTGTTTTTGTCGTTGTTCAGGTGTCCATGTGCGCATGGGGGGATTGTAGGATAATAATCCTATTATGTCAAGGGTTTTGTGGCAAGACGCGACGATCCAGACAATAGAAAAAGCATCACAAGATAAAAGCATAACACAGGGAACACAGAGTTTTTCACAGAGTTCACAGAGGTTTTGTTGCCGCTCTGTTGTCATTTCTTTTCTACCATCCTGAACGTCTATGAAGGATAGGTATTTTTTGAAACGCAAAGCACGCAAAGGAACGCAAAGAGTTTTGTGTTTTAAACTACAGAGACCGCAGAGAGAAATAGAGTCTTGGGGAATTGAGATAAAGACCAGATCCCCGCCTGACATGGGGATGATAGGGTGGTGGTTTTATTGGTGGGCTTTGAGGGTGTTGGCCATCAGGCAGGCAATGGTCATGGGACCGACACCACCCGGAACAGGGGAAATAGCACTTGCTATGCTTGAAACCTCGTCAAAATCAACATCGCCGCAGAGTTTGCCTGTATCAAGGCGGTTAATCCCGACATCAATCACAATCGCGCCTTTTTTGACCCAATCGGCTTTGACCATTTTCGGGCGGCCAACTGCGGCCACCAAAATATCAGCTTGTTTGCAGATTTCCGGTAGGTCGGCAGTTTTGGAATGTGCGGTTGTGACGGTTGCGTTGGCGGCAAGCAGGAGTTGCGCCATCGGTTTGCCGAATAAAAGCGAACGGCCTATCACCACGGCATGTTTTCCCGTCAGGTCGGGGCAGACTTCTTTGATGAGCATCATCGAGCCTTGCGGCGTACAGGGTACAAGTCCGTCCAGACCCGCCACCAGCTTGCCGATATTGGGAATGGTCAGTCCGTCCACGTCTTTATCAGGCGAAATGGTCTGGATCAGCATGTCCGAGTCCAAGCCGTCCGGCAAAGGAAGTTGTAATAAAATGCCGTCAATTTCAGGGTCGGCGTTGAGCGTTTCGATCAGGCCTTTGATTTCGGATTCGGTTGCATCGGCGGGAAGGCGATGTTCCAGTGACCTGATTCCAGCTTTGGCGCAGGCTTTGACTTTGTTGGCAACGTAAATATGGCTGGCGGGGTTGTCGCCCACTAAAACCACAGCTAGACCGGGCGGGGTCGCCATGGCTGCTGTTTTCGCGGCTATTTCGGATAATAATCGGTCGGAAACGGCTTTGCCGTTAATGATTTGTGCTGTGTGTTCCATGGTTTTGATTTTTACCGCGCTTTTTTCGGTGTGGCAAGCTATCCAAATGCAGAATCCCCCTTAAAAGCAGATTTCGGTTGTGATATACGGGGTATATGATGTCAGCGCGATTTCCCTTTTTGCTCGAACTTGGCACCGGAGCGTCCGGTCGTTGGAAGTTGTGGGTCTTATTTGCCTTGGTGGTTTTGGTCGCGGCGTTTGGCACTTGGATTTCGGGGCAGTATAAAATCGGGCGTTTGGACGTTCTGAAAAACAAATATGATGCCCCTGTCCAGAATTTTTCAGGGACTTTGTCTGCGGCTCAAAAACATTCTTTAGAATATGATTTACTGGAAGGATGCAAGCAAAGCCAGATCGGGTCATGGTTGCAAACAACCGATGCATTGCATTTCAGGGGGCCTGTCACTGGAAACCGGATTGAGGTTTCTCTTGATGCGCACAAGGCTTTTCTTGATCTGAATGGTCGTGAGATGGCGTTTTGTGTTCAAGGCGATATTGAGGACTTGCAATTTGATATTGGCTCGATGGTCAATACGTGGGCTGTGGTTCTGTTGCTTTTGTCGTTTTGTCTGAGTGTTTGGTCGTGGGTTTGTTATTACGCCCAAAAGGCAGGAGAACGCCGCGCCAGAAACATCTATGCGGAAACTCTGCGGGATGCGTCTGGTGTTGAAGAAGAGGGCGTTGCTCCTGATGATAATTCAGTAGTTGGGCGGAGTAATGAACATTTGCCAAACGAGTGAGCTGAGAATCTGAAGGCCAATAATCACGATAATCGGAGTAATATCGATGCCGCCAATCGGAGGCACGTATTTCTGTATCGGTTTCATAACCGGATCTGTCGCTTTTTTCAAAAGATCAACGAGATTGCGAGCTTGAGGGTTGTCCATATTCAAGACTTTGAAGGCAATCAGCCAGCTTACCGCTACATGAATGACTATAATCCATAAGTACAGGTGAATTGCCCAAACTAGAATTTGTCCCAAATACATCATTGTCTCAAGTCTCCGTTTTTACTTGGTTTTGTGTATTCTACAATTTATCTTCGAAGCTGACAATTTGTTAATCATCGGTCTGTAAAATAGACAAGTCTTGATATAGAGGGGATTTTTTGTGAGGCTCACCGGATTTATTCTTATCTTTATTCTGTTGTTAGGGATCAGTATCCCTGTTTATGCCGATGATTGGTGCAAAAATGTCCAGTCCCCACAAATCAATGTCAAAACATCTACGGATAATATCAGCTATGATTTCTCCAAATCCGAAAAGGAATTAAACGGATTCTCTGTTGATACCGTCAATCCATACGGGCATGATGTGATTACCGATGTGGGCGGGCTAATGCGTGGCGGGATTTCTTTATCCCAGTCCATGTCTTATGGCACTTTGACTAATTCGCTCAGCAAAGAGATCTGCTATTGGTATACCAATATCAATGTTACGTTGCATATTTTCCCCACTATTTATGTTGCAAATGAATTTCCCAAAGGGACGTGTAAGCATAATGCAATTTTGGCGCATGAGCATCGCCATGTGATTATTGATCGTGAGATTGTTAATAAATATGCTTTGGTTGTCGGGCAGGCTTTGAAAGAGGAAATGCGGCGCGGGCATGTGTATGGGCCTGTTCCGCTCTCCCGACAGGCGGAGTTAGAAAAGCAGCTTAAAAAACAGATGCAGGCCATCCTGACCAAGTATTCAGAAATCATCAATGAAGAACGCCGTTCGCGGCAACAAGCCCTCGATAATTTGCAGGAGTATGAAAATGTCAACACGCTTTGCCGTTCGGGCAAAAACTAACCCGCTGCGAGGAGGACAAGCAGCGGGTTTAAATCATAAATCAGATGGTCGGTCTATATCTATGGCGGTGTTTGCAATAAGTTCTCAGTGCTGAAACAATGAATTCCTACTGTCTTTATTGTGGCACAAAAATATGGCTAAAATTTGGGCGAGGTTCGCCATATTCATGCCTTATTTTTAATTTTAGACCGTAATTTATCAAAAACAGGGAGTCTCTATGCCGAAAAAAATATCCCAATCTGCCGATCATATCTGGATGACCGAGCCTGTCTTGTTTCATTGTAACAAGCAGACAATGGCGACCAACACCTATCAAACGGAAGATCCCCCCGACATTGAAGAGGTTCAGCGTTTGGCTCTGGCCGAGTTCCGCAATTTGCGGGATCGTCTGGTTGCCGCAGGAATTTCGGTGACCACGACGCTGGGGGCGGTCGATTCACCAGACGATATTTTCCCCAATTGGGCTTCTACCCATGTCACCGATCAGGGCGAGCGCGTGATTGTTTATTTTCCGATGCTGAATGAAAATCGCCGGATTGAACGTCGCCCCCATATGATGAATCTGTTGGAGCGGTCTTATCGTGTGGCCTTGGATATGACCTCTTATGAGGTTGAGGATCGCGCTTTGGAGAGTACGTCTGCTTTGTGGATGGATCGTATTCATAAGGTTGCTTATTCCTCTTTGTCTGCGCGGGCGGATCGGGAGTTGGCTCAAAAATGGTGTGATTTTATGGGGTATCAATTTGTACCGTTTGAAACGCGCAATCATGTCGGCAAGCCAGTTTATCATACCGATGTCCTGATGTTTATCGGGACAGAATTTATCGGGGTCTGTCTGGACTGTATTGTGCCGGAAGATCGCGCGCGTGTTCGCGCTTCTTTGGAAGCAACAGGGCGCGAGATTGTTGAAATTACGATGGATCAGTTGCGGGAATTTTGTGGAAACTCTCTGGAGTTGACATCCAAAGACGGGACTCAAAAACTTTTAATGTCGGGATCGGCTTATCGTGCCTATACCGATGCGCAAAAAGCCGTGTTTTTAAAATATGTTTCTGAAATTATTTACACTGATTTGCCCACCATTCAAAAATATGGCGGTGGTGCTGCACGGTGCATGATTATGGAGTTGTTTTAATTTAGTGTGGTAGTGGCGGCTGACTTTGTTGATTTATCATGTCCAATAGGTCTCTGTCAGGCCTTTTGGTAGCTTCGGCGACTAACAAATGTACGGGGTTTTCATCATTGGAATAAATATGCTTGATTTCGTAGCCAGCTCTTTTGGCTATATCTATATGAGTCAAATCCCCCCATTTGTGTGAGAGGGTTATTGTTCTTCTGTCAGGAGTTTCTCCACCAAGAAATTTTCTGTTTGTGCCATTTATTTTTAATGTGTGTGTTTTCTTACATTCAGCGATTAGTTTAACTGAGCTAAGTTGGAGGTCAAATTCTCTTTTTAAGCGCCAATTTTCAAGAACGTCATAACTAGCATCCTCTATGATTCCCAGTTGTATTGCACGTGCAAAGGCGCTTAAAATAAAGGCTTCAAAATTCTTTGATGGGGAGTAAGCCTCTTCTTGTCTTGCTGGATCTTGGTCGGTGTCAAAAGTTTTTATGACCGTACTGCCAAGTCCGTGTTGGATGTTCATTTTTGCCCATGCTATGGCTGTAGATTCTCTGGGGTCGGGCGCATTGGAAGTTGATGGAGTATTCTCAAATGACCCTCCGAAGATCATAACGACCGGAGAGCCTGTTGTTTCGTCGATCGCTAATTTCCCATTACACAAAATATCTCCAACAACACCTTGGCTTCTAATCCCAAATAGCCTGTTTGCTGCTACAGCTCCACCAATTGCGAATCTTTCTAGAATATCGACTGCACAAAAATCGGATACATCTCTGTTGCTATCTTCGACAACAGCATTTACAATTCTAAATTCTTTTCTATCAAATGCATTTCCTCCACCGTAACTTACAAATTTAATTGTGCGTGGAAGCGTCTGAACAAGACTATGTTGTATAGCGTACTTAATAACGTCTTCATCGTTATCTAGCAAAGAATAAGTATTATTGTGGATAGAGTCATCAATATGTCTTTCCCAAGCCTTTCCACCCGATAAAATATTTATAGGGTCATACGGTAGGGATGAGGACGCCAGTGGGCCTGATGAAGGAAGGTCGTAGAATAGATGCGTTGTAAGGAGTCCTTGATTTGTAGGATTGTCGATTGTATTCAGAAATGCAGTTATAAATTTTCGATCATACAAATCTGAGCGGTGACGTGGCACGTCAACGTTTATAATTCTGCGGCTTTCTTCCTGATCTGGTCGTTCTCTTACGTTAAGCATTTTGTTTTTCTACTTTTCCTTTTTTACAGGATCTAAAGAAATATTCCAAAAAGCTTGGAAATGAAGCCTATGTGCTTCTGAAACAGATGGATAGTCCAATATAATTACAGTTGGCTCTGCATCAAATAGTAAAATAGCTAGCTTCTGTCCATAAACATAGAAGGGAACGGATGAAAAGAAAGCTGATGGAATCCATCTGTATTCACTATAGTCTGGAGTTGCCAAAAAGTAATCATCTCCCTCTTGAAGAAGAATTTTATATGTTACTCCTCCAATTGATTTCATACGTTCGATGTGGGTTTGAAGGTTTTCTGTTCCAAGCCATTTTTCAAATTTTCTTTCGTCCACATTATGAACAATAACTTCTCCAGGCATTTCCTGAAGTGTTTCATATATATCTTCGTAAAACTGCCAGAATCCAGAACGACCTGCAAGAATTCTAACCTCGCCGGTTTTTTTTCGGATGCCATCATCTGGTAAAAATTCTATGCCGCCATCTTCAAACGCTTTCTGGATAAGTTGGATTGTTGAGTCCCGCGGTTGGGTCAGTCCGTTCTCAATGCTTCCAATTGACGTTGAAGAGATACCCGTGCGTTCGGACAGGTCACCTTGTGACCAGTTTAAAACTCCGCGTGCACCGCGTATCTGTGCTGTTGTAATCATATATAACCTGTCTATGTGTAGACTTATGTTTATCCCAACTTGTTATAGAGAGAAAGCAAAAAGTTGGCAAGAAAAATATGAAAAATATAAAACACTTATTTTTTTGCCATAATTTCTTTATTTTTGCTGCGTTCGGGGTGATAGGAAGATGTTTGGATTGCCCGAATGAGTCGGGCAATGACGGGTTGGATAAGGGGTATCCGGTTATTTTAATAATCCGTCACGCCGGAGCAGAGCTTTCGGGTCGGCGTTGCGGCCACGGAAATTGCGATAAAGTACCGCAGGGTGTTCCGATCCTCCTTTTTCCAAAATTTCCGTGCGGTAGCGGTGGGCGGTGTCCTGATTATAGAGGCCTGTTTCCAAAAATGCCTCGAAGGTATCGGCGTCAAGGACTTCTGCCCATTTATAGGAGTAGTAGCCTGCCGAGTAGCCGCCTGCAAAAATATGGTTGAAAGAATGGGATTGTGCTCCGCCCAGACGTGGGAAAAAGCGGCAGTCTTTCATGATTTCATCCTCGAAAGCCACAATATCGGTAATGGTTTCAGGATCGCGCAAATGCCATTCCATATCCATAATGGAAAAGCCCATCTGGCGAACGCCGTTCCAGCCTGACATGAAGTTTTTGGCACGGCGCAATTTTTCAATTAACTCTGCCGGAATTGGGTTGCCTGTTTCAAAATGGGAGGCAAAGCTGTTAAGGGTTTCCGGTTCATAGAGCCAGTTTTCCTGTAATTGTGATGGAAGTTCGACAAAATCCCACAAGACATTCGTGCCGGTTTGCGAGGCGTAAGTGCCTTTGGCCAGCAAGCCGTGTGTGGCGTGCCCCATTTCGTGGAACAGGGTTTCAACTTCGTTAAATGTCAAAAGCGGTTGTTGGCCTTTGGTTGGTTTGGTGAAGTTGCAGACGATGGCAACCACCGGACATTCTATTTTGCCGTGGAAGAGCCCTTGGCCACGATAGCTGGTCATCCATGCGCCTGGTTTTTTTCCTGTGCGCGGGTAAAAATCAGCATAAAGTGTTCCGATGAATTTTCCGCTGTCACGGTCTGTGACATCATAGGCGTTGACATCTTCATGCCATGTTGGAAGATCGGGAGAAGGGGCAAACACCAGCCCGAAGAGTTTCGAGAAATGGTCGAATGTGCCTTTTAAAACGCGGTCGAGCGGGAAGTAAGGGCGCAAATCTTCGTCAGAAAAATGATACATTTTTTCACGTAATTTTTCCGAGTAATAGCCAACATCCCACGGCATCAAATCGTCAACGCCTTGTTGTTTGGCAAAGGCTTTGAGCTCTTGCAAATCATTGAGGGCACCGATGCGATATTTGTCTTTCAAGTCTTTCAAAAAGGCCATGACGGTTTCCGGTTTTTCAGCCATGCGGCGTTCCAGAACATAATGCGCGTGGCTTTCATAGCCGAGCAAGGTGGCGCGTTTATGGCGCAGGCCAACGATTTTAAAAATATTTTCCGTGTTGTCGAATTCATCGCCATAGGCGCGGTTGCTGAAGGCTTTCCAAACTTTTTCGCGCAAATCACGTTTGGCAGAATACGTCAGGAAGGGAACAAAGCTCGGGAAGTCGAGTGTAATCAGCCATTTGTCCGGTTGGTCTTTTTCTTCGGCTTCGTGTTTCGCGCTTTTGATCGATGTTTCGGGTAGGCCTTCAAGATCGGATTCGTTATCAATCCAAAGCTCAAATTTTTCTGAAGATTTTTTGACGTTGTTGGAAAAGACAGGCGAGAGCGTTGACATGGCTTCGTTGATTTTGCGCAGCTCGGCTTTTTTGTCGTCATCGAGCAATGCCCCCCCGCGTACAAAGTCTTTATAGGTGTCATCCAGTAAGGTTTTTTGTTCGGTGGTTAGGGACAGGTTGTCCATCTGCTCGTGAATCGTTTTGATCCGTTTAAACAGGTCGGCATTCAAAATAATATCGCTGCTGAAATTGGCTTGAACGGGGCCTATGTCTTCGGCTAAAGCCTGAAGGCCATCTGTTCCGGCTGCAGAAAGCTGGTTGTAAAAAATAGAGGAGATTGTTCCCAGTGTTTCGGCTGCGGTTTCCAGTGCGACAATCGTATTGTCGAATGTGGGTGCATCCACATTGTTGATAATCGCATCGATATTGCTTCGTGCCTCTGTGATGGCTGCCTCTACGGCGGGTTTGAAGTGCTCTTCCTTTATCAAGTCGAATTGGGGCGCGTGGTTGCGCAGGGGAGATAGGCTGAGTAACGGGTTGTGCGACATTTAAAATTTCTTCCTTACAGTTTTTAATCGGGTGACGTATAGTATAGGCGGAAAACTGGCTTTGAAAAGAACTATAGTCTTTCCAAATCATTTTGTGACATCGTCACTGTGCTCCTCACGCTGTTCTTCCACGTGTTGTCGCTGATTTCTTGTCACAAAGTTTTTGCTTTGACTATTAAGTGTCTGTTCATCAAGTTCATGTCTTTGGATCGCAAATGACGGTTTTTTATTGCGTCAAAAGCTGAAGTTGGGTGTTTGAGAGCTGGGATGGATAGAAGTTATATTTACTAATGTATCCCGTATAATAAACCCCTGAACCCACCCAGATAAATCCCTGATCGCCCCACGTTCCATCAAATGAGCCTGTGACAGGAGCTGCTCCATTAGCGGAAATGGCTAAGCCATTGGAGCCATAGCTTGATGAAATTTTAACATTACTATTGATAGGCATGGAAGCTGTCAAAACAATATTTGTGCCATCATATATATTATAGGTGCTTCCCCCGCTTGATCTATACACAAACCGACCCAACAGTGAGCTTCCCATAACTCTCGATATCCCACCAGTGTTCTGGGCAGAAGCTTCCTGAAACTGTCCTGAAAAGGAACCTGATGAGGTTGTAAACCACCCCCCTGTTGTTGGAACGGTCAGGTTATCCGCTGCACGCGTCACTGCTGTGGTGGTGGTGGGAATATAGGACGTGGCAAAGGATCCATCTTCAATTTGCGCACCCCAAGCAAGTATATCTAGAATTTGATCTCCACCGCTAAAATAACTGGATCCACCACGCGTACCAAACACAATAGTTGCAGAGACAGAGGCTATATTGGGGCCGAGAATAAAACGCTGCCATGATGGCGTGGCAGTTATAGTTTCTCCAATAGCACCATGAGTGTCATATATAACTAATGTTTGATCAGCCCCTGTATTAGATTTAATCCAAACGGATTTTACGCGCTTAATACTGGAGCTACCTATAGCCCCGTTATATACAAGTGAGTAATCGTTCGAAGATATTCCTACCCCTCTATTCATTTGTATGCGGTTTGCCGACAAAGTTCCATCAGGGGCTACTGCAAACGCGGTTGTTACTATTGGAACAACTCCAGTACCCATGGCTACTTTTGACCAAGCTGCATTATCAAATTCGCTACTCCTCGTGAGAAGGTTAGTTCTTTGTTCCTCAATCAATATCCCCTTTGAGGCATGGGTGACAGGATCATAGTCAAAACGTGGTGTGCCGGAGCTTGCGGTTTGGAGTGTGCCCGATGAATCGAAATAAGTGCCGATACTAGCGCGGGTGAAGGTTCCGCCCGATGCGCCAAGGA
>DIMG01000015.1:41887-42092 GCA_002425415.1 Micavibrio sp. UBA5572
GGAACGGTAAAGGTCAGGTCGGTTTGAGGATTGCCGTTCAAATCGGTGATGGTGCCGCCATTCAGATCAATGGGCGAGCTTAAGGATACTCCATCCAAATCAACATCCCCTGCAACCATGGCGTAGGTAAACACCAATGCAGCACTTCCAGAGCCAGAGGTATAGGTGGCATAGCGTGTAACGCCCCCGACATCGACCGCTATTC
>DIMG01000029.1 GCA_002425415.1 Micavibrio sp. UBA5572
ATCATTTCCTTGTACAAATTTGCAAATTCACGAACGGGAAGATGACATTCAACCAATGGATTTTATTATATTAAAAAATTTTAAAATAATTTTGATAATTTATAACGTCGCTTTTAAAATCGGCTGGCGCGCTGCCCGAACCTCATCCAATCTCCTGCGGGGGGTTGAAATCGGGTTCTCATGACATTGATCTGTTTTGCCTTCCCTGACATCGCTTGCGATTGTTTTCATCACGGCAATAAATCTGTCGATGGTTTCCCGTCCTTCTGTTTCGGTTGGTTCAATCAGCATTGAGCCCTGCACCACCAACGGAAAATAAACGGTCATTGGATGGATGCCATATTCAATCAGGGTTTTGGCAATATCAAGCGTGGTTACTCCATGCTCCTTCTGGATTTTATCGGTCAACAAACATTCGTGCATACATGTCCGGTCAGGAAACGGAATGTGAAAATCATTTTTTAAAGAGGCCAGAATATAATTGGCATTGAGTACTGCGTCACTAGAGACTTGTTTCAATCCATCTTGACCGTGAGAAAGCATATAGGTCAAAGCCCGAACAAACATCCCGAACTGGCCTTGAAATCCTTTTAACCGTCCGAAGCTTGTCGGGCGGTCTTCCAGAGTTTCCAATTTATACTGGTTTTGATCTTTTACAACACAAGGCATCGGCAGATAAGGCATCAGGTTTTCTACTACGCAGATAGGCCCTGAGCCCGGGCCACCGCCGCCATGCGGAGTCGAAAAAGTTTTGTGCAAATTGATATGCATGACATCAACGCCAAAATCAGCCGGTCTGACATTGCCCACCAGTGCATTGAAATTTGCGCCGTCACAATAAAAATATCCGCCTGCGGCATGAAGAAGTTTTGCACATTGTTTTATTTCTGTTTCAAATAATCCGCAGGTGTTCGGATTGGTGACCATCATTGCGGCGACATCTTTTCCATCACCTAAAGCCGCCTTAAAATTTTCTACTGTGACGCATCCGGTTTCTTTGGTTGATATAACCCGTATTTCATATCCGCACATGGCTGCGGTTGCCGGATTTGTTCCATGCGCCGAGTCAGGGCAAAGAATGACTTTTCTGTGCCCTTGGCCGTTTAATTCATGGGTGCGTCTAATGGTCATCAGTCCTGCCAGTTCGCCATGGGCTCCGGCGGCTGGTGTCAAACAAACACCACGTAATCCTGTCAATTCCGCCAGCCAACTCTGAAGTTCAAACATCAATTCCAATGCGCCTTGAACTGTCGATTGGGGTTGCAAAGGATGAATGCCGGTAAAGCCCGCAAGACGTGCTGTTTTTTCATTCAGGCGCGGGTTATGTTTCATGGTGCATGATCCCAGCGGAAAAAAACCATGATCAATCGAGAAATTCTTGGTCGACAGACGCACAAAATGGCGCAGAACTTGTGGCTCTTTTAATTGAGGCAAGCCAATATTTTTCCTTGCGGCTATTCCGGTTCGATTGGATGTGTTTGCCAGAGGGGCGAAATCCACGCCACCAGACTCTGCCGGAGCATATTCCCACAACAATGGCTCTTCATAATTTAAGGCTCGAGAAGTTCCAATCACATCATTTGTCATCGCTAAAACCTTTCAAACCATTGATATGTTTTGTCGAGTAGTTCAAATACTATTTTCCCTTCAACAAAAGTATGCCCTGCGCCTTTAATTAAAACTGTTTCTTTTGGGCATTTCAGATCAGAAAAAAGCATTTCAGTGTCTTTTTTTATAAAACTTTCACTGGCAACAACCACTTGAGACGGCACAGAAATTCTTTCTGTTTTTACCCTTGCCGCGTCACGAGTTAAGGCTTTGGCTTCCTCTATCATGGGCTTACCAATTGTAATCAAATATTCCCAATCAAGCAGGTATGAGTTGCCATCGCCGGACGGTGTTATCGACTTTGACCAGAACCTGTCCCATGGTTGATAGGAAGAATCCCAAAAAGACAGGGCGTTAACTGTCGGATTTGCAAAGACTAAGGTCAATCCACCATAGCTGTGCCCACACACAAACATCTTTTCATGATCTTTTCGTACGCAATCAATCACAGAATTCAAATCCTGCGCCTGAATGTCCAACGTACATTCATGCAGCTTACGATAATCGGGCTCATCCCAGTAAAAGGCCATCCGATAAACGTCATAGCCGCGATCATTAAAATAGTCCCGCGCCATGATGTGCATGTAACTATTGGGAGACCCTGCCAAGCCATGTCCGATAACAATCGCCTTATCTGACGGTTGATCTCCTGCCCGATTACAATAAACAAATATTTTGTGACCATCGGCTGACAAAACATCGATTATTTTCTCTTTCGACAAACTCACATCAATCTCTTCACGATTCATAAGCAGATCTCTTTCAAAGCATTTACAAATGTCACGATGTCTTGATCGGTTGTCATTTCCGTTGCTGTGACCAGAACTTTATTTTCTTCAAGTGGAAGTCCTGCAATGACATTTTTTAAAGCCATATCTTGAATAAATTTTTCTGACGATAGCGGCAGTTCTATTACAAATTCGTTGAAGAAATTCTGATTGATGATTTTGATACCATTGATCTGCGACAATGCATCAGCCAATTGGCAAGCGCGGGCATGATTAAGACTTGCAAGATCTTTTAACCCCTGTTCTCCCAGCAATGCCGCATGAACCGTAAAAGCTAAGGCACATAAACCTTGGTTGGTGCAAATATTGGAGGTCGCTTTTTCGCGACGGATATGTTGTTCGCGGGTCGAGAGGGTTAAAACAAAACCTCTGCGCCCTTCGACATCGACAGTCTCGCCGCATAAACGTCCTGGCATCTGGCGTAAAAATTCCTGCTGACATGCGAAAAATCCAAGATGGGGGCCGCCATAAGACATTGGAATACCAATGCTTTGCGCTTCTCCACATACTATATCTGCCTCAACAGGTGCGGGTAACATTCCTAGAGACACAATTTCAGTTACGACTACGATTAGTTTTGCGCCGATGGCATCACATTTTTTACGCCACGATTCATAGGCATGAGCATGCGGCGTGCCAAAAAAATCGGGGGATTGAATGATAATCGCCGCAGCGCAATCATCTGCGGTTTCTACGATATTTTGTGACCCGATATAGCTTTCAAGAACTTCGCGATAGTGCGGATGCAAGTCGTTTCCGATCACAATCTTTTCCCGAGTCGTTAAACGCACCGCCATCAATGCCGCTTCGGCACAAGATGTTGCGCCGTCATACATCGAGGCATTGGCCACATCCATTCCGGTCAGGGCAGCAATCATTGTCTGGAATTCGAAGATAACTTGTAATGTTCCTTGCGCCATTTCCGGTTGATACGGGGTGTAGGATGTCATAAATTCCGAGCGTTGAATGATATAGTCAACACTCGCCGGAATGTGGTGATTGTAAACACCTGCTCCCAAGAAAAACGGTGTGACTGCCGCTGATTTATTTTGAGCTGCCAAAGCCGTCATAAATCGTTCGACTTCTATTTCCCCTTGATGAGGGGGCAGATCAAAATCATTTGATACGGGAAGGCCTTTATAAAGATCGGCAGCAGAGTTTACACCGATTTTTTCGAGCATGTCTGCGCGATCTTGTTTGGTCAGGGGGAGATAACGCATGTTTTCTATTCCACTGTTTTAAGATAATCCTGATAGGCAGATTGATCCATCAACCCTTCAAGTTCTGCGGCATCGGTCATACGAAATTTTGCGATCCAGCCATCGGATTCCGATTTGAGTAAATCAAAATCGTTTTCCAGCGCATTATTGACGGCAACCACTTCCCCTGTCACCGGCGTATAAACTTCTGCGGCAGTTTTAACAGACTCAACAACGGCAAAATTTGCACCTTTAGAAAAGACTGCTCCCATTTTCGGCAGTTCGATAAAAACCAGATCCCCCAGCGCATGTTGCGCGTATTCGGTAATGCCGATGACCGCCACATGATTGTCTTCGATCTTTATCCATTCGTGATCTTTGGTGAATTTTACTGTCATTTAAACCTTCCCTTTGGTCTTTGGTTTCAAGAATGGCATGGGCGTGACTTTTGCAGAAATCAATTTGCCACGTACATCCACATCAATTTCTGTATCGGTCATTGTCCACTCGATTGGCAAATAAGCCTGTCCGATTGATTGTTTCAAGGTCGGGGAATATCCGCCACTGGTCAGCGTTCCAATTATCTCGCCCGATTTCGTTTTGACTTGTGCGCCTTCTCGAGCAATGCCTTTATCGGTCAAGACAATCCCAACGCGTTTTCTTGTCGGGGGAGAGGCTTGCTCTTTGGCCTGTTTGCTCATGATCCATGACAAATCGGCTTCGGTTGGCGTTGTGTTGGCATCAATGTCATGGCCATACAGGCAATAGCCCATTTCGAGACGAAGGGAGTCCCTCGCGGCCAGACCAATCGGTTGAACGCGATCATCAGTTAACAACCGATCCCAAAGAGGGCTTGCTGCCTCGTTTGGAACAGAGAGTTCAAATCCGTCTTCGCCTGTATAGCCCAAACGACTAATGAACATGGTGTAATCTTTGTACCACAACCCCATATAAGGTAGGTCGGACACATCAATGCCCAAAACATCTTTTATGACGGCTTCAGATTGAGGGCCTTGAAGTGCCATTAACGCCCAGTCTTCAAAATAGGTAAATATCAGTCCATCCGTTAAATTGTCTTTCAGCCATGCAATGTCTTTGTTTTTGCATCCGGCGTTTATGACCATGTGGAATTCGTCTTCACCGATTTTTGTGACCATCAGGTCATCTATAATTCCGCCTTGCTCATTGAGCAAGACGGTATATTTTGCGCGATTGATCCCGAGTTTTTCAAATGACGAGGGTGTCAACTTTTGGAGAAGATCTTGTGCACCCTTCCCTTTCAAGCTGATTTGCCCCATGTGAGACACATCAAACAATCCGGCGTGTTCACGCACCCATTCATGTTCTTTGAGGACACCCAAATCATAATAGAGTGGCATGTCATAGCCTGCGAACTCCCCCATCCTGGCATTGAGCTTCAGGTGATTCCCATGCAAGGAAGTGAGTTTCATTTTCATTTTCCTTTTTTGAGATTATGCGGCCATAACAACTTCAAAATCTTCCGTTACCGGATTGGCCAAAAGTTTTTGGCACATTTCTTTTACTCTTTCATCTGACGTCCCTTCTGGAACATCGATTTCAATGAACTTTCCTTGACGAACATCGCCGACTTCTTCAAAACCCAAATGATGCAATGCGCTTTCAATCGCTTTTCCTTGTGGGTCGAGGACACCTTTTCTGAGGGTTACTTTTACAATTGCTTTCATTTTTTCTCTCCTGATTTTTATCTGCTTTATTTCCAAGGCTTTGTCGGGGCTGATTTATTGATTGAACGCAGTTTTCTTTCCCGCGCCAATTCATTTTCTATTTCACCCAAAGTTGCCGCTATTTGTTCATCAATATTCCCACCTTGAATGATACCGCTATCCGGAACAAGCCCCAAACGCTTTGCAATATCCTGATAGGCTTCGATCACTCCCCCCAAATCCTGCCGGAAACGATCCTTATCCAATTTTTTATTGGTTTTCTCGTCCCATAGCCTGCAATTATCCGGTGAGATTTCATCGGCAAGTAATATATAAACTTCCTCATATTCTCCGTAGATGCGCCCGAATTCAAGTTTGAAGTCGATCAAACGAATGCCGATGCCGGAAAAAAGCCCCGAAAGATAATCATTGATCCGCCAAGCCAGTGACACGATTTCTTCTAATTCGTACGGGTCAGCCCACCCCATATTCAGAATATGATTTTCGGAGACCATCGGATCATTTAATTCGTCTTTTTTGTAATAAAATTCGACCAATGGATAATTGAGGACTTGCCCCTCTTTCATTCCAAGTTTTTGAACCAAAGATCCGGCGGCAACATTTCGCACAACAACCTTCAGTGGAATAATTTCCACTTGCCTGATAAGCTGTTCGCGCATGTTGAGGCATTTTAAAAAATGGGTCGGAATTCCCATGCCCTCTAGTTTGGTCATAATATGGGCAGAAATCCGGTTATTCAACACACCTTTTCCGGCAATAATATCGTGTTTTCCGTCTTTTCCCGAGGTCGCATCATCCTTGAAATACTGAATGACCGTACCAGGCTCCGGCCCTTCGAAAATGGTCTTGGCCTTCCCTTCATAAATAACTTTTCGGCGATTAATCAGGCTACCGGAAAAAAACATCTGCGTTATCCTTCTGGTTTATTCTCTTGTTAAATCTTTCGTTAGAGTTATTTGGTATAACAGAAGATATGCTTCACGCAAATTATATCTAAAGCCTTTCGTTAAAGCTTCGCGTTTCGTGGTTATGTTAATTTTTGATAATTTTGTTTCCACCCTACCCTTAAGCAATATATACTAGCTGTGTAATTCTAATTCATTGATATATAAGGAAATGGTAAATGCCTTTTGACGACCGGAAAAATGCGAATGAGAAAAAGTTCGAGATGGATCAGCAGTCTTTATTTAAAATTGAAGCCCGTGCCAGCAAGCTTATTGGGGCTTGGGCTGCTGAGAAATTAGGGTTAAGCGGAGACGACATTGGTCTCTATGCAAAGGAAGTTGTTATCGCAAATCTGGATGAGCCCGGATATGACGATGTTAAACGTAAATTGCAGGGTGACTTTTCGACTCGTGATATTGAAGTGCCGGAGCATGAGATTGACCATGCTATTGCAAAATATGTGGTGCTGGCGACAGAACAAGTTTCCAAAGAGTCAGAGAAATAATGCGTTCGCCTCTTTAAAAGATGGTTATAAAAAAAGCTCTTGAAGAAGAGCTTTTTTTATTATTTTTTTCGAGAATTTTTTATCAAACGTCCCTGTTTCAACCCGCGAGGGATTTGTTTATCCCTTTTGCCTTGCCTGTATCAGCCCTGTTCAAAAACCGATCCATAATATTCTGTAGCCTATTTTTTTTATGTCCTGCAATGAAAAAATAGAAGCCCTCGTAAAAACCCACCATATTTTCCATATAATTTAATTTTCCTTTCCTTATGTGCTTTTATTGTTGCAAAAAACACCGTGCTGTCCAATAACAAAGCCATAACTTTATATATTTGGGATAACAGATGAAATCAGCGATTATTGTCTTTCCGGGAACGAACCGTGAAAAGGACATGCAAATGGCCTTGGCGCATATTTCCGGTCACACGCCACGTCTCGTTTGGCACAAAGAAACCTCTCTTCCAGACTGTGATTTGATGGTTTTACCAGGTGGCTTTTCTTACGGAGATTATTTGCGCTGTGGGGCTATGGCGGCTCACTCCCCCATCATGCGGGAAGTTATTGATCGTGCAAAAAAAGGAACTCGTTTGCTTGCTGTTTGTAACGGATTTCAGATGCTGGTGGAAACCGGACTTGTTCCCGGGGCATTGTTACGCAACCGTTCGCTCAAATTTATCTGCAAACAGATCTACCTGCGATCGGACAATACGTCATCCGATTTTACCCATCGTTTTGCCAAAGGTCAGGTTTCACAAGTTCCGATTGCTCATGGTGAAGGGAATTATTTCATCAATGAGGATGGAATAAAATCCCTGCAAGATCATGACCAGATTGCTTTCCGTTATTGTAACAAAGACGGTCTTGTTTGTGATGAAGCCAATCCGAATGGTTCGATTGCCAATATCGCCGGTGTTTTGAACACCGAAAAAACCATTCTGGGCATGATGCCTCACCCTGAAGATTCCGTTATGCCGCAAATTAATGGACATCAAGGAATTCCTTTGTTCCAGAGCATTGTCGAGGCATTGACTTAGTGAGTCTTCATTCCCTCACCACAGAGGATTCTGTGATTGAGAACTGCGATTGAGAAGAAAAATTTTAAATTAAAAAGAGAATATAGACATGACCGCACTTGCCAAACAAAAACCAGTTATTCAAGAACCTGCCATCACTCTGGAGCTTGCCAAATCATTCGGCATGTCGGGTGATGAATTCCAGATGGTTCAAAATATTCTGGGGCGGATGCCGACTTATACTGAACTGGGTGTTTTCTCGGTGATGTGGTCTGAACACTGTTCTTATAAATCATCACGGATTCATTTAAAAAAATTGCCGACAACCGGATCATGCGTCATTCAAGGCCCTGGTGAAGGGGCTGGCGTGATTGACATCGGAGATGGTCAGGCGGCTATTTTTAAAATGGAATCGCATAATCACCCATCTTATATTGAACCCTATCAGGGGGCGGCGACTGGCGTTGGCGGGATTATGCGCGATGTCTTTACCATGGGCGGACGACCGATTGCCAATTTGAATGCTTTGCGTTTTGGTGAGCCGTCCCATCCCAAAACCCGCAGCCTTGTTAAAGGAGTGGTCGCTGGTATTTCCGGTTACGGGAATTGTGTTGGCGTGCCAACGGTTGGTGGAGAAACGTATTTCCACAAATCCTACAACGGCAATAATTTGGTTAATGCCATGACCGTAGGCTTGGCGGATCAGGATAAGATTTTTTACGCACGTGGAGCTGGCGTTGGACAACCGATTGTTTATGTCGGATCAAAAACAGGCCGCGATGGTATTCACGGTGCCACCATGGCCTCGGCCGAATTCGGAGACGGGAACGAAGAAAATCGCCCGACTGTTCAGGTTGGCGATCCATTCACCGAAAAATTACTGATTGAAGCCTGTCTCGAGCTGATGAAGTCAGACGCCATTATCTCTATTCAGGATATGGGCGCGGCTGGCCTGACCTCTTCGGCTGTTGAAATTGCGTCCAAAGGCGAAATCGGTGTTGTTCTTGATTTGGACAAAGTTCCTCAACGCGAACAAGGCATGGTTCCATACGAAATTATGCTCTCTGAATCCCAAGAGCGGATGTTGATGATTCTAAAACCGGAAGCAGAAGATAAAGCGCGGGAGATTATCGAAAAATGGGATCTGGATTTTGCCGTGATCGGATACACAACCGATGACCAGCGATTAAAACTGGATATGTATGGCGAACGGTGGTGCGATATTCCCGTTCCTCCGTTGGTGGATAAATCGCCAGTCTATGACCGCCCTTCTGTTGCGCCTTCTCTTCCGAAAGCCATTGATGATCGTGCTTTTGATGTATCGTCAAACGGTCTGATCGGGGATTTAAAAACCCTTCTCGCTTGTCCTGATCTGGCCTCCAAGCGTTGGATTTGGGAACAATATGACTCGCTTGTGATGGGTGAGACGATTTTTTCTCCGGGGATTGCTCAAACACAAGCTTTGAAAGCCGGAGATGCCGCACTGGTAAAAATCGAAGACAAAAACAAGGCATTGGCAATGTCATCAGATGTTACGCCACGCTATGTCGAAGCCAATCCGTATGAAGGCGGAAAACAAGCTGTTGCCGAAAGCTGGCGCAATATTACCGCGACGGGTTCCATGCCTTTGGCAATCACCAATAATCTGAATTTCGGCAATCCAGAAAAACCTGAAATTATGGGGCAATTTATTGCGTCACTTGACGGCATAGGAGAGGCTTGCCGTGTTCTGGATTATCCGATCGTGTCGGGGAATGTCTCTTTATATAATGAAACATCCGGTCGCGCCATTCAGCCAACACCTACTATTGGTGGTGTCGGTGTGATTACAAACTACAAGAACGCTGTCGGGCTTGGATTTACACATACAGGTCATAGCATCATCGTGATTGGAGATACTGGTGGGCATTTGGGGCAATCTTTGTTTTTAAGAGAAATTCATAACGCCGAAACGGGTGATGCCCCACATGTTGATTTAAATACTGAAAAAGCCAATGGTGATTTTGTGAGATCACAAATCCTGTCCGGAAATATCTTATCCTGTCACGATGTCAGTGATGGCGGATTGATTGTTGCTCTGGCCGAAATGGCTATGGCCGGACAGATTGGTTGTGTGATTGATGCAAAACCAAACCACGCTGCGTCTTTCTGGTTTGGAGAGGATCAGGCGCGCTATATCATTGCCACAGATTCACCAGATCAAATTCTCGAATCCGCACAGGCGGCTGGTGTTACTGCACAAAAATTAGGAGTGACACACGGTCGCGACTTTATTTTGGGGCAATCAATCCCTGTATCAAAATTGACAGATATCAATGAAAGTTGGTTACCAGACTATATGGAAGGTTGATATTTCATTAACCCTTCCGTGATAGCCTAAATCCGGTAGGTTTTTATGAATTTTCCAGATCAATTCTTTGATTTTTTACTCGCTCCATTTAACATGTTGATGGAGAGTGACAGTCAAACATTTTGGATAACATATCCTGGGACAGCATTTTTTGCGTTTGCTGTTTATGCTTGGAAACGGCGAAAAAAAACTCTCAGGCTTCGCGCCATGCTAAAATATGTTTTCCCGAAAAAGATATTTCTCCACCCGTCTACACTGCTTGACTTTAAACTTTTCTGTGTCGGGGCATTCTATCTTTTTATTCAAGCTGGTATCTTACTGTCCGTTACAAGTTTTCTGAATGCAGGTGTTTGCGAAGTCTTTCAAACGATTTTCGGTTCTTCAGAACCACTTTTTAAAAATACATCAACTGGAGCAAAGCTTTTAATCCCTGTTATTATTATCTTGTTTTATGAGCTGGGGTATTGGATCAGCCATTACCTGATGCATGTTGTTCCGTTCTTGTGGGAGTTTCATAAAGTTCATCACAGCGCAGAGATCATGACTCCTCTTACCGAATTGCGTCAACATCCGGTTGACTTTTTGTTTATTCCTTTTTTCATTTCAGCAACCCTTTCAATTGTTTTTGGAGCGATCCTCTGGTTATACGGGGAAAATGCAGAGGTTTATAAATATTGGGACATGGGGATATTTGTCGTTATCATTTTTTCAACATACGGACATTTAAGACATAGTCATGTTTCTATCGGCGGTGGAAAAATTATATCACATATTTTCCAAACACCTGCACAACACCATATTCATCATTCAACCGATCGTGCCCATTTTGATAAAAACATGGGATTTTGTCTATCAATCTGGGATTGGGCATTCGGAACGCTTTATATTCCTGAGAAAGATTTGAAAATTGAATACGGGGTGAATGATCCCATGCGAAAAGATTACTCGGTTATAAACCACGTGTTTCGCCCTTTCCGTGAATCCTACCGTGTTGTGCAAGGATACAAACATCCCTTTTCCAAGACAGGGTCCCGAAAAGAGTGAAATCTTGAGATTCTGTTGATTTCTACATCAAAAAAAACTAATATTACTCATATTAAGAGAACGGGACGTTTTATATGGCTATGTCTGCTCAAGACATTCATGATCTGATTTTGGCGAGTCTTCCGAATGCCACAGTCAAAATTATTGACCTTGCGGGTGATAACAACCATTTCCGTGCCGAGGTCACTTGTTCGTCTTTTGCAGGACAATCCAAGGTTTCCCAGCATAAAATGGTTTATGATGCGATTGGATCAAAAATGGGGAATGAGCTCCATGCTTTGTCCCTCAAAACTTCTGATAAATAAAATATCCGAAAATAAAAAAGGAAATAAAATGAATCAAGCTGTCGACCAGTCCAAGGTTTTTGAAGTTATCAAAAAAGAAATATCAAGCAATGATATTGTTCTTTTTATGAAAGGGACAAAAGTTTTTCCTCAATGTGGTTTTTCTGCCTTGGTTGCGAATATTCTTAACGATCTTGGCCTTGACTTTGTATCCGTGAATGTTTTGGAAGATGATGATATTCGTCAAGGAATCAAAGATTTTTCCAATTGGCCTACTATTCCCCAGCTTTATATCAAGGGTGAATTTATTGGCGGATGTGACATTGTCAAAGAACTTTATGAAAGCGGTGAGTTGCAAGAGACTCTTGAGGCTAAGGGCATTGTCTTTAAGGCTGCCTCTTGAAATCATTTGATGTCATTATAATCGGCGCAGGTGCTGCTGGCCTTATGGCGGCTGGGCTTGCCGGTAAAAACGGCTGTCGTGTTTTATTATTGGATCACAGTCATAAAATCGGCGAAAAAATTCGTATTTCCGGCGGCGGAAGATGTAATTTTACAAATATCCATACTAAGCCCGCCAATTTTATTTCTGAAAATCCGCATTTTTGCAAATCAGCCCTCGCACGATATACGCCCAGAGATTTTATTACTCTTATCGAGAGCCATGGAATTGCCTATCACGAAAAAACCAAAGGGCAATTATTTTGTGATAACAATGCAACTGAAATTATTGATATGCTTTTGGCTGAATGCGAAAAATATTCGGTTGTTGTTTTATCACGCACCCATATCGATTCTGTTTTGAAAGAGCCTTCGGGTGAGTTTTTATGCCGGAGTAGCCAAGGTGAATTTATGGCACAATCACTGGTTATTGCAACAGGCGGGCTATCTATTCCAAAAATCGGTGCGACATCCTTTGCATACGCTGTTGCCAAGCAATTCGGTTTAAAAGTTATCCCAACCCGACCAGCCCTTGTTCCCTTGACATTTGATGACCAGTTTTTGAATCTGGCGCGAAATTTATCCGGTTTATCGGTTGACCCCAGCATTGTCAGTGCCGAAAAAACATCTTTTGAAGAAGCTTTGCTGTTTACCCATCGCGGATTAAGTGGCCCTTCTATTTTACAAATTTCATCCTATTGGAAGATGGGCATACCCATCGTGTTAAACTTGTTGCCGCATGAAAAAGTTCTGGATCAGTTAAAAGCTGCTCGCAAGAGTGATCCGAAAAAGATGTTGCGAACAATTCTTGAAGTTCTGTTGCCATCCAGATTGGCAGATTATTTGGCTGCCCTTTCGGGGTACGATGAGCAAATGGCGAATCTATCGGACAAAAAAATAGAAAGCATTGCCAAGCAATTGACGGCTTGGGAGATCATCCCTTCTGGAACAGAAGGGTATCGAACGGCCGAAGTGACTGCGGGCGGTGTTGATACCCATGAGTTATCATCCAAAACCATGGAAAGTTCCAAAGTCTCCGGTTTGTATTTTATCGGTGAAGCTGTCGACGTGACAGGCCATCTGGGCGGATTTAATTTTCAATGGGCATGGAGTTCGGCGGCTTCTTGTGCCGCTGCTCTTTGCCAGCGTTAAAAGCCACGCGGCAACCGCGCGTCACGATGAACATTACAGCTTTGGATCAAGCCAAATGCGATCATCACCGTTAACATTGCCGTTCCCCCGTAAGACATAAGCGGTAATGGAATTCCCACCACTGGTAAAAGCCCCATCACCATTCCGATATTTACAATGACATAGACCGAAAAATTGACGGTCAGACCAAATGCCAAAAGCCTTGCAAAGTGATTGCGACATCGAAAAGCAATCCAATATCCATAAAGGATAATCAATGACAGCAAAGCCAAAAGCCCCAGAGATCCTATGAAACCCCACTCTTCAGCCCATAGAGTGAAAATAAAATCGGTGTGCTTTTCCGGTAAAAAGTTCAAGTGCGACTGTGTTCCTTGCAAAAATCCTTTTCCAGTAAACCCCCCTGATCCCAGAGCAATTTTTGATTGGGTAATGTGGAATCCTGCCCCCAACGGATCGGACTCTGGATTGATAAAAGTCAAAACACGATTTTTTTGATAATCCCTGAGGAACTGCCATGCAATTGGAACGGCTCCTACCGCGCCACATATTCCAACGATGAAAAGCCAAAACGGGACTCCTGCCACAAACAGCATTGCTGTTCCAGCAAAAATAATGGCGACCCCTGTTCCCAAATCGGGCTGCGTTACAACCAATGCCACGGGCATCAAAATGATTATAGCGGGTATAAAAAGTTTTTTTATTTTTCGGATTTCAGAAATATCTTTGCCATGATAATAGCGCGCCAAGGCCATCACGGTTGTCACTTTGGCAAGCTCTGATGGTTGGAGTTTCATGACACCCAAATCGAGCCATCTTTGCGCCCCCATTCCGACATGACCAATGACATCAACCAATAAAAGGAGCAATAGCGTTCCGCCATAAAGAACCCACACTGACCGGAATATCCAACGAATATCAATCAAGGCGATCACCAGCAACAATCCCAGAGAGAATAAAAATCTGATAATCTGTGCAGATGCCCACGGGTCTATCTGTCCCCCTGCTGCTGAATAAAGACACAAAAAGCCAATGCAGGCGAGCATACAGATCATCAAGACCTGCCCCCACGCCAATTGTTTGATCCGTCCCAAGATGGACATGTCTTCCGAATGAATACGAGACTGAAAAATTGACATTAACCTGTTCCCTCCAGCTTTCTGGATTTCGGGTCTCTTTTTTGGACTTCAAGCATAATATCATGCGCGATCGGCGCGGCGGCCGCTGATCCGCCACCGCCATGATCGACAACAACGCAGCATGCATATTTCGGATTTTGTGTCGGAGCATATCCAATGAATAAGGCATGATGACGCAAATGCCATGGAAGGTCTTCCTGACGTCTGACACCGGAAGCGCGTTCAGCCATTGAAATTCTTTTAACCTGAGAGGTTCCCGTTTTTCCGCCCATGGTCATATTTTCTTCTGTTATCCGCGACCCGAAGGCCGTTCCTCCTTGTTCAAGAACAGATTCCATGCCACGGCGCACAATATCCAAATGTTCCTTCTTAATACCGAGAGCGGGGGCATCCGCATTCAGGTTCAAAGAGAGCGGCTCTTCATTCGCATAAGCAGCAAGCCATGGCTTTACGGCTTTTCCCCCATTCACAACACGTGACAGCATAGTTGCCAATTGCAGCGGGGTCGATCCGACTGCTCCTTGACCAATCGAAGAAACCAATGTCTCCCCCGGATGCCACACTTCTCCTTTCACTTCTCTTTTCCATTTTGTATCGGGAATAAGTCCTGATTTTTCTTCCGGAAGATCGAATCCATATTTTTGACCAAAGCCCAAACGACGCGCCATATCCGCAATCCGATCTATGCCCAGCACCGTTGCCAATTTATAAAAATAAGTGTCACAAGAATGGGACAAAGCCGAAACCACATTGACCGTCCCATGCCCTCCTGATTTCCAACAGTGAAAACGGGACTTTCCAAGATCAAAATGTCCGGGGCATGTCACTGTCCAGTTCTGATTGATTAAACCGGATTCCAGCCCCGCCAATGCCGTTACAATCTTGAAAGTCGATCCAGGTGGGTAAACACCGTTAATGGCTTTATTGTTCAACGGATAAGTCGGGTCATCACGCAATTGTTCCCAATCCATAGAGGAAATCCCACCCGAAAAAGAATTCGGATCAAATGCTGGATGGGAAACACTGGCATAAACTTCTCCGGTTTCGACATCCATCACAACCGCTGAAGCACTTCTTTCACTGGAAAGGCGTTGTTGGACGAACCGTTGGAATTCTGCGTCAATCGACAAGGCTACTCGTGCTCCGGGAACAGGCGGTTGAGCTCCCAGCTGACGCACCGGACGACCATGGACGTTGACTTCCATTTCTGCCCGCCCTGGTTTTCCGCGCAAATTCAAATCATATTTCAATTCAATTGCGCTTTTTCCAACCTGAAAACCCGGCAGGGATAAAAGCGGATCTTTCATTTTTTCATTGTCACTGACACGGCCGACATAGCCCACAATATGCGCCGTTGCATCCTTATAAGGATAGCTGCGCAGTTCTCCAGCCTGAACCGTCACGCCAGGCAAATGCGGCAGGCTTAATTCGACTTTTGATACATCTTCCCATGCCAGATTATCGCGGACTTCAATCGGTACATATGACGGGTTTCGGTTGACCATTTTAAGAACCTGACGAATGTCCCGTTCATCAATCGTTATAACCGATTGCAGGTCTCTGAGCGTTTTTTCTATGCTTTCGGATTGTTCGGGGGTAATCAAAACCTGAAAATTCTGAAGATTGGTCGCCAATGGAACGCCGTACCGGTCTACGATCTGTCCACGTGACGGGGGCATGATCCGAACATTAATACGGTTATTTTCCGCCAAGGTTGTATATCGCTCTCCCTCGACCAATTGCAACCATGACAATCGCCACCCCAAAATCGAGATGCCTATCCCTTGCAACCCTCCAACAATAAAGGCGCGGCGGGTAAAATTGTCGTTCTTGTCCTGATCCCGATCCATATAGAGGAGTTATAGCAAGTTTTAGGAGATTGGCTATCCCTGAACGAAATTTGACTGATTTTTTCAACAAACCCCTTTTGTGGTTATATCCTTTTATGGGATATGCTTGCTGATATCTTTCGGGTTTTCTCTATGGCTCATTTAGGAAGCGGTTATACGCCATAAAAACCGGATGGAGCACAGGATAAAAAAGGGCGGCCAGAAAAATATTGGTCACCAATGGCCATAAAGATGGGAGATTTGGCGATGTAATCGCATAAGCCAGTGCCTGAAAAGATTGTGTAATCGTGACGGCAACAAAAAAACCAGCCCAGACCATTTGCCATGATTGACCCAAAAGAAACCGTCTTTGTCCCCGAATGATAATTGACAGAACCATAAAACAAAATGCGTGAAGGCCAAGCAATCCTCCCGACATCAAATCCATCAGAATTCCTATTAAAAATACAACCGGATATGGCAATAAATGCGGACGGTAAACCGTCCAGAAATAAAGACCAATCAGCAAAAAACCCTGACGAATTTCACCAGATTGAAATAGAGAAATATCTATCATGGAAAGAAATAGCAGAATCAAAAGTACGGCATAAACCAAAGCAAATTTTGAAGCCTGTATTAATGTTAAAGACAATCCATAGAAAAGGCCGGACATAGATTTTTTCCTGTTTTCTATCGGCGTAAAGAATTTTGGCTGGGTTGAGGCGGCGAGCGCAACGCATCGAGACTTTTTCTGACATCAGGATCCATCGGCTTTTCAACCACCTGAACGTAACCTGCGCTGTAGGATTCAGAAAATAATTTAACTTTAACAGTGCCGTTAACAACGGAGCTGATTTCTCCGATTGGCAGGCCTGCCGGAAATTGCCCCCCTGTTCCAGAGGTTACAATACGCAGTCGTTTTGTAATCAAAATATCCGGCGGGAGATGTTCCAGCTCTGGCGATGCTTCATTGTTTCCAACCAAAATGGCGCGTTGATTTACGCCTTCGATAATGACGGGGACGTGAGAGTTTATATCGGTCAATAATAAGATGCGTGATGCATTTTCACCGGCTTCGATAATCCGGCCAATCATCCCCTGACTGCCCATTACGGCCTGACCTTCTTGAACTCCGTCCATCGTTCCGGCTTGGATCAATAACGTCCGAACAAAGGATGAGCCTGAATCGCCAATGACCCGAGTGGTAATGTAACTTTGTTCCGGTTCCGGCAACACGTTCAGCAAATCTTTCAAGGACTGGTTTTCTGCCCTCAGAAGCATTGCTGTTTGATACCATTCTTTAAGTTGGTCATTTTCGGATTTCAAACGCGCATTATCTGCCCGAATTTGAGTGAGACCCGTGATTTCACCAACTGTATCCCCTATAAATCTAAAGGGTGCGCCGATTGCGCTGACAGCCGGAGACAATGCATCGGCGGTTGCCACTCTCGGGTCTTTCCACATATCAGGGTTAATCATTGATGTTACGAGTAAAATACCGGCGATTCCAGTCAGGATCATGGGCGAATAACGACCATACCGCACAGCAATTGATGCTGCACGAAGAGCTCTTCTTCTGTTACTTCTGCGGCTATAAGCCCCCATAGTTATTCCCTGCCCCTGCTGCCAACCCGAGAATCTCCGAGTGGCAGCGAGTTATGTCTGTCTTGAATGTATATTATACTATAGGACTTATCGAATTATTACCAACGACTCAAGTACTTCGTGGTTTTTTTTCACATGAAATCTCTTGATTATGCCTATTATTCCTTCAGGTGAATGTTGGACAATTCACGGCTGATAGCGATAAAGGCATTCACCAAGTCTTCCTGTTCCGGTGCGTCATAGTATTTACTTTCAGCTGTGGCGCAGTTCTTAAAATATGCTTTAGTCGATGCGTTAATACCTGATGTGAATGTGATGGTATAAACTGTTATGCCATCATTTTTCATATTTTCACAGGTTTGTGCCAGTTTCATGTCCAGATCGTGATCGGTCAATCTCAGATCATTCCAAGGTCCATAACCGCTATAACTGCTATTACCTCCGCCAATATTGTTATCACCATCGGTCATGAGAAGCGCAACTTTTTTCACGGTTTTATCCGTCCATGCCGATCCTTCGCGGAAAGGCGCTTCGGGAGATAAAACCCTATAGCCCCAAACCATTCCCAAATTGCTCAACGTATTGCCCGATGCGTACAAGCTATCAATTTTTGATTTAATTGTGCCGTAAGTACTGGTCAAAGGCAGAATATATGACTTGTTGCAACCCGAGTTCTTGTTGCTGTTATACGGGTTACGGTACATGTCCCATTTCCAGCCCGTATCATAATTTTCTGTATCTTCCGGAGTATCCCGTGCAAGAACACATCCCCACCATTTACTATTTTGGGACTGGTTAAAGCTGGTACCATACGGGTTATTTACAAAGGCGTTGTCGTAAGTTGTTCCATTCGGATTTTTACCAAGTCCATAAGGCCCTACATTGACCGCAGCAGAAAATGGAACAATCCCTATTTTTACCAAACTGGAACACGTTTCATCCTTACATAAAATATCTAAAAAGTTTGTGGCCGCTGTTTTGAGTGTGCCGATGTTATTATTCCAAGCCATGGATCCTGTTACATCCACCACCAAAGCCACTTCCAAACCAAGGATTTCACGTGTTACACGGGTTTTGGCATCAACGGTCAGCTCATCAATTCCTAATAATTTCGAGAAAGAAGTGTCGTAATCAGCCTTGACCGAAACTGCTATATCTTCTCCATCGATGGTCACGCTCAAGTCGTATGTCGCACCTATTTTTGATGTCGGATAATTTTGATAGAAAAACTGATTCACTTTTGTCACAACATCTTCATCCGAAGTTGCCGATGCCGCCGCAGCAAGCGCAGCGGCGTCAATTGCATGAGATAATCTTTTCTTGACCATTTGCGCCATGGCCAAATCAATTGCCATCCCGCCAGACCCCACAACGACCGGAACAATCAACGCGAAGGCTACAGCCGTTGCGGCGGTTGTATCGCGTAAAAATCTTTTGATTGAAAATTTATTCTGTATGTTTTTCATTTTAACCATCCCATGTTACGGTAGGGCTTCTGCGTCCCCGTGAAAATGCTACTTCAGTGAAATACAGGTCATCTGTAAAAAATTTAGAGAATAGCGGTGAATATGAGTATTTTACGGTTACAATAATCATACCTTCTCCTTCTCCTGCCAGCCCAACGACACTCGCAACGGCAACATCATTGGGCGACATGCCCTGTGTCTCTCTCCATAGAATTTCAGGGTTGCTGTTTTCGTCAAATCTGATGCTCACAATATCAATACCGAAACCATGAAGCTCGTAAGGTTCGAAGGCAAGTTTTGATCCTTCAATAATATCGGTCAAGCCGGCAGAATCAATTGTTCTGTTTCTTGAAACCAGATCAGCCGCAATCTGCGATGATGTCACAGTTTTTTCCGATAGTGAAATTCCATTTCCCAAATCAAATACGCCCATCATCAGAACCAGCATAACGGGAAACAACATCGCTGCTTCCATGATGGCCACGCCATCCTCGCCTTTTAGCCAAGATCTTGAAAAACTCTCAATGGATTTAAAACCTGTTTTAAACATCATAAGTCATCCACCACCAATTCAACATCATACGGCTCTGTTTCAAGAACAATCGTTGATACAAGTGTTCTGGTTTTTCCATCCGAACCAGACATAAATTTTGAAATTAAAGGCGTTATCAAAGGATATTTATAAACTGCGCGAATAAGGATAACATCATCAACCGATCCCGCATCAAATCCTTGGGATTGTAAATTTCCATTTTCATCGTAGGTCATAGGATAACTGGAAAAATCTGAGAATCCATCCATACGAATAACTTCGTATTGAATATCGCTACATTTCAAAAATGTACTGGCAGAATCACATAATGCATCTTTAAATGCAGTTTCAGGATCACCTCCCTGTTGTGCCTGTCCGGTACGGATCAAACGGGATGCTTGCCCTGTGGCACTATCCAGCGTACTGCTTGCCACAAACATTAGTGACATTTCAATGATACCAATCATTAGGTAAATAAATGGCATGGCAATCATCGCAAATTCTACTGCGGTCGCGCCATCTTCGTGTTTAAACCACTTCTTAACCATTTCCCACTTCCCCAAAAACCCAAATAGATCAAATTTTCTTTGTTTTTATTTTAATTCTTCAGTAAATCGCAGGCATAAAAAAACATACCTGCCGCATGTTTTACCCTTCATTTTACCACTAAAAACCCTAATAAAACCCGAACAATCCTTCGGATTTTATGGGTTTTGTTCATTCTTTTCTTTTGTGATTGGAAATCCGAAAGGATCCAGAGGAATTTCGCCCGAAACCTCCTCCCCCCAGCGGTTAATCAGCTCTTGCTGTATTTTTCTAATCTGTTTCAGGCGCGCGTGCCCTTTTTGAACCATCATTGTTGCAATAATCCCCGATAACGCCCAGTCGATCAAATAGCCCATCAAAGCCCCGCTAAACATGATGATAATGTTCATAGGATTTAATAGAATTTGTAAAGATTCATCTAGCTTATGTTCTCTTTGAATTAACTGGAACCAGAATGGAAAAACAGCTGCAAAATTCATAAAGCTGATAGTGAGTGTTTGGGTCTTTTGCTTTGACCGATCAACAAATCTTGCAACCACAGACGGCAACATTCCAAAGAAAAACAATATCGTTGTCGGAAGAATTGCAATCGAGGTTACAAAAAAACCGGCAAGCAATATTCTGGATTTTACTGATTTTTTTTTCTTGACCATTTATTTCGCCTTAAGATGTCGATACAGAGACAAATAAATAAATCAGAATAACAAGTCCGGCAATTCCCCCGGATACCATTGTAGCAATCTGATGCCCAGTTCCTTTGCCAAATCCTTTATTTGTTTCCAGTTCCAAATTCAACCGATGATACTCTTTCTGCAAATTCTGATAATGCATCATCGCTTGAGAAAACATTTTTGTATCATCCTGAATTTCCCGCAAATTGTTAAATATTTCCGCCAAAAGAACCAAATTTCCTTTTGCTTTAACTTTATCCGCCTCAATCTTAATATTTTTTCGGCGTTCACGGTCATGATAACGAGTTATCAAGATCTCCAGATAACCCCCAACCCATGCGGACAGGTTTGGCAAGGATTGTATTTTTTCCCGCTCCTGAACTTTAGAAAAAATCTTCAAAGCTGCGTTTATTTGCCTGTGTTTTTCTTCTGAAATCAAATCTGCAGATGACGATTCAATAACAGATTTGTCATGGGAAAATAAATACGCAATAATGTGGCGATCAAAAAACCACGAGGATTTATCCTTCTGCCCACCAATTGCTTCCAATGCCAGAACTATATCTTCTGATGACCTTGTATAAAAAAATTTAAGTTTTTCACTTAGACATTTTGCAGATGGAGCCATGTGATAAACACAACGTTCAATCCCAAATCCTGGAGATTTTTGAAGAAGATACATGCGGCATGTTTCAAATTTTCCCGGCTCGTCTCCGATCAACAATCCTGTTTGATAACGGAACGTAGCCCAGAAAGGAATAATATCACCTTGAAATATCTCAACAAAAACATTCACGTCGCTTCCCTTTGACACAGCGTCCACCATCAAATGACCAATACTATCGGGGAAAAAGTTTTGATTTCGATAATAAACTGGGAAGTTTGGTGCCAAAGCCATCGTGATATATGAAACCATGCGCTCGGCATAATTCGCTCCGGAAGAGCTTTTCTTCGCTTGTTCAACTGCAGTTTCAAAACGCTCTTCATACTCTTTGCTTTGCAAGGCTCGGTTAAGCCATAAATATAATTCTCCTGATTCTACAAGCTCCAATGCCGCAGAGGGATCTTTGCGCAGTTGTGTTGCCAAGATATCGGGACGAAAATATTTTTTCTTTCTGAATTCAACGGGGCGTGATGACTTTGGAACCGGTCTAGCTCCTTGTTTCCCTGTCACCCTTCGACCATCCATCCATTCTTCTATTTCCCAAATCGTCCAACGACAGGACACATCATCGCTCAGAACTCCCCTTAATAATTCCATGATTTTTCCGGGAAGCCTGTCACGACTTGTTACCAAATTGAACGTTCCATGTTCCAGTTTATGCAACGTTACTTCTTCTGCGCTCATTCCTTCCGTGAAATCATGAGAAGACAGCATCAAGGCAAGGCATATCCCCAAGGCATAAATATCATCAGGATATGTTGCCTCTCCTTTTGCCATTGGTGATGCCAAGGATCTTTCAATTGTTTCGTATAAGGATGGCTGTGCAAATCCACATGGGACGGACAAACATTCACCGAGAATTACATTTTCGAAGGTCGATCCTCCGCCATCAAAAATATTTTGGAGGCAAACATTACCATGAGTGATCCCGCGATCATGCATTGATGAAATGGCATCAACCAAATTGTAAAAAACTGTATTAATGATGGCATCAAGCTTTAGCCCTAAAGCTTGGCTTGGGCGCAATGAGGATAGAGGTTTCCCCATATTTCCTTCATAGATGAGTGTGTATTTTTCCCGTTTTTCAAGAGGCCAATCCACAACTCCAGAAGCAGAAATTTTGGGGAGTGATGTCGAAACGACATTCATATACTTATGGACAACTGCCGTGCGTGGAACGAGATTGTCCGGACAAATCATTGCAAAAGCTTTGCTGCCGGATTTGGTTTCGGCCAGATATGCTTTTGCTGTCCCTCTATCCAGATGCGGTAATGGTTGGTTGGGAAATATTTTTATATCGCCCTTAAACAACACCACACCTGAGGAGGCATTTGCTTTTTGGGTCTTTTCTTCCTGCTGTGAAGAGTCTGTTGTGTTTTCGGGTTCTGACATGAAATATAAAAAGAGTGAGGGTTGTGAAAGACACAAGCATTGAACTACAGGGAATCATACCCTGCAAGAACACAAATGTAAATTCACCTGTCGTTATTAAGTCTAGCTAAAGAACGGATCTTGCACCAAAATCGTGTCATCGCGTTCCGGGCTAGTTGAAAGCAGCGTCACTGTTGACTCCACCAGCTCCTCAAGGCGTTTTACGTATTTAATCGCCGCCGGAGGAAGATCCGCCCATGTTCTGGCTCCCCGTGTCGACTCGCTCCATCCCGGAACAGTTTCGTAAATTGGCGTGACTTTCGCCTGCGCGATTTGTGATGCTGGATAGTAATCCAGTTTTTTTCCATCCAAATCATACCCAACGCAGATTTTTATTTCTGCAAAGCCATCCAGAACATCGAGTTTGGTCAAGGCCAGACCGTCAATGCCACCGACTTTAATAGCTTGGCGAACCATCACAGCATCGAACCATCCGCACCGGCGTTTTCGTCCAGTTGTTGTTCCAAATTCGTGGCCACGCCGTCCCAAAGTTTCTCCGTCTTCATTCAGTTGCTCGGTTGGAAATGGCCCTGTTCCTACACGAGTCGTGTAAGCTTTGGTAATGCCCAGAACATATCCGACCGCTTTTGGCCCCACACCAGAGCCGCTTGCGGCATTTCCGGCAACGGTATTTGACGATGTTACAAACGGATATGTGCCATGATCAACATCCAGCATCAAACCTTGAGCGCCTTCAAACAATATTTTTTTATTGGCGCGGCGAGCCTCGTCCAGAACTCTCCAGACAGGGGCAGCATAGGGTAAAATTTTAGGGGCAATCTCGATCAATTCTTTGTATAGCCACTGGGCATCCATCTCTTCTGCACCCAGACCTTTGAGCAAGGCGTTGTGATGCACCAACAACTGTTCGACTTTTTCACTCAATAATTCCGTATCCGCCAAGTCACATAACCGTATGCCTCTCCTTGCGACTTTATCTTCGTATGTAGGGCCAATACCACGACCCGTCGTTCCGATCATTCCTTTGCCACGCGCGGCTTCCAAGGCTTGATCCATTTTTTGGTGAACAGGCAAAATCAAATTGACGTTTTCAGCCACTTTAAGAGATTGTGGAGAAACTTTTACACCTTTTTCTGCAACGGCTTCGATTTCACCCAACAATGCCCAAGGATCGACAACAACACCATTGCCGATAATCGACAATTTTCCTTCACGGACAATACCGGAAGGGAGCAGGTGCAATTTATATTCAACGCCATCAATCACCAAAGTGTGTCCCGCGTTATGTCCGCCCTGAAAACGAACAACCACATCGGCACGACTGGATAGCCAATCGACGATCTTGCCTTTTCCTTCATCACCCCATTGAGACCCGATAACCGCTACATTTCCCATTATAGATTATGCCTTTCCTATGACTGCACATAAATTATCTACGATATTTTTAACCATGTCCGCATTATCGCCTTCGGCCATAACCCGTATCAACGGCTCGGTTCCAGAAGGTCTGACCAACAAACGGCCTGACCCGCTCAATGTTGTTTCGGCCTCTTGAATCGCGTCTTGAATAATTTTTTGTTCCAACGGTTTTGCCCCTATTTCAAAGCGGACATTCTTTAGAACTTGAGGCACAGGATCAAAAACACGAAGAACTTCCGATGCTTTTTTCCCCTGCTCTTTAATAATTGACAAAATTTGTAAGGCGGCCAGCAATCCGTCACCCGTTGTTCCAAAATGAGATAGTACGATATGGCCGGATTGTTCACCACCCAGACTATACCCGCCTTCTTTCATTTTCTCGACGACGTAACGGTCGCCTACCGAAGTGCGAATCAAGTCAATGTTGCGTGATTTCAAATAACGCTCCATCCCCAGATTGGACATGACTGTTGCAACGACTGCCTGCTTTTCCAGAGATCCGCTTTGATCCAGACGATTTGCCAACAAGCACAGTAATTGATCGCCATCTATACGTTTTCCTTTTTCATCAACCATCATCAGACGGTCGGCATCCCCATCAAGGGCTATTCCCAGATCCGCTTTCTCTTCGATCACTTTGCGTTGCAACGTTTCCGTGGAGGTCGCTCCACAATCCTGATTGATATTTTTTCCGTTCGGAGTCACACCAATGGCAATGACTTCGGCTTCCAATTCCCACAAAGCCTGAGGGGCAACCTTATAAGCCGCACCATTAGCGCAATCGACCACGATCTTCAGACCCGACAGATTTTGTCCACGCGGAAAACTACTTTTGACGAATTCAACGTAACGCCCAACCGCATCATCCATCCGCGCAGCACGTCCAACCTGTGCCGGTTCGGGCAAATCTATCGTGGTGAGAGCAGGATTATCAATCCAGTTTTCAATTTCTATTTCAATAGCGTCCGCCAATTTGAAACCGTCATGGCCAAACAGTTTAATTCCGTTATCTTCAAATTTATTATGAGAGGCCGAAATCATCACGCCGACATCTGCGCGAAGGGATCTGGTCAACATCGCAATCGCCGGAGTGGGAATTGGCCCGGTCAAAACAACATCCATGCCCATTGCCAGAAAACCTGAGGTCAAAGCCTGTTCCAGCATGTAACAAGACAACCGTGTATCTTTACCAATCACAACACGGTTATGAGATTGTCCGTTGCCATCCCGTTTCATAACACGCGCCGTTGCCATCGCGACTTTCAGCGCGACATCCGCCGTCATGGGATAGGTATTGGCGCGTCCCCTGATCCCGTCTGTTCCAAAATATTTCCTGCTCATCCTTTGGGTTTTAAAGGTTTAACGGCATGAAGACAAAAGGTTTTTTGTTAAAAACCCCTTATTCCACGGAAAAGTCGATGAGGTCATGCCCACCCAATGGGATTGTTTTTATGGAATTATGGTTTGTATCCGCGACAAAGAGCTGTCCTTTCACTATCATTACATCTCCCGGCTCGGACAAATCCCCCCCTTTGGTCAATGTCGAGAGGTCGCCATGAGCCAAATTATAAACCCGAACCGCCTGATTATAGGTGTCCGCCAGATAGATTTTACCATGCGCATAGTCGAGACCTTGGGCATGTTGCAGTTGGGCTTTCGGATACACCCCGTCAACCAAGCCATAATCAAACAGCCCTGTTCCAATCAAAGTTTTAACCTGCCCGTCCTTTAAAATCCTGAGAGACGAGGTTTCCGCATCCACAAAGTAAATAGCATCACCATCGCTTGCAAGACCGCTAGGTTGCGCGAGTTTGGCGTTCAAAGCTTTGCCGTCTTTTATATCTTCTTGTCCGTTGCCTGCCAGAACCGATATTGTTCCAGATGGAATATCATAAATATGAAGTTGATGAAGTCCTGCCATGGCAATTACCAGTTTTTGGTTATCCGAGCGGGGCATGATTTCAATATCCCATGGTGAGGCCAAGGAAACAGAGAGACCGTTTTCGGTGTTGATCGAGCGGTCATATCCGCGTTTACCATTGCCCGCAATCGTGGTCACTGTTTTTTGTTGTGTGTCTATGACACGCACAGCGTGGTTATCGGTATCGGCCACATAGATTTTTGTGCCTATCGATTTGAGACCGCGTGGGTTATTAAATTGTGCCGTTTCATATCCTCCATCCTTCAAGCCTTTTGTACCGTTACCGATTGTTTGCGTGATATGTCCATGAGCATCGGCAATCACGATACGGTTATGTCCCGAATCGGTGATCACCAGACCATTGCCAAACGATTCAATTCGTGCTGGAAAAGGTAGCGAGGTATCGACTTGGCGATTAACCATCCATTCCTTGTTTGATGTTTTGTTGGTGACAGAGTTGATATTTTTTTCAATCGCGCGATCCAGATCATTACGGTGACCTTCCCCTGAGACGCGGGTGATTTCCGTTCCATCAGATCCCAATACAATCAGGGTTGGCCATGCATTAATCCCGAAAGATTTCCAAATCGCATAATCATAATCGTTGATAACAGGATGATGAAGGCCGAAGCGTTTGGCCGCAGACAAAATCTGTGCGCTATCCTGTTCACCTTTATATTTGGCAGAATGAACACCGATCACCAATAGTTTGTCACCATATTTTTTTTCTAAAAAATCAAGATCAGGCACTATTTGCATACAATTCACGCAGCCATACGTCCAGAAATCCAGCAGCAGGATTTTACCCTTCATATCTTCAACCCTCACGGAGCGCGTGACGTTCAGCCACCCCCCTGCCCCGCCTTGCGCAAGAATTTCAAGTGTCGGGGATGCGCTCACAGGAGAGACATAGCATCCGCACATCACGAATAGAGCCAAAAGCGAGCATAAAAATGGTTTCATGATCTTGTATTCGGTTCTTTCCGGCTTTTGTTACAAAAAAAGCACCCGAAGGTGCTTTTTAAATTTTGATTTTATGCGCCTTGTGGTAATCCACCCAATCCGCCGCCTTTGGGGACGGAGGATTTTGGTGTTGTGGGTTCATCATCCGAGTTATCGCGCAAGATCGGCTCGCCACGCAAAAGACCACGAATTTCATCGCCGGAAAGCAATTCATATTCCAGCAAGGCTTTGGCCAAAGTATGCAGATCGCTTAACTTGTCATTGAGAATTTCCGTTGCGCGGGCATAAGCTTGCTCCACAATCCGGCGAATTTCACTATCCACAACATTGGCGGTTTCATCCGACATGGTTTTGGTTTGTGATACCGAGTGACCCAAGAAGACTTCTTCCTGATCGCCAGCATAACGCAAAGGCCCGAGTTTGCTGCTCATTCCCCATTCGGTCACCATCCGGCGGGCGATATCGGTTGCCATCTTAATGTCGCTGGATGCACCTGTTGTGACTTTTTCTGCGCCAAAAATCAATTCTTCGGCGATCCGACCACCCATCGCCACAGCCAAGTCAGCCTCCAATTTTGCTTTGGACATTGACACACGATCACCTTCGGGCAAGCGCATCACCATACCCAAGGCACGTCCGCGCGGGACAATCGTTGCCTTGTGAATCGGATCTGATTCAGGTTCATTGAGAGCCACAATCGCATGACCAGCTTCATGGTAGGCCGTAAGTTTTTTCTCATCATCCGTCATCACCATCGAGCGTCGTTCTGCGCCCATCATGACTTTGTCCTTGGCTTCTTCGAAATCATCCATTCCCACAACTCGTTTATTCTTACGCGCCGCCAGCAGGGCTGCTTCATTCACAAGATTCGCCAAATCAGCACCAGAGAAACCTGGCGTTCCACGCGCAATAATCATGGGTTCGACATTATTGGCCAAAGGCACTTTTTTCATGTGCACTTTCAGGATTTTTTCGCGTCCTTTAACGTCAGGATTTGGAATCACAACCTGACGGTCGAAACGTCCCGGACGCAACAAAGCCGGATCAAGAACATCCGGACGGTTGGTCGCCGCCAGAATAATGACGCCTTCATTGGCTTCAAACCCGTCCATTTCAACCAGCAATTGGTTCAATGTTTGCTCGCGTTCGTCATTGCCGCCGCCCAGACCTGCGCCGCGATGACGACCGACTGCATCAATCTCGTCAATAAAGATAATGCATGGTGCGTTTTTCTTGCCTTGTTCGAACATATCGCGGACGCGGCTTGCCCCCACACCCACAAACATTTCAACGAAATCAGAACCGGAAATGGTAAAGAACGGAACATTGGCTTCCCCCGCAACGGCACGTGCCACCAAGGTTTTACCTGTACCAGGTGGCCCCACCAGCAATGCACCTTTGGGAATTTTTCCGCCAAGACGTTGGAATTTTTGAGGGTCTTTCAAGAATTCAACAACCTCTTTCAATTCTTCTTTGGCTTCATCAATGCCCGCGACATCATCAAATGTGACGCGGCCTTGTTTTTCAGTGAGCATACGAGCGCGCGATTTACCAAAGCCCATTGCTCCACCGCCACCTTTGCCTTGCATCTGGCGCATAAAGAAAATCCAGACGCCAATCAACAGCAGCATTGGAAACCACGATAACAAAACACTAACCAGTGAGAATTTTTCTCCTTCAACAGCTTCGGCTTTGATCCGAACGCCCGTTCCTTCCAAACGATCTACTATGTTTTCGCCATTTGGAACCAGCGCATGAAAGCGTGCACCGCCACTGGAATAATGTCCGGTTAATTCCTGCCCCTGAATGGTGACATCAGAAATAGCTCCGGTTTTAGCGGATGCCATAAAATCACTATAAGCCAGAGCCTCGGATTTCGAAGTTTGAGCCCCTTTAGAGTTCTGAAAAACGTTAAAGAGAAAGGCCAACGTCAAGCCAATAGCCAACCAGAACAACAAGTTGCGATTCATTCCCTGCACAATCAAAATCCTTTAATTTAAATAAAACTACCGCGACAAATAGGTTTGTCAGGTCAACATACCCAGTTTAACCGTGAACGTCTACGGTTATACCATACCATTATATATAGTTTTTTCCGTGATCGCCAAGTTGTCCTTCAAAGTTATTAATTTGTCTTTCTAAGTTTTTTGGGACTGCTCCAATGTCAGACATAATATATCCTCCTTGCTCCGTGGGGTAAACTTTACCCCACCCAAAGTTGCTCCACGAAACCCGTCTTGCGTTAATCGCAAGGCCAAACGCTCGACATCTTCTAAACGCGCCGGATAATTTTCCCCTATCCTTAATCGAGCAATAGAGCGTTGCAAAATCCTGATAATGACCTCGGAATGTTCAGATACAAGCTCCGATAGCTTTATATCGATACGTTTCGTATCTTTTTTAACAATGATTGTTTTTTCTTTATTTTCAACAATTTGGTCAATTAAACTTCCAGCACGCTCTATCCGCGCGGTTAGTTGAGATATCCGCTTTACGCTCAAGCCTTCTTGTTCTAAAATTGCTCTGGAACGCCGCATCCGGCCGCGCATATATTTTTCAGAATCATTACTCAGGTCTTCTACCCACACTATTCCCGCCTGCCGACATGTCTCGATCAAATTGGCATGGCTGACCGTCAGTAAAGGACGAATCAAGGAGAGATGTTCACCAAATTTTTGGACTGGCTTCATACAAGCCAACCCCTCTATTCCACTTCCCTTGGCCAGACGAAACAAAAATGTTTCCATCTGGTCATCACCATGATGCGCTAAAAAGAGATGGCCGATTTTTTGGGACTGACAATAGGCGCTCATCAGACCATAACGCGCTTGCCTTGCGCGCTCTTGAATCGATTTTTCAGACTTTTCAGCCAACCATTTGAATGTTCTGCATTTTACACCGGAGTCCTTGGCGAATTTTTGCACCATCTTGACCTCATCGGCAGATTCAGGTCTCAATCCATGATCGACAGTCAGAATGTGCACATTATCACGGCCTTCTACCCCCAGCCATTGGTGAAGCAAATGTGTCAAGGCCATTGAATCCGCACCGCCAGACACCGCAATAGCAATAGGCCTGTTTCGCAATCCGCACAGGCCTATTCCTTCCATATAGTTGTCAAACTGTTCCTGAGAAACCGGATTAACCACCGCAACCCATCTTTGCAATTTCCTGATCTGCCATGCTCAATACAGAGGCACTTCCTGTCGGAAATTCTTTCTTGAGCTGCTGCAAGGTAATACACGCTTGCTGGGTTTTTCCTGTTTTTTCCAAAGACATGCCTAATTTTAACAGGCTGTCAGGTGATTTGGGACCCTTGGGATATTTTTTATAACTTTCAGCAAACACGCGCATGGCTTTATCGTAAGCTCCTTCGGCATAATAATTTTCGCCCAGCCAGTACATAGCATTCGGAGATAAAGGGTGATCCGGATATTTTTTCAGAAATTCATCAAAACCATTTCTGGACGCTTTATAGTTTCCACTTTTGAGCAATGAAAAAGCCATCTCGTACTGCCCTGCAGGGTCATCTCCGGGCTGAGACTGAATGGATGCTCCGCCTGGCGCTTCCGTTAGAACCCCCAGATTATTCTGGGTCGGAGAGTTTGCTGATGCCGGCGCATCGTAATCAATTGCACTCTCAACAGGGGCTGCCGATTCTGGCTGTGGTGGTGGTTGGGTTAAAACAGGCCCTCCCATATCATTTGCCCCCAGCGTTCCGGACTGGGCGCCTGATTGAGCAGAGGATTCTGTTGATTGGGATGACAAACGCACATCCATATCCGCAAGAGCCCGATCCAATCTTTCTTTCAACTGGACGTTTTCAAAATTCTGTTGTTCGATTTTTCCTGTCAGATCCCTGAGTTGAGATTCAATTTCAGACAATCTTACTTCGACATTAGCCTGATATTCGTTCGAACCGGAAGACGTAGAAGGCATCGCTGAAGCCGGAGGCATTTTTCCTTTATAGACTGCTTGATTGAGCGTTTCAACGTCCCGTTCAATCCGGCTTAACCGATTTGACACGTCATCTGCGCTTGCAGTGCCGGACAAAAATACACTTCCCGTCAAGACAGCACAGGCCGCGATTGCGGCCTGAAATGTCGAGAAAGTTCCATTGGAATTTAGGAGTGTTGCCATAGGGCTCCTCGCTTTAAAGTAAAAGACTAGTTTACGACTGTCACAGAACGACGGTTTTGTGACCATGCAGCGGCTGTTGATTCAGGAACTGCAGGACGTTCTTTACCGTAGCTGATCGTGTTGATGCGGCTTGCATCAACACCCAAGGACATCAGGTAGCTGCGAACCGAAGATGCGCGACGCTCTCCCAAAGCCAAGTTGTATTCACGCGTTCCGCGTTCATCCGCATGACCTTCGATGGTCACGGTAACAGCCGCGTATTGTTTCATCCAAGTTGCTTGGCGTTCGAGAGTTGTGCGCGCCTCGAAAGACAATTCGGATTGATCGTAGCCAAAGAAAACACGATCACCCACATTCACAACCAAGTCTTGTTGTGTGCCTGGCATTACGCCGTTTACTGGAGCCATGCCCATTTCAGAGCCAGCCAGTTCGGTTCCGTTCATACCCGACATGGATGTGTCCATTCCTGCGGCGTCTTCATCTGAAGAACAAGCAGAAAGCGTAACGAGAGCGACGGACATCAGAAGAAGATTACGAAAGATCATGAGGGGACTCCTGTAGCAGTTGTTTATAGCGGTTGTTTTTATCTAGATAAAACGCCCGAAAGATGACTCTCCCGAGCGGTTGAAACTTCTTTCTAAATAGACCTAAAAACAGGGTTTCGCAAGAGGCATCACAGTTTTTTTTTAGTTACTCCAAAGTAGTTTCCAGAGTCCTCAAAAGAAGCTCTGCATCATACTTGTCCTGAGGGTCTGTTACCGCGGACAGATATTGACGAACCAACTCTATAGCAGAAACAAGATTACCCAAACGGGCATTCAATACACTTTCATCCAACAGTAAGCGGTGCTCGTGTGGTGCAAAGGAGCGCATCGCTGCCACAGTTCCCAAGGCTTCGGCGTAATCCTCGCGCTCAATCTGGCGGAATTTTATGTTGTTCTGTAAGCGAAGTAATATCTCGCGGTTACTGGCTGCTTGATACAACGTTACAGACAGTTCAGCATCCGGCCCGGCCACAGATTTCAATAATTGTCGTAAATCCGGGGCTTGCAGCAAGCGAAACTGATGGAAGGGATCGGATATGACCCGCTTTCCGTCCTGATCCAGCCTCAAAAGGAAGTGCCCGGGGAAATTAATGCCGTGAATACTCCATCCTTGTGCGCGTCCTGCACTCAAAGCCAAAATCGACAATGCAATCGGCAAGCCTTTGCGACGGTCAATCACATCAATCAAATCTGCATTTCTTAAATCGTTATAATTGTCTTCGTCGCCTGCGTAACCATGGAGATCGGAAATAACATGCTTTAACGCGGCTATTTTTGTTTCCGGAGAGTCTTCTGCCCCCGCTTCCAGCAAATCCGCGTATCTGGAACCAACTTGCTCACATAATTTTCGAACATGGGTTTGATAAGGCCCCAGACTGCGCCCTTGATGCTTTTCCAAAGCCAGATACAGCGCCGTGTCGACCAAAGGAACCTTATCATCCGGAAGTTCACCATATTGATGCAATGCAGTTTGTTCGCTCACGTCCAAATCTTTTCAAATCTCAAAGTCAAAATTATTATTGTTTTCAGGTCTATGGGGGCAATATTTCAGATTGCACCGAAGATGGGTTGTAACTTCCCTGCCCTTCATAAGGCTGCGTTTCAAATCCCGATGACAACGGAACAGGCTCGTTGGCTATGGCATCAGGTTGCATATAGACGTCACCCGCCACCGATGAATCAGAAGAAACGGGTTCTCCCAACAGTTTTGCATAGCTGATAACTTCACTCACACCTTTAATCCGGCGCGCAAGTTTTATAACCCGATCCAATTCTTCCTGACTTTGGGCTACACCCATCAAATATACAGCACCATGAACGGTTTCGATCGAGTAGTTGATTGACTGGATATATTTATCAAAGGTCATCTGCGTCCGCAATTGACCGGAAATCCATGTATCTTTGGCGTATGTTCCGATTGTTCCACTTTCGCCAACCCTAACTTCATTGATGACTTGCTTGACCCCTTTAGGCTGCCAAGCCAGGCGGATGGCCTCAACCCGATCTTCAGGCTGCTGCACCACGCCCGTCACGAGGACGCGCCCTTGGTTTACGCTCAAGTTCAGCTTACCAAACAAATCAACGCTTTTTTTGAACCAAAGATCGCTGATTTCCAGACGGATAGATTCATCCGTTACAGTGCCACGCAGTCCACCTTCTTTTGCGGCGGATACGCCGACTGCCGCACCAACACCCGTTGCGAGACCTACCGCGCCGCAGCCGGAGAGAATCAGAGTTGATGCCATTAGAGTGACGATCAGTGACTTATTCATCGTAAAAAACCTTTCATCTTGAAAATGCGCAAAGACAATTGCGAATCGATCTATGGTATTATGTGGGCGTAAACCATGCATTGTCCAGATGCCAGATGCGAAAACCCGACACACCGATAACATCAAAACGATATTCCGCTTCTTTTTTACCCACATTATTTGCCGTATCTTTTAATTGTCGCGCCAGATAATATTGTGCCGCTCTTGATATTCTGGACTTCATTTTCGGTGTAATGGATAGTAAAGCTTCGTCTTTTGTCGAGCGAAGTTTTACCTCAACAAACGCCGTTATATTGTTTTTTGATATAATAAAATCAATTTCACCGACAGACGTTTTATATCGCCATTCGCGAATTTTGTACCCCTTCAGGATCAGAAAAAATCCGGCATAAATTTCGGCTATCAGGCCACGGGAATAATTTGTTGAAAGTGATTTCATGACCAAGCCTAACTAATAGAGAAACTATTCACTTTTTAATTCAAGAGCTCGATTATAAACCTGTTTTTTCTGCAAACCGGTTTGATCGACCACGTTGGCCACCGCTTCTTTCAAAGACATGGTTTCCAATGCTTTTTTAATCAGGTTATCCAGATCGCACACTTCGTCCGTTGCCTGTACCCGTTCAATAACCAGCACGATCTCTCCTTTGGGAGCTCCGTCTTTTTCAAGACGCGCTAGAATTTCAGAGATATTTCCGCTCCAGACTTCTTCGAATTTTTTGGTTAGTTCTCGGGTCAACGCCATTTGACGATCCCCCAATATATCCAGCATATCCCGACATGAAGATTCTATTCTGGACGCTGATTCAAAAATCACCAACGTACTTTCGGAATGTTTCCATTTGGATAGAATATCTTTACGTGCCTTGGTTTTGTTCGGTAAAAATCCCAAAAATGAGAAATGGTCACTGGGAAGTCCAGATAGTTGCAAAGCCATTAAGGGAGCATTGGCTCCTGGCAGGCTGGTCACATATAAACCTTCATCCATACAGCCACGCACCAATTTGTATCCCGGGTCAGAGATTAACGGCATCCCCGCATCACTGACCAAGATGACGGCTTGTCCCGATTTAATGGCACTTATTATATGCGGGCGTTGTTCATCTGCGTTGTGGTCGTGGTAAGGCATTAATTTTTTACGAATACCTAATAGGGAAAACAATTTTCCGGTCATCCGCGTGTCTTCACACGCCACCAGATCCCCCGCCGCCAAAACATCGAGCGCCCGCAAGGTCATATCGCGTAAATTTCCAATCGGGGTTGCCACCAGATAAAGTCCGGCTTTCAACTTTACATGCTCCAGCATTATGAAATCCCCAAAAGGGTCTTTTATCCGCTCTTCATTTTGTGTAGGGTCTGGTTTGGCTGCAAATTCATTCATAGACCAAGATGTACGGGAGCTTTTCATGCTACGCAATCTGCTTTTTGTGTTTTTTTCAACCTTGATTCTTTCCAGTTGCGCTCCGATGAGCGGCGGCAATTGGCAAGCCAATCAACGCGCCTCTTCCCATCCATCCTCTGCCGGACAAAAAGGGATGCCTGCCCCTGCGACTGCGGGCGAGGCGAACGGATCTATGGCAAATACTCCCCAAAACCTTCAAGTCAAAGCAAAAGTCGCGCTGTTACTTCCCTTAAGCGGGCGAGGTCAAGAAACTGGTGAAGCCATGATGAATGCCTCTTTATTGGCCATGAATGACCTTAACGCCCCCGATCTATTCGAGTTGATGCCCAAAGACACCAATGAAGGAGCCGCCCATGTTGCCCAACAAGCCCTTCAAGACGGCGCCGGTTTGATCCTTGGCCCCCTCTTTTCTGATGACACCAAAGCCGTTGCGCCATTCGCAGTTCAGCGCGGAGTCGGGATTGTTTCTTTTTCAACGGATACCGCCGCAGCAGTCGGGACAACTTTTCTGATGGGATTTGTTCCCCAAACCCAAGTCGAACAGATTATTGATTATGCAGGATCAAGAGGATTTAAAAATATTGCCCTGATTGCTCCCCGCGATGCTTACGGAAATGCTGTTGCGGCCAGTTTTTATGCTCAAATACAGCGTCGATCCCTCAATAACGCCGGATTGGTGCGTTATGACGGGGGTCAACTTCCTGATGCCGTTCAAATATCGGATTTGAAACGTCTACCACTTCAGGCTGTCTTGATTGCCGCTCCAGGCCCCACCGCCGCCAAAATTTCAGCGTTGCTCAATGCCCAAGGAATTCCTTCTAATCTTGTTAAACGCTTGGGAACGGGCTTGTGGGACGATCCGTCTGCCCAAAACCAACCTGATTTACAAGGTGCGTGGTATGCTGCCGCACCGCCCGATCTGCGCCTAAAGTTTGAACGCAGATACCGTGAAATGTACGGAGAAACCCCGCCACGACTGGCGTCTTTAGCTTATGATGCGACGGCTTTGGCTGTCGTTTTGTCCAAATCCAATCAAGGATATGGACGCAACGCCCTGACCAATCCAAACGGCTTTGCCGGTGTTGATGGTATCTTCCGTTTTCGTATGGATGGCCTCGCTGATCGCGGCCTTGGAATTCTGGAAATAAGGAACGGAGGGGCTATTGTGATACAAAACGCACCGTCCAGCTTCGCAGCTGCAAAAAAATAACGGGAAAAGTGAAATTTTTATCTAGTTTTCCTTGCCATTTTCACCGTTTTGGAGTTAAAACTCCACCCTTGCGCGTTTGCAGACTATCAGGTTCAGAGGAGTATCCATGGCGTTAAATGCCTCCCGTCAGATTCATATTGAAGATCAAGATGTTCAGGATCAGACTGAAAATTCATCACAGGGTTCTATTACTGAAGCATCCCAAAAGATTACAGGTCGTCCTCGCTCTGAAAAGTCAAGAAACTCGATCATTGATGCGACCAATAAAATGCTTTTGCACATGTCGGTTCGTGAAGTTTCAATCGAAGCCGTTGCCAAAAAAGCCGGTGTTGGTAAAACCACGATCTATCGTTGGTGGCCCAATAAGGTTGGATTGATCCTTGATGCTGTCTCCGGCCCGATGAGTGTTTTACCCGCTCCGGTTGAAGGTGTCGATGCCAAAGATTCCTTCGTCAAACAAATGGAACGGTTTTTGCGCATGTGTCGCGGGCGCGGTGGAAAAATTGTGGCCGAGCTTTATGCCGAAGCACAAGGTGACCCAACTCTTCAGGCTTTGTTCTTTGAAAAATTCATGCTTCACCATGAAGAAATTCTAGCCAGTATCATTCAAACGGGTAAAGACCGTGGCGATTTCCGCAAAGATCTGGATACGGCTCTTACCGTTGACATGATTTATGGATCAATATTTTATCACCTGATGAGCAGCCCAGAGCCTTTGGATCAAAATTTTGCAAACAGCCTTATCATGGAATCTTTGCGGATTTTAAAATGACCGATTTGTTTGATCTCGCAGAAGAAGATTTGACCGACTCCCCTTCCGAAGATTCTTCGTCTTCGCCCGAATGCGGGTTGTATATTGTTCTGCCAGAGACCACAGATCACAACAAGCAGTGCTTTCAACTCGGTCAAGCTTTGCACGCTGCCAATCGTTTTTCGACCTATTCAATCAACCGCCATGTGGTTGACTTCAGGCCGCACAGCGTTAGCGACGAACAAAAAATTTCTTCTATTGCCCGCGCCTATTGCGAGACGGCACAACGCAATGGTTTTATTTTCCTTGTTTATGATAATGCCCTTCTTGCACGGGAAATCGGAGCCGATGGTGTTTTGTGCTCTTCTTTGAAAAAATGTTCCGATGCCCGAAAAATTCTGGATGAGAATTCTATTATCGGACTTCACGCATCGACACAGGCGATGGCTCAATCGGCAATTTCTCTGGAATTGGATTTTGTGTGCTTTTTTGCTCCATCACATGGTGAGTCTTTGATCTCCCTTTTGAATTGGTGGACAACAACAACCGATATTCCTGTTGCCATTGAAGGGGCATTCGATCAAGAAAGCTGTGCGCCTTATGTCTCTGGTGGTGCGACTTTTATTGATTCCAGCACGCCCATCTGGACACACCCGTCTGGAAACCCGATGCAAGGTGTGGTCAATATGCTGGATGGATTTGAACGTCATACCAAAACCAGAACGCCTTCGGTGAATTAGAATGACTTCCACAAAAAAGCCCCGACGGATCGGGGCTTTTGAATTTTTTTGTAACCTGATTGACTACGCAGCTTGAGCGATATCTGCCGAAAGATATTTGGCCGATTCAATCGCTGCCGCTGCTGCATTGATGGTTGCAGCAATGCGCAAAGCACACTGGATTTGTTCCATCGACAGGCCTGCTTTTACAACTTGAGCTTCGTGGGCATCAAGACACATTCCGCAACCATTGATGGCGGATACAGCCATTGACCAGAGTTCAAAATCAATTTTATCCACGCCATGACTGGCAATAAATGTCATGCGCAGTTTGGCCGGAAGATTTTGGTACTCTTTGTTGCTCATCAAGTGAACCGAACGATAATAGACATTATTCATCGCCATAATCGCTGCGGCACCACAGGCTGCGTTCCGTGCTTCTGCACTCAGATGTTTCGAAGCTTCATTATCTATCGCTGCAATCACATCGCCCTGACGGGTTGCCATGGCACAGGCCAGAAAACATCCCCAGAGCTGTTGTGAATTAAGAGATTCTTCGGCCATCAGATTGGACAGGTTAAGTTTAATATCTTTCGCATATTCCGGCAGCGCGTTTCTGAGGTCTTCAAAAGAGGTCATGATTATGCTGCCTTGCTGAGGTCGATATTGTCGCCGCCAACCGGACGGTTACACGGACAAAGGTCATCTGTTTGCAAAGCATCGAGAATCCGCAAAACTTCTTTTGGATTACGCCCGACATTCAGGTTGTTAACCGATACATGCTGAATCACATTGTGAGGATCAACAATATAAGTTGCGCGGTAAGCCACACCAGAATCTTCACGGATAGCCAAGCCATCAATCAATGTTCCGTTGGTGTCCGCAAATTGCCATTGTGGCAAATTGGCAAGATCTTTGTGCTCACGACGCCATGCGAGTTTACAAAACTCATTGTCGCAGCTTCCGCCCAAAACGACACAGTCACGGTCTGAAAATTCAGAATCAAGTTTTGCAAATTCCACGATTTCCGTCGGGCAGACAAAGGTAAAGTCTTTCGGATAGAAATAGAACACTTTCCATTTACCGGCAAAACTCTCTTCGGTAATTGTTTCAAATGCGCTTTCGCCATTTTCTTCGTGTTTCATAAATTTTGGTTTTACCCCGATAATTTCGAATTCGGGCATGTGATCGCCTACACCAAGCATTTTTGTCTCCTTTGGTAAGTTTTTGGTCTTGAATACCCGTAACATGCCCCCTTTCCTTTTAAAAATCCAATAGATAATTTTATTGACTTTTATCGATTTTTTGAATAAATAAACCTATCTTTCATTCTAAAAATAAAATTATAAGATGAAACTCCCGACGGCACGACAATTACAATATTTTCTGGCTGTGGCCGACCATTTGTCGTTCAGTCGCGCGGCTGAGTCATGTCACATCACACAATCTACGCTGAGCAACGGTTTGCTCGAACTTGAAACCCTGCTGGGCAATCGTTTGTTTATCAGGGACACGCGGCGCGTTTCGCTGACTCCCGTCGGACAGGACTTGATTGCACCGTCCAGAGCTATTCTTGAAGAATTGAAAAATCTGGTTTATTTGACCCGCCGTCATCATGAGCCGTTATCCACGCATTTGATCCTTGGCATTATCCCAACCATTGCGCCTTATATCTTGCCTCGTTTTTTACCTGCCCAGCAGCAGGAATTTCCTGATCTTGATCTCCAACTTAAAGAAGACCTGACAATGCGGCAGTTGGACAATCTGGAAAAAGGGATGATTGATGTCGTTTTAATGGCTTTTCCCTACGAAACAGAAAAGATGCAGACCGTGGTTTTATGGAGCGAGCCCTTTTATCTGGCTCGGGCAGACAATACGGAGCAAAGCTCAAAAAAAGTTAAACCACTAACTCTGGATGATCTGAAAAAGGAAACCATTTTATTGCTGGAAGACGGTCATTGTTTGCGTGATCATGTTATTTCTGCTTGCCAACTTTCGCCACGCTCCAAATCATCCGGTATGGAAAAGACGTTGGGGGCGACGAGTCTTCAAACCTTGATCCAAATGGTTCAACATGGTTACGGGGCGACTTTATTGCCGTATATGGCGACACTTCCCGATCTTTTGCCGTCAGGCATCCGCATTGTTCCCTTCTCTGCACCCCAACCTAGCCGCCAGATTGGCTTGGTCTGGAGAAAAGACGACCCCAGAGCGGAGGAATTTCGCTTATTGGGACGTTTTATAAAAAGGGTCTGCGCCCCCTTAATGTGTTGATTTATTAAGCCTATGCTCTAGTATCTGTGGTGACTATATTCTTTGAGGTTTTGTGATGAAAAAGATTCTCCCCCTTGCCTTGACAGCGGCTTTGCTCTCGTCATGTTCCTTTATTCCGTCCTATACACAGCCCAGCGTCGAAGTTCCTGCCAGATGGAATAGTGAGATTCAAAATGAAGGGCAAATTGAAATCCCTGCGCAATGGTGGACCTTGTATCAAGATGACACGTTAAATTCCCTGATGGATGATGCGTTAACCCAAAACCTTGATTTGCGTGCAGGGTTCGAACGGGTTAATCAAGCCCGCTCTGCTCTGCGCATTGCCGGTGCAAGTTTGCTTCCGTCTGCGAGCGCGTCTTTGGGGGCCAGCAAATCTAGAACCAATCCGGCTTCAGGATCGTCTTATACAACGGATAATCTGTCTGCTGGACTCGCTATTTCCTATGATCTTGATCTGTTTGGTGGAAACCGCGCCACAATCGAGGCTGCACGTGCATCTTTATATGGGCAACAATATGAGCAGGAAGCTTTGAAACTGGTTGCTTTGGGTGATGTCGCCAGTGCTTACTTTAACTTATTGACGACCCGCGAGCGGGTGCGTATTGCCGAAGATAATTTAAAAAATTCGCGTGAAGTTTTACGCATTATTCGGGTGCGGGTTGAAACCGGGCTTGATTCCGATCTGGAATTATCCCAACAGCAAGTGGCCGTTTCCTCCAGTGAGGCCTCTTTGGCAACTTTGAAGCAAACAGAATCCATCTATCAAAATGCACTTGCTCTTCTTTTGGGGCGTGCGCCGCAAACATTCAGCATTACCAATACAAAAAATGTTTCGGAATTTCCTGTGCCATCAATCGCATTGGAACAACCATCAACCCTGCTTGAACGTCGCCCCGATGTTCACCGCATGGAACAGTCTTTACTGGCTGCCAATGCCAATATCGGCGCGGCGCGGGCTGCATTTTTTCCATCAATCAATCTGGGGGGTACTGGCAGTGCGGCGATTGCATCTTTGGGTGACCCTGCCACTACGGTACTGGCTTTGGCCTCCTCTTTGAGTGCTCCTATCTTTTCCGGCGGTCGATTGGAAGGTGGATTGGATCAAGCCACGTCCCAGCAACGGGAGTTGGTTGAGCTCTATCGCAAAACTGTTCTGGTCGCCTTTAAAGAAGTTGAGGATGCTTTGGCATCGACAAAAGCTGCGGCCGAACGTGAAGTTGCCTTGAAATCCGCGATGAATAGTGCCCGTCGTGCCTATGACATTTCCCGCAAGCGTTATGAAGTCGGTACGATTGATTTCCAGACTTTGCTGGATACCCAATCTTCCCTTTTGAGTGCAGAAGATACTTATGCTCAAGCCCTTGAATCCAAATTGACAGCCTCGGTTGATCTGGTCAAAGCCTTGGGTGGAGGTTGGAAAAATAATGTTCTGGGCAAGCCTGATGCCGAGCCTCCAGAATCCGAGCCAAAGTCCTGATTTGATTTTTTCCAAAAAATGTCATAAAAGAGCGGCATGACTTACAAGGTTGCCGCTCTTTATCGTTTTGTTGCCATGACCGACCTGCCTGTTCACCAGCAGGCCTTGAATGATATCGGGGCGCAATTTGACCTGTGTGGAACTTTGTTGATTGCCCATGAAGGTATTAACGGAACAATTGCCAGCAGCAATGGTGGCGTTGATGCCGTTCTGGACTATCTTGAAACCCATTTTGAAGTTTCAAAAGGTGAAGTCAAATTTTCGGACTCCTCTCGCCGTCCGTTTTTGCGTCTTAAAGTGCGCATCAAGCCTGAAATTGTGACATTGCGTCAGCCGCAAGCTGACCCAACCAAACAGGTTGGAACTTATGTCGATCCCCAAAACTGGAATGAGTTGATTGCTGATCCTGACGTTTTATTGATTGATACGCGCAATGATTACGAAACAAAAATCGGAATCTTTGACGGCGCGATTGATCCTAAAATCAAAATCTTCACCGAATTCGTTGACTATGTCCGAAAAAATCTTGATCCAGCCAAGCATAAAAAAGTGGCCATGTTCTGTACGGGCGGTATTCGTTGCGAGAAAGCATCCAGTTTTATGCTTTCAGAAGGGTTCGAGACTGTTTATCACCTCAAAGGTGGCATTCTGAAATATCTAGAAGATGTCCCCGTTGAACAGAGCAAATGGAATGGAGAATGCTTCGTTTTTGATCGCCGTGTTGGTGTTGGGCACGGCCTTGAAGAAGGGACTGCCAAGCTTTGCCATGGTTGTCGTGAAACATTAATGTCAAATGATTTGATGAGTGAACAATACGAGTTCGGGGTTTCTTGCCCACATTGTTTTGATTCCTTAAGTGGTGATGAAATTTCTGCCCGTCGCATGCGCCACGAGCAGATGATGAAAAGAAAATCTTCCCTGTCATCCTGAACTCCAGTGAAGGATCTCTCTTTCCCATCGTGCTTTCCCATCGTGAGGAGCGCCGTGACAATGGGGAATAAGAGAGGTTCCTAATGCGCATAACTTATAAAATCCATAACTAATAATTTGCAAAATCGTAATTTCGATACGCACCGTAAAGAATCTTTGCTTTCCCCCTTAAAAAAGACTATATTCGTTAGGAATTCATTAACAATATGGGGGTTTATCATGGCCACTTCATCATCATATGTTCGTCGTTTTATGGCTGCAGCCGCGACGGTTGCTTTCATGGGGGGGGCAGCGTCTGCTTCTTTTGCTGCGGAATGTCTGCCTGGTATTTATAATGCTCAAGCTGGCGTTAAATGGGGCGATTGTTATTATACCGCAGAAATTAACAAGGCCATGAAAGACTACGGTCAAAAAAGCCTGATTGTTGGTGATAATATTTATGCGGGAAAAGATGGCAATGGGGTTTTGAAGGATTATTTGCGCGTCAATCGGTTTACTGCAAGTGATGATGGTTCTTTGGGGTTCAATGTTGAAGGTAATAACCCAAGTAATCAACCTTCTACTGAATGGCGCGTGGCTGCTGTTATCAAGAATGTTAGGCTTTATGATAGCAACAAGTTTGTTGTCCCAAGTGAGGAAATTGTTGGGCGCAGAAATGCCGAAGGAATACGTAAGACTGGTGATCGTGTCATGTTAAGTGGAGAGTATAACGGTAAATACATGGTTGTTGTTAGAAGTGCAGATAAGCCAAGTATTGGGAATTTTATGGGATCCGACAACACTTCAGGGGTTTCCATGGCGGCCTATACTAATTTGGACTACACGGATTTGGGTAAGTCGATCATAAAGTCCCAGAGAAGTGCCAGTCTTGTTGGTCCTATTCTGGCGCAAAAGTAGTTATTACTAGAATGTAGCCCCGTCCATTTGTGGAAGTGCTGCGGATGCTGCGTACAATTTTGTTTGATTAGAGATTGTTGATTGTGCATCGAGGGGGTTTGTCGCGTTTCCGGCTCTGATGAATTCGCCTTTTAAAGGCTCTGCCTGTACGGTATGCTTGCCGAAACTTTCATTGTTACTGTATGAAGGGCTGATTGATTGCGGATGCGGTAACTCTGCCGACTGGGTCTGCATGCTGGGTTGTGAGTTAATTGGTTTAGATACTGATTCAGCATTTACTCTAAAGAATTGTTTACTTTTCTCGATCTTTGCAATATTTGTTGATCCCTCTTTGTAATCTGATTGGGCGCTTAGATTTGTATTCTCATATTCATTAACTTTCTCTTGGCGTTTTTGAAGATCTTGTATAGTTTCCTTCATCCAAGGTTTTGAATCTAGTTCCTGCATCCTTTTTTTATCAGCTTCGCTAAGTTTCTCACCACGGCGTTGTTTTTCAAGAAGATCAAGATATTCTTGAGTCCCTTTACGACGTTTTTGGGCTTCGTCTTTGGAGATTTTATATTTGTCAACCAACTCTTGTTCAAAAGACTCTGCGTTAGCTGGGTCTTGTAAATATTTCCACATTGAATGGATTTGTTCGCCGGAAACTTGCAATCCTGCAACAGTGTGCATTTGTTTATCCCAACGCTCTTGCCATTCTTTTAGTTGTTCGTCGTGGATGTCTTCAAGAGCTTCCGCTGTGTCTTGAGCCCTTTCCCTCTCGCGTTTTCTGGCGCGTTGTTCAGGGGTCAGGTCTTCATCGTCCGCGTCCAGTGAGGCAAACGCCATTTGTGTCCGGCTTTGAAGCCGTTCGATTTGTGCCCCGTTAATCATCACATCATTGGCAAAAGCCATTGCATCCATCGCATGGTTTGATGCAATCGCTTCCATCACCGGATTATGCATGATGCCATAGGTTATAAGAGCCTCGCCTGTTGTCAGATCTTCCGGTGCGATTTCATGCATGGAATCATGAAGGGAATGAAGATCTTCAGGCTTATAATTGTCCGTCAGGTGACGAACGCCATCTGCGAAGTTGTTTAAATCTTTTGTGGAAAATTGGTTTGGGTCAATAGCAATCTCAGGGGCAATCGCATATGCCGCGCCGTTGCTTTGCGCAGTTCTCTCTTGCGGCGTTGCCGTTGTTGTTTGCTTCATAGACACTTAAACTCTCCCCCCCGGGATTAGGCTATTTAACTTTTGTAGTTCCTATATAAGAATATTGTTGATCCTTATATACAGGTTCATTATATCGGGAGAATGTTTAAGAAATATGTAAAAAGAAAACAATTTGAATAAAATTTATTTCAAATTCGATCGATCTCGAATTTGAGCCAAATTGTGGTCAGAACAGGCACAAATCGGGGGGAGTGAAGAAGAGCCTGTATTATTCTATAATATATCAATAGTTGATACATTGCAATTGAATAACAAAAAAAGAGAGCCCTATTTAAATGGCACAAGGTCAAGGTAGACGCGGTGTCCGTATGATCCAGACGGGTTAAGACGCGCCGTGGATAATACTTTTGCCGATTGTTTTAATTGCAACACCAGATGAGATCCGTTTTTATCTGTATTGGCACGGAAGGATTTGACCATTGGTGATGATTTCAGTGTCAGGCTTTCTGTTGCTTTCCATTGGTTTCCCGGCAAATCAATAACCAACAAACCCTCGCCATTATCCAAATCATAACGCATTTCTGTGCGCTTGGTTGTATCAAGAACGATGCGGGTCACTTCGCCTTTTTGTTCTCCGATCCTGACGCTGGTTACAGCGGCAACAGATTCACTTGCTTTCATAGTTGCAGGCGATGGAGACTTTTCTTTTTCAAGAGGTTTGGGCGCAGGCTTTTCAATCGGTGTTGTCACCTTTGTGATTTTCACCGATTCACTTTTGGGAACAGATTTTATTGCATCAGGCTTTGTTACATTAAGAGGCCTATTGGGTGCGTATGTTGCGTCGATACGGTCAAGTTCCAAAGACAATGCCTTGAAATGATTTTCTATGACTTCAACTTTTTTTAAAGTCGGCTGCGCGTCTGAAATTTGTGTTTCTAATGTCCCCACCCGGAATTCGAGAGCGGATAAACGATCACCGTCCAGAATATTTTTTTCAACCGGCACAACAGGATTGGCAGGCATGGTTTTATCGCCATCAAGAGTTGGCGGGGATTGGCAGGCCACCAGAGCCAATGAAGATGCCGTAAGAATGAAGAATTTCAGGTTTCGCATGGAGTTCAGGTTGGATTGAGAATCAGACCCCGTCAATCCATGCCCTTTTTATCAACGACCTTATCCACAAGATGAGTGCTTGTTTTATTTCGATATTACCCGTTCGTACACAGCAAGGGTCTTTTGAGCCATTGTGGAAAAGGTGAAGTCTTGTTCATAGCTCAACCGCCCTTTATAGCCCATCTCAATCAATGCTTCTTTATCGGACAGAATTGCGCGTAATTCCTTGAGCAAATAATCATCCGATTCAGGTGGAACAAGGATGCCGGTTTGCCGATGGTTAATCAATTCCGCAACACCGCCGACATCTGTGGCAATTACCGGCAAGGCCGAGCGCATGGCCTCGATAATAGTCAGTGGCAAGCCTTCCCACTTGCTAATCAAGGCAAAAAGATCCGCTTGTTCCATTAAATCTGGAATATCCGATCGTTCCCCGAGAAAACGTACGCGATCCGCCATGCCCATGTGGCGTGCAAGATTGCGCAGATCCAGATCATCACCGCCCCCCACAAAGTCAAGCGTCCAGTCACAATCAAGGCAGCCCCATAAAGCCCGTAGCAAACGAGCATGATCCTTTTGAGCCCCCACACGTGCAACCATCAATATTTTGACAGGTTTGCCCGTTGGATGGCGTGCCTGCAAAGGGGGTAAAAACGGCATGCCGTTGTGGATGGCTGTTATTTTACGAGACGGAGCAATTTTATATTTTAGCGCAAGATGACGATCATATTCGCTCACAGTAATAATCTGCTGGCCAAAAAACGCAGCGGTTTTTTCAAGAACCTTATAAATGATTCTGTGTGTCTTCGGGACGCCCTCAGTAAACGCCCAGCCATGCGCGGTAAAGACAGAGGGAATTCCGAGTGACCAAGCCGCCAAGCGTCCCAAAAGACCCGCTTTTGACGAATGGCAGGTTAGCAAATCAGGACGAATTATTTTTAGTGCTTTTCGGATTTGAAAAAAAGCTTTAGCGTCTTTTAGCGGATGGATGCTGCGTTGGAGGTCTGCGATTTCATAAAAAGGAATTCCCTGGGTTTCCATCGCATCCGAGATCTTTCCAGAAAATCCCGACAACAAAGACACGTCATGCCCCTGTGCTTTCATCCACAAGCATAGATCGCGAACATGAACCTGCGCCCCGCCAAATTCATCCATTCGTGTAATTAAATAGCTAATCTTCATTTTTAAGTTTCGACTTTATCGGTTTATCTTTAATATAAAGGAATATCGTATTTCGAGACCAACAGAAAGACTTGGATATGCCTTCTCTCCACAAAATTGCGTTGCTTGGTGGCAGCGGCTTTATTGGTTCCCGTCTGACGTCGGATTTACTCTACCAAGGGCATGACGTGACCATTGCCGATATTGCCCCCAGCCCATCTTATCCTGATTTGCGCATCAATGCGGATGTTCGCGAGTATGAATCTCTGTTGGCAGCCTGTTCCGAATGCGACACGATTATCAATCTAGCGGCAGCTCACCGTGATAATGTGCGCCCTATTTCCCTTTATTATGACACCAACGTGACTGGTGCGCGCATGACCTGCGCCGTGGCTGAAAAACTCGGGATCAACCGAATTGTCTTTACCAGTTCGGTTGCGGTTTATGGTCACCAACACGGTGAGCCCGACGAAACGGCATCCCATATGCCGATCAATCCTTATGGCGAAACAAAATCCCAAGCCGAAAATGTTTTTCGTGAATGGTTTGAAAAATCTCCTGAAACACGCTCTTTGGTTATTGTCCGACCTTCAGTTGTATTTGGCCCTACCAATCGCGGCAATGTCCATACTTTAATGGATCAAATTGTCAAAGGTCGGTTTCTGATGGTCGGGGACGGAGAAAATAAAAAATCCATGGCCTATGTCGGGAATGTTTCTGCGTTTTTAACCCATGCTCTTTCTTTCGGGAATGGCTATCATGTTTTTAACTATGCGGATAAACCAGACATGACGATGAACCGTTTGGTGAATTTGATTTGCGAGCGCACCAATCGCCCCTCTGTTACACGGATCAAAATGCCGAAAATTCTTGGATTGGGGGCAGGTCTGGCTTTTGATGTTGTCTCCAGATTTACAGGAAAAACTTTGCCCATCAGTCGTATTCGCGTAGAAAAATTTTGTGCCAATACAGCTTTTAAGGCTGATCGTGTTCGCCAAAGCGGGTTCACGCCGCCAACAGCAATTGAGGATGCTTTGATCCAGACCATTGATGCCGAATTCAAACAACAATCAGGTGAGTCTATTGTGCCGCCTTTGAAAGCAGCCCGATAAATTTTTTCGCATGGATGGTTAATGCGGCATGAGACAACCACAGCACAGCCCATGCCCATCCCAAGACTCCGTGTGGAACACCTAATTTTACTCCCAAAACTCCGATCGCTCCCAAAATTGCCGACCAGCAAAGAATTATATACACTGTGGACGCGACTCCAAATCCGGCGTGAATAAAATGGTGGTGAAAGTGGCGACGATCAGGCGCAAATGGCGGCTTGTGATCCCGAAGACGCGCAACCAGCAAGCCAAATGCATCGATAATAGGAAGGGCAATCACCCATGCGACAGAGACAGGTTCAATAACTTGATGGGGTGTTTGCGACAGGGTAATGGCAAACCACGCGATCATCACCCCTATTCCCATGCTACCTGCATCACCCAGAAAAACTTTGGCATGTTTTCTCCATGGGCTGCGGGCGTTGTAAAACAGAAAACCCAAAAGGCCTGCGCAAAAAATTGCAATTTCAAAAACCGTTTCCGTTTCGCCATGCCAGAACGCCGACAGGCCAAACCATAAGAAAACAATCAAGGCATTTCCTCCGGCCAGTCCATCCAGTCCATCCATCATATTGACAGCATTGATAATATAAACAACGCAAGCGATCGAAAATGGAATCGACATCCAGCCTAACCCCATCTGGCCAAAACCAAGAATATTTCCCAGACTTGTAATTTGTGCGCCTCCACCGATTACAAGAATTGCTGCGACCAGAAAATGGGTTGCAAATTTGATCCGTGCATCAATCTCCCGCGCATCATCAATCACACCCACCAACAAAATGATGCCCAATGATACGATCAAAGCCCAAGGAATGGTCGTGGATAAAAAAATTCCGGAACCAAATAATATTGCGATAAAAATAGTAAATATTGCTATTCCTCCAACTGGAGGAACTGGTTCATCATGCTGTTTTCGTCCGCCTGGTGCATCGACAACACCCAATTTTAGCGCAAGCTGTCTTGCCAAGGCAACAACGATCACAGTCACCAAAAACGCGGCCACAGAAACGCCTATCCAAATATGTGGCGTAATATTCAGGAGGTCATGGGAGGCTGATGTCAACATTCAAAGGCGCTTTTTATTAACGATTGCCCTTAACCCGAACACGTCCATCTTTTTCAATTTCCGGCTGAGCTTGCCCACGAATGCTCATAATCCCGGTCGAATATGCGGCAGGAACAAGAGCTTCCCATTCCATTTTTCCTTTTGCTACTTCAAACCGAACCAATGTCCCATCAATTTTTGTTAAATCATCAAGAAGTTGTTGAATACGGAACGTGTATTCGGACACTTCATTCCTGGATAAATCTCGCGCATCGTTCAATAACTTTACGCTGGTGGCTTCGGTTTGATCTTTCACTGTTTGCAGGTTTCGATCCAGAAAGTTTATCATGATATATTGAACAGCGATAAACGCCATCAATACTAACGATACAGCGAGACCGGAAAACAGAAGTATGCGCGCCGTTGCGCGAGAGAGCTGTTCTGTTCTTAATTGACGGTTTCGCCATGGAACGATGTCTGCAATCTGATCGTTAATCGTGATGAAATTTGCGTCCATGCTCTGAATTTTTGGAAGGATACTTCTTGATGCTCCCAGATAGATTTGCATCCGGCTTGTTTCCTGATCCCAGCGCAAAGCTCCTGCTGCGCCCTCTTTTTCGTAGATATAAACCGTTTGTTTATCCCAGAACTCGCTATTTCCCGGAAGAGCAGAGGCCAAAGGACACCAGCTATCAGGGTTTGAAACCATCACAGATGATGGGCATGCCAGATACCAGATGCGGTCTTCCTCAATCGAATACACATAATGGACTTTTTCCGTCGCGCATGCTTGAGAGGCCGCATTCCAGACGGATTCATCTTCCATTCCCGGAACATAAGGCAACGAACCACCAACCAATTCGGATGGCAAAAAAGGATCAAGACTTTCAATAAATTTTTTACGCTCACCGGCTAGTTTAGCCGCCATACTCGGTTGAGGTTTGCTTTGAACCCGAATTTCTTCTTCGCCTTCATCAGATGGTGTGCCGTCCTCCATTTTCGAAGAGGAGATATTTGGTCTCTTTTTTTCTTTTTTAGGCCCCAAATTGAATGCCATTACATTTTTCCTTCCATCAAGCCACCCATCATACTATCCATACTCATATTCATGACAGTCAGCGCATAAATCGCACTTCCAAAGCCAATCGCCAGATAAACGCCCGTCAGCAGAAATGCCAGCCAGACAATCAATTTGTGCTTCAATCTTCCTGCCTGAGACCGGAGCTCGGCAATTGATTCCATGATTGTAGCAACCTGAGAGAGATCCGACAAGGTCGCGAGTTCCATGCGCTCAGATCTATTCAAAGGCTCACGATCCAGTGCCGCTCCCAGACCAATCCCACGGGATAATTCTTCATTGGCAGCATCCCAGTACCCTGCAACTTCAGGTGAGTTTGACGCTTCGGAAGACTGCTGTAAAGCCTCGTTAATCGGGACATTACTGCGCAACATACGCGAGGCCGCCGACATCGAGTCAGCAAAGCTAAGATCGCGCATGTACCCGCCAATCAAAGGGATTTTTCTGACAATTCGTTGGGTTGGCCAATCGCGTTTCCCACGATTGATAAAAAAGGAAAACACGCACCACGCCATAAATCCGGCAAAACCAAAGGCAATCCAAATCAGAATATCCCATGTCAGTTCCAAATTATGAGTCACCCGAGTGTATTTTTCAAGATCAGGGCCTTCTTTCGGGGCATTGTCCTTGAACCAATTCAAAACCGTGTCTTTTCCCCAAAACAAAGACTGAACAATGGTCACGACATCAAACGCCAACCACCCCATCGTCCCCATAATTGCGCCTTTGTTTTTACGCTTTTGGGTAATTGAATGGATTGCGTAAGGAATTCCTTCTGTCAGCTTTCCTGCGCGTTCACTGGCCGAAATAATAGCCAAAGTCGATCGATCAAAAATCTGCAATGCTTTAAGTGCATCCATTAAACCAAGTCCGCGGGCCAGAGCTTCTCGAGCCGGCGCCAGAATATTCTGACGGGTCGGGTTTGTTTCTGCTTCGATAATCTTCCAAAGTGCCACGCCAGGGGATGTCGAAGTTGCGCGGAACATAATGCCCCGCAACAATTGCACTTGCCACCAGCTTGACCGCGCCAAAAGTCTTTCCAATGGTGTTCTGGTATGTGCCCGAATGGTCAGAACATGCCCGCCTTTTTTTTGAACAGCGTCACGTACATCATTTTCTGATGGCAAATACATTGTTTCGGTCGCGGTTTTGGCACCCGACCTTGTTTCATAGGCAATCTGGACAATCCATTGCTGCATGACGGGACTCTTACGACTCCAGATAGTTCAGTGCTGATTTCGGGTCAACCAAACCATTGGTGACAAGATCAATCAGACCATTACGGCGTGTATGAACAATCACACCCTCTTCTTCTACAATACTATTTACGTTTTGCATCAATGCCCGATAAACTTTATCCCGATCAGCAGGCCCCAATGTAATCAACAAAGCATCCAGCAACAATGTACGGCCAGAAATACCTGTCCGGTTACACAGATCGCAACCGCTGGTATTACGGCGACGAATGATTTCAGTTGATTCAATGCCCAGCTGGTAAATTTCATCTTCGTTCAATGCGTCTCCGGCTCGACCTTGGTGAGCACAACCCTGACACAACGTTTTAACCAGACGTTGGTTGATAATGGCACGAACCTGTTGCGCCAATGTAAATGTCGATGCGCGTTCACGCTCAGACGGCATCAATGATTTAAGACGTTCAAATGTTTGTAAAGCTGTATCTGCGTGAACTGTCGAAATCACGGTGTGCCCCGATTCAGCAGCCTTCAGAGCCGTTTCCACTGTATCACTATCCCGCAACTCTCCAATCACAATATAGTCAGGATCGTGACGCATGGCAGCGCGAATCAAGTCAGAGAATTCTCCACCCCGCATGCCCGGGCGCACTTGCCACTGTGTTGCGTAACGCAATTCATATTCAATCGGGTCTTCAATCGTCAAAACGTGGCGGCGACGGCGATCAATATACTGGATACAGGCATACAAGGTCGTTGTTTTACCCGAACCTGTAGGCCCAGACAGCATAACCAATCCACCGCCCCCCTTGATTTCAGGAGAAAGTGATTGCGCCAGATAATTCCCAACATCTTCATGCCGTTTAAACAATTCGTCAAAACCTTTGAGCGATGCGCGGTCAAGAAGACGCAAAGTTATTTTCTCACCATCCTGGGCATGTGGACCCGCAGCCACACGAACATCGATCACACGACCTTGCCATGTAAAACTGAACCGTCCATCCTTTGGCGTAACACGGTCACCAAAGTTCATGGCAGAATCACGTTTAATTAATGTCGTCAAACGCGCCATACTTTCAGATGGCAATAAGTGAACGGGAACAAGATCACCATCAATACGGTATCTGATCCAGTTTGGATTTGAGATGTTATTATCCTGCAAGATATGAATATCCGAAACACGCATTTGCAAAGCCTCTGCAAGCATATCCCTCATAAACTGGTTCAAAAGCAGTCCGTTATCCGTATCATTGAGCCATAGCGCCAAAGTCTTTTCACATCGATCAGCAGACAGATCATGAACCGCACGCATGGTCTGAAGGAGCTCCCCCCGATCCCATATTTCGGCTTCAATCCTTTCGACCATTAAACCCGATCTGTTTGCGGTAGAAACCAACGCTTCGATTTGACGCTCATTCAATTCATTCAAAGGTGCAATTTTTAAAATTCCATCATGCAGCCCGATCAAGTGAATACTCAGAGGCAACCATGATTGAACAGGAAGCAATGAGCGCAGTTGATCGCCGTTTGCATAATCCCGAATCCCGACAATTTCGGTTTCTTCATCAATAGCAGACGGTGCACCCGCCATATCCATCAATTGATCGAGCGAACGTGTTACACCTTGTTCCATCAGAATAACGCGTTCTCGCTGAACCATATCAAGATAACGTTCCCGACCTTCTCTTGACCTCAACCGTCTACGATCCGTCCATTGGCGACGCTCCACCCCATCCGGCGGAACATGAAGCGTGTCCTGACGACGTTCCGAACTTACGCGAACATCTACATCCTCTGGTAAGGATAGATCATCACGATTGAACTTTTCGGAATCATTTATTTTATCCATTGCTCATGCCATTAATTTGTCGTTGTTTCAGTCGTCGCTGTCGTACTTGATGATGAAGATGAAGAGGATGATGACGAAGAAGTTGGCGTTGTCCGGCTGGCAGAAGACAAAGATCTGTCAAACAACAAGCGAACACGGTCATTTCCACTAAGAAACTCGATGCCATTTTCAACAATATCAACTTTCCATTCTACACCACCCAGAACAATGCCTTGATTATCTGTAATGACACGGCTTCCGCCCGGGCCGTTGATAATTGCTTTTTTCGATGAATGAGATGTAATCACAAACCCTTCCAGAGCCTGCCGTTTATCAGCTGGTTTTGCCTCAACGGCAGGAGATCCTGCATTCGAAACAACAACTGCTTTGGTATCGCGATTTATCGCAGCTTCTGCTTTTCCTCTTACTGGAATAACCAAGACGCCACGCGCCCCATCATGATTGATTCGAATGTCTTCAATCAACTCGCCAGCACGTACTGGTGACCACGCAAGAGTCAAAGGACACGCTTCAACAGGAGCTAAAACACTTCCTGCAACGCAACCTGTGTGTGTGATCGCGAGACCGGTGTCAGAACTTGCCAAGGATATATCTTTTAATTGCAGCGCAGAATCACCAACATTAACCAAAGACAATGTCATCGAGGCTTCATTGGTAATTTCACCAAAATCCATTTCTTCTTGTGAAGAAATCAGCAAACCAGCTCCAGGAACAGCTTCGGGGAAAATACTTGCTTTTTCAACTGCTTGAGGATCATACGACCCCTTCAAATTTACGCTGGCTACGCGAGCAGGACCATCGTGTTCAACAATCAAAACGCCATCGGATTGTCCTTTTGAAACAGGAGACCATGTTATCGTCGCGATACAGGCCTGCCCAACATCAAGTGTCGAGCAATCTGTCGACAAAACATATCCGGATTGATCCGAAGCTTCGATTGATACTTTTTTAATTTTAACGGGCTCGGATGTTACATTTCTGAAAATTATAGACTTTACCAATGGGCGGCTGGAATCCAACGTTCCAAAATCCAACTCATTCGGGATAGCTTCCACATCACTTAACAACGTATCAGTATCATTTTCACCAGATTCGACACTTCCTGTCATCGAGGCCGTCACAATACGGGATCGTCCATTGTGACGTAACAGCATTTCAACCCGCCAGTTACCGATTTTTAAACCTTTGACAGAAACAACGATTGCGCATTCCGCACCAGATGCAAGAGCCTCTTTCCCGCTACACTCGTTCAATGACACTTCGGAATTTACGGTTGATGACGGGTATAAGTTTACCTGTCCAATCTGAATATCCTTTGACGATGCGTTTCTAAATTTTACAACAACCTGTGACGCAGAACCGACTGTAATTTCTCCGGCCTTGACTTCTTTTTCTACAGCAGAGATTCCGTCACCGGACGCTGTTCCCGAACCACGCGCAGCCGGATCGCCCAAAGCATTTGCATGGGATACCGATGGCGAAAGCAGCAAAAAGAGAGCCGGCACTATCGCCAAAAATCCGTATGATTTTAAAATTTTACGAGCTTTTTTCATCAAATAATCCTCATTAACGTCCCAGAATATCGTAATTCACAATAACGGATGGATTCGATTGCGCATTTTGTGGAACAGAGTCCGGCATGTTCACTTCGACTGCAGGCGCAGAATGCTCAATAGGAGCGACTTCATAAGGCGGAGGAATTCCCTCCTCTTCATTCCGAGCAGAATTCACAACAGAAGCCATCGATGTTTTATCAATAATTTCATCAAATCCAGCGACTTTCTTGACTTCAGGCTGAATTTTTGCTTTTGGCGTCGGAGTTTCTACCACAGATACCGGATTTTCCGGCAATTCCGGCGACGTTGACAGCTGTGTCTGGGGAGCCTGAGCAACAGGAGGAACAACAGAGGTAACTGGTTCAGAAGCAAGAGGTGTCAAGGTCGGTGGTATCACCATTGTCTGTTCTATTCTGGGTGGAATTTCCCCCTTTTTGGGTGTTCCGGATTGCTCGGATGTAAAAACAACAACACGAGGCCGTAACAAGAATACAAGCTCGGTATTCGATGCTTGCGCTGCGCGAGAAAGAGGAAGTGACGGTTCACTTAACCCAATCCCTTCCTTATCCAAGGCATCGGTCTCTCGAACCAAACCAGCAATCAACAGCAAATCACCCGGGCGAATTCGCACTTGCGTTTCCAACTCACGCTCTGTTGTTTGTGGCAACTGGACAACAGCATCAGGATTGTCATCAAATGTATCGATCCGGCGAACCTCTTGAAGAAGAATGCTGATATTCCCATACACGGTTGAGTTATCCCAGTTCGATCCGATATTCAAAGTAAAACCGCTATCCACCGAATCTGTTGTTGTAGAAACTGTTGTCGATCCACCATCTGTTGTCGTCCGAGATAATGAAGCAACATAGTTCTGGGTATCCGCCACACGCAATTTAGCAGAAGATCCAGAAAGAACTGTGATTTGAGGTTGGGACACTGTCCGTACCGCTCCATAAGAAGATACGAACTGAAAAACATCATTCACATCAAAATCAACCACACCGGTCGTTGGCAACCCAATACTAATCGGGCTTCCCACATTCGGATCTGCAGAACCGCTCAGATTAACACCAAACTTGAAACGTCCGATTTTGTCGAACGTAGACCACTTAATTCCTGTTGTATTTCCTGAATCCAGAGACACTTCCCAAACGTATGTCTCAAACACAACCAAAGCCGTGTTGGAGCGTAAGCGTTGAAAATATCGACGAGCCACCTCCGAAGTTCTCTGGCTGGCACGATAAACAATCGTCCGCGTCCCCGTGTCGGTAATAGGGGCTGCTCCTGTAATACTGCCAATCGCCCCAGAAACGCTGGTCATCAATCCGGACATGCCGTCTGAACTTACGATTGGCGGAATAGAAACCGTGAAAATCTGGGTATCTTTTACAACCAGCATCCCATTTTGGTATGAGCAATACATATCACCCAGTGAACAAATTTCACGAACAACAGAATCCAATGGCCCTTGCAAATTTGTAATCGTAATAATCTTATTCAGGCTATCCTCTGTCTCAAAGGCAATCGGAACATTTGTTCCGTCCAGAACCAATTGAAGCGCGCCCGCCAAAGTTTCTCCACGCAATTCGTATGGACCTACAATTGTCGATGGAAGAGGATCCCCCTCCTCAGACTGAGGCATCAAAACATCATCACCTAATGGAAGATAAATGACAGGGTCGGAATTTTCGTTTATGGCCTTTGACCTTTCTTCCGCCACCTTTGGTGCCGGAATCGACACGTTACGCGCCTTGGGGCCAACCGCATCAGCACACCCCGAGAGCATAGAGCCCGCAGCCAGACACAACGCCAAGGTGGAAATAAATCCACTTCTTACCATTTTATTCTTTGAAGTTGATGACATCAGCCCTAACCTTTTCATCATATTTTTAAGCCCACTCTAAATTTATTCCTTACGGATACTTCGACCTAGCGCAGTTTTTCACCCTGCCCCAACGCACGCTCGACCATCTTTACCAAGCGATCCCTATGAACCGGCTTCATAAGGACGGCACTAATATTCCATTTACTTGCTTCATTCAGCAAATCAGGGTTTTGATCCCCCGTCACCATAATCATCGGCATCTTAACATCTCGCCCACGGACAATTTTAATAAATTCAAACCCATCAATCGGAGTCATGCGAATATCCAGAACTATCAAGCAAATCTGGGAAGTCAACAACCCCTGCGCTGTCGACCCATCCGTTGCCTCGACCACTTCATAGCCAGCCTCATTCAAATATCTTACAATTTGCATTCTCACGAAGTCATTATCTTCAACGACCAAAATTTTTTTAGTTTGCGGCATAGTTAGGATCAGAACTTTTCAAGAATAAGGTAAACGAATCAAGGCCCGCGGAATACGGGCGCAAATGGGAGGGTAAAACAAAGATTCACCTTATGCAATCATGGACTTAACTTATACCCAAAAGCGTTGTATGCTTTTTTACAACAAGCGGAATATGTTATGGATATAATCGAACCTTACCTACCAGCCCTCTTTTTCCTGTCAGCCACACTTGTTTTGATTGCTCTTTCAATTATAGATTTTAGAACTTGGATTCTTCCCGATTGGCTCAATCTCACACTTGGATTGTTGGGCATCGCCTTTCATTTCAGTGTTGATTTTATCTTTATGCCGCCTTCAGGCCTGATATTCGGGGCGCTAACCGGAGCAGGGATACTGTATGTCATCAGGCTTGGAGGAAATTATTATTACAAACAGGACACTTTGGGATTAGGCGATGTCAAGCTTTTGGGAGCTGCCGGTTTATGGCTTGGCGTCGAAGGTGTCGTTATGGCAATGACTGTCGGGGCTTTTGCAGGTCTTGTCCATGGAATCCTTGTGGCCGTTATTCGCGGCATTCGTGAAAAATCCAGCCCTAACCTTCATCGGCTTATGATTCCAGCAGGCCCAGGATTCTGTGTTGGAATTGCATGTGTCGGATTATGGCAATACGCGGAATTCGTTATGGAATAGGTTGTCTTCTTGATAACTTCAGACAATTTTACCACTAGCTATAGACAATGCACATATAAGTGAGTCATAAGCGTTTTTTATGAGCTCTATTCCCACTGGAAAAATTTCCGTTACGCATTTATGCGATGTTTCGCCCCTGACGCCAGAGGATGTTACGATAATCCTTGATCGTGCCTTGTTTTTTAAGACCGCCCTTCAGAATAAAAATGTTCCCCAAACCCTGAATGGGAAAGTCATCCTGACTTTATTTACCGAGAATTCCACGCGTACCAGAAATTCTTTCGAAATGGCTGCGCTGCGCTTGGGTGCGAGACTTTTGAATTGGGATGAAAAAATATCCTCGGCCAAAAAAGGAGAAACCTTCAGCGATACGCTGCGTTACCTTAACGGGTATCGCCCCGATGCAATTGTGATGCGCCACCATGAATATAATGCGCCCAATTATGTAGCGGGACTGGTTGACTGCCCTGTCATCAATGCCGGAGATAGTTACCGCGAGCATCCGACACAAGCTTTGCTAGACGCTTTTACTATTCGTGAATGCAAAGGAAAAATCGAAGGCCTGACGGTTGCCATTATCGGTGATCTGGCTCATAGCCGTGTTGCAAATTCCGATGTTAGTCTGTTGACTAAAATGGGAGCAACCATTCATTTGATCGCACCTGTTCATTTGCAGCCACAAAAAATCCCAGATGGTGTCAAAATTTTTGACACTATCGAAGACGGATTGGTCGGATGTGATGTTGTTATAACGTTGCGGATACAAAAAGAGCGCATGGATGCTTCAGCTATTCCTAATGATGTTGCTTATTTTTACGCTTATGGTCTGACACAAGAACGGTTGGCGTTGGCAAAACCGGATGCAATTGTAATGCATCCAGGCCCCATGAACAGAGGCGTTGAAATTGCCGATGACGTTGCAGACGATCCCAAACAAAGCGTGATTTTTCAACAAGGAGCCAATGGTGTGCCCGTCCGCATGGCTGTTCTTGATTTATTGGTGTCGGTATGATTGAAGCCATTATAAGCCATATTCAACTGAACGGCTTAATCGGTTTTTCGTGCGGGTATTTGCTCGGCTCTATTCCTTTTGGATTGGTGTTGTGTGCTGCTTTCGGTTATGGAGATATTCGAAAAATTGGATCGGGGAATATCGGCGCGACCAATGTCTTGCGTACCGGCAATAAGCTTTTGGCTGTTTCGACTGTTATACTGGACAGTAGCAAAGGTTTGATTGCAGTTCTGGTTGCAGCCGCTCTTCTTGATTCACACGCCATGTTTGGTGCGGCTTTGGGTGCGATTATCGGTCATAATTTTCCGGTGTGGTTAAAGTTCAAAGGTGGGAAAGGTGTTGCAACGACACTTGGCACGTTTCTGGCTTTGTCATGGCCGGTCGGTCTGGCGTGTTGCGCGGCGTGGTTGGTGACGGCTCTTGTCAGCCGCATCTCGTCCCTCTCGGCTTTGGTTGCTCTGGCTGTTGCACCAATCTTTGTGGTTGTGATTGGTGATACAAAGCAATTGTATCTGATCGGGATCATTTCGATGCTGGGGTGGTTGCGTCATCGTACCAATATCGAACGCCTTATCAAAGGTACGGAACCAAAAATCGGCAATAAAAAGGATGCCACCGCATGAATTTTTCGGCGGAACAGATCAATTGGCTTCGCCTATCCCGTACCGAGGGTGTCGGCTCTATTACTTTTCACCGGTTGATGAACAAATACGGGTCAGCTACCCATGCTATTGATGCTTTGCCCCATATTGTTAAAACAAAATCCGTGACTGTTGCCTCACGCGCCGATGCTGAGCAGGAGATTGAAGCCCTGTTAAAAATCGGCGGGCACATGATTTTCGCTGGAGATGAAAGCTACCCGCTTTCTCTTTCATCAATTGAAGATGCCCCCCCTGTTTTAAGTGTGATTGGGACTATCGCACTGTTACAAAAACAGTCTGTGGCTTTGGTCGGAAGCCGGAATGCTTCACTCAACGGACGTAAACTTGCGGCGCGCATTGCAAGAGATCTGGGAGAGGCCGATTTTACAGTGACCTCCGGTCTGGCGCGCGGCATTGATACGTCTGCTCATGAAGGATCTTTGCAAAAAGGAACTATTGCCGTTGTGGCGGGCGGGGTCGATGTTATTTATCCAAAAGAAAACACGGCATTGTACAAGAAAATCTGCGAACATGGCATTGTGGTTTCAGAATGTGCATTGGGAACTCAACCAATTGCCCAACATTTTCCGAAACGCAACCGGATCGTATCAGGATTGTCCGAAGGCACTGTCGTGGTCGAAGCAAATTTCAGATCGGGATCGCTGATTACGGCTCGGATGGCTGCAGAACAAGGGCGCGATGTTATGGCCGTTCCAGGCTCCCCCATGGATCCACGGGCAGAAGGTCCCAATGCCCTGATCCGCGATGGCGCGACTTTGGTCAGGAATGCCGCAGATATTCTTGAAGTTGTTCAGTCTTTCCTAAGAACCGCACCTGCCTACCAAACCAAATTACTCTCCCCTGCCGGACTGTCGGAATGCGCAGAAATTATAGAGTTTCCTGTCAAAAATATTCGTGAAATCATATTGCCAGAATTGTCAACAACTCCCGTTGGAGTTGACGAAATCATCAGGACATGTAATTTGAAGAGTGCGGAAGTGCAAGGAACACTTCTGGAAATGGAATTGGAGGGGTCTGTTTTGCGGCTTCCGGGTAACAAAGTTTGTTTGGCATAATACCAATGGGTTTCAAATGAGATATTTTATTTTTACTTTGTTGTTTATTTTTACTGCCCTTCCTGCATTTTCTGCCGAAGGTGCAAAAGAGTCTGCTTATGACCGCGTAATCCGCACCGGTGTCTTGCGTTGTGGGTATATTCTGCTTCCTCCTGAAACTATAAAAGATATGAACACCGGAAAGCTCTCGGGGATTGCCTTTGATTTAACCGAAGAAGTTGCCAAAAGATTAGGTGTAAAAGTTAACTGGATTGAAGAGGTTAATTTTTCTACAATGACTGAAGGATTGAATAGCAATAGGTATGATGCCGTTTGTTTTTCTCTATACCGCTATTCTCTCGGCGCTAAGTTTGCGGATTTTTCTGTTCCGCTATTCTACAGCAAAACAGGTATATATGTACGGGAAGATGACCATCGTTTTGACAAAGACTTTTCTTTGATCAATAGCGAAGACATTACGATTGCAACCGTTGATGGAGAAATGTCCCATTTTATTGCTCAGGATGATTTCCCAAACGCCAAAACTCTTTCAATGCCGCAATCTACCGATCTATCCCAAATGATGGTTTCTGTAGAAACTAAAAAAGCAGACGTTACTTTCCTCAACGGTATTGTGGCGAAAGGCTATATGGATGCTAACCTTGGAAAAATTCGGGATATTTCCGGAGATGCTCCGCTACGTGTTTATTCCCACGGTCTGATGTTTGCAAAAGGGCAATATGATTTGGTCAAAACTATTGATTTGATCCTGTCTGAAATGCACGATCATGGCGCTATTGATAAAATTCTGGATCGGTACGATCCTTCTGGCACGACCTATTTTAGAACATACAAATCTTATAAGGTTCAAAAATGAAAAAAATCCTTATGTCTGTTCTTTTTCTGTGTCTGGGGATGACCTTTTCCTTCTCTTCTATCGCTGCACAAAATGAAAAAGAAACAGCTTATGACCGTGTGATCCGCACCGATGTCTTGCGTTGTGGGTATTTGCTGTATCCGCCCCTTTTGACAAAAGACATCAATACAGGTGCTATCAGCGGAATCTCGCACGATATACTGGAGGAAATAGGCAAACGCCTGTCCATAAAAATCGAATGGGAGGAAGAAGCCGGAACTGATGTTATTCTTCAGGGTATGCCATCCCGTTATGATATGACTTGCTTTCCTTTATATGCCAGTAGCGGGAGGGCTCGCGTTACATTTTTCTCTACTCCCCTGTTTTTTTCTGCAACCTATCTTGTGACAAAAGACAACGATACCAGATTTGATAAAAACCCCATCTTGCTTAACGATGCCCAATATACTATCGCCACTTTGGATGGCGAAATAACCAGTATTCTAGCCGCTCAACGCTTTCCTATGGCTGTTCAACATGCGATACCCCAATCCCAAGGATATAGTTTTGTTCTCAAGGATGTTGCCATCGGAAAAGCCGATGCCACAATTTCCGATAAAGTCAGTGTTGATTTGTATAACAAGGAGAATGAAGATCATTTGAAAATTATCGAACCTCCGTTTTTAATCAACGAAATTTCATTTCCGATTCCCCAAGACATCCGGTTCAAATCCATGTTGGATATTACTTTGAACGAAATGCAATCTGACGGGTGGATTGAAAATTTACTTAAAACAAAATACCCCGATTATTGGGAACAGATTATTCCCGCCGCAAAGCGGTTCGAGTAGAAAAAAGTGAGGATATGAATAAATGACCGCAGCGAATGTTGTAATTGTTGAGTCTCCGGCTAAAGCCAAGACAATCAATAAATATCTGGGTAATGACTATTATGTTTTGGCCTCCTTCGGTCATGTTCGTGATCTGGTTGCAAAAGACGGTGCTGTGAACCCCGAAGATGATTTTTCGATGCGATGGGAATTATCCGACCGCGCGGCCAAAACCATCAAAGATATTTCTGCTGCGGTTAAAGATGCCAACACTGTTTATCTATGTACTGACCCCGATCGTGAGGGAGAAGCTATTTCATGGCATATCCAGCAAATTCTGGAGGAAAAAAAATTACTGGTTGGAAAACAAGTCCGGCGCGTGACGTTTAACGAGATCACCAAAAACGCGATCAAAGCTGCATTCGACAAACCCCGCGAACTTGATAAACCGCTTATTGATGCTTATCTGGCGCGGCGTGCGCTTGACTTTCTGGTTGGTTTTACGCTCTCTCCCGTTTTATGGCGCAAACTCCCGGGCTCTAAATCAGCAGGTCGGGTTCAATCTGTCGCCTTGCGTTTGATTTGCGAACGCGAGTCAGAAATTGAAGCGTTTAATGCGCAGGAATACTGGTCGATCCATGCGCGGATGCAGACAGAAGACGGCGCAACCTTTATGGCGCGTCTTACCCATTTGGCAGGCAATAAACTCGACAAGCTTGATATTCCTTCCCAAGCCGATGCAGACGCTGCGGTTAAACGTATTCTGAATAAAAAACTAGCCGTTCAAAAAGTCGAGAAGAAACAGGTTCGTCGCAATCCCTATCCGCCGTTCATTACATCTTCCCTGCAAATGGAAGCCTCTCGGAAGTTAAGGTTATCTGCCAGCCAAACCATGCGTTTGGCACAGCAGCTTTATGAAGGTTTTGACATTGGCGGCGAAACGGTTGGTCTGATTACCTATATGCGTACCGATGGGATTACTTTGTCTGATGATGCGATTGCACAATGCCGCACACAAATTTCCAGTGATTACGGTCAAAAATATTTACCCGATGCGCCGCGTCTATATAAAAGCAAGGCTAAGAATGCACAAGAAGCGCATGAAGCCATTCGCCCCACAGATTTAAGTCGCCGTCCACAAGACATCGCCCGTTATCTGGATGATCGTCAGGCCGCGCTTTATGAATTGATTTGGAAACGGACTCTCGCTTCACAAATGGAGAGTGCTGTTCTCGATCAGGTCAGTGCCGATTTATCCGATGGGACGGATGATGCCATTTTGCGGGCAACTGGTTCTGTGATTGCTTTTGACGGCTTTCTTACTCTTTATAAAGAAGATGAAGATGACGAACCGATTGATGGGGCAGAAAACGAGGAAACCCGTTTGCTTCCGCCCCTCAAGGAAGGTATGCCGCTTCGCACGCAAGATGTTTTGCCGGAACAGCATTTTACCCAGCCCCCGCCACGATATTCCGAGGCTTCTCTGGTTAAAAAGCTTGAAGAAAAAGGCATTGGTCGTCCATCAACTTACGCGTCGATTATTCAAGTTCTACAAGACAGAAATTATGTGACGCTTGATAAACGACGTTTCACCCCCGAAGATCGCGGTCGGTTGGTCACGACTTTCTTGAAAAAATTCTTCGAAAAATATGTCGATTACGATTTTACAGCCAATCTTGAAGACGAATTGGATGCCATTTCCAGCGGGCAAGTTTTCTGGAAGGAAGCTTTGCGTCAATTCTGGGGTGGATTTAAAACTGCCATTGACGGAACAAAAGACCTAACCATTACGTTGGTTCTTGATGCGTTGGATGAAGAGCTTGGCCCTCACTTTTTCCCTGTATCCGAAGAAAATCCTGATCCGCGCAAATGCCCCGCGTGCGAAGCCGGACGATTATCTCTTAAGGTCGGGAAATATGGTGCTTTTATCGGATGTTCTCAATACCCTGACTGTAAACACACACGGCCTTTGGTTGTGCAAAGCGGCGATGCTCTGGATGAAGCCAATTCGGGGGCCGCGCTTGGCAACGAGCCAAAAATTTTGGGCAATGATCCCGGAACAGGGCGGACAATTTCTATGCGCAAAGGCCCTTATGGCCCTTATGTCCAGATTGATTTACCTGAAGACAGTGTCGACAAAAAAGACAAGCCAAAACGTCAGGGAATTCCTCGGAATTTGCCATTAGATCAAGTGACTTTGGAAGCAGCACTCAAGCTTTTGTCTTTACCCCGTTTGATCGGATTGCATCCTGAGACAGGTGAGAAGATGGAAGCCGGTATCGGGCGGTTTGGCCCTTACATCAAATATATGAGCCGATTTAAATCCATTCCCAAAGACGATGATGTCCTGACCATCGGTATGAACCGCGCTGTCGAGTTATGTTCCCAAATCGGCGAGAAAAAAGTTCGTCCGACCAAAAAAACAGCCGAGAAAAAAACTGTGGCGAAAAAAACAACCACCAAGAAAGCTCCTGCTAAAAAGGCTATTACAAAAAAAGCTCCGGCCAAAAAAACCACAGCGGTCAAAAAAGCAGCTCCCAAAAAGGGAACTGCTAAAAAATCCGAAGAGTAAGGTTTTATTATTCTAGCGCACCAATTGCAGCAAAGAAGAGGACATTCTCTTGCCTTGAGCTGCAGATGCGATGGATAAATCCGTCAGAAGTTTTGAATTGGTAAAATCGGTTTGGGCTTTTCCAATGTCTGCGTCTTGCAATGCAGACTGCGCCGCTATCGTGTTTTCAATTTCCGTGTCGACAACATCGCCCCGTGTTGAAAATCCCAACTGAAGCGATCCGACTTGAGATCTAAAACTCGACAAATTATTGATTGCTGTATCCAGTTCATTTGATGTTGATGCGGCCGACCCTTGTGTTGACAATGCGTTCGGGTTTGCGCCAAAACCTGCGGTTAATCCCAAACCTGCAGACGACAAATCAACAGATGACAAATCTACGTTTAAAGTATCGGTTGCCGATGATCCCGATTGGAAATTTTGGTTGAATGATCCATTCACCAAGTTTTGTCCGTTAAAATTAGTCGTTGTGCCAAGGTTATTCAATTCACCCAACAGACTTTGATATTCCTGATTGATCGCCGTTTGAGCACTGGGATCAAGAGATCCAGAATTGGCCTGCGTTGCCAAGGATTTCATACGCCCGAGAATATTTCCCGCCTGTTCCAATGCGCCATCTGCCGTTTGCAGCAAGGCTGTCCCTTGTACTAAATTGGTTGCGGATTGTTTGAGCGAAGAAACATCTGAAGATAAAATTGTTGCGATTGCAAGGCTCGCTGCATCATCCGATGCTTTGTTAATTTTTTTGCCACTCGCCAAAGCCGAGCCTGCGTTATGTTGTGCGCGGTCATTACGATTAATTAAATTTGTTGAAGATATTCCGGCCGTTGAATTGTATACGGAAACCATACCCTTACCTGCTCCATTCCATGATTTTTCTGCTCTTTTCCGAACAGGTCAAAATCAGATTTGCGGAGCCTTTCTGGCTTCGTTATTTACCCATAATCATTGTAGCACAAGGTCATTGCCAGAGTCTTAAGGATTTTATTGATTTTAAAACAATGAGTTATACCATAACTTGCGCTTTTTGGTCTGTTCGGTTAAAAAATGGCCATGACAATAGACCCGACACCCACCATGGGAAACCGTATGATTTTGCCCCTCCCCACAGAGGCCAACGGCAAGATGTTGCTTCATTCCTGTTGTGCGCCGTGTTCGGGTGAAGTCATCGAAGCGATGGCGGCATCTGGCATTGATATAACCATTTATTTTTACAATCCGAATATTCATCCGCGCGAAGAATATGATTTACGCAAGGAAGAAAATATTCGTTATGCCGAAAAACTCGGCCTGCCGTTTATTGATGCCGATTATGATTCATCGAATTGGTTCGAGCGGGTGCGCGGTTTGGAATGGGAACCCGAAAAAGGCAAGCGTTGTACCGAATGTTTTGACATGCGGTTTGAACGGACTGCGCTTTATGCTTTTGAACATGGCTTTCCGATGTTCACATCCTGTCTGGGCATTTCCCGATGGAAAGATTTTAACCAAATCAACGGATGCGGAAATCGTGCCGCAGACCGTTATGACGGTATCTCCTATTGGGATTTTAACTGGCGTAAAAATGGTGGATCAAAACGTATGCTCGATATTTCAAAGCGCGAGAATTTTTACCAGCAAGAATATTGCGGTTGTGTTTATTCCCTAAGAGACACCAATAAATGGCGGATGTCCAAAGGCCGTGAGAAAATCGAACTGGGTGTGCATTATTACGGGACAGAGACTGAGGTCTGATTTACGCCACCTGCGCTTCTAGCCAAATTTCTTCCTGTTGTTCTAAAGCTGCAATGACGCGGTCATATTCAGCCTTAACCGTGGTTGATTTGGAAACATCCAGATAAAAATCAGGCGTTAGCATTGCGGATTCCAATGTTTCTTTCTCTTTTGTCAGGCGTTCGATTTCTTTTTCTGCCTTTTCAGCTTTCTTTTTCAATTCACTAAGATTTTTGGGCGAAATATCGGCTTTAGGAGATGTGTCATTTACCACAGATGATTTGGATTCTTTCTGAGCCGCTTTCTTTTCAGCCGCGCGTTCTTCGCGGCGCGATTGAATAGTATAGTTGCGGTAGTCTTCGAGATCACCATCAAAATTGACGCATTTTCCGTCTTTCACCAATAACAGGCGGTCGGCCACACGTTCAACCATATTGGGGTCGTGGCTGACAATCACCACCGCGCCTTCGTAATTGTTGAGTGCCTGAACCAGAGCTTCACGCGCATCAATGTCCAAGTGGTTGGTCGGTTCATCAAGCAAGAGCATGTGGGGCGCATCAAAGCTCATCAACGCAAACAGCAAACGGGCTTTTTCTCCACCGCTGAGTGCCGAGATTTTATTATCGGCCAAGTCCCGCGGAAAACCAAATGCGCCGAGTTTCGCGCGGACTTTATGTTCCGGCACATCGGTTGCCGATTTTTGCATGAGGCGCAGCATTTCCAAAAACGGAGTGCTATCCATGTCCAGTTCATCGGTTTGGTGTTGCGAGAAATATCCGATGCGCAATTTTCCCGAACGGAATAATTCACCCGACATCACATCGAGTTTTCCGGCAATCAATTTCATCATGGTTGATTTGCCGTTGCCGTTTGCGCCGAGCAATGCAATACGGTCTTCATGATCGATGCTTTCATATACGCCGCGCAAAATCGGTTTGCCTTCGGCATATCCGACATCGGCTTTTTGAATCGAAATCATCGGTGACGGAATTTTTTCTGGATTGGGAAAGTTAAATTTAATCGCGCGATCAGCAATGACAGCATCCACCAAATCCATTCTTTCCATGGCTTTCATGCGACTTTGTGCCTGTGCTGCCTTACTGGCCTTGGCTTTAAAGCGATCAATAAAGACCTGCATATGGGCGCGTTCAGTTTGTTGCTTTTCAAACATTTTTTGTTGAAGTCCGGTGCGCAGAGCGCGTTCTTTTTCAAATGCGTCATAATTTCCACCAAACATTGTCAATTTCTGGCGGTCAACATGAATGATATGGTCAACGCATTTGTTGAGCAATTCTCGGTCGTGCGAGATCACCATCAAGGTATGCGGGTAAGAAAGTAAATAATTTTCCAGCCACATGATGGCTTCTAAATCCAGGTGGTTGGTCGGTTCATCGAGCAACAGAAAATCAGGTTCGACAAATAAAACCGAAGCCAACATTACTCGCATTTGCCACCCGCCACTGAACGATGAAAACGGTTCATTCAATTGGGATTCTTTAAAACCCAACCCCGTTAACAATGTGGCCGCTTTGGCGGGGGCGGAATAAGCATCCATATCAGCCAAGGCTTGATAAATATCGGCAATCTTATTCGGGTCAGTTTCGGTTTCGGCATCGTGCCAAAGTTTGGCCATTTCGGTATTAGCGGCCAGCACTACATCGATCAAGGCATCGTCGGTTTCCGGAATATCTTGCCGCACCATGGCCAATTTTTGATTGGTGGACAGGCTGATCCCGCCGCCGTCACTCGGCAAATCCCCCGTAATGAGCTTAAACAGCGTAGATTTTCCTGCCCCGTTCAGACCCACCACGCCCACGCGCCAGCCATCTGTGACGTTGATACTGCAATCATCCAGAATGATACGGGCACCAATGCGATAGGTCAGGTTGGAAATGGTCAGCATAATCTCTCTTTTCGGTTGGGGGTTTTATGCCACACAAACCCCCGCCAGGGGAAGGGAAAAGCCTGTACGCAGCGGATATGTACGAAAATTAATTGACATAAGTATTAATGGTGTGTATTTTTTGTAAAAACACATGGCGAGATAATGCTCCAAAGAAATCCCCCCTCTCCTTTGCAACAAGCATATAATGCTTTCAATGATGCTTTAATCAAAGGTGGTCACCGATCTGTTATCAAAGATGGTCGAATCTATCCTGATATGGAGTTCATCCTATCTATGCGGGATGAATTTTTAAGACAATGTTCTCCAGATGAATACAAATTAAAACTCAAAGCCGCAGATAGATATGTCACGAGCATCAGCGATGTCACAGCTCCTATTATCACCACAACACAAGATGCGAGTGAGGTAAATACTGCTCTATTGATGACATGGCAAGGAAATGATCCCGCCGATTATATTCGATGGTTGGGAATTCGTGAGAGCTTCAAAGCCAGTGGAGTCCCCGTTGTTTCATGTCACACCACGTCCGATCGATCTGTTTGGATTCGCGATACGAATTTTGTTTTAGGAAGTACCGCCTTCATCCCTGACCCTCAAAGAAATTGCCAGTTGGATTATTCAATGAATGTAGATGGCACGATTCATGTTGACCAAATGAGCGATAATCTGGTTGTTGATCGCGTTGATGAGCACGCTGCTCTCCTAAAAAAACTTGGGCTCGATATTGTTCCTATGACCGGTATGTATTTTGAAGGTGCTGATTTGATGCCAGATTCCCAAACAAACATTCTATTTTGGGGATATAATCACTTTTTGTATGAAGACGATCAAGAGCAGATGGCGACGGCAGTCACAAGAGCTATGGGTCAGCGTATTAAAATCCGTCCTGTTAAAATAAATTCTTCTGCACACCCACATCTAGATCTTGGAATATCACCTCAATTACCTAGCGGACATTTCTTGATTGATGGATATATTGGCCATGATGATAATGATTTCAACAGCGGATATTGTGCTCTACATCGTGTTTTAAGAAACGAGCGAGTAATCACGTTGCCGCATCATCATTGTCGAAAGGATCTCGTAACAAACCTGACCGTTGTAGGTAGTACCGCCTTTATGACTTCTTGCTCAGCTGATTTAAGAAAGCGCTTAGAAGATTTGGGCAATAGTGTGAACGCTCCAGAAGAACAGCATTATCGTACCCCATCTAATTATTTGTATAACCCAGGTATCCTAAGACATATCGGCGGCCATTATGGAGGGGGAGTCCATTGCGTGACAAAAGAAATTCCTCTTGCTCTTGCAAAAAAGTATCTTTTTTCTCTCGAATAATTTTTAGATAGATGTTTCTTTTAGCGATTTTTTCTGACAAGTGATTTCCTGTTTTTCTACTGCAGAAGGAACTAATAATGAACGAAGTTTCTTCGTCATGCTCCGATTTATTCGGAGTCTCCATAGTTTTTAAATGGATCACCCGAACGAGTCAGATGATAACGGGGTCTATGTTTGTGTAAGCAAAGAGACAACCTAAATCGTATATTTATTCTTCGGTCGGGTTGTCTTCCGGTGTGTCGGTTGTGACCCCGCCCCCTTCGTTTTCTTCGGCGGCGATTTGTTCTACCAATTCTTCTTCGGCATCATCTTCTTCGTCTTGTTTGAGCCATGCAACTGAGACAACTTTTTCATTGTCTGCTACACGGAAGAGTGTAACCCCTTGCGCCGCGCGTCCGGTGAAGCGAATTCCGGTGACCGGCATCCGGATCATCTGTCCTTGGTCGGTCACCAACATAATCTGGTGTTCATCGGTGACGGGGAACGTTCCTGCGACTGCGCCGCCGTTTTTGTCGGTCAGGGTGATATTGGTAATCCCTTGACCACCGCGCCCTGTCACACGATATTCGTAAGCCGAGGTGCGTTTACCAAAGCCTCCTGTTGTTGCAGTCAACAAGAATTGTTCGCGGTCTTGCAGGTCTTTGAATCGGTCTTCAGTCAAGGTTGCGTCTGCCCCTTCTTCGAATTCAACACCTTCTTCATCGGCTCCGCGCAAGGCAGAGGCCATTTTCAGATAAGCATTGCGTTCGTCCGGTGTGGCATCAACATGTTTTAAAATCAACATTGATATGACTTCGTCACCTTTTTGCAATTTGACACCGCGCACGCCGGTCGATGTTCGACCAGAGAACACACGTAAATCTTCGACTTCAAAACGGATGGCGCGACCCAAACGGGTTGCCAGAACCACATCTTCATCATCACGACAGATTTTAACATCAATCAGTTTTTCATCTGCTTCCAGTTTCATGGCAATCAAGCCATTAGAGCGGATGTTGCGGAAGTCGGACAATTTATTCCGTCTGACAGAACCGCCATTGGTGGCAAACAAAATATCCAGTTCAGACCACAAGTCTTCATCTTCCGGTAATCGCAAAATGACCGAGATATTTTCATCTTTGTCCAGTGGCAGCATATTGATGAAGGCTTTGCCTCTGGCTTGCGGTGCGCCCAATGGTAATTGATACACTTTCATACGGTGAACAATGCCTTTTGAGGTGAAGAACAAAATCGGTGTATGGGTCGACGCAACGAACAAGTCGGATACGAAATCTTCGTCTTTCATATCAATCGCCGAGCGGCCTTTGCCGCCGCGTTTTTGGGCTCGGTAGGTCACAAGCGGAGTCCGTTTGACATAGCCGGTATGGGTGATGGTCACAACCATATCTTCACGTTGGATCAAATCTTCAACATCGGTTTCAAATCCGCTATCAATGATTTCTGTACGGCGCGGTGTTGCGTATTTGGCTTTAACTTCAATCAATTCATTACGCATGACTTCATAGAGTTTTTCGCGTGAGCCCAAAATAGACAATAATTCTTTAATCGCATCGGTAATTTCCTGCAATTCCGATCCGATTTTATCGCGTTCCAGACCAGTCAAGCGATGCAAGCGCAAATCGAGAATGGCTTTGGCCTGAACTTCTGACATCTGGTACGTGCCGTTTTCATCGACAAAATATTCAGGGTCATCAATCAGTGCGATCAGCGGCGAGATATCACCGGCTACCCAACGTTTGGCCAGCAATTGTTCACGGGCAATGGCCGGATCTTTGGCATTGCGGATCAGGGCAATGATTTCATCGATATTGGCAACCGCCACAGCCAAACCAGCCAAAACGTGGGCGCGGTCGCGGGCTTTGTTCAGATCAAAAATCGTGCGGCGTGTAATGACTTCTTCACGGAATTTTACGAAGGCCGAAATGATCTGGCGCAACAGCAATGTTTGCGGGCGGCCATGGTGAAGCGCCAACATATTACAAGCAAACGATGATTGTAACGCTGTATATTTGAACAACTGGTTTAACACCACGTCAGCATTAGCATCGCGTTTTAATTCAACAACAACACGCACGCCATCGCGGTCGGATTCATCACGGATTTCCGAGATGCCTTCGACGATTTTTTCACGAGCGACTTCACCCAGGCGTTCAAGCAACTGGCTTTTATTAACCTGATACGGAATTTCGTGAACGATAATCGCTTCGCGTTTATCGCGGATGGTTTCAATCGAGGTTTTGGAACGCACAGGCATTGATCCGCGCCCCGTGGTATAGGCTGAATATGCCCCAGCGCGACCAAGAATTTGTCCACCCGTTGGAAAATCAGGGGCAGGTATGAAGGTCATTAATTCTTCGTTGGTAATATCCGGATTCTCCATACAGGCCAAACAGCCATCAATGACTTCACCCAGATTATGGGGAGGAATATTGGTCGCCATCCCCACAGCAATCCCACCCGCACCATTGACCAGCAAATTCGGAACTCGTGTCGGGAGGACAATCGGTTCGGAAACAGATTCATCATAGTTGGGACGAAAATCAACTGTGTCTTTATCAATATCCTGAAGCAGCGCATCGGCTGCTTTTGATAGACGCGCTTCGGTATAACGCATCGCCGCAGCCGGGTCTCCATCCATAGACCCGAAGTTCCCTTGCCCATCGATCAATGGAAGACGCATCGAAAAATCTTGTGCCATACGAACCAAGGATTCATAAATCGCACTATCACCGTGAGGGTGATATTTCCCCATCACGTCCCCAACAATCCGCGCGGATTTTTTGTAGGATTTATCCGAGTGGTAACCTCCCTCTTGCATCGCATACAAAATCCGGCGGTGAACAGGTTTCAAACCATCCCGCACATCCGGCAACGCACGCGATACGATTACGCTCATCGCGTAATCGAGGTATGATTTTTTCATCTCTTCCGAGAGGGAAATCTGAGGGAAGGTATAGGTTGGCGCGGTATTATCCGACATCAAAAAACTCGCTTGCTATTTCATGAGAAAACTATGGTTTTTTGTAGCAAAAATACGCCCCCTCAGCAAGCTGAAAGGCCATGTTTTACAGGTTTTTTCGAAGGATATTTACCAGTTCCGGACGATCGGCAATCTATTTGCCCAACATATCCATAGAAGGTTCAGAATGGGGCTGTCCGCCGACTTCATCAAACTTTGCCGCAGCAATAGCCTTATTGATTTCACGTTCCATTTCGATACCGAATTTTTCGCCGTATTCCCGTCCTTTTGCCTCAGCAGACCGGCCTTCATTCGAACCAAAATAAGCGATCATGGCTTTTAATTCGGCAATCGTGTAGGTTTTGGCCGCAATTGCGATGGATTTTTCTTCAAGATCATCAAAATTAACATTTAACTCTATATATTTCTTGAAATCTTCCTGCTCATGCCGAGGCAAAGATCGAGCGACATTGTCAATATTCTGCAAGACCGATTCCTTGACACGTTTAATATCATGAAGCTCTCTGGAAAGCTGCAATCGTTCTTGTGCGTCATCGACCTGCGGGACATCACTGTCCTGGAGCGGACTTTGAGGCTCGGGAACAAAAACCTTATCCGCCCAAGAGGGCGAGGATAAAGATGTACAAAGAAAAAGAGTCAAGATTCCATATCTGAAAAATCCGGCCATATTTATCATCTCCATCTCTTTTTCTATGCTTTTTCTTAGTTAATCAAACATTCTTCGCCAATTCCTAAAACGGAATGTCATCTGCTAATTCGTCGACTGCTGCTGCGGTGCTGCCACCATAGGAGGAACCAGAAGAATAACCACCGCCAGACGGCGAGGATTCACCGTAACTGTCATTGGCAACGTTATTGCTTGAACTGCCTCCTTTTGAGTCCAACATGGTCAATTCTCCACGGTATGGGCGCAAAACAACTTCGGTTGTGTATTGGTCACGACCATCTTTATCTGTCCATTTGCGCGTTTCTAACTGGCCTTCGATAAAAACTTTCGAGCCTTTGTGCAGATAGTTACGCGCCACATTTACTAAAGCCGAATTGAAAATTACAACTTTGTGCCATTGGGTGCGCTCTTTGCGCTCTCCACTGGCTTTGTCTTTCCAGCTTTCGGATGTTGCTACAGAAAAACTAGCCACTTCATCTCCACTGGTCATACTGCGAACTTCAGGATCGTTGCCCAAATTCCCAATCAACATTACTTTATTCAAACTTCCGGCCATGACTGTCTCGTCCTTTTTCACTCAATATAAAATTTCTGGATGGCGTTACTATAGCTATCCACGAGATTTTGTCGAATCCCCAGACACATCCATCCCCATATTTTCGCTAACAAAAAACAGATAAACAACAATACGAACCTTATTCGAAATATGAAAAACAAACTTCGCGCAGCCAATCAACTTCTTCGGAATACAAATAGGGCGAAATCGTTTCAAAAACATGAGAATGATAAGATTCTAGCCATTTTTTTTCCGCATCGGTTATCAGTGCCCAATCCACCCCACGTAAATCGAACGGAACGACCGTAATCGTTTCCCAATATAACGTGCCGTCTTCGTTTTCCTGACACAGCATCAGATTTTCATGGCGAATGCCGAAATGATCTTCGCGGTAATAACCAGGTTCATTGGACAGCAGCATTCCCGATTTAAAAACCTCCCCCGTACTGCGCGGGGCAATATAGGTGGCCTCTTCATGAACCGCCAAGAAGCATCCGACTCCATGACCCGTGCCATGTGCATAATCTTTTCCGTCCTCTTGCAAAGATGCTCGTGCCAGCTTGTCAAGACTTGCGCCATCCAAGGTATCATCCATCACCGCACTGGCCACGGCGATATGGCCTTTTAAAACACGCGTAAAACAATTCTTTGTTTCCTGATCTATTTTTCCAATCACAATAGTGCGCGTGATATCGGTTGTTCCATATTCATATTGCCCGCCGCTATCGACAAGGTAAAGATTATCGCCCGTTATTCTTTGATTGCTTTCAGGGGTTGCGTGATAATGAATAATCGCACCGTTGGATGCCCAACCGCTGATCGTGCCGAAACTATTGCCGCGATAGCTGGCATGGCCTTGCCTGAATTCTTCCAATTTTTTTTCAAGATCTATTTCGGTCAGGTCAATTTTTTTGAAATCCTGACAATCCAACCAATGCAAAAATTTTGTGACAGCTATTCCATCCCGAATATGAGCTTGTTTGATGGCACGTTGTTCGGATTGGGTCTTGATTGATTTTGGCAACACGCACGGGTCTTTGCCATCAACCTTTTCAATACCGCTTTCTTTTAAAACGGTTTCCGCCACCATGGGCGAGCGTTGTGGGTCAATTTGCACCGGAGAGGTTGATTTTTTTAAATCCGTTTCAAAATCATCAGGAGAGCATATCCGAATATCTTTTCCAAGTCGGGTCACCACATCTTGCGGGATTTTCCGTGCGTCCACGTACCAATTTGCGTGTCCGTCTTTATGCAAGATCAAACTGGACAGCACCAGCGGGTTATAGTCTATGTCGCTGCCCCTGACATTCAAAAGCCAGCAGATTGAATCCGATTGCGTTATCACCACGCTTGATATTTTTTCTGTCTTTAAATCTTCTGCAATTTTTTGGCGTTTTTCCAATGAGGTTGCGCCAGCAATATTATCAGGAAATAACTCAACTTGTCCCAAAGGTGCCGATGGGCGATCTGTCCAGATCGCATCAATCGGGTTTTGTGTAACGGGTTTGAGTTTTATACCGCTTTCCGAAGTTTTCTTTTCAATCATCTCGATTTGCTGACGGGTCATTAAGCGCGGATCATACCCGATCACCGAGCCTGATTTTGCATTTGCCGCCAGCCAGTCGCCAATCGGGCATTTGGTAAAATCTTCAATAGAATACAAAGTTTGATCGACCTGTTTTCTGATTTGTATTTCATAGATGCCATGAGTCATGGCCACGGCTTTGTCAGTTAACACAACGGCGTAGCCCGCCGATCCGGTAAATCCCGTCAACCACGCCAGACGTTCTGCATTTTGGGGGAGATATTCACTTAAAAATTCATCGGCATGCGGAACAACCAGCCCGTTCAGATTTTGATCTTTGAGGGTTGCCCGTAAAGAGGTTAGTTTTTCCGATGAAGAATTCGGCATTAGAGTTTACCTTTCTTTCCGACTTGCTTGTAGAAAACGTGGAATTAAAACAACGTCAACAACGGCCAAAACCATCATCACCCCACCCAGTATTTTATTGATGCTGTCTTCTGCCAAATCAAAGATTGTTGCCACGCCGCCCAAATCAAGAAAAACAGCCAAGCCCGCAATAAACACAACCGCAGCAGAAATGCGGATAATCCTGATGACCCATTCAAATTGCTGATCGATCGTTTTTTCCGACATAAAAACTCCTTTAATTTTACATCTCTTCATTCTTTCAGGGAGTTTAGCAAAAACAATGCTTTGTGTCTTTGGTTGTTCATGTTTAAATAGAAAATATTTTTGAAATTTTCTTCTATTTTGCAATCCATGTCACAACAAGCTCATTTCATAGTTCTGGGGAACGAAAAAGGCGGTTCAGGCAAATCAACCACCGCCATGCATGTCGCTATCGGCTTGCTGCGTTTGGGATATCGCGTTGGCACGATTGATCTGGATGCCCGTCAAGGAACTTTTACCCGTTATATGGCCAATCGTTTCGAGTATATCGGTCGCCATAAACTTCCTCTTCCGTCCCCTGTTCATTTCCCGATTGAAAAATCCAAAGCCGCCACCGTCGAAGAGCAAGAACGGGAAGATCACGATTTCTTTATGATGGCCACCGAAGAATTGCGCCATGCTACCGATTTTATCGTCATTGATACGCCCGGGTCAGACACTTATCTGGGGCAGTTGGCGCATTTTTATGCTGATAGCCTTATCACACCAATGAATGACTCGTTTGTTGATCTGGATGTTCTAGCACGGATTGATACTGGCACAAAGGCCATTAAAGCCCCTTCTATTTACACTAAAATGGTGATGGAGCAGCGGGAAAACAAGAAAAACCGTGACGGAAAAACTCTGGACTGGATTGTGATGCGCAATCGCCTGTCTTCTCTGGATGCCAAAAATAAGCGTGAGGTCGGCGATTTATTGGAGATTATAGCAAAAGAGTTCGGCTTTCGCCTGTCTACTGGTTTCGGCGAACGCGTTATTTTTCGTGAGTTATTCCTCAAAGGCATGACTTTGCTGGATATGAAAGAAGATCCCGAGCATAAAATGACCATGTCCGCCATTTCAGCCCGTCAGGAAGTCCGCGACCTATTACGCTGCATTGCTCCGGAACACCTAAAAGGTTATCCTGACAAGAAATAACCGCACTCTTTCTATTCATTTATTAATCTTTTCAGGCATAATATAGCCTATGCGTTCGTCTTTTTTGACCATTCTCGCCGTTTTTGCTGTTTTCACGCCAAGTTTTACCCCCAGCTTTGCGGCGGATGATTTTTTGCCTCGTGGATACCTTCCTTCCGACAAAGAACTTCCTCCGGCTACACCTGAGCAAATCGATGAAGCTTTGGTGGTTACCCTTCAATGCAAAAATTCTTTGTCATCCCGCATCTATTACGATTGTGATTGTTCGGGAATGAAGTTCCTTGAATTGAGACAACAATACGGCGATTCCGCCAATGCCACGTCCTTATTGATTCAAGCACAAAGAGCCTGCCCCAATTCTGCCGATGTCGCCGGATTAAGTCTGAAACAATGCGAAACCTGGGCCAAAGCCGGACGCCCGTATAATTACAAAGAATTCTGTTCCTGTTTTGCTTCGGAATTTGCACGGCTATATGAACACAATACAACCGACAATGAAATGGTGCGAGAATCCCAGATGACTCATGCCTATTCATTATGCGATGGTGGACGGGATTTGAACGAGCGTTTGGCCAAACAAACCATTGTCGAACAATTCAAGAAAAGCGGTCTGTTTAAACTGCTTTTCCCTGGTGCCAATCCAGATTCCAAATAAAGGTCAAAGATTGTCCTCAATTACACGCTTGTCATACCAGTACGGATGGTCACGTCATAGGCCAGTGCTTTTGGCAAAATATGAGTTTTGTAAAAATCCAGAAATTTTGATTTAGCAGGATCGGCTTTTTCTATTTTTTCCAGCATGACTGCTCCCGCAATTGTTCCTGCCATATTGAGGAAAGGAACCGCAACAGCAGCAACATGATCGGGCTTTTCTTTTGCAGAAATAAGAGTTTGAGCGGCGTCTTCAAGTTTTGAAATCATTTCAAGAATAAGGGGGTCTTGTGATGTTTTCAAATCTGCAATCCAGTTACCAAACGCCATTCCGTTATCGCGCAACACTTTGCGGAAGGCCAGATCATTGGCCTGAATTCCGTTTGTGCCTTCGTAAATCGGTAGAATTCTTGCATCACGGTAATATTGAGCAGCACCTGTTTCTTCGATAAAGCCCATACCGCCATGAACCTGCACGCCAATGGATGCGACTTCGACCGCCAAATCCGTACACCATGATTTGACAATCGGAGTCAGTAAATCGACACGGTCTTGTGCGCCGCCTTCGCTTGCAACGGCTTTATCCAGATAGAAAGCCGATTCATAAGCCAAGGCACGTCCCGCCAGAGTCAAGGATTGCATCGTGAGCAACATACGACGCACATCAGGATGCCTATCAATCGAGGTGGAGGCGCCTCCTGAAAGTGCTTTTCCTTGCTTGCGTTCCGAGGCATAGGCCAGCGCTGCCTGTGTTGCCCGTTCTGCCAAAGCCACGCCTTGCAAGCCAACAGACAATCGCGCATTGTTCATCATGGTGAACATATATTTGATGCCCTGATTTTCTTCACCGATCAGGTAGCCCAAGGCTCCGCCGTCATCACCAAATTGCATGGTACAGGTCGGCGAGGCATGAATACCGAGTTTATGTTCAACCCCAACGCATTTCACATCGTTTCGTTTCGAAAATAATCCATCAGAATTTGCAAGGAATTTCGGGACGATAAAGAGTGATATTCCCTTTACACCTTCAGGAGCATCCGGCAGACGTGCCAGTACCAAATGAATAATATTGTCCGACATATCATGGTCGCCATAGGTGATGAAAATCTTTTGACCAGAAATTAAATATGTTCCATCACCTGTGCGTTCAGCCTTGGAACGGATCATTGCCAGATCAGACCCTGCCCCGGGTTCGGTCAGGTTCATTGTTCCCGTCCATTCGCCCGAGATTAGGCGCGGCAGATAAAAATCTTTTTGGTCTTGTGTGCCATGGGTGGTGATGGCTTCGACTGCGCCTTGATTGAGCAATGGGCATAATCCAAAAGACAGGCTGGAAGATTGCCACATTTCCTGAATGGGGAAAGACATCAGCCACGGTAAACCCTGTCCGCCGAATTCAGGGTCAAACGGAACGGCGTTCCAGCCGCCTTCGACATATTGTTTATAGACATCCCGAAACCCTTTGGCGGTTTTGACTGCGCCATCTGTACAAACCGCGCCTTCGCGGTCGCTTGACTCGTTTAACGGTGCAATTGCTCCGGTTGCCAGTTTTCCGGCTTCTTCCAAAATGGCATCAATCATGTCCAAATCCAGATCATCACGGGACAGGCCGGATAAGGGAGTCACTTTTTCTAGCAAAAGCTTCATGTCAGAGATCGGGGGGATATAGTCAGGCATTGATTATTTTCCTTAAGTCATTGATTTTCCAAATCATAGCATATTTTGTCCTGACTGGCACAGAGATTGCAATGTCTTTATCCAGAGGGATTATTTTTTATGTTTACAGGACAAAACAGCACCGTTTCCAGTGATCTGTCCGCCTTAAAAACAAAGGCGGGGGCAAAAATTGCCTCTGCCATCCAGTCCGCCAGTGCTAAAACCGGCGTTGACTTTTCCTATCTTCTTCAGCAAGCCCAAGTCGAGAGCTCGTTTAAGGCCGATGCAAAGGCCCAAACGAGCTCTGCGACCGGTCTTTACCAGTTTATTGATTCAACCTGGCTGAACATGGTCAATAAATATGGTGACAAATATGGCCTGTCAAAATATGCCGACCAGATCAGTTCAAACGGCAAAGTTGCCGACAAATCGGTTAAAGCAGAAATTCTTAATCTGCGAAATAATGCCGAAATCTGTTCGTTGATGGCCGGAGAACTCGCCTCCGAGAACAAAAACTATCTGGAAAGCTGTGTCGGCGGCGACATTGGATCGACCGAGCTTTATATGGCGCATTTTATGGGACCAAACGGCGCATCAAAATTTTTGACTGCGTTACGCAGCAACCCGACCTCCAGTGCCGCCGATGCATTCCCTCAGGCGGCGGCAGCGAATAAGAATGTGTTCTATAACAAGTCGGGGCAGGAAAAATCTTTGGCCGAGGTTTATGCGTTCTTTGACAATAAATTCCAGATTGAAAGCGAGCCCACTTCCAGTTGTAGCGCAGACATAGACAGTGCCACCCAAAATGTTCTGGCAGCCAATGCCCAACAAACATACGATCATGTGTATAATGAATCCAAGAAATCATGGGTCAGAGTCAAATCATCCCATGTTGCTCCACTGGCTTCGTCATGGACTCCGACTGATAATCTCGGCGGGATTGCCGGATTGACCAACGGATTTATTTCTCCGATTGATATTCTTGATCTTCTCAAAACCGATCATAGCCGCACAGGGCGTTATAACAGTTAGTTTCCCAAAAGTTCTAGGTTTCTGATGCACGTTTCAAACGATCATTAATCGCGATGCCGATTCCCGTATTCGGAATATCCATGACGGCGATGCGCGTATGTTCAGGTTTGTCCAAGGCGCGGATATAGGAAAACAAATTGGCGGCGGCCTCTAACAAATCCCCTGTTTCCGAGAGATTGCGAATCTGGTTCGGGGGGAGATCGCCCGCTTTCCCACCACCTTTGATCCCCATAAATTTAGTCGAGCCAAAAGCGAGTAAAGCTTCACCTTTTTCAAGATCAATGACTTTGAGGCGAATAGGAATATTGGGCGCATAATGGCGGAGCATTTGCCCAGGGGAGCGTGGTTTATCTGCGGCAGACAATTCATAGGTCACAGACAAACCGATACAGTCTGAAATGTCTTCTGCTGTGAGAGCCCCTGCCCTGACGATGACAGTCTCAGCACCCGTTAAATCAACAACAGTTGATTCCAGTCCGAATTGCGTTGCACCGCCTGCCAAAATCAATGGGACTGCACCCCCCAGACTATCTGCTACATGGTGTGGGGCGGTTGGGCTAAGTGTCCCTGATGCATTGGCACTAGGGGCTGCGATAGGAACACCGGATTTTTTAATCAAGGCCAAAGCAACGGCGTGATCGGGTATACGCAAAGCCACTGTTTTTAATCCCGCACAGGCCAGATCAGAAATCCTTGCGGTTTGTGATTTTGGTAAAATGATGGTCAAAGGCCCCGGCCAGAATTTATCAGCCAGAGCCAAGGCTCGGTCATCAAAATCAGCCTCCCCCAAGAGCATTTCCAAATTTGCACCGTGAGAAATGAGCGGATTAAAACTTGGACGGCCTTTGGCTGCGAATAGTTTTGCGACGGCTTCGCCATTGGTTGCATCTGCCCCGAGGCCATACACCGTTTCTGTCGGGAAGGCCACCAGATCACCCGCACGAATAAGATCGGCAGCTTCTTTTATAACGTCGGGGGTCGGGGCAGCAATTTTTGTCATAGAGGGGTTATATTATTTTATGACGTATAAGAAAACAGGAATAGTGACAAACAAGCCGCGCACATATTCAGTTTTCACCGGAATCCAGTCTTTAATCGGGAAAGAGCACGATACGATAGCACTGCCCGATTTCATGGTCAGGAATTGCGGAACCAGTTTTTCCATGTGATACGGTGACAAGTAGCACATAACAATATCAAGACCGGACAAATCTTTTTCAAAAAAGTTTTCACGCAAGACAGATATGTCTTTTTGAAAAAAAGTTCTGATTTTTGACAGGGCAAACGGGAAAGGAGAGATTTCATAGCCTGTAATGGTTGATTGCGGGAATTTTCCGAGCAGTGCGAACAAACACCCACCCCAACCACAGCCCAAATCAGCAATGAGATATTTATGAGCTCCGTCAAATGAAAGCGGGATCATGGACAGGGCTTTGGTTCTGACGTGACGTAAAACCGGTGTGGGGGAAATGCGGGATTTTTTTTCAAAGATCAACGAAACGCCGATCAAGGTCATGACAAACAGCATGACAGCTCCGTAAATTCCCCCAAATGCTGTCATCTTTCCTGCCTTTATGTTTTTTAATGTTGATTTCATTCTACTATTTTTCGCAGGTTTATGCACCAGATAGAGATGATTTTATTTACTATTTATATAATATGAAAACTTATTATATGTGACGGGTCGTTGTGAAACACTTGCTTTTATTAGAAAAATTCAGGTAGAACCAAGAAACCCCAAGGAAAATTGATATGACCGGAAAAGTCTTTACCGTTGCCCAGCACAAGGGCGGAGCAGGAAAAACCACCCTATCCGCGCAGCTCGCCGCTGCACTCGACCAGACAGGAGGCAAAGTCCTGATTATCGATGTTGACCCGCAAGGGTCTTTGACCGAATGGCATAAAATGCGATCGCAGACTTTGGGACGCAAAAACAAGATCACTTTATTCCAGACCCAAGGTTGGAAAATGATGCGCGAATTACCCCGCATCCAACGTGAATTCGATTACATCATTATTGATACGCCCCCCCATGCCGAAAGCGAGTCCAGCATTGCTATTCGTCTGGCTGATCTGGTGTTGATGCCCATGCAGCCTTCGCCGCTTGATGTCTGGGCGTGTGCGCCGACCATTAAAATTATCGTTCAGGAAAAGAAACCGTTGATGTTGGTGATGAACCGCGTTCCTGCCAAATCCCGTTTGAACGAAACGATCAAAGATAAATTGGACGGCATGAATATTCAGGTTGCGCGGGCGACGCTCGGCAATCGGGTCGCGTTTGCGTCTTCGATCATGCAAGGCTTGGGCGTCGGTGAATTCGATGCGCGCGGAATGGCCTCTTTGGAAATGGCAGCCTTGCTCAAGGAAATCAAAAAACACAAAGCGTTTAAAGATATCAGCAAAGCGGCTTAGCTTCTTATCGTTATCCCGTTGCAGGCCGTAACCCATTTTTGTCTGGATTGCTTCGCTGACACTCAATGATGAAAATCTAGGCCGCCTCTTGTCGGCTTTTGGGACTTTGAGTTGCCATGGTTTCTGCATGATATTCGCGCAGTTTTTCCATCATATAATCTGCAATTTCCTGAGAAATAGAATCCTTATCCAAGGCATAAGCAATCTGGGCTTTCACAAAACCGACTTCGTGTCCGCAGTCCAGCCGCTCCCCTTCAAAAACAAACCCGTAGAAAGGTTGGTCATGAATCAAATGAACCATGGCATCGGTTAATTGGATTTCTCCGCCTGCTCCGGTTTCATGGCGATCAAGATAGGCAAAGATTTCTGGCTGTAAGATATAACGTCCGAAAATAGCCATATCCGATGGAGCATTTTCGGCTTTTGGTTTTTCAACCAAACCTTTAATGCCAACCATGTTTCCATCGCGGGAAAAAAGATCAAGTATGCCGTATTTTGAGACATCCTGCGGGTCAACAATACAAGTCGCAACAACATTACCGCCAGATTGATTGTAAGCATCCATCATTTGAGCCAGACAACTTTGAGGGTGGCGGACGGTATCATCGGGAAGAATAATGGCAAAAGGTTCGTCACCAACCAGATCTTTGGCACACCAAATAGCATGCCCCAGACCAAGAGCAATGTCTTGCGAAGCTGTTTTGATCGCACCATCAGGAACCGAGGACTCCTGAACTTTTTGCATGTGCTCGATTTTATTACGTTTTTCCAGCATTTCCATCAGTGCATCCGGACATTCAAAATGGCGCAGCAAAACATCTTTTCCCGCGCTCATGACAAAAATAAATTCTTCAATACCAGCTTGGCGAGCTTCTTCAATGGCCATCTGGATCAAAGGACGGTCGACAATCGTCAACATTTCTTTGGGCATAGCTTTGGTTGCGGGCAATAATCTGGTACCAAGTCCTGCAACAGGTAAAACGGCCTTGCGGACTGGTCTGATTTTTTCTGACATTCTTAAACGCTCCCGATGAATTTTCTGAACACCGCTCTTATGACACAAAGCAATAGAAAAGTCTATCTTTTATGTCAAATAAAAAATAGACCCTGCAAGCAAATGCTTGCCTTTTAAAAGTGCTCCTTAAATAAGCGTCCTGTCCTTGCATTTCAAGAGGGGAAGCGATAAAGAAAGGCATTAATCATAATATTTTTGCTGCAAAGCATTAAAAATCTTGAATTGCAGGCGGCTTTCGCTAAGGTAAGCCGCGAATGACCCAAAAACCTCTGAAAGGGAACAGAATGGCTATAAAACCAAATACAGAAAGCTATGAACGCGACCGTTTGATCGAAGAAAGCGGTTTCAGAGAATATGACGCACGCTGGCTGTTTCCCGAACAACTGAACCTTCGGGGCATTCAGGCTCTGGGGATGAGCATTGGAACAATTATGCATGAACGCGGTATTACCCCGCCAACAATTGCCGTGGGGCACGATTATCGCTCTTACAGTGCCTCTATTAAAAATGCCTTGATCGTTGGACTCATGGCGGCAGGATGTCAGGTTCGCGATATTGGATTGGCTCTGTCTCCCGTTGCATATTTTGCACAGTTTGAACTGGACTGCCCCGCTGTGGCCATGGTCACAGCCAGCCATAATGAAAACGGCTGGACAGGTGTTAAAATGGGTATTGATCGTCCATTGACCTTTGGCCCAGATGAAATGTCCCGCTTGAAAGAGATCGTTAAAACCGAAAGTTATCAGTTACAAGCCGGAGGATCTTACGAATATATCGGTGACATGAAACAGCGTTATATCGCAGACCTGACCAAAGATGGAAAAATATCGCGTAAACTCAAGGCCGTTGTCGCGTGCGGCAATGGAACAGCAGGGGCTTACGCACCGGAAGCTTTGCGTGCCATTGGGGTTGATGTTGTCGAAATGGATTGCGAACTGGATTACACCTTCCCTCATTACAACCCTAACCCTGAAGATCTTGAAATGCTCCACGCTTTGAGCAAAAAAGTTATCGAGACCGGCGCAGACATCGGTTTGGGTTTTGACGGCGACGGTGATCGTTGTGGTGTAGTCGATAACACAGGAGAAGAAATCTTTGCCGATAAAATGGGTGTCATTCTGGCACGCGATTTAGCCAAACAATATGATAAGCCTTGTTTTGTTGTGGATGTAAAATCAACCGGACTATATCACTCCGACCCTGTTCTCAAAGAACTGGGCGCAAAAACAGATTATTGGAAGACCGGACACTCCTATATGAAACGTCGTGTGAATGAGATAGGTGCTTTGGTCGGATTTGAAAAAAGTGGTCACTATTTCTTTAATCAACCACTAGGGCGGGGCTATGATGATGGGGTTTTAACCGCCGTCACCATTTGTCGCTTGATGGATCGTAATGCCGACCAATCCATATCGGATTTAAAAAATGATCTGCCCAAAACATGGGGAACACCAACCATGTCGCCATTTTGTCCCGATGACAAAAAATACGGCGTAGTCGATGATGCAATCAAATATTATCAGAGTATAAAAGAATCCGATCAAACATTGATGGGACAAAAAATCGTGGATTTGGTAACGGTCAATGGGGTGCGCTTCACTTTGGAAGACGGCACATGGGGATTGATCCGCGCATCTTCAAACAAGCCATCTTTGGTGGTTGTGGTGGAAAGCCCCGCGTCCGAAGATCAAATGTTCAACATGTTTGAATTGATTGACTCCATGCTGACAACGAAATTCCCTGAGGTCGGCGAGTATGACCAAAAAATATCTCGCACGTCAAAAGCGGCATAATATTATAAAATAAAAGCCCTAATTACAGGGCTTTTATTTTGTTTAGAATGTTTTGGTAAGTTTCAAGACTGGCTGCCACAACCGGATTATTGGCCTCGGCAACATCACGTCCATACGCATCCATATAACGATGAATATCTTCTTCGCGACACGTGCCTTCTTGCCGCTCGAAGACGTGACAGTCTTCACCAGTCAGATTGGCCATGGCATGAATATCCCCTTTAGGGATAAAAATATCTTCACCAGCCTGAAGAGTGATAACAGTATCATTCAGAACAACGGTCAGCTCACCTTTGACGACACGCCATGTTTCTTGCCGCAAATCATGGGATTGCAAAGATAAAATATTAGCCGGATTGACGATAATCAGCTTTTCACAAAATTCCAGATCATTCGCCATACCAACATCGGTTACTTTATAAGACCCCCATGGGCGGGTATCTTCATCGCCAATTTTATAGGCTTCCATATGACTGGACATTTCTATTCCTTTTATGCTCTCGAATTGAATTGAACCGGGGCGATCCTGTCACATTTGGACACGCAAGATCAAGATAAAAATCCTGTAAAGGAACAATCAAACATCCGTCCATGTGATCCCCCATTTATCAGCCAGATAGTTGCCGACTTGGTTAATTTCTGTGGTGGTTAACACACGGTTGTAAATCAGCATCTCTCCAATATCTCCGTAGAAACTGGTTGATGATGCACCGATTGTTGTAAGTGTGTCGGCGTATGTTGGGTCTGTTGCATTTGATCCGTTTGGAACGCCATTACTATAAAGCGCGCTTCCAGCCGTAGACGTTACCGCCGTCAAAATGCTTGGGCTGACAACCGATAAGGCATTTGTCCCCGTCAGGCGAACCGCAGCCCCCGTTTTGACAATTTGTGGTTTTTCTGTTGACTCTAATCGGTGAGAGAATGAATTCCCAGCTCCACCAAAATAATGTTTATTAGCGGCATTATCTTTCGGCAGTGACACAATAAAAGACGTATAACCCGTGGTGTAATTGATCGGATTCGCCAAAGCGTAATTGGCAATCCCTGCACTACTAAAGGAAAGCGTATTCAGGCCGTTGATGGTGGCCGCTCCTGTGCTTGCTTGTGCCGCCCCTGTGCCTTGTGTAATATTGTTGTACGTTCCAGACAGATCATCCACTTGGGAAACAGACCCACCGGACTCTGTAATTGTAGACGTGTCAGACGCATCAATCATCAAGGACAACCCTGTTAGATTGGTCGGCTGGAAGGCAAGGGACGATCCTTTTTGTGCTGCCAAGATAGCCTCGTAAATAGCGGCGTGGCCGTCATCATTCGGGTGAACATCAGCAGGATTCAAAAGAGCTGTCCCGCCATTGTCCAGCATGTAATTATAAAGATCAGCAAAGAACAGATCGTAATCAATCGCAATCCTGCGACACGCATCGTTATAAGATTTGTGGATATAGGCGTTTGAACCTGTAAATCCAGCCGATCCGATTAAATAGCGCGTATCATCTATATAGGGCAACGAACACATGACGATATGGTCGGCGTCGTACCCGCCCGATAAGAGGCCGTCTATAACCTCGCGCATATCGTTTTCAAAATTTACAGCGTTCATGGTCGCCGGAGCAGCCGTATAGCGCATGTCATTAAAGCCATACATCATCACCAGCATGTCCCGCTTGTTTGTGCTGAGAACATCGGTCGCGTATCGATCCCGCCCGTTTCCTGAGCGTGGAAATCCACTGCTATCATTGGAGTTTTGAAGAACTGTTCCGCCTGACCCTTTATTTAAAACCGCCGAATTGATCGACGTAGACAGTCTATTCATCCAGTTATACTGTGCTGCGGTTGCTCCTGATCCAGCGGCAATACTATCCCCGAAAGACACGTAGCTTGTGTCCACAGGAAGAAGTGTATCAAGTGTAGAGAACGGCGTATAGGTCATACCCCATTTTGTCGATAGATAAGCCCCGACTTGGTTAATCTCATCAATACTCAAAGCGCGGTTATAAATAATAACCTCACCGATTGTTCCATTAAATCTTGAAATCCCTGTGGGATATTGCCCAATGTCCAGCCCTGTTAATGTCACATCCAAGCCACCATCGTGAGGTTCTAATACCCCATCAAACAACGGCAAGAGGCTGTTGGCTTTGCGCCGCATCCCCATGATATGCCCGTTATTGTCGTAGGTAATTGCTCGTTGCGGCTGTGCCGTTCCAGAGGCTACCGTAATCAACGTTCCAACATTCGCCGCAATCCCATAACGACCGCCTCCCGCATCACGCCCATAGATAATACGCAAATCAGCCCCGTTGGTGTCCCGCGCATTGACCACAAAAACAGTGGAGTTAGCGGCGGGTATACTGTAAAGCGCACTTGGTAAAATAAGATGGTCGTTCGCTCCGTCAAAATCCAGAACATTTCTTCCGTTAATTGTGCGTGTTCCTGTAATCGGTTGAGACGCGCCTGTGCCTTGCGTTGCACCAGACGTATTCCCTGATTTATCCGCAATGGCAGACACCGCCCCTGCGCTTTGTGTGATGGTTGAGGTGTCGCTTGGGTCTTGCCAATACGCCAAACCGGATAACGAGGATGGTATTAAAACATTGGGTGTATTGAGAATATGTCCGTGACTGAAGCCAAGGCCTAATTTGATTTTCATGTGATCCTCATTCAAAAAAGAAAATAAAAAAGCCCGAAACCTAAGGGGCTCGGGCAAAAGATAAAAAAATAGCGTTTATGAATAAATTCCTATCACGGAAGATGAACAAAGTCAATAAAAAAGGAGCCGATTGGCTCCCTTTTGGAAAAGTAATGCTTTAAAAAGTTATCCGACGCGTTTGCGGAGTGTCTTGGCGGCGTCAACCATGTGACGCAAGGCAGGTTCGACTTCCGCCCACCCACGGGTTTTTAAACCACAATCCGGATTAACCCATATTTGGGAAGGATCAAGCACAGTGGCTGCTTTCTCCAACAGAATAACCATTTCTTCCTGAGTGGGAATTCGCGGTGAGTGAATGTCATAAACACCAGGTCCGATTTCATTCGGATAATCGAAATTCACGAAGGCTTCCAGCAATTCCATTTGTGAACGACTGGTCTCGATCGAAATGGCATCAGCATCAAGATCGGCAATCGAGTCAATAATGTCGTTAAACTCGGAATAACACATATGGGTGTGGATTTGTGTTTCATCAGCAACGCAAGAGGCCGACAAACGAAAACTATCAACCGCCCAATCCAGATAATCATTCCAATCGGCACGGCGTAATGGCAAACCTTCACGAATAGCAGGTTCGTCAATCTGGATCACTTTAATGCCAGCGGCTTCAAGATCACGGACTTCGTCACGAATAGCCAGAGCAATTTGTTTACAAGTCTCAGAGCGCGGCTGGTCATCACGAACAAACGACCAGAACAACATGGTAATTGGGCCGGTCAACATGCCTTTTACCGGACGCGTGGTCAAAGATTGGGCATAGGCCGACCATTCGACCGTCATCGGTGTCGGGCGGGATACGTCACCGAAAATAATTGGTGGCTTGACGTATCGGGAACCATAAGATTGAACCCAGCCATTCTGCGAAAATGTATAGCCTTGTAACTGCTCGCCAAAATATTCGACCATATCATTGCGTTCCGGTTCACCGTGAACAAGGACATCCATGTCCAGATCTTCCTGAAAACGGATCACCCGTTCAATTTCCTGCCGCATGGTTTGTTCGTAAGCAGCAAGGTCAATCGTCCCCTTTTTAAAACTGGCACGAGTCTCACGAATTTCCTTGGTCTGTGGAAAAGACCCGATAGATGTGGTTGGAAAAGACGGTAAAGAAAGAGCCGTATGCTGCGCTGAGCGTCGATGGCTGAACTCAGATTTTCGGGTAAACATAGTGGGCTCAAGAGACGTCATGCGTTGCTTGACGCCATCATTATGGATGCGTGAGGACGTGGCGCGGTCTTTGGCGACAATATCGCTGAGAGATAAATCGGATTCGATTGCAGCCTCTCCACTATTGAGCCCTAAAGTTAAAGAATGAACTTCTCCCAGTTTTTGTTTGGCATATGCCAACCAACTTTTAAGCTGGTCATCCATCCGCGATTCAAAATCAAGATCATTCGGACAATGGATCATAGAACAGCTTGGCGCAATCCAGATATTGGCGAGCCCTAATTTATCACTGGCCTGTTGGGCAATCTTAAGAGCCTGCCGCAAATTGGCTTTCCAGATATTTCGCCCGTCAACCAACCCCAGAGAAAGAATTTTGTCCTTAGGAAAATGTTTCAAGATGGAATCGAGTTGTTCCGGTGCGCGTTTCAAATCAACATGCAACGCATCAAAGGGCAGAGAGAGCGTCAAAGATTCATTGTCACGTAAACCACAAAAATAAGTGGTCAAACAGATTTTAACGCCATTTTGAGCCAAAGCATCACAAGATGTCTGCACAGCAGATTTCTGCTCATTACTTAAATCCATCACCAGAATAGGTTCGTCAATTTGCACCCATTCAACACCCATGGATTTCAGACGCGCCAGAATTTCCGCATAAACAGGTAAGATCTTTGGCAGTAAATCAAGCGGGTTGCTGCCATCTTTCGCTTTACCTAATGTTAAATAAGTAACAGGACCAACCAGAACAGGACGTACGGTAACGCCGAGCGCCTGAGCTTCGGACGTTTCATCAAATATTTTATCCGATGAGATTTTAAAAGTCGTATCTGTGTCGAATTCAGGAACGATATAATGGTAATTGGTATCAAACCATTTAGTCATTTCCATGGCGGTCACGGAATCATTGCCGCGTGCCATCGCAAAATAGGTCGGCAGATCAACCTTCTCACCATTGAAGTTATAACGGGACGGAATAACACCCAACAAAGCAGACATATCCAGAACTTGATCGTAGAAAGAAAAATCATTGACCGGAATCATATCCAGACCGGCATCTTTTTGTATTTGCCAATTTGTACGGCGAATATCGGTACCAACTTTGACCAATTCGGCTTCAGTTATCTCGCCCTTCCAATAACTTTCGGTGGCTTTCTTTAACTCGCGCCGTGCGCCGATGCGCGGAAAACCCAGATTGGTAGCAAGAACCATAATTTTAATCTCCTGTATAAATCAAAGAACTCTATTGAAATCTTTACGGCCTGATTCCCGCTTGTTGACAAGCGCGAATAATCATATCCGATTGGTTGAGTGTATAGAAATGGAAATGCGTTACGCCGATAGTCCGAAGCTCGGCAATTTGCGTCGCTAATAGATGAACCCCCGCATTTTCGCTGGAAGATGTAAACATTTTCTTAACTGAATCGGGAACATGCGCCTGACATTTTTCGGCAAATCCGCATATTTTTTGAAGATCGTGAATAGGCAACAATCCGGGAACAATCTGTGTGTAAATTCCGGCTTGTCCGGTTTTGGTCAAAAAATTCTGGAAAACGGAAGTTTCAAAAAAGAATTGTGTGATGGCACGCGCAGCCCCCGCATCACATTTCTTTTGTAACGCGATAATATCGGCGGCCAAAGACGGAGCATCAGGATGTTTTTCGGGATAAGCCCCGACCGAAATATCAAACGGGTGGCGTTCCAACAAAGCTTCGACAAATTCACTGGTATATTCGAAATAATCGGGCTCGCCATAATCTGAAAAACTTTGCCCATCGGGAAGATCCCCGCGCAGAGCAACAAGATGGCGGATATTATTTTCCCATAACTTATCGGCATACGCGAATAACTCGGCCTTGGGTGTCCCGAAATAACTCAAATGCGCTCCGACTGTGAGCCCCAATTCTTTTTGGAGAAAAAGCGCAGTCTCGAACGTCCCCGATTTGGTACTACCCCCCGCACCGAAAGTCACCGTGACAAATTTTGGCCGTAAAACCGCCAATTTTGTAGCCTCTACCAATAAGGAGTCACGACCCGCGTCGTTTTTAGGCGGAAAAAATTCAAAAGAAAGCGAGATAGGCTGAGGATCAATCATCATCACAACACTTTATCACACTATTGAATACACAAAACCTTTGATTTGTGTATTCATAGCCCGTAAAACACTAAAAATAATGAGACACCCGATAGAAACAGGCAATATTATGACAATCATAGAGACTCGACACGACCATATTCTGATCCTCGATTTCGGATCACAAGTCACCCAACTAATCGCAAGACGGGTTCGGGAAAGCGGTGTCTATTGTGAAATCTGGCCGTTCAATATTGCAACCGAACAAAAAATCAAAGACTACGCGCCGCGCGGGATTATCCTGTCGGGCGGACCTTGCAGCGTCACAGATAAAGACAGCCCACGCTCCCCTGATTGTGTTTTTGATATGGGCTTTCCGGTTTTGGGCATTTGTTACGGTCAACAAACCATGTGTCAACAAATGGGAGGCTTGGTTGAAGGCTCGGATCATAAGGAATTCGGACGTGCCTATGTTGAGATCACAAAACAATGCGATTTGTTCGACGGTGTTTGGGAAATGGGACAAAAAGAAATGGTCTGGATGTCCCACGGTGACCGCGTCACAAAATTGCCTGAAGGCTTCGAGATTGTCGGTATTTCCGAAGGCGCACCGTGCGCCGCAGTTGCCAATGAAAATAAAAAAATGTACGGCGTACAATTCCACCCCGAAGTCGTGCACACTCCGCATGGCGCAGCACTGATTAAAAACTTCACCCATAAAATTTGCGGCTGTCAAGGCGATTGGACAATGAATGCCTTTCGTCAGGAAGCCATCGCAAAAATCCGCGCCCAAGTCGGCGACAAAAAAGTTATCTGCGGATTATCAGGCGGCGTGGATTCGTCTGTTGCCGCGATCCTGATCCATGAAGCCATCGGCGATCAACTGACCTGTATTTATGTTGATACCGGCTTGATGCGCTCGGGCGAAAGCGAACAAGTGGTCAGCTTGTTTAAAGATCATTACAATATTCCGCTGATCCACGAAAACGCATCCGATTTATTTCTGGGTAAACTCGCGGGCGTGTCCGACCCCGAACAAAAACGCAAAATCATCGGCGGCCTGTTTATCGAAGTTTTTGAAGACTGTGCGGGACGTATTGGTGGCGCGGATTTTCTGGCACAAGGCACACTCTATCCTGATGTGATTGAATCGGTCTCCTTTATCGGGGGGCCATCGGTCACGATCAAATCCCACCACAATGTCGGCGGCCTGCCAGAGCGTATGAATATGCAACTGGTTGAACCGTTGCGCGAACTCTTTAAAGACGAAGTCCGAGCATTGGGGCGTGAACTGGGCATGAACGAAGACTTTATCCGTCGTCATCCGTTCCCGGGGCCTGGTCTAGCTATTCGTATTCCGGGCGACATCACCCGCGAAAAATTGGATGTGCTGCGCAACGCCGACAAAATTTATATCGAAGAAATCAAAAACGCAGGCCTCTATGACACAATCTGGCAAGCCTTTGCCGTTTTACTGCCTGTCAAAACTGTCGGCGTGATGGGCGATGACCGCACCTATGATAATGTCTGCGCGCTGCGCGCTGTGACCTCGACCGACGGCATGACGGCGGATTATTTCCCTTACGACCATGCCTTTTTGGGACGTGTCGCCAACCGCATCATCAACGAAGTCCGTGGCATCAATCGAGTTGTCTATGACATCACCTCTAAACCCCCCGGCACCATCGAGTGGGAGTAACAGCAAATTTAATTTGTTAATTAAATCATGATGTTAGAGGCTTTGTTTCCTCCCTGTCGCCATTCCGACTCACACCCCCCACCTCCTTGTCATCCCGGCGCAGGCCGGAATCCATCTTTTTCTGAATTGCCTTAGAATCCGCCCTTAAACAACAGAATTGATGACAGAACAAAAATGGCGGCCTTTCATGAACCGGAGCTCAGAAAACCGCCATTTGCAGCCCATAGACATAAGCTTTATGAACGAACACTAAGCAACTTTGCGCAATTCCGTCATAAACCGTGCCATTTTCTCCAGCAAAGCCTGCACATCAACAACCGTCCGACTGGACAGCATGTCGGTCAGTCCTGTGACTTGGCCAGCAGCCTCGCTCACAATCCCTATTTCCTGTGCCAAATCACTCATGCTCGATGAAACAGAGGTTGTTCCCGTCGAAGCCCGCTGCGCGCTAGCCGCAATTTCGCGCGACGCCGCACTTTGTTCTTCAACAGCAGCAGAGATATTCGAGGTATATTGATTAATTTCCTCAATCACATGAGTAATTTCTTCAAACGACTTGGCCGAAACATCGGTCGCATCTTGAATAGCCGAGATTTGCTTTCTGATTTCATCGGTCGCCTGCGTAGTCTGTTCGGCCAAGGCCTTAACCTCATTCGCAACAACAGCGAAACCTTTACCGGCTTCACCCGCACGGGCAGCCTCGATAGTAGCATTCAACGCCAACAAATTTGTCTGCTTTGCAATATCATCAATCAACAAAACAACTTGTCCGATACGCTGTGCCGTTTCAACCATATCAACCACAGTTCCCTTTGCTTTCTGGGCATCAGTTGCCGCCTGCATAGAGATTTGGGATGCCTTGCTGACCTGATGGCTAATCTCGGAAATCGATGCTGACATTTCTTCGGAAGCCGAAGAAATTGTATCGACCGACATAGCCATTTCCCCAGCTCCGGAATTGGCAATTTCTGTTTTCTGATTGGCAGCACGAACGGTATTATCCATATTGGACGCCGTCAATTTCAAAGCATCAACAGAGTCGGTCACATCACGAACAACTTGAGACAAGGATGAATCAACATCATTGGCCACTGCGGTAAAATGATTCATCTTATCTCCAACACTGGTCAGAGCTTTATTAATTGTTTCACTCCCTTGAGCCAAAGCACCACGCATCCCGTTAGGCAGAATTTTTCTAAAATATTTATTCTCGCTAACCGCTTGCATACACGCCGTCGATTCACGGACAAAAGAATCCATATAATCAACCATATCGTTAATACCATATAACAATCGGCCAACTTCACCATGATCGCGAATATTCATGATCCGCACAGAAAAATCTCCGGCACTCAGTTTCTCGCATGCATCAATCGCTGCTTTAAGGGAAACCTGCGCTTTGGAAATCAAAAAGAATCCAAACAAGCACAAAATATTTCCCACAACAAGAATCCCCGTGTCTATAGAGAAAAACCCCTCATGCATAGAAACAGAGAAAATACCGATCAGTAAAATAACAAAGAGGCCGCCCAAAACTGCCTTAGCTTTGGAGAGAGAAGATAAATTCATCATAAGATGACCCTTTCTGTTTCAACAAGTCGAGTAAATGGTTATGAGAGGCCACCATTCCGTCTTTGCGGCTGGAATGGGAATTTTCAATCCTTAAAAGATCTTTATAGATAGGACGAATCACCTCATCAAGCGTCCGTCGTTCAGGAACGCGGCGATTGGAGTGATAACCATTGATATTCCCTGATCCATCCAAACTCGGCGTCACATGCGCCAAAACCCAGTAATGGTCGCCATTTGTTGCGCGGTTCACAACATAAGCAAAAATCTCGCGACCAGCTTGAATGTTATCCCACAACAATTTGAACACACAACGCGGCATATCCGGATGGCGCAGAATACTATGGGGAGCTCCTATCAAAGACTTTTCTTCAAAAATACCAACTCGCATAAAAACACGATTAGCATATTGGATATGGCCTTTTAAATCTGTTTTACTGACAATAATCTCATCTTTGTCAAAGAATCTCTCATGTCCGGTCAAGCTTTGCTCCGACATATATCACCTCGAATAAAAAATAACGTTTAAATTTAGATTACGCAGACAAGGACAAAATTCGAAGACCTTTTATGACACATCATAATACATAACAATCAGACAGAATAACTATTTTTTCATTGAGCCTTGTTTAAACCGCAGCAATAATGAATATATATTATATTGAGTAATACTAACAGATATTTAACCCGCCAACAAGTCGACAATATGCCATGCCCCAGTATTCAATAAAGCATTCAAATAAATTTTCTATATTCACAGCATTGTCTATCACTTCATGTTTGCTGTGTGTTTTCCTTACCCCGAAACAATCCATCGCGCAGACCGATATATTCTCGAAACAAGGACAAGCAATTGGCGGAATGAAGAAAATGGTCATCACACCCAATCAGGATTCAGAGAGAAAAGAGCTAGAGCAAAAACTGAACACTCCGCCTCCTGAAGCGGAAGCCAAACCGGAACAAAAAGAAAATCCATACCCTGCCCTAAAAATAGAAGAGACGCTGATTAAACCCGAACAACTCAAACCATGGGAAAATTTGTCACTGGCAGCGACTGCCAACTCGCCACAAGAAATCAACAATCTTATTTTGGAAATAGAAACCCATCGCGGAAACATTCCTCCACAAGGCCTTTTGCTGTCTGCAAAAGCACTGGCTGATGCAGGCGACATGGACAAAGCAACCCTCTATCTGTTGGTCGCTCAACTGCGTCTGGAATTTGACACCAATCGCTGGCCGGGAACAAAAGACCCCCAACAAACTAAAACCGAAGATCTTAATGCAAAAAAATCTTCTGACCAGACCCTGCCGACATCCACAACAAAAACGATAGACAATCCGCATGCTTACACGCAAAGCCTGTCTGCAACAATCAGTCCGGAAATTTTTGAATGGGTCATCAAAGACCCACAAAAACTCAAAGCTCTTTTGGAACAAGCCAAAGAATGGGATGCTGCTTCACCATACGCTTATAAAACAGGATACAAAGTGACTGAGTCTGTCCCATTTGAAGACTGGCAAAACCTTCTGATAGAAACCCGTGAAAGTTATTTCGTGCGCATGAATAGCCTGCAACAAGCGTTGGAAAAATACTCCAAACAAAAATAAACCGGATTAGAAAGCCCCTGCTTTGAGCGACGCAATATCCCGTACGACCAAAGAAAACTCCTGAGAAATTTTCACGCACAATCCGGCATCACGCTCGCCGCTTTCTGCTTTGGTTTGAAGCTCGGCTGCCAAATTGCCCAAAGCCATAGCGCCCGCCGACCGCGCAGCACCTTTGAGCGAATGGGCAACCTCCTTGAGTGCAACGTAATCTCCGGACTCGTTGACTTTTTTCATTGTTTCGATCAACGGCAACATCATTTTTGGAAACTGCGCCAACATATCAATAGCCGATTGATTAAGCTCGCCCATTTGTTCCTTCAAAACGTCAAGATCAAGCGAGAAATATCCCAGATCATCTTCGTCATCATTTTTTTCATGCAGAATTTTATCGTATAATTTTTTTCTCTCTAAAGACTGAAATGTTTTAGGCAACTCCTGACGCGCCTTATCAATGGGCACACCCCAGCGGATCAACATCTGGCGCAAAACCCCCAGCGAAACAGGCTTGAGCAAACATTCATCAAATCCCAAAGGCATATAGGAACGATACCCTGCCAATTGAATATCTGCTGTCAAAAGGACAACTGGCAAATGCTGCGAATCATCTTCATTGGATCTGATATTTTTAATCAACCCATACCCGTCCATACGCGGCATATGAAGATCAGTCAGCACAAGATGATAACGGTGTGCTTCCATCAAGGCGAGTGCCTCGGCACCATTCGCGGCATAATCAGCATCCGCACCGAGAATTTCGAATTGACGCCTGAACATCTCTCGTACAGAATCGGTATCTTCAACCACCAGAATTTTTCCATTCCCATCGGAACAATCTGAAATTTGATGAGCCGCCACTTTAGCAACAGCCTCGCCCAATCCCCGACGGCTGGCAGGCTTTTCAAGATACACAGCTCCTAAAGACTGTAAGGATTGACGCATTCCGGAATCATCCCGCGCTGTATACATGACCAAACCGGACTGCGGCCAACGATCTGCCACATAACGGATAACATCTAGCCCCAACAGCCCGTCCGATAAACTCTGGTCAGACATGACCACATCAAAAGGTCGATAGGCAAGAATGGATTTAGCTTCTCCCGCCGACTTGCAACTTTCAACTCGCGCGCCCATAGAAGACAGAGTCGAAACAATTTCGCGCGCAGCTTGCGGGTGATCTTCAACCGACAAAACAGTCAAACCTGCCAAATCAGGAAAAGGCTCTCCTGAAATATCTTCATCCATTTCAGCCATCGGAATATTAAACCAGAAATTTGTGCCTTGACCAACTTCACTTGTAACACCGATCTTACCCCCCATCAACTCGACCAGCTTCCTGCAAATCGACAACCCCAACCCCGTCCCACCGAATTCGCGCGAAGTCGAACTATCCGCCTGCGTAAACGGTGCAAAAAGTTTCTTTTGAACATCGTCACTGATTCCGATCCCCGTATCAGAGACTTCGAATAATAAACGCAATGGATTTTGTTCGGTGACACTCACCCGCAAAGTTACATGCCCCTGCGCGGTAAATTTCACGGCATTCCCCGCAAGGTTAATCAGGATTTGCCTCAATCTTTTCGGGTCGCCGATCACAACAGGAGGAACATCCAAGGCAACATCGTCCAACAATTGAACATCTTTTTGTGCAATTTTTGGCTCCAACGCTTCCAATACACCACGAACCAATGTCCGGACAGGAATCTCGAACCGATCCAGAATCATTTTATCAGCATCAATTTTGGCAACATCCAGAATATCATCCAGAATTTCAAGAACACCCGATGCCGACATCATGGCCTGCTCGATCATGTTTTTTATTCTATCCGTAGGCTGCTCTAATAGCATCAATTCCAGAAATCCGAACACAGATTGCATGGGTGTCCGCATCTCGTGACTCATTGTCGCGAGTAAATTGGACTTCATTTGGACAAATCCGTCCTTTTCTTCTGTTTTTTTAGGCTCAATCATGCCATTGCTCGTACTTGGTCTTGAAAAAAATGCTAAGGCACTCTATCACAAAAGAGTTAACGGATTTTTCATCAAAAATTATCTAAAGGAATATTATGTCATATAAAGTTGCTGTCGTCGGTGCGAGTGGAAATGTCGGGCATGAAATGCTGACAATTCTTCACGAACGGAATTTTCCGGTCTCTGAAATTCATGCTGTGGCCTCGGCTCGCTCGGCAGGAAAAGAAGTCTCATTCGGCGATAAAAACATCAAGATCGAGGATCTGGCAAAATTCGACTTCAAAGGCATCGATATTGTTCTCTCATCCCCGGGTGCGACAATCTCGGCAGAATTTGCCCCTCGGGCAGCCGCAGCCGGAGCAGTCGTCATCGACAACACATCACATTTCCGCATGGACCCTGACGTACCTTTGGTTGTCCCTGAGGTAAACCCAAAAGCCATTGCCGATTATAAAAAGAAACGCATTATTGCCAACCCGAATTGCTCAACCATTCAAATGGTTGTGGCTCTTAAACCATTACACGATGCAGCCAAAATCAAACGGGTTGTTGTCTCGACCTATCAATCTGTCTCTGGTGCAGGAAAAGAAGCCATGGATGAATTGTTCAACCAGACCCGTTCCATTTTTATGAATGCAACCCCTGAACCCAAACAATTCAAAAAACAAATATCCTTCAACGCCATTCCACAAATTGACGTCTTTATGGATGACCGCCGCACCAAAGAAGAATGGAAGATGGATGTCGAAACCAAGAAAATTCTGGGGCGCGACATAAAAGTCTGCGCCAACTGCGTTCGTGTGCCAATGTTTATCGGCCATGCAGAAATGGTCAATGTTGAGTTTGAACGCGAACTTTCGGCCTTGGATGCTTTGGCTATTCTACAAAAGACCAAAGGCATTTCTGTCATCGACCTTGAATCCGAAATGGAGTTCGTAACACCGGTTGAAATTCAAGGCGAAGACGATGTCTTTGTATCACGGATGCGCGATGACTCGACCGTTGATTTTGGCCTGAATTTCTGGTGCGTAGCCGATAATCTTAGAAAAGGCGCAGCCCTCAACGCCGTCCAGATTGCCGAGCTTTTAATTCGCGATTACCTGAAAAAGTAAAAGATAACACCATTTGCATAATATATTTGCATTTTTTATAACTCTGCTTTAAATTCCCGAAAAAGCACAGGAGGGTAAATATGCCAAAAAAATGGACAAAAGACGACCAAGCCAAATTACAAGAACTGGAAAAGCTAGTCGTAGCCATAGAAAATCCGCTTCAACAAAGATTCTTAATCCGGAAACGCATCAGCACACTCGCCTTAATCGTTTTGAACGAGGGATCTCCGGATGATTTCGCGAAATTCCTGCCTTGGTTGCTAAACCCCACATTATTTGACCCTAATGATCAAGAAATCGTCCTCTGTGCAGCGATCCGCTCTCAAAGCCCAACCGTTCATCAAGCCTTACTCCCTCTTTTGTCCGACACCATGAAAACCATCAGCATCGGTGACACACACGCAGACTCTTTTCTTTTTCCTGCTTTTGCTTTGGCACGCTGTAACAATCTGGAATTGATTGAAACCTCCCAACCATATTTCCTCGAAGCCCTGAAACGTTCAACAGGACTGCCCACAAACTTTGGTAATTTGGCCTGCGCTTGGCTGGATATTGGGAGCGATCCAGAAACCCTGATTGCCCCATTAAAAACCATTTTAGACAGCCAATCTGATAATGAAAAACTGACAGCTCATCTGTGCAGCTTAGGATTTATAAAACTTCTCAATCACCCGTGCATAACAGAATGTGAAGCCCTGAAAAAAATGACCATCCCTTTTGCCGGTCAAATTTTTGACAAACCCTCTGTTTCTGTTTCTCTTAACAACCCTTTGTTACTTGTTCATATATCGGAAAACAAAACATATGTTGCATGGCAAGGGGATCTTGAAGCAGTAACGTCCTTTCAATTTTCATACCCGCTTCCTATAAATCCCGCTTTTGTTACCGCAGTCAGCAAAGAAGAAATAATCAGTGGAATTCACGCTTTACTTGAACAAATAACAACCAGAAATGACACGGCAACTCAAGCCACGGCACAGGTCGCCTTTGAAATTTTAAATTCCGCTTCCTTGCCAGAGTCCCCTCAGCAATTTGCACTTGGATAAACAGCAAAATTATATATATTAGGCCTGTTGTAAAAGTCTTTCCGAGTGCTTTCCCCGTGAAAACGGTGACCTGTAAGACCTTAATTTTCTAGAGTCCCACTTTCGCGAGAAAAACCGAAGAAGAAAGAAAAAATGTCTGCAGGATTTCTAGCCCTCCTCGATGACGTAGCTGCCATCATGGCCAAAGCCGCCGCCAACACAAAAATCGTAGCAGGAACTCTGGATGACATCGCCGCAATGACAGGGGCGGGTGCAAAAGGAGCCTCTGCCGTGGTCATTGATGACATTCCGGTTAATGCCCAAGCCCTCACCGAATTTGAAATAGATGCCAAACGGGAAATCCCGATTATCAAGGCCATTGAAAAAGGATCCCTGATAAATAAAGCCATCGCTATTCCTTTGGCAATGGTGGTCAACACCTTCACCCCCGCCCTTCTCACTCCGATTTTAGCAATCGGAGGAGTCTATCTGGGCTATGAAGGCGCAGAAAAAGTCATCCACGCGCTACAACAAAAATTCGGAAAATCACACGATCCCCATCACGACCGTTCGAAAACGGCAAAAACCCAGAAAGAATTTGAAAACCAATTGGTCAAAGGAGCCATCCGCACCGATCTGGTTATGTCGATTGAAATAATTTTTATTGCCATGTCCAGCATGAAAGAGCTCATGCCACAAGCGGGCTGGGTCATGCTTTTATCGACCCTTGCCATCGTGGGATTTATCGTCACCAAAGGCATATACAGCCTTGTAAAAGGATTGATCCGTTTGGACGATTTAGCCCTTCACTTAGACGCAACGGCCAAAGACAATAAAGCCGGACACTACAAGCGAAGAACCGCCGCGCTGATTATCCGCTACTCCCCTTTATTGATGAAAACCATGTCGATTGTGGGTGCCGCAGCCATGCTGTTTATCAGTGGTGAACTTGTGGCCATGCAATTGACAGTCATCGCAGATGTAATCCACCATCTCGAACTTTCGATCCTGACAGGCGCCCTTCACTTGATAGCCTATTCTTTTGTTGGGCTGTTAATCGGAAGTTTGCTAATCGGTCTTATTTCGATGACACAGCAGTTGATAAAACATCTGACAATGAAAAACCCGATGTTAGGAGGAGACTAACATCGGGCTTCAATATGGTCGGTCTATGGTGTCTTGGTGTAAGATGAATAAATCACCTTATATTTCATAGTCTCATAAAAATATGGCGAAATTTTGGTTATTATTTGCCATAATTACACTTTTTCTGCCTTTTTTCATTTCACCTATCATCATTTCAAACCATCACCGTCATGCCGTTTCAAGGTGGTAGTTATTGTAACCATTTGATATACAACAAATAAAAATCAGCGTTTTTACCTGTGTAGATACTGTGCAGGAATCTTCTGCACGAAATTATAAAATCAGGCTCTCCAATATACCAAAAAACGAGGGAAAAGGATGCTCGGTTTTTGGCTTCCAAACCCTCCGGGGTCAGCTCCCGCGTGGTAAAAAGAAGGTGTGCATGGTAGGTAGTTTCTGGGGTCGTGCTCGTCTCCCTCACAAAGGCTATCTTATCGAACTCGATCTCCCTGTTTTCTTCCCTGTAGTTTTTCTCCCTCCCTTGCTTTCTCTATCCTGCCAGCGACCATTGCGAGCGACAGCAAGGCAATCCAGAAAAAGATGGATTCTGGACTGACTCGAGGATGACGGGAGGCAGAAGGATTAAGCTTTATGGAGTTTTCCACCCGTGAGCGGTGCGGTGCAGCCCGTGGTTTTGGGGAAAGAGATTGGTAAGTCCAAGCGATGACGCACAGCCATATAGGCGAATCCTTCAGCCTCTAATGCGTCCCCGTTCCAGCCCAGATCATCGACTTTATAAACCTGTGTGTTTAATGCGTTTTTTAACCCATCTATGATCGCCGGATTCATCCGCCCACCGCCCGTGACGTACCATGCCTTTGCCGGTTGCGGAAACAAATCTGCGCCACGGACAATCGTGCGAATGGTGAATTCTGTCAGCGTTGCAGCCGCGTCCATCAACGGAAAATTCGAGATTGTGGTAACATCCCATGCATCACGATCCAGAGATTTTGGTGCAGGCGCATCAAAGAACGGATGGGCGAGCCATCGCGCCAGAACGTCCTGGTCTGCCCTGCCTTGACGAGCCCAGCCTGCGTCACGGTCGAAGCGTTCTCCCGTTGTTTTCAGAATTAGGTCATCAATCAGCGCGTTACCGGGGCCGCAGTCAAAGGCAAGGATATCGTCTTCGTCCTCACCAATCCATGTTACATTCGATACGCCGCCGATATTGAGGATTGCCACGGGATTCTTCAAATTGGAAACACGGGCGCGGGCATAATGATAAACGGGGATAAGCGGTGCACCCTGCCCTCCCTGTTGAACATCATTGGTGCGGAAATCATTGACAACATCAATGCCCAGCTCATTGGCCAGCAATTTTCCGTTGCCCAGTTGCCATGTCAATCCGTTTCCCGGATCGTGGGTGATGGTTTGACCATGAAAACCGATCAGGTCAATATCAGTTTTATCCAGAGATTCTTGGGTCAGAAATTCCCGAACCGCCACAGCGTGAAACAGGGTCAGGTCACATTCGGCTTGGTCGGTCTGGTCGTTACCAGTGCGCGCGCCAAAGCATTGACGGATGGATTGTCGCAGATCTTCGGGATATTCTTTATAGGCAAAACCTAAAGGCACAACGACCCCTTGGCCGTCGGTTTCAATCAAGGCGACATCAACCCCGTCCAGCGATGTGCCGGACATCAGGCCGATGGCCTTATATAATCTGGGAAAAGTCGTTGGCAAATCCATACCCATTTGCTACCATAAATCTCTTCAAAAACAAAGCAGTGTGAATTATGACCCAGTATAAATCGGATTTTTTGAATATTGTTGCAGAGCGCGGATTTATCCATCAATGCTCGAATTTCGATGCGTTGGATGCCATTTTGGCTTCGGGTCAGCAAAGTGCCTATTGCGGGTTTGATCCCACAGGCAAAAGTTTGCATATCGGGCATCTTGTTCCCGTGATGATGATGTATTGGTTTCAGAAATGCGGTCACAAACCCTATACGCTGGTCGGTGGAGCAACTGCCATGATCGGCGACCCTTCTTTTAAAGATAAAACCCGTCCGGTTTTGACCGTTGACGATATTCAAGTCAATGTTGATAGCATCAAACACTGTTATGCCCAATTTATCACCTATGGGACGGACGGTAACAAAGCAGAGATGCTCAATAATGCCGACTGGATTTTGAAACTCAATTACATGGAGTTTCTGCGCGATTACGGAACATGCTTTACCGTCAACCGGATGTTGTCCTTTGACTCAGTCAAGCTGCGTCTGGATCGTGAACAACCCCTCACTTTCCTTGAATTCAATTACATGATACTTCAGGGTTATGATTTTATGCATTTGTATCAGGACAAAAAGATCATCCTGCAAATAGGCGGGTCAGACCAATGGGGTAACATGATTAACGGTGTTGATCTGGCGCATAAGAAACTGGGCAAAGAATTATTTGTTCTGACATGTCCTTTGCTGACGACGGCTTCGGGAGCCAAAATGGGTAAAACCGAAGGCGGCGCCGTGTGGTTGCGCGGGGATATGACCAGCCCTTATGATTACTGGCAATACTGGCGCAATACCGAAGATGCCGATGTCGGCAAATTCCTCAAGCTGTTTACCACATTGCCTTTGGATGAGATTGCCAAGCTGGAACTATTGGATGGCGCGGACATTAACGAAGCCAAAAAAGTTCTGGCGTTTGAAGCCACCAAGCTTTGCCACGGAGAACAAGCTGCGCTTGATGCGGCTGAAACGGCGCGTAAAACTTTCGAGCAAGGCGGTGTGGGTGATGACCTCCCGTTTATCACAGTAACCGAGAGCGTTTTAAAAACAGGCATGACCATGATTGATGCTTTGCGCGAGACAGGTTTGGTCACCAGTAATGGCGAGGCCAAGCGTTTAATCCAAGGTGGCGGCGCAAAAATCAATGATGCATCTGTTTCCGATGGTGGTCAGTTGGTGACTTTGTCGGATATGACCGATGACGGATATATCAAATTGTCATCGGGCAAAAAGAAGCATGCCTTGATTAAACTTACTTAAGGCATAGGTTTTTCATTCCTATTGATTATAGGATTTTTTCTTCTTCGGGGGCGATGTCTTGGCGGGTTCGTCTTCAAAATCCGTGTCGCCCTCAAACAAAATCGAACGCAAGAATCCAGGGGTTAAAACCGACAACGGATTGATAAACACGGTCGGGTCTTCATTCGACCCTTTCATCGTGTAAGTTGCAGCAATCAAACCTCCGCTTGATCCACCCAATAATTTTCCAAGCAACGGAATTTTTGCAACAAGGCTATTGACCTCGGACATCGGAACGGCTGTTCCTTCCAGATTGGTCATGCTGGTTGTCTGATTGATATTTCCACCAAATGTTAATCCGATGGATGATCCGGACGTTCTTCCGTTTTTCAAGACGATAACTCGCTCCCCTTTATGATTCTTCCATTCAAAATCAGTTCTGAGTCTGGTAAAACCAATTCCTTTATTTTGAAGGAGTTCCGATAGTCCGGATAAGGAAAATAAATTTACCAACTTGGCCAAAATCGGCGCTTTGACAATTGTAAAATCTGTGATCTGGCCTTTGCCAACCATATCGTTTATTTTTCCGCCTTTTATTTGATGGGCTTTAATCAGCAAACCCCCACCAACCATCTGATCGTATAAATCAAGTGCGTATAGCGTTTCACCTGCGTTATTCGAGGTAATATCCAGTTCCATACGGTTTTGGACATTCGGCTTTAAAGACGCAGTTACGCTTCCCTTTGGTGTTTTTCCGGTTAGATTCAGAAACTCGACCTCATCTTTTTTGTTGGTCTTGATCTTAACATTCGGAGAAATTAAAAACCGGTCGTCTTCTTCACCACTGATAATTTTATCGACATTCAAAATCGCATTGACTGCAACACCTGAACTCTCTTCCGTCGATATTAACTCCTTATTTTTACGTCCACTAATAAACGGGCGGCCATCAAATCTTTTTCCTTTTATTATTATATCCAAAATATTTTTTTCCTTGATCGTCAAATCAAGATTAAAATCATTGGTTTTTCCAATTTTCACACGCGAAAATTTTGCACCAACAACATCCCATTCTTTCCCCAATTTTCCAAATTTTACTTCTCCGGAACCAGATGTTCCGTCCGTGATTTCTATCTGAATATCTTTAACCGATTGAATATCATGGTCGCGGACAATGGCTTTGGCGGTTGCCTTCCCAGCCACTCCAGATTTTTTTAGATAATCCAACGGATGAATAAAAAATTTAGCAGGAGTCAAATCTGCCGTGATATCAATATCCACCTGCCCCACGGTTGGTTCCAGATAGTCGATTTCAAGCGGTACATTTCCCGATACAAATTCACTCAGGTTCACTCCAAAATGTTGGCGCAATTTTTCATCTGATACTAATTTTGCTTTTATTTTGCTGCTGTACGGGGCATTTTGCGGGTTAATATACTCCGAATAAGTCACATCGATATTGCGACCATCCAGCATGCCGTTTCCTGAAATCTCGAACGATCCTCCTTCTACCTTCAAGGCAAAAGGCCCTCCGGACATATCAAGGCCACGAACGATTTTAGGCAACAAAACATTATTTAATGTCGCGTCCACTTTTACAATCACGTCATCTGCTGGTAAATCCAAAAGCGCAGGGAATGTGACCGCAACTTTTATATCCCCCGTCCCTTTAACCTCGTTCGGTTTCAAGCCTATTTTTTGAGTAAGATTGATTGGGTCTTTATCGATATAGTCCAAAACTGTTGACAAAGACCCTGTCAATTCTGCATCAATATTAACATCCCCAATGGTGGTCGGGTGGGTTAAATGTGTGATTTGAACACGACCATTCTTTATTTTTAAACCCGCAATATTTCCGGATTCAACCAGAATGTCCAAAATATCATTCTTGAGCGTTGCTGTCCCTTTTGCGTTTTCAGCCGGAATCATTGGGGTACGATAATCCGCTTTCAGATTTTCGTATGACATGCTCGCTTGAATTTGTTCTGCAGGAATATCGGTTAAATCTTTCAGGTTGATAGGTAGTGTTAATTCCAGATTTCTTACGGTTGCACCTGAAAGCTTTGTCGTCATCCATTCACCCAGAGCGGTTTCTTTTTGCGTGGGAGGCCACAGGCTATGAATTTGCGCAAAATCCAATGACGGAATTGTCACGGTCAAAGGAAAATATTCCCCCTGATCATCCATATTTCTGACACCGGACAAGGAGATTGTTGTCCCATTAATATCCAGATGGGTTTCGCTGATTTTCAGTTGTTGAGCCGTCCGATCCATAGAGATATTGGCGGATAAATTGCTGAATGTCAGCGGTGCTTCATATAATCTATCAAGGCTTAAGTCTCCTTTTTCGGAGGACAAAGAAATGTTCATTTTTTCAGGTGTCCAGTCCATATCCAGCACGCCAGAGACTTCACCATCAATGATGAATTTTTGATCCAATAGCGATGCCACAGGTGATGACATTCTAGCCAAAGTCGCAAAATTTATATTTTTAATTTTTCCTTTCATTAAAACCTGATCCCGATGACGAACCAAATTCAAAGAAAGTCTAGATGCTTTAGGAGTTTCTGCTTCTCTATTTTCCTGATAGGACAAGGACAGATCAAAACTATCTTCCTGACGATCAAGATCAAACATGACATCAGGAATTTGCCAACTCATTCCTGATATTTGATCGTCCACTACAACACGAGCATCACGCACAGAAACCCGTTGAAGATGAGCCAAAGGTTGAAGTTGAGGATAGTCAGGAAGATTTCCTCCTTTAAAGAAACTGTTTCCTATATCTTTCAAGGTCACATCTGCGGTTTTTTCATTTGTTACATCATCAGAAATTTTTGGAGTGCTTTTGGTTACCAGTAAATGCAGGCCATTTTCTTTTGTCCGCACCAATTTCAGAGTTGGGTTGCTGACAATAATTGCTTCCGGTTCTATCGCGCCAATCAAGAACGGAAGTTTAGATAATTGAACGCCTAATTGTGGAATTTCAAGAACAGTTTGGTTGTTCTCGATCAATTTTACTCCGCTGATACCCAGAATAATCGGTCCATCATATTCAGGCCATTCAGCAACAATACTTTGGAACGTCATATTGGTTTCTGAATTTTCCTCGACTAACGCATCCTTCACATATTCGGCAGCAAATGTGATGTCGACCGGCCCATTTGAAAATTTCCACAGCATAAACACCATGGCGGATAGCCCCAGAAATAGGACAATACCAATGATTTCGCATGCTAAGAAAATGGGTTTGCGAAGAAAATTCAAAACAGCCTTCATTGTTTCCAAACACTTGGTTATATTATACTTGATTATTCTAACAGATATTCCAAGCCGAATCTTTTACACGATTGATAGAACGCAAAAGACACACAATTTTTTATAAGAAAATAACATAAGGAAAAATAACAATGCCCCAGATTGATGCCGGAGATAAAGCCCCCTATTTTTCTGCCCCCGGAGATAGCGGTGAGACCATATCGATCAAGGATTATGCCGGACAAACATTCGTTTTATACTTTTATCCCAAGGATGATACGCCCGGATGCACCAAGGAAGCCTGCCACTTTTCAGAGAGCCTGTCCAAATTCAATGCGCTGGATGTACCTGTTATCGGCGTATCCAAAGACAGTGTTGAAAAACATAAAAAGTTCAAGGAAAAATATGGTCTGAATTTTCCGTTACTGTCCGATGAGAGTGGAGAACTTTGTGATGACTATGGTACGTGGGTTGAAAAATCCATGTATGGACGAAAATATATGGGGATTGACCGTGCAACTTTCGTGATTGATGCGAAAGGAATCATTTCCGCTGCGTGGAGAAAGGTTAAAGTAACCGGACACATTGAAGAGGTTCTAAAATTCCTTAAAAACCAATAATCAAGAGATGGTTTCACCAAGAGCTTTTACTGGAAGAAGGTGCTCTACTTCACGATAGAGGGTGATAAGTGCCTTTTCATCTCCGCGCAAATAATTTAAATCGGTGGTTATCACTGGAAATTTGATAACATTCGAAGCAGAAATAGGGTCATTTGCCGTTTCTTTTTTGTCACTGGACACAAGCACAACATCCAAAGATCTTGTGCGCAAGCGCATCGGTTTGTCATTCACAAAATCAACTGTAAAGCCGCAGCAATCAAGCTTTCTAACAAGATCATCTCCACGCACTTTAAAGCTTGCATGTCCATCGTGAGCTGCGATTTCTGACAATGTCCAGATCATTTCAAGTTGCTCAGTAATATTTACTTGCATGGCACACACCCTCTATTTGAATTTCTTTTGACTATATTTATTTTATGTCGAGTTAGGCAGCCTTTTTGGCTTTTTCCTGTGTAACAGAGGGCAAAATCCCCTGCAATGCGACGGTTTGACCTACTTCACGGATATTCAAATAATCGTGCATATGTTCAACCATTACATCCATGTGATCGTTATAAAAATGATTGGCTCCGTCCATCACACGGTAGTCAATCGCAATCCCCTTCTGGGCATTCAAGCGCTCAACAACCTTTTCAACCATTGGCTCAGGTACAATATTGTCTTTATTTCCTTGAAGAATGAGTCCTGATTGCGGGCAAGGTGCCAGAAAGCTGAAATCAATTTCATTGGCTGGTGGAGACACTGCAATAAAGCCTTTGATTTCAGGGCGACGCATTAAAAGCTGCATACTGATCCATGCACCGAAGGCAAAGCCGCCAACCCAAACGTAAGGGGCGTTCGGATTGATTGATTGCATCCAGTCCAGTGCGGCTGCAGCATCGGACAATTCTCCTTCGCCCTTATCAAAAAGACCTTGGCTTTCACCCACTCCACGGAAGTTAAACCGTAGCGTCGAAAAACCGTGCTCTTTGAACGTATTAAACATTGTATATGGAATGCGGTGATTCATTGTTCCACCACGCTCTGGCGCAGGGTGCAGAATCAATGCTAATGGAGCATTCTCGACTTTGGAATGGTGATAACGCGCTTCCAGACGCCCGGCAGGGCCGTTAATAATAATTCCTGGCATGTGTTCCCGTATAAAGCGTTTATGGTTATTTTTTGAAGATATAGAACATTTTCTGGTGGTAAGTCCAATAGTTTCTCATAACACATTGATTTTGCTGTGGATATTTTGTATTTCAAGTCTTGATGATGACAAATCTATTTTTTGACCATAATGCAACAACTCCGATCCGCCCCAATGCCTTGGCTTTGGCGGCTTCAGTCATGGGAGAAGTCGGCAATGCCGCATCTGTTCACTCTTTTGGTCGCGCAGCCAACAAGCATGTTGAAACAGCTCGACGCCAGATTGCTGAAACACTTGATGTTTCCCCCCAACAAATCATTTTTAACTCCGGCGCTTCCGAAGGCAACAATACCATTCTGAAAGGATTTTCGGGGCAACGGATTTTAATTTCTGCAATCGAGCATCCGTCGATTATTGAATGCGGTGTTGCGGCAGAAAAAATTCCTGTCACAGAAGACGGCGTTATTGATGTGGTTGCGTTTCAGGATTTATTAAATCATCCGACTCCTCCGGCTCTGGTTTCCGTGATGCTGGTCAATAATGAAACCGGCGTTATTCAGCCCGTTGCAGAAATAGCCCGCATGGCCAAAGCCGTTGGCGCTATGGTTCATTGTGATGCCGTTCAGGCCTATGGTCGCATTCCGTTTACCCGCGAAAGTCTAGGCGTTGATTTTCTGACCATCTCTTCACACAAAATCGGTGGAACACACGGTGTTGGTGCGTTAATCGGTGCAGCAGGACTTCAAGTCCCGCGTTTGATCGAAGGTGGTGGACAAGAGCGCCGTCAACGTGGCGGCACTGTGAATGTCGCCGGAATTTCCGCATTTGGTGTGGCCGCCGTTGAGGCCTGTGCATCACTGGATTCTTATCAAAACCTTTCTGTCTGGCGCGACCGGATCGAACTGCATGTTCAGCAATCATCAAACCGTGTGCGCATTCTGGGACAGCATGCTCCGCGCGTTGCCAACACGTCCATGATCGTTGTGACAAGCGCAAGCGGTGAAACCCTGCTGATGGCTTTTGATCTGGAAGGGATTGCCCTGAGTGCCGGATCAGCCTGTTCCAGCGGATCAACAAAAATGTCTTACACTTTGACTGCGATGGGAATTGAACCAAGTCCGCAACTTGCATCTTTGCGCATGTCTTTGGGATATACCACCAGCGAAAAAGACGTTGAGCACTTTATCAAGGTGTGGGACAAGCTTAGCGCACGTTTATTCAAGGATTAAATTGATATGCCACAAATACATTTTATTCAGGTGAATGGTTCTATTCAAACCATCGATGCTCCGGTCGGATTGTCGGTGATGGAGATTGCCGTCAAACATAATATGGACAAAATCGAAGGGGCTTGCGGAGGGTCGCTCGCTTGTGCCACCTGCCATGTTTATGTCCATCCTGATTGGTGGGACAAAGTGATGCCCGAAGAGGGTGAAATGTCCGAAGCAGAGGACGATATGCTCGACCTTGCCTTTAACCTGACAAAATTGTCCAGATTATCCTGCCAGATTATCGTCACAGACGATCTGGACGGATTGATCGTGGCATTGCCAGGCAGCAAACCCGATTGGGTTTAATATTTATGGCAAATAGTTGATTTCTTCCATCAAACACATTATAGTTCCCACCATGAATTCACTAGGATTTGATAAGAAGCCTTCCGATACCCGCGTGGTCGTTGCTATGTCGGGCGGTGTTGACTCGTCTGTTGCGGCTTCTTTGCTCCACGAGCAAGGCTATGACGTCGTCGGGATCACGCTCCAGCTTTATGATTACGGCGAAGCTGTTGCCCGCAAGGGGGCTTGTTGCGCCGGAAAAGACATTTATGATGCCAAACGCGTCGCCGAAGAGCGTGGATTTCCCCATTATGTTTTAAATTATCAGGACAATTTCAAGCAATCCGTCATTGATGATTTTGTTGACAGCTATCTGAAGGGTGAGACCCCTATTCCTTGCGTTAAATGCAATCAGACCGTCAAATTCAAAGATCTGTTACAAGTCGCACGTGACCTTGATGCCGATTGTATGGTGACCGGTCATTACGTTCAACGCATTGTGAATGAGATCGGCCAGTCCGAGCTTCACCGTGCGGTTGATCCGACCAAAGATCAGAGTTATTTCCTGTTTGCAACCACGCAAGACCAGCTTGATTTCCTGCGCTTTCCTTTAGGCGGTTGGACAAAAGATATGACTCGTACCCATGCGGATCGTTTGGGATTGGTCAACGCCGATAAGCCAGACTCTCAGGATATTTGTTTTGTTCCCAACGGGGATTATACCGCTGTGGTTAAAAAAATAGCCCCCGAGGCCAAGCGTCACGGGCAGATCATTCATCTTGACGGACGCGTTTTGGGCGAGCATGAAGGCATTCTTCATTACACAGTCGGGCAACGCAAAGGGTTGGGTATTGGAGGAGGATTTACTGATAATAACGAGCCCTTATATGTGGTTGCCGTGGACGCGCAATCCGCCCAAGTGATTGTCGGCCCCAAGGAAGCCTTGGCGCGGGATATTGTCCTGTTGAAAAATGGCAATTGGTTGATTGACCCGTCTTTTTCCAGCCCGATTTCTATCGATGTAAAATTACGGTCTACGACCCGCGCCGTTCCTGCTACGTTGATTTGTCAAGCCGATAGGGTTGCAGCCATTACCCTGCATGATCCGCAATATGGTGTATCCCCCGGACAAGCCGCCGTGTGCTATCAAGGCGGTCGCGTTATTGGTGGCGGGTGGATCACCGAAACCCAGTTGTCCCACATAAAAAAGGCTGCCTGACCCCAATATGGCCATAAACACGATGGTGGGGTGCCAATATCTCGATCAAAAGCGTTGAAAGTGCCTTGACAACGTGCCCATAATTTCGCATATAGGGCTTCATTTTTTACCATGGCGGTGTAGCTCAGTGGTAGAGCAGAGGAATCATAATCCTTTGGTCGGGGGTTCAAATCCCTCTACCGCCACCATTTATTTCCCAATCATATCAAATTGTTATCGCATTTTAAGGCAGATCAAATCTTGCCCCGTTTTTCGCTGGGGTACCCTATAACGTCTGTGGTTTGCCATCATCGCGCATGACGATGTAAATCGCCGGAATGACCAGCAATGTCAGGATGGTCGAAGACGCAAGACCAAAGAGCAGCGAGATTGCCAGCCCTTGGAAAATCGGGTCTGCCAAAATGACGATTGCGCCAATCATGGCCGCCAATGCGGTCAGCAGGATCGGACGGGCGCGGATTGATCCGGCTTCGATCAACACATCCCGCAAGTTTTGCGAATGCGTGCGACGTTCACGGATAAAATCAACCAGCAGGATCGAGTTACGGACGATAATCCCCGCCAACGCAATAAAGCCGATCATCGAGGTTGCGGTAAAGGCCGCACCGAAAATCCAATGCCCGAATAAAATCCCGATCAGAGTCAAAGGAACCGGTGTCAGAATAACCAACGGTAATGTATAAGAGCGGAATTGCGCCACCACCAAGACATAGATGCCCAATAAAGCCACCATAAAGGCGATCCCCATATCTCGGAACGTCACATAGGTGATTTCCCATTCCCCATCCCAGAGCAGCGTAACCTGTTGTTCATCAATCGGTTGACCATGATATTTAATGATCGGTTTTTGAGTTGCCCCCCAGTCGATTTTATCCAGAGCATCACCAATGGCAAACATTCCATAGATTGGGGCTTCGTATTCGCCCGCCAGTTCTGCTTGCACCATTTCGGCAAAATGACCGTCGCGGCGATAAATCGGGAATGATCCCTGTTCGTTGTCACCATGAACGACATTGCCCAATTCGACCACTGCTTTGCTCCCCGGACTCTGGTTGGCAGGAACAGGAATAGATGCCAAATATTCATTCCATGTCATTTTTGATTTGGGCAAACGAATAGCGATTTCAAGTGGATTGCGTTCTTCACCACGATGCGAATATCCGACCACTGTTCCCTTCATCAGATAAGATAAAGTGTCATAGACATCTTGTTGTTCGACCCCAAAATATTCCAGCTGATCCTGATCAATTGACACACGCCAATTCGGACGGCGTTCGCCGATACTGTTATCGATATCGACCACGAACGGTATAGATTTAAAGGCTTGTTCGACTTTTTCCATGGCTGCACGACGCGAGGCTGCATCTGGACCATAGATTTCAGCCAGTACTGTTGCCATGACGGGTGGCCCGGGCGGAACTTCGACCAATTTCCATGACAAATTTTCTGTGATTCCAAATCCATCAAGCCGTTTGCGTATATCAAGAGCAATTTCGTGACTTGTTCTGCTCCGTTCGTCTTTGGACGTGAGGTTGATTTGCAGCTCGCCTTGCTCCGGTGCGCTTCTAACAAAATAATGACGCACCAATCCGTTAAAGTTAAAGGGAGCGGCTGTTCCTGCATAGGACTGTAAATTCGTTATTTCTGGCAGACCTGATATTCGTTCTGCCAGACGAATCATGGTTCGTTGCGTATCTTCCAAGGTTGCTCCTTCGGGCAGATCCAATACAATTGAAAGTTCGGATTTATTATCAAATGGCAGAAGTTTGACCACAACCGATTTTGTTGCAAATAAAACCAAAGAGGCCAGCGTTGCCGCGCCGACAATATATAAAAAAAATCTGGCTTTCTTTTTTGTTTGAATGACCGGCGTGACTAAGCGATTAAAAATACGGCCTATTTTATCATGCGCAGGATCAATATGTTGTGTGGATGGCATGTAATTTGATAACACTCGCATCAACCAAGGAGCCAAAGTTACAGCCACCACAAACGAAATCATCATTGCGATAGACGCATTGACAGGAATAGGTGCCATATATGGCCCCATCAGCCCGCCAACAAACAGCATGGGCAGCAACGCCACAACAACAGTCAAGGTCGCCAGAATCGTCGGATTTCCAACTTCCGATACGGCATCAATCGTGGATTGAATTTTACTGCGGCCATCTTTCATCGCCCAGTGACGCGAGATATTTTCAACCATAACCACAGCATCATCCACCAGAATCCCGATTGAAAAAATCAATGCAAATAAACTGACGCGGTTAATGGTGTAACCCATCAACCAAGAGGCAAATAATGTCAGCATAATTGTGGTCGGAATCACAACAAAGGTCACAGCACCTTCTACCCAACCGATTGCCCAGCCAATGAGCAGTACGATACTCACGGTTGCCAAGGCCAAATGGAACAAAAGTTCATTGGCTTTATCATTGGCTGTTTCGCCATAGTTTCGGGTTACATCAATATTGACATCATCAGGAATCACTATGCCTTTTAACCTTTTTATCTTTTCGATCACTTCATTCGAGATCACGACAGCATTTGATCCGGCACGTTTTCCGATTGCCAATGTCACAGCAGGTTTTTGGATTAAATTTTCTTCTCCATTTTTTTCCAACATTGTCACCCGAACCAAAGCGGGTCGTGGCGAAATGGTTACATGAGCAACATCACCCACATAAACAGGGCGGCCATCGCGCGTGGTCAACAGCAATTGTTCAATATCTGGAATGGGTTGCAATGTTTGTCCGGCCTTCAAATTTTTATGGATGCCATCTTTCTGGATGTATCCTGCATCAAATGACCTGTTGGCTTGTCTGATTTTATCAACCAGCTGTTGCAAAGTCAGACCATAGGATGCCAGCCTTTCAGGGTCAGGTTCGACACGAATTTCATCGGCATTACCGCCCGAAATATAAGTGAGACCAATATCATCAATTTTAATGATTTCACGTCTGAGTTTTTCTGCAATATCGTGAAGTGTGGCATCCGTCCAACGATCTGATACTTCATCTTTCGGAGACAAGGTCAGCGTGACAATCGCCACATCATTGATGCCACGACCAACAATCAACGGCTCGGGTATGTCCATCGGCATCTGATCGTAATTGGCGCGAATTTTTTCATGAATTCTAAGAATGGCATCATCGGAATCTGTTCCGACATTAAATCTGGCTGTAACCATGACACGATCATCTTGTGTCTGGCTATAAACATGTTCGACATCCCTCACACTTTTGACAATAGCTTCCAAAGGTTTTGTCACTAGCTCAACCGCATCGGGGGCTTTCAATCCATCCGCCTGAACTGAAATATCAATCATCGGAACACTGATTTGAGGTTCTTCTTCCCTAGGGATTGAAACCAGAGCCATTACCCCCAGTATGACAGATGTCAAAAGAAACAGGGGCGTTAAGGGGGATGTGATTGATAATTTGGTCAAAAATCCTGATATGCCGAGCTTCATTGTGATCTCCTTACGGGGCAATCACGATGTCGCCATCGTGCAAACCTGAAAGAATATCAACCATTTTTATACCGTCTTGATTAAAGCTGTGGCCTCTTTGAACCGGAACATCAAGTATTTGTCCATCTGTTGATTTTAACTGCACATAGTCAATGCCGGATTTAGTAACCAGATAGTTTTCAGGAACTCCGATTGTCATCCTGTCGCTGGTTGAAATCCATGCTCGAACCCGCTCGCCTATGAAATAGTTTTCTAAACCATCCACATGGGCATCCGCCATCACCCGCCCGTTTTCAATTTCAGGGTACACCAACGTGATCGTGCCTTCTTTGTAAGATTGGTTTCCCATTTCATTTCCATTCAAGATAATTTTATCGCCCATCTTCATAAACCGCGCATGGCGTTCCGGCAATTGAAGGCGCAAAATATAAGAGTCGGCAGCAATTGTTGCTATATTTTCTCCCGCCATGACAACGGATCCGGTTGTGAATGGAACTTGCAAAACACGTCCCTTCGAGGGCGAGAGGATTTTCCCTTCCGTGACCTGTTGTTCAACCAATTCCCGTTGTGATTTTACTGATTTCAAGTCATTTGCACGGCTGCTTGCAGCGGCTTTTGCCGCATCCACTTCCGATTTTGAAACTGACCCACTACCAATCAATGATTGAACACGACGAAAATCTGCGTCTGCTTTGACCGACTGTGCCGTTAATCCCGAAACTTGAGCATCAAGTGCCTGAATTTGTAGTGCCAGCTTTTCATCCCCGACAATTGCAATTTCCTGACCGGCCGTGACAACATCCCCTTCTTTGACATTCAGTCCAACAATCGTTCCGCCGATTCTGGCACGAGCGGGTACTTGGTCGACGCTTTCAACCGTTGCAAAAACAACTTTCAAGTCTGGCGTGTTTTTTGCCTGAACCATATAGTCTTGAGCTGCAAAGGATGGAGAGATTCCAAATACAGTCATTAAAAATACAAGCAATATGGATGATTTCATTACGGAGTCTCCAGTTTTCTATTTTTTTATTCTTCGTTTGGGCATAATACAAAAATTCTTATAAAGAGCCTGAATCACATCTTCAGACGCGGAGTGAGTCAACGAATAATATATTGTCTGGGCATCGCGGCGTGTGCATACCAGATTGGACAAACGCAAGATCTGCAAATGTTGTGACACAGTGGATGCCCGCATATCAAGGAATTCAGCCAGCTCATTGACTGATGCTTCCCCCTCTGCCAAATGACAAACAATCATCAGTCTTTTCGGGTTTGACAATATTTTTAATAATTCCGCAGCTTTTTCAGCCGATTTTTTCATGGTCATTACATTTATCTTCATAGTTGCGTAGATACAATAATAATGGTATATAGTCAATGCATAACTAAACAATTAAAAGAGATTGTTCATGTTGGAACATGATGCACATCTACAAATATAAAAAGGACTAATTCAAATGAAGATGAATGTTGATCGCGCCATTATGGCTTTTGCTGGATGTATGATTTTGCTTAGCCTTGCCTTGTCCCAGATTTTTAGCCCCTATTGGCTGCTGCTGACGGCTTTTGTCGGTCTGAATATTTTGCAGGCTGCATTTACCGGATTTTGTCCTGCTGCGATGTTCCTCGCCAAGCTCGGTGTCCCTGCGGGATGTGCCTTTGAAAAGAAATAAGATTTTTAATTTATGTCACAGCAAAATTTTGTTGCGGAAACACGGAAGAGGACATTTGCCTGATTGGCGCAGGTAATTCCCAATCATACAGGGTAAGGACTTCGGATAATTTTGTGTTGAGGATTTGTGCCGGAACAATGTCCCTTTCCTTCATAATTTTTTTTATCGACTGCATGCCGTAGGTAAAACTTTTGCTTCCAACCCGCGCGTAAAGACCGAGAACTTCCTCATTTACGTTTGTTCCGTAAGCCGCCCACACAAAATCAACGGGTGGAGAAACAGTTGCTGCTTCTGCACCATCTTTATAACTATCACCAATATAAATTGCATTTTCTGCAGGAACGTCACAATCAAATAGAATTTGTGCCATGTGATCTGCTGATGGTTTATACGTCCTGTCTTCCCAGACATGAGTCTTTCCTTTTGCTCTTGTGATAAAATCATTTTCTACTTCACTTAAATATGATTTTGATTCCTGAATTCCAGGTTGACAATATATTTTGTCAAAAAAATCGAGAACCTCGCAAGTATACTGAAGATCTCCCCGTTTGCAGGCCTTTACTCCTAGATACCAAAGATTCCTGTATACAGCGACCTGTTCACAATCCGTTTCTATGACGCAACGCACGCCTTGTCTTTGCCAAAATTTCAAGGCATTTAAAACACCTTCATAAAATGTGACAGTCTTTGCGTTATCATCCAGCCAGTTTTTTTTAATACCCGCATTCTCTTTACTCAATGCGTTCTGGTGTAATTGTGGATCAGATTCGATTATTGCATCCACCAGCGCAGCCCCATCATTAAATCGATGCTGACCATGCGCCTCACGAACCAGAGTATCCACTATTTCGAGGGAAATATCATTGGCTCTTGAAAATTCATCCATTAGCCGTCCCAGACATATTTCCCACCGTCCGAGGGCATCGAATAACGTATTATCAAGATCAAGAACAACTAATTTTTTAACAGAATTCATTTTTCTATTTTCCGTTTATTATTTGTATCAAAGTTATTTTTTTCGTGGCGCATCTTTCTCCATTCGGAGACATTCCGGTTATGGTCAGCCAGCGTTTTGGCAAAAACATGCCCGCCTGAGCCATCTGCAACAAAATAGATAAAATCATTTTTTTCGGGGTTCAAAACAGCCAGAATTGCGGCTTTTCCGGGATTGGCTATCGGTGTCGGGGGAAGGCCTGCGTTTTTATAGGTGTTATAGGGCGAGTCAATTTCCAAATCTTTGGATAGCAATCGCCGCCCCAAAGGCCCTTGGCCTTCATTTTTTGGCCGTCCTTTTGTTAGGGCATAGATAACGGTCGGATCAGATTGAAGTGGAATTCCGTTTTTCAGGCGATTCACAAATACACCCGCAATCGTTTTTTGTTCTGACACGATGCCTGTTTCTTTTTCAACAATTGACGCCAATGTCACAGCTTCTTCCCATGTCGAAAATGGTAAATCCGCATCACGATGATCCCAATATTGCTGACGAATTTCTGCAAGCGCTTGTTTCATCTGATCAATTTTTTCCTGTCGGGATTCTCCCAATATGAAATGATAGGTGTCGGGTAATAGACTTCCTTCGGCTGGAATGTCTGTTACGTCTCCATCCAGTCCTTGCGTTTGTTCAAGGATATGAACCACTTCAAATGACGTGAGCCCTTCAGCAATCGTGACTTTACGCTGGACGACTTTTCCGGCAATTAGTTGTTCCTGAATATCCTTAATACTGGCTCGTGCCGGAATTTCATACTCGCCTGCCTTAAGCGTCGCCTCTGCGCCTTTGATTTTTAGCGCGGCCAAAAACAGCCATTGATTGGAGATCATTTTTTTTTGCTCCAGATCAGCGGCAATCTGGCGTGATCCTTGGCCTTTGGCGATTTCAAACGTCTGAATTTGTGCGCTTTGGCTTGGCTGTTTATACTGCACAACAGCATAAACCGCTCCGACTGCGACCAAAATCAAGGCCGACAACAGAAGGGAAAGCATTCTCTTCATGCCAGGCTTACTCGACTGCTCTCAAAACCAAGGACGCGTTGGTCCCGCCAAAGCCAAACGAGTTCGAAAGCACTGTGCGGATTTTCTTTTCCTTGGCGGTGTTTGGAATAAGGTCGATGCCTTTACAAGATTCGGACACGTTTTCAAGATTCAGCGTTGGTGGCATAATTCCGGTTTGAATGGCTTTAACCGAATAGATCGCCTCGACTGCTCCGGCTGCTCCTAACAAATGGCCGATGGCCGATTTGGTTGACGACATCGAGATATTATCCAAAGCCGATCCGAACAAGCGTTTAACTGCTCCGCATTCTATGCCGTCCCCCATCGGGGTCGATGTTCCGTGCGCATTGATATAATCAATGTCTTCAGGGTTTATGCCCGCGCGTTTGAGCGCAGCGCGCATGGCACGAAACCCACCATCTCCATTTTCAGCCGGTGATGTGATGTGATAAGCATCACCGGAGAGACCGTAACCGACGACTTCCGCATAAATTTTTGCGCCACGCTTTTTCGCGTGTTCATATTCTTCAAGGATGACAATCCCTGCACCTTCGGCAATCACAAAACCATCGCGGCCTTCATCAAACGGGCGCGATCCCGCTTCTGGGTTATCATTATAGGACGTCGAAAGGGCTCGGCATGCGGCAAAAGAGGCCATACCCATGCGGTTTACTCCGGCTTCTGCACCGCCAGCCACCATGACATCAGCATCATCAAACGCAATCAGACGCGCCGCATCACCGATAGCATGAGAGCCTGATGCACACGCGGTTACAACCGCATGATTGGGTCCTTTGAATCCGTGTTTAATTGAAATGTGCCCCGAAGCCAGATTGATTAACATTGAGGGCACTGCAAACGGAGACACGCGACGAGGGCCTTTTTGAATCAATGTTTCGGCCGTTTCATATACGCTTTGCAAGCCTCCGATTCCTGATCCAATCATGACACCAGTCCGTTCGCGGTCTTCGTCCGTTTGGGGAAACCACCCCGAATCAGTAACCGCGTCATCCGCAGCCTTCATGCCATAGAAAATAAATGTATCGGCTTTTTTCTGTTCTTTGGGCGACATCGTTTCGTCAGCATCAAAGCCATCAACATAGCCTTCGCTCTTACAAGGAACGAGTCCGGCTATCTGCGAAGTGATATCGGATACATCAAAACGGGTAATTTTACGCAACCCGCTTTTTCCTGCCGTCAAGGCATTCCAGTTCTTCTCCACGCCTACGCCTAGTGGAGATACGATTCCCATTCCGGTTATAACGACACGTCTCATCATCATCGGCTCAAATCATCTAGAATTGTTTTTTATATTAAAGCAAAACAAAAGGGCCGCGCCAAGAATAAAATCTATGGCGAAGACGGCCCTTTTGAAATTTACATCTTAAATTAAGCAGCTTTTTGGCTGATGAAGCTTACTGCATCACCAAATGTCTGGATTTTTTCAGCTGCATCATCTGGAATTTCGATGTTGAAAGCTTCTTCGAAAGCCATAACCAACTCGACAGTATCCAGCGAGTCTGCTCCCAGATCGTCAATGAAGCTGGCGCCCTCGACTACTTTGCTTTCGTCTACGCTAAGGTGCTCAACGACGATTTTTCTTACGCGGTCTGCAATATCGCTCATAATTTCTAGTTCCCGTATTTTGTTAAAATTTCCATTTTCAGAACGGTTGGAACATAAACGCCCTTTTTCCATTTTGCAAGTGGCAAGCTGTGGACTTATCCACAATCGTTTTTTATGTAATCTACTATTTCCGGCCAGCTCACAAAAACCCGTTCAACACCAACGGTTTTAAGGTTTTTTGTCATAGACTCGGCATTATGACTGACGGCCGTTATTCCTAATACTCTCATTCCTGCTGCCAAACCTGCCCTTGCGCCAGAGGGGCTATCTTCAATGACAATTGTCTTTTCAGGTGCGACTTTCATCGCATTAGCCGCATGCAAAAATAAATCCGGCGCCGGTTTGCCACGCGAAACCTGACTCTTGGTATAAATTCTGTCTTCCGTGAATAAATCCATCAAGCCTATTTTCCTGATAGAGGTCAAAACATTGGTGCGTTCGCCATTTGATCCAACGCACACTTTGTATGACTTACTTAAAAGTTTTGCGGCTTCGACGGATCCTGGAACCGGTCGCATTGAGCGTTCCGTTTCTAAAAGCGCGGATTGAACAAACATACTGGTAAAATTATCAGGTAATTTTTTTCCACTTTCGTTTTCTACTTTTTCCCTGACATCCGACATCGCCATACCGGCCAGATGTTCATGGCAAAATTCCGCCGTGTATTGAGAAAAACCAAGTTTCAACAAAATATTTGCGGTTGCCGTGTTGTTGATTTCTTCAGAATCACAAAGTGTCCCATCGTTATCAAAGATAATCAGTTCGGTTGGCATCGGTTATTCCTCGATTAAAATTTTTGGAGAGGGACGTTGGGCATTTTCAAGACCAGATAAGATAAGGCCAGCAATATCGCCAAAGCTTTTGGCTTGCGCCGATGTCGGATCAGCGGTGGTTACAGGTGTTCCCAAATCCGAGAGTTCACGGATGCGGGCATGAAGAGGAATTTCTCCCAAAAACGGCACGCTGAGCCTTGTTGCTTCGTCCCTTGCACCGCCATGCCCAAAAATATCTTCGCGGTGACCACATTCTGGACACATAAAATAAGACATGTTTTCAACAATGCCTAAAATAGGCACAGCAACTTTCCTGAACATTTCCAAACCTTTTCTGGCATCAATCAATGCTATGTCTTGCGGCGTTGAGACGATCACGCCACCCGATAACGGGACGCGTTGCGCCAAGGTTAAATGAATATCTCCTGTTCCTGGCGGCATATCGATTACCAACACATCCAGCCCATCCCATACCACATCACGAATCATTTGTAACAAGGCTGATTGTGCCATCGGACCTCGCCAAATCATGGGGGCGTCTTCATCCACCATCAATCCCATCGACATAATTTTCAGGCCGTGGGCATCAATTGGCAACAACCTGCCATCGTGATCCTGTTGGGCTTTCATTTTTGAAATGCCTGCCAGTCTCGGGATTGACGGACCGTAAATATCGGCATCCAGCAATCCGACTTTTCTTCCGGTCTCGGCAATCGCCAACGCCAGATTGATTGCAACTGTCGACTTTCCTACTCCGCCCTTACCCGATGACACAGCAATAATATCTTTCACATCAGGAATTTTTTGCGTAGGAACTTCAGTCGTAACACGTGGTTTTGCGGACGGCTTTTGAGATGTCATTACAATTGTGGCTTTTGTGATGCCTGTTATTTTTTCAAGCTCGACTTTTATTTTTTGCTGTAACTCATTAGCAAGATTATCTTTTCTATCATTTTCCCCGATCATCTCGATCACAACGACTGCCTGACCCGTTTTTGTAATCTGGACATCTTCTAGTCTGAAAGCGTCTTCATCTTTCAACATGAATTGGACAGTTTGGTGGACAAATTCCCGTAAGTCACCATAATCCGGCTTTGGGATCGATTTTTTTGATTTCAAAAAGGAAAACATTGGGTAAACTCCGGTTTCAGAGTTGTTTTTAACTTAAAAAGCTTTAATGTCTAGAGAATATTGCCTATTCACTAAGGAGCTTTATTTATGTCCTGGAACGATGACCATAACAACCAAGATGAGTCACCCCGCAAAAATCCGTGGGGGAAGCCTCAGAATGACCGACCAAGTCAGAATAACCGACCCAATTGGGGACAAGGCTCGAAAGGTGATGATGATCTGAATTTTGACCAGATATTAAGAAAAATCCGTCAAAATTTTGGAGGCTTGCTGCCAGATTCCAACGGCGGGATGGGACGACTTGTCGCTCTGTTTGTTGCCATTGCTGCTGTTTTGTGGCTTTTAAGCGGGATTTACTTTGTTCAGCCCAATGAAAATGGCGTTGTTCTGACTTTCGGTGAGTATACCCGCACAGACGAAACTCCCGGGATCAAATGGAAAGTTCCATGGCCGTTTCAAACGGTCGAGATCGTCGATGTGACCACCGAACGCCGTATCCATATCGGGTATAGTGTCGGCGAGAATAATATGGGGAAAGTTTCCTTGAATTCTTCGCATCAGGAAAGTTTAATGCTGACGCGAGACGAAAATATTGTCGATATTAACTTCGTTGTCTTGTGGCGCATTCAAAGTGCCAAGGATTATTTGTACTCTATTCGTGATCCTGAAGACACGATCAATATGGTAGCAGCCAGCACGATGCGCGAGATTATTGGTCAAACCAATATCCAGCCTGCACTGACTGATGCGCGAACAAAAATCCAATCCGATGCAAGAAATCTGATGCAAAAGCTTCTGGATGAATATCATGCGGGTGTGACGATCAATAATGTACAGCTGCAAAAAGTTGATCCACCAGCGGCTATTGTTGATGCCTTTAACGCGGTTCAACGGGCGCGGCAGAAAAAAGAAGAATTGAGAAACCTTGCTGAAGCTTATCGTAATGATATTATTCCGCGTGCCAAAGGTGATTCAGAAAAACTTCGTCAGGATGCTGATGCGTATAAGCAAGAAGTCGTTAGTCGTGCCACTGGTGATGCTAAGCGTTTTTCGAATGTTTACGCGGCTTATAAAAACTCCAAAGATGTCACGGTCGAGCGGATGTATTTAGAAACCATGGAGAGTGTTCTTAAAAATGCGAAAACCGTTGTTCTGGGGAATGAAAACAGCGATGTTCTTCCATTCCTACCTATCGGAGATTCCCGTGCGGTTAAAAACACAACCAGTTCGACAACTCCGGATAACAAAGAGTAAAAGGGATTTTAATGATGAGTGATGGAAAAATTCTGGGACTGTTAATTGCAGCTGTGGTTGCTTTTATCCTGATTAATTCTTCGATCTTTACCGTTACCGAAGGCAAGCAAGTTATTATCTTGCGATTTGGTGATCCAAAAGAGCAAATCACAGACCCAGGGCTGCATTTTAAAATGCCGTTGATCGACAATATCCGCGCCTTTGAAAAACGCATCCTGAATGTTGACCCCCCATCAGAAGAAGTTCTATTGGCCGATCAGAAACGTCTGGTTGTCGATTCTTTTGCGCGTTACCGCATTACCGATATGCTGGTCTTTCTAAAAACCCTGAACACCGAAGCTTCGGCTCAACAACGCCTTCATACGGTTATTAACTCTGCACTACGCTCGACTATGGGTAAAGCGACGTTGCAAGATATTTTATCGGAAAAACGAGATTCCTTGATGGAAGGTATTCAAACTATCGTCAATGAAGAGGCCAAACGATTTGGTATTGAAGTTGTTGATGTACGGATTGTGCGGGCTGATTTGCCTGAACAGGTTACACAAGCCACGTTCGACCGGATGAGATCCGAACGTGAACGCGAAGCAAGAGAAGCCCGCGCCGAGGGCGAGCAGCTTTCTACTGAAATCCGTTCCAAAGCCGATAAAGAGCGGACGATTCTTTTGGCTGAAGCCAAACGGGATTCTGAAATTGCTCGTGGTGAGGGAGATCGCAAGGCCATTGATATTTACGGTCAAGCCTTTGGTGAAGATCCTGAATTCTATGCGTTTTATCGTTCACTCGAAGCGTATAGAAATTCTTTATCCAATTCAGAAACAACTTTGATGATTTCACCGGAAAATGATTTCCTGAAATTCTTCAAAGACAAAATGAAATAATTTCGTTATCATGAGATAAAAACAAAACGGTTTATGCTTTGTAGCAATATAGATACCGTTTAAGAATGGGTTGAACCATTTCTTGTTTATAGCTTATCCAGTCTTCTGGCATTTGGAACGCATTGGACAAAAGAAGTGCGCCGGATTTCATATCAGATTTTAGTTTTGGCGCTAGCTTATGCAGGACAGGAATCGGAAGAAATGTGACGATCACTTGTGCGTCACTGAAATCATATTCGAAAAAATTCTCTCTTAAAAATATGGTATTTTTCTGACCCGATATTTTCTTTTTCAGGACAGCTTGCCAAAATGGTATGGGAGAGAGTTCCAATCCCACCACGGTTGCATCCGGTATTGATTTTGCGATTTTCAACACCAAATCTCCCGAACCACATCCCGGATCAACAATTTTTAATTTTGTGTTTTGAGGCGCAGAGTCTAGAATCTCATCCAGAATGGCTTGGCGCATAGAATCAGAGCTGTGTGATGTGCTGACCCCCAATTTGTGGCGGTAATATTCAAAGTTCAACATAAATAAAATGATGATCGTCAGAACCAGCAACGCAACGAGATAAATAACCATGTATTGTTTTTTCCTTGGTACGTTGTTATGCGCTGCCGATTAAAATACCGGCGACAAGGACAAGAGCCCCACCCAAAATAACCTGCACCATTGCCGAAACAATTGGCGTGTCCATATATTTCCAACGTATCCACGAAATCGCGATCAATTCCAGAGCCACCAGAACAGCCGCAACAAGTGTTGCCGTCCAGAAATCGGAAATCAGGTAAGGCAGCGTATGTCCTAACCCGCCGAGTGTCGTCATTAATCCGCAAACCACACCACGCAGCCATGGGCTTCCCCGCCCTGTGATTGCGCCGTCATCGGACATGGCCTCGGTCAACCCCATACTGATCCCAGCGCCTAATGACGCTGCAAGACCTACCAGAAATGCATCATGGGAGTTATGCGTTGCAAAGGCTGCTGCAAAAATCGGTGCGAGAGTCGACACCGATCCATCAATCAATCCTGCCAAACCAGGTTGAACAACTTGCAGGACAAACAGGCGACGGGAAATTTCACTTTCTTCCAGCTTATCGGCATCAGAGACATTCTTGCGTTCAATCTCGATGGCTCGGGCTTCATGTCCACGCTCTGCCAGAGCCAAATCACCCAGCAATTTGCGGATTTCAACATCCTGCGCTTGCGCGGCGGCTTTTGAATAATAAGTAGAGGCTTCGATTTCCATCAACTCTGCTTGCTGGCGGACTTCATCAATGCGCATATTTTCCATCAACCACAACGGATTGCGGCGCATAAATCCGCGCACGTCTTGACGGGTAATGTATGGAAGACGACCGCCAAAACGTTTTTGAAACAGTCCAAGCAGCATATTTTTATGCTCTTGTTCTTCTGCCGCCATTTCTTCAAACATCTGTGCCGTTGACGGGTATTCGTTGCGCAGGCGATTGGCAAAGCTCATATAAATTTGTGAGTCTTCTTCTTCACTCGTGATAGCCAGTGCCAGAACTTCCTGTTCGGTTAGGTCAGTTATTCTTTTCATGACGCGGCCTCGGTTAACTGGTTCATAATTATTCTTCTGGCAGGCGGAAAATATTTTCCGATAGACAGCAATGTTCTTCGTGCCATTTTTGCCAGTGGTGTTGATTTTGTATAAAGCCCCACCAAGGCGTTTGTACCCAGATACATCGGTAATGTGGTTTGGCAATGGGTTGTGTGATAACGAAGCAAAACGTCTTCTGCGCCAAAATCCAGTCCCAATTCATAGGCGGCTTTTATTTCACTGGCCAGTGTGTATGCGCCGCGTAAGCCAAAATTAAATCCGTGTGCGGTCACGGGGTGCATTCCAACGGCGGCATCGCCAATCAAGGCATAGCGGTTAGCATAGAATTTATCGGCATAGGTTCCAACCAAGGGATAAGGAAATAATTCCGTATCCAGTGTCATTTTGCCGAAGCGGCCTTCCATTCGTTTTGTAATTTCTTGTCCGAATTCTTGCGGAGTTTGATCCAACACCAGATGGGCATCCTTGGTGGCAATCGTAATCACAACCGAACAATAGCGTCCTTTCAAGGGCAATACAGCCAATGTCCGGTCATAAAAGAAACATTCATAGGCCGTGTTATCGTGGTCACGATCCAGTTTGACTTTGCACACAACACATGTTCTACCAAAATCCTGCATAGCCGTTGGAATGCCCATCATACGACGGGTCGCAGAAAAACGGCTATCTGCTGCGACAATCAATTTGGCAGAAATTTTCTTGCCCGATTTTAGGGCTACTGTTCCCGATACTGCCTTTGTTTCAACATTTAAGACTTCGACATCGGTCATTATTTTTACATTTTTATACGGCTTGGTAACTTCATACGCAGCACGGCGAATATGGTGGTTCGATATCATAAAGCCTAGATTTTCTTTTCCCGATTTCTGGTGGTCAAAAAATAACGGGTTTTCAAGATTACCATCCAGCACTTTGGCGTCTTTAATCAATGAAATATTCTTGTCATCTATTCGATCCCACATACCGGTTTGGGACATGATTTTGTGTGACAGGTGTGTCAAGGCAATTTCGCGGCCATCGTAAGACGGTTTGGCAAGAATTTTTTCGCTTTGCTTTTCTATCAGGAGGATATTCATTCCCGTGTCTGCCAGAATTCTTGCAAAACTCAGACCCGCAGGCCCCGCTCCAATAATTACAATGTCGTGATCCATTTTTTGTCCTTACGTCTTGTGGAAAGTTACCACAGCAAACTGAAATCGGAAAGACAAAGGGGGATAGCTATCCCCCTTTGTTTACAAAGAAATTCTTATTTTCGAATGAGACTTAACCTCATTTAGAGGCTCTTATTTATTCCAGCGTTTGGCTGCTTCTACCATGCGTGCGCCAAATAATTGTGCAGTTTTAATATCGCCCGCATTCGGGGATTGATCCGGAGCTACATTATCGGATTGTGTCATGACACCCAAATAAGATCCGATACGGTTGATGCTTTCGCTGTTGCCGCTTTTTCCAGCTTCACTTGTACTGGTATTGGCTTCGGGTTGAGGAATCCAGATCATTCCATGTTGCGCCGCAAGAATTGCCATTTGGAACAGGCTGTTCAGTTTATCGCCGCTCATACTTAAAGAATTTGTGAATCCACCTGCCAGCTTATCTTTCCATCCTTTGGTAAACCAGATTTTTGATGTGGCATCCATAAACATTTTGAAAGGCCCTGATACCGAGCCCATATAGGTCGGGGCGCCAAAAATAATAGCCTCCGATTTATTCAGCAAATCCCAGTCTGCATCAAGAATTGTTCCATCTGCGCCGACCTTAATCATGTTTACGTTTGCGCCCGCATTTGTTACACCTTCGCCAATCGCCAGAGCGACGACTTCTGTGTGGCCATAGCCTGAATGATATACAACAGAAACTGTCGTCATGTGATTTTCCTTCTTCTGAATAAGTTGTCCGTTATTGGTTGGTTGCAGGTTGGATGTTGGCTTCGGCCTCAATGGCAATTTCAACATCGTCCGATACTCCAGGAAGGGCGTAGGTTATCCCGAAATCAGACCGTTTTACAATGCCTGTTGCGCTGAATCCTGCTGTTTTTAAATTGCTGATCGGATTTTCTCCTATTTTGTTCAGTTTAACATCTAATGTCACAGGTTTTGTTATGCCCAGCAAAGTCAAGTTTCCTTCTACCTTGGCTGTCTCTGATCCGGTGATGTCTACTTTATGACTCGCGAATGTGGCGGTCGGAAATTTTTCAACATTAAAAAATTTATCAGCTTTCAAATGTTCGTTAAACAAGTCGATTCCCGTTACTATGCTGGCGGTGTTGATTGTAACGTTGACACTCGATGCCGCAGGGTTTGATTCATCCAGTAATACTGTGCCAGATACAGTTGCAAATTTTCCAGACGGGTTAGAAAAGCCAAAATGATTGGCCTTCCAAAATAAATTGGTGTGAAACGGGTCAAATGTATAGGTTTCGGTGGCAGCCTGCGCTTGTGATATTCCGCCGAAAGATAGAGCGACCACTGCGGTCGAAAGCAAAAATCCGGTGTTCATTTTGAAAGTCTCCTTATGTTGTCGCCTGTGTATTGGGCTCGGAGTCATATAAAAGCTTTATGTCCTTTGGAAAGGGGAGCAAAGCATTTGGTGGTTGTTCCTTAATTCTTGAACTCCCCCTTTAAGTAAGGTATATGTTTTTATTATGTCAATAAATATCCTCCGTATTATTTTTTGTGAGCGTGCCGTTATTAACGGTGCGGCGATTGACATTGAAACTCTTGGAATGGCGTTAGCTCATCCTTTTTTGGTTCTGCAAGATCCCCAAAGTTTGAGAATTATCTCCGAACTCCACGGCACTTGGAGTGCTAAAAACACAAACGATCAACCAAAGGCCTCGAAAACACTAGAATTACGCATCGCTCAAGAAGGGCGAGGGGAAGAATCTATCGCTCTGTGCCAAGCATTTGCAAAAAGCTATCCGGATATTTTCCCAGTAAACCGCATGTGTACTTTGTCAGGAAACAACCAGTTTAAATTGGCTGTACGCCAAACCGTACTGCTTGAAAATCTATCCGAGCCCATTTTACAGGTATGGAATAGACTCTCTTGTTTAAGCAAAGATATTGACAGCTTAAAATTGCCCTATATGCGCTATGCGCCAAAATCCCTTGTAAACTGCCAAAAAACCATGAAAGCCTTGATAAAAGGATCGGGGCTTGCCGATACAGATTCGCTTCAACTTACTCTTGGAGATTCCGGATGGTCGCGATTTAAATGTGAGGATTTCTATCTGAGTTAGCACTAATCAGTTTTCTGTTATTGCAACTGACCTGCTTTTTAGAAAATGGTGCCGGCAGCAAGATTTGAACTCGCGACCTTCGGTTTACAAAACCGCTGCACTACCACTGTGCTATGCCGGCATTCCATGTCAAAAGACTATGATTATTTAAATATTATGAAAAACGAAAGATGTCAATCAGAATTTTAAAGGTTTTGGCATCATACATATTTTTTTTCGTTTGAAAAGTCTTTCCTTAATGCAGTCCGTTCTGGCTTTTCATGAAGAAATTTGTTAATTATTTCAGCATAGAATTCCTTTATTGGCAATTCTGCTTTGTTTTTCATAGTTCAACGGGCGGTCTACGTGTCAGAAAACGCAAATACTGGTTATAATAACGCGATTGGCTGGGCTATTCTTGGCTTTGTTATTTTCGGACTTTTCATTCTCTTGTGGTATTTCCAACAAGACAATATTCGCAATGGGGTTCGCTGGCTTCGTGTTGGAGAAATGCAGGTTTCAAGTTTTTTTGTCGGCGATGATTATGTTATCAAAAATGAAGACCGTCCCATTGGCAAGCTGGGTGCCATCCGCGATGCAGTCAAGGACATCAAAAAAGAAGATCTGACATCTGCCCATATGGATATTATTGCTCTGGCAGCTTTGTCACCTTTGCGTATTTTTTTTAGCGCAATATTGATTTTCCTTGCTTTTTGGTCATACTCATACGGACCGAAGTGTCATTACCGCACCACCCTTGATCTTGGTCGTCTGATCAAAAGACAGGCCGCTAACTTTCCAATTATTTCTCCCTTTGTTTCGTTTAATCCATCGAACCAGCCTCCCCGTCCACCTGGATCGCCCGTCCCAGCAGAGCTCCCTCCTTTCGCCGAGGCCTTGGGCCCTGAAGAATGGCTGGCATATCATGATATTCCTGCCCCTGATGGAAAAGTGGACGCCAATGCTGCGGCTCGTTCTTTTATGCAGCAACTCGGTTCTCCTTGGCGTGGCCCGATGCATTTACCTCCTTATCGTCAGATTCTGTTGGCTGCTTTTTGTCTGAAATCCATCCGCAAACGGCGCGAATGCGACCTTATGCTGGGTGATCTTGCCAAGAGCTGGTCAAATGAACGTGGACTGAAGTTAAAATCCAGCCTCGTTCGTGAAGCACGAAAAATTTTAAGAAATCGTGATATTTCCGGAAAAGTTCTTTCAAAATGCAACCAGCATGCCTATGAAAATACGGCTCTCTTGCGCGGATTATTGACGGCTCGTGAAGAAGGCGGCGTATTGGCTCCATCCCAATTTTTGTGGTTGCGTGCTTATGACCGCTCCCTTTGGTATCCATTGAATAATCTGGGTCGTCAAGCTTTCCACATGGAGGCCATCGGAGCCATGTGCCATTACAAAGCAGAAAAACTGGCTCAACGTCCGATACCAAGACCTAAAATGGAAGATGCCGTCAGTTCAATTTCAGACTACATGTCTTCAGACACCGCAAGGCCTATCCCGCCGCTCGATTACAGTAAATCCAAAAAACGTGCGATCAAAAAAGTCAGAGGAAGTTAAAAGGAAACAGTCATGAGCGAAAAATTAATCCCTACTGCCAAAGTTGTTGACGGAATCCTGATCCTCTCTTTGCCTGATGCCCTGTCCCCCGTTGTCTGGCAAATGGAAATTGGTCAAAGCAAATCTTCAGCTCTGGAAGTCAGACCTCATGAAGATGGTAATATTTTTTCTTTGATCCTCAAAACTCCCAAGCAAGATATTCTGGAAATTGCACGATACAACTCACGCGATCATGCCGTCCGTGCCTTGATGACCGTTTCATCTGCCATGGAAAAAGCGCAAGGGCAAATCCGCTTGGCTTCTTTAGCTTCCAATTCGTCCGGTCGTCAGTATGGAACTCCATATGATTATTCAGTGCCTGCACTTCGTGCCACGAGTCAAGACTACGGCCGTTTAAAAACTTACGTAATCAAACCCATGGCCTACATATCTTCGGCTCTGGTGCTTTTTATTATTCTGTTCCTTATTACATCGTCTTTGATTTCAATGTTTGCCGGAATAGACCGTACATCAAGTTCATCCGTTCCTTCTGCTGGTGGCTCTACACAAAACACCCCCATATCAGCCGAAGATTTTCTGGAAGGGAGATAGCCGCACATGGCCCTCGACTCAAAATATGAACTCGCCCATAAATCCCTCCTGCGGGACTCCCGTCCATTGGGGGTTCGTATTTCCTCTTGGCTTGAACGCCCATCTCACTCCTTCACTATTTTCTTCTTAATGGGTATGGGATTTCATTACAACGCAACTATGACCCAATGGGCTGACATTGTCCTTCTTCTTGGCTTTCTCTATCTTATATGGTTGCGCGGCAGAGACAAAAGTCTGGCTTTTAAATTGCCGTTAGGCGCAAAATACAAAGATAAAAATAGCCGAAGTCATGAAGCAGAAGGAATCCTTTATCTCGGTAATACAGATCCACAACGCGAAGAAGTCTGGTTCAGCAATTCGGATGCCAGAACGCACATCCTTTACCTTGGAACAACCGGTTCGGGTAAAACCGAAGGGTTGAAGTCCATGGCAGGAAATGCTTTGGCCTGGGGGTCTGGTTTTGTCTATATTGATGGTAAAGCCGATACTGATTTATGGTCATCTTTGTCGTCTTTGGTGCGTCGTTTCGGACGGGATGATGACCTTCTTGTTTTGAACTATATGACCGGTAACTCTGACCGGAAAGCACCATCCAATACCATGAACCCGTTTTCCAGCGGCTCTGCTTCTTACCTGACCCAATTGTTGGTGAGTTTAATGCCAGATGCCGAAGGTGACAACGCAATGTGGAAAGAGCGTGCGGTATCCTTGATCGGTTCTTTGCTTCCGGTTTTGACGTGGCGACGGGATCATCTGGACATTCCTTTAAGTGTCGGTATCATCCGTATGAATTTAACATTAGGCAGCATCGTCAAATTATCACGTGACGAGCTTATTCCAGAGCATTTACGTCAAGGTCTAAAAGGTTACCTCGAAACTTTGCCTGGTTTTGTTGACGCTGCTTTTGATGATGAAGGTCGCGACAAACCAATGGGGCCGGATCAACCAATGATCGATACCACCACGGCAAAAACCCAACACGGCTATCTGTCGATGCAGTTTACCCGTTCCTTGCAATCCTTAGCCGATGATTACGGATATATCTTTGACTCGCTCGCTGCTGATGTTGACATGCTTGATGTCGTGTTGAACCGTCGTATCCTGATTGTTTTGATCCCTGCCCTTGAAAAATCTGCCGATGAAACAGCGAACCTTGGTAAAATTGTTGCCGCTACCCTTAAAGGGATGATGGGTGCTTCACTTGGAGCTACTGTGGAAGGTGACAGTGCTACTGTGATTGAAAACAAGCCTACCAATTCAGCAACACCCTTTATGACTATTTTCGATGAAGTCGGTTATTATGCGGCGCAAGGTATGGCTGTTATGGCGGCGCAGGCTCGTTCCCTTGGCTTTTCGATGGTTTTTTCTGCACAGGATTTACCTGCTCTTGAAAAACGCATTAAAGAAGAAGCCAGATCGATTGCAGCGAACTGTAACATCAAAATTTTTGGGAAACTTGAAGACCCAACCCAAACCAAAGAATTTTTTGAAAAAACGGTAGGATCTTCATTCGTAACCGAAGTTTCCGGATTTGCAACACAAGCCGGTAGTATGTCCCACTCCTATTCGGACAACATGCAGGCCAGCGTTCAAACGCGTGGTCGGGCTCAATATGATGCTGTTCGTGGATTTAAGGAAGGCCAAGCTATTATTGCATTTGGCGAACGGGTTGTGGATGTCCGATTCTTCTACTCAAATCCAGGACACGCCAAAGCGATGCGCGTTACACGCTATGTTGCCTTGCCTCCGGTTGATGAAACTGTCCTTAAACACACACCGTCTATCACCAAACTGCGTGATTTGATGGTCAAAAAAGGCTGGACGGCCATGAAAGCAGAAGTCGCCATCCCGACATCACCAGAAATCAAAGCTTTGGTTGCAGCTACTCGATTAGCGGATACTGTTAATTCCCATCACCTTGAACGTGGAATTCTGGGATTGGTTGAAATTTACGGCCTGTCCCATTCTCTGGATCAAGCAGAAGAGCCTGTGGCGATGTCTTCCGGCTCGACCTCAGCCCAATCTTCTGCACCAAAAACCGATAGCAATGGCAATCCAATGAGCTTTTTCGGCAATACTCCACAAGAGCAAGAAAGTGAAGTTTCGGACGATGATAACGAGATTCCAACCGGATCATCATGGCAGGATTTCGTTGACCGCGCAGAAGCAGAGGTCGACCTTGATGAAGAATCCAAAACAGTTCTGGAAGACGCAGCACGTAAAGCCCGCGAGTCCATTTTCCGTTCCGATGAAGAAAAAGTCCATACGGTCGTAAAACCGCCTGAGGAAGAAGAAAAATAATGAAACAATATAATCCGCAAAATGGTAGTGCCATCATCTATGTCTTTGTCGGAGTCATTCTGTTCGCAATTCTGGCGATAACATTTTCACGCGGGATGCGACAAACCACAGGGGATGTCGATAGCAAGACGGCCAAGGTTGGCGCAACAGAAATCATTGAATACGCAAAAGCTATTGATCGTTCAGTCAACAGAATGTTATTGAACCAAATATCAGAAGCCGATATCGGATTTACCAACAGCACAACGACTTTGAGTGGGACAGGCGCGGCTCTCTACACTGGCAACCCGAATTGTGCCACGGCTACTTGTCAGGTCTTCGATCCCACTGGTGGTAAAATCAATCCACGCCCCGTGTCATCTTCGTATGTTCTTGACAATGCAACGATGGGCGCTCTGAACCCCATGTCCGGAGGGATTTTTCCCAATGTTGTCATTATTGATTCTTTGGGAACAGCAAATCCTGATCTGGTTCTTTCTTTTTATGGCTTAAAGCCAGCAGTTTGTGCGGCTATTAATGATGCTTTTAACATACAAAATCCAAGCGGACTGCCTCCAACCGAAGATGCCACTGCTGCTGGTGATATGTTTACCGGTGACTTTATATCCGCAACAACTGTTGGTGATGGCGTAGCTGATTTGGCTGGCAAAACAGATTTTTGCTATAAATTCTCAGGCTCGAGCCCTACTCTTTACGTCTATCAGCATGTTTTGATTATTCGTTAGGATTACATCCGGTCAGGAATTTTTATTCCGACAAGATCCAGAAGCAATTCCAGTTGGCACAACACCATGTGTGATATTTCTAACCAACCTTGCTTTTTGACCTCGTCAGATTCCGAAAGTATATGTGTGTTGCCGTAAAAGGAACTGAAAGCTTGTGCCAATTTATAAGTGTGGTCACACAAAACATGAGGCGTATAATTCCGCGCAGCAATATCGATGACCTGTGGCAGTTCAATCAAGGTTAAAATCACATTGCGTCCGGCATCGTCCGGTTTGATTGTGATTTGTGGATTTTGTTTATAGCCCGCTTTATCAAGCAATGATTTGATACGAACCGCTTGATATAAAAGATAAGGTCCTGTTTTCCCTTCAAAACTTGTCATGCGATCCAGATCAAAAATATAATCGGCGGAAAAGCTGTTTTGCAAGTCAGCAAATTTGATCGCAGCGATTGCGACTTTCGATGCAATATCATCTTTTTCGTCTTGCGACAGGTCTTGTGCGGCTTGGGCTTCTTCCAAACGCTGCATGGCTTTTTCATGCCCCATGGCGATTAAATCTTCAAGTTTCAAGACCCCGCCAGAGCGTGTTTTAAAGGGCTTACCGTCCGAACCATTCATCGTACCATAACCCAAATGAGTGAGTTCTAAAGATTCAGGGGCGATTCCCGTTAATTTGGCGGCGCGAAAAACCTGTTCAAAATGAAGGGATTGGCGTTTATCAACAATATATAAAATACGTGACGGATTATAATTCTTGATCCGTTCGACAATCGTTGCCAAGTCGGTCGTCCCATATAAAACCCCGCCATCCCGTTTGTATAAAATAAGCGGCGGGTATTCTTTGTTATCATCATTTTTTTTAATATGAACAACTGTCGCGCCATCATCTTTGACTGCATAACTGCGTTTGGTCAGGTCATCCACCATCGGTGAGATCAGGTCATGGACATCAGTTTCCCCTTTCCACAAATCAAAATGCACATTGAGCGCAGAAAAATTGCGTTTCATTGATTGCAGAGAAATCGTGACGAAATGTTTCCAAAGAGCATGGTATCCAGGCCGCTTATTTTGCAAATCGACTGTTGCCGCGCGAGATAATTCAAGGCGTGTTTCATCGGTTTTGCACAAAGCCGATACACGCGGGTAAATTTCTTCCAGATCATCCATCGTGACAGGCGATTCTGATGGATACTCTCCAGTAAAAGATTCATCAAAATAAACCCAGTCAGGATGCACAAGTTGCAGTTCGGAAATCATCATTCCCATCTGGGTTCCCCAGTCACCCATGTGAATATCTCCGATAGTATTATGACCGGAAAATTTTAAAATACGGCGGATAGAATCTCCGATAATGCTTGATCGCAAATGCCCGACATGCATGGGCTTTGCAACATTAGGCCCGCCGTAATCCAATAGAATGGTTTCACTCTTTGATATTTTATCAACACCACATCTTTGATCGGCACTGATGGATGAAATATATTTTCCCAGTTCAAGATCGGTCAAGGTCAGGTTAATAAATCCAGGGCCTGCGATTTCGACTTTTGAAAACATAAGGTTGGCTTGTAATTTCGGTACAATGGATTCGGCGACAGCGCGTGGATTTTTCTTGGCTGCTTTGGCAGCCGCCATTGCTCCGTTACATTGAAACTGTGCCAAATCTGGGCGGTCAGACACACCAACACGCCCGAATGCTTTATCCAATCCCTCGGATTCAAAGGCTTGTCCGACAATGTCAGAAAGTTTATTTAACAATGATGTCATTTTTACCCTTTTATTTACTCCCCACAAAACCACGAAAAACACAAGGACTTACAAATTTTTCCTCGTGCATTTCCCTCTACTCATTTAGTCCTATAATGAAACTATCTAGTGTTTCCCCATATTCCAATAAGGGATCTGTATCATGAGAAAATCCAAAATGATTATAGTATGAAATAGCACCCTCATTCTCTTTCACAACATTCCATTGGATATAACAGCATTCCTTTTCTGTTGCTCTCTTGTGCATTTCTCTCATCAGAGCTTTTGCAATTCCATTATTCCTAGATAATGGATCAACATACATTCCCTTGAATGACAAAAATGGTGCTGCTTTATATGGGGAAGCTCCAAAAAAATACAAAACCATACCAACATATTGTCCATTGCTTTGGGCAATGAGTCCCTTCAGAATCGTATCTGGAGCGCATAACATATTTTTAAATTTTTCAAAATCACTCTCTATGAATTTCTCTGTTCCTTGCTCCTTACATAAGGACTGAAACATATCCCACGCAACCTTCACATTCTCAGCATCTATGTTCTTAATATAAACAGTCATAAATCATATTTTCTAACCAGATTACGCATCAATATTAGTTGCTTTAAGAGCGTTTTGTTGAATGAAGTCGCGGCGTGGTTCAACAACATCGCCCATCAGTGTCGAGAAAATATCGTTGGCTTCGACTGCGTCATCAATTTTCACCTGCAATAAAGTACGGGCTTCGGGATCAAGTGTTGTTTCCCACAATTGTTCAGGGTTCATTTCCCCAAGACCTTTGTATCGCTGAATTTGCAAGCCTTTCCGCGCATATTCCAAAACAGAGTTGAACAAATTCATAGGCCCTGTCACCGTTGCAACTTCTTTTCCTTTGGCTGCAAGCTTTCCTGCGCCGGAGAAATTCTCGTTGACCCACGACATTAAACCTTGAACACGAACAGCATCAGGAGAATTGATTGATTCCGATCCAAGACGAATGGTTTCGGTCACACCGCGCATCGTGCGCATCAATTTATAGCCTTCCCCTTCTTCAAACGAAACAGACCAGCCTTTTTCATTGAGCGATGCCATTTCATTCAAGCGAAGTGTCAGGATTTTTGCAACTTGAGTTCCCTTTTCTTCATCTTTTAGTGCAGAGGAATCATATACTCCACTGACAGCTGCTTGTTCAACCAGATAAGGATTGCCGACACGAACATTCAAATTATGCATTGCCATTTTTATCGAACGGGCTTTTTGAACCAAATCAAGAAAGTCACGTCCTGCGCGTGCAACCCCTCTGTGATCTGTAAATATCATTTCTTCGGATGCGGCTTCAAGCAAGTAGTATTCCAAAGCAGGATCGTCTTTCAAATATAATTCACCGGAATTTCCACGTTTCACCTTATAAAGAGGAGGCTGGGCAATAAATAAATATCCCCGTGAAATAATTTCCGGCATATAGCGATAAAAGAACGTCAACAGCAAAGTCCGAATGTGGGATCCGTCAACGTCCGCATCAGTCATGATAATAATTTTGTGATAACGGATTTTATCGACATTAAGTTCGTCGTGAATTCCAGTTCCCAAAGCGGTAATCAGCGTTCCCAATTCTTGCGACCCTAAAATTTTATCAAGGCGAGCACGTTCAACGTTGAGGATTTTACCACGCAATGGAAGAATGGCCTGATTTTTACGGTTACGACCTTGCTTAGCCGATCCACCAGCTGAGTCCCCTTCCACGATAAATATTTCGGATTGAGCCGGGTCTTTTTCTTGACAATCCGCCAATTTACCCGGCAGGTTGGAAATATCCATCACGCCCTTGCGCCGCGAAAGTTCTCGCGCTCTACGCGCTGCCTCGCGAGCAGAAGCGGCATCGATCATTTTCGAAATAATTTTTTTGGCTTCGGCCGGATGCTCTTCCAACCATGTTCCAACGCCGTCCACAATGGCTTGTTCCACCACCGGACGAACTTCGGATGACACTAATTTATCTTTGGTTTGTGAAGAGAATTTCGGATCCGGCACTTTGACGGACAAAACACAGGTCAAACCTTCGCGCATATCCTCGCCAGAAACGTTTAAATCTTTGGCTTTTTTTGTCAGGCCATTTTCTTCGGCATACTTGGTAATCAAGCGCGTTAAGGCACCACGAAAGCCAGCCAAGTGAGTCCCGCCATCCCGTTGTGGAATGTTATTGGTAAAGCACAACATGGTTTCGTGATAGGAATCCGTCCATTCCATTGCTGCTTCGACAGTGATGCTGCCATTGCTGAAATTTACGGGCACTGACGGAAGAAATATGGCGGTTTTGTTGCGATTCAGATATCGAACAAAGCTTTCTATTCCACCTTCATAATGCAGGCGCGATTCAAGTGGCTCTTCTCCGCGCTCATCACGCAGCAAAATGTTGACACCAGAATTCAGGAAAGCCAATTCACGCAGGCGATCCTGCAAGGTAGAAAATTCAAATTCGGTAATTGCAAAAACATCGGGAGACGGCAAGAAAGTAATTTCAGTGCCATTGCGCCCCGCATGTGGCTTTACCTGCTTAAGAGGAGATTCAACCTCACCGTTTTTGAAGCGAACGAACCATTCATAGCCTTCGCGCCAAATACGCAAATCCAAATGGTTGGACAATGCATTAACAACTGAAACACCCACACCGTGAAGCCCACCCGAAACCTTGTAGGAATTCTGGTCAAACTTTCCACCAGCGTGAAGCTTAGTCATGATGACTTCGGCTGCCGATACGCCTTCTTCGGAGTGAATTCCGACAGGAATACCACGACCATTATCACGCACAGTTACCGATCCATCCGCATTGATCTGAACCAGAATTTCGTCGCAATGTCCCGCCAAAGTTTCGTCAATCGCATTGTCCACGACTTCATACACCATGTGATGCAACCCTGTGCCATCATCGGTATCCCCGATATACATTCCAGGGCGCTTGCGAACAGCATCTAGGCCGCGCAAAACCTTAATGGAATCAGCTCCATAGGCGGGGGAAATATTTTCGCTTTTTGCGGCGTTTTCTGACATCTGATTTTCATCCTTCAGCAGCTTTAAAAACATTGATTTTCTGCTATTTTTAATAGAATAATTGTTATAGCACAGACCATTCCAAAGACCAAAGGAAAAGCCAGAAAACACTCAATTTTCAGTGCTGTTTTTTTGTCACAAAATGACCGGATTCTATGGCGCAAAAAGAAGCCGCTTGCCCTATTCCCGAAAACACTTCATCTTCTGTTCCGGTCATCCAGACTTGCCCGCCGATATGGGATAATAAGTCATATAACGCCCCTCTCCGACCTTGATCGAGATGCGCTGCCACTTCATCAAGCAACAAGATTGGTGGACTGCCCCGTTCTGCGTTTACCAAATCGGCATGTGCCAAAACAATGCCGATCAAAAGGGCTTTTTGCTCCCCTGTCGAACAATCATAAGCCGGCATATTTTTTTCGCGATAAGATACTGTAAAATCCGTGCGGTGAATGCCCGCCGCTGCACCACCCGTTACGGCATCTTCGTCACGCATTTTCAACAAAAGAATTTTGTAGGCCTCTTCTGTTTCCAAAGCTGATTTTTTATGCATTTCCTGCTCCAAAAATCCATTTAGTCCGAGATCAGAAACCGGAAAATCTTTGGATGGGCGATGGTTACAAACCTGCTGCAAACGGTCAACAAAATCAATCCGCGCCGCCGCCACCGCCACGCCGCTTTCTGCCATTTGAGTTTCAAGAGATGTTAACCAGACCGGATTGGCGCGGCCTTCTTTCAGTAATTTTGAACGCTGTGCCAAGGCGTTTTCAAATCGCGTGATGCGACCTGCATGACCACCATCAAAAGAAAACACCATACGATCCAAAAACCGCCGCCGCGCAGAGGACGCATCGATAAACAAACGATCCATTTGCGGAGTCAGCCACAGGCATGAAAAATATTCCAATAATAAGCTCTGGCTTTTGGCGGGTTCACCTTGAATATGAACCAATCTTTTGTTTTTTACCGGATCTTTGGATGTGCCAACCGTTATTGATCCAAAACTGGTGTTAATTTGTGCCGAAACACCCCATGGCACGCGCATTTCACGATTTTGAAAATCCGGCAAATCTGCGCTGCGCAGGCCTTTTCCCGGGGAGAGAAGAGAAATAGCTTCGAGAATATTTGTTTTTCCTGCGCCATTTTCGCCCGTCAGCACAACAAAGGACGAGGCCAATCCAGACAGACAGGCCTCGTTATACGAGCGGAAATTCCGCAATCTGATTTCGGTGATGGCAGTCATCACACCCCGATTAGACGCGCAACGGCATCAAAACATAAAGTGAACTTGGGTCACTTGTGTCCTGAATGATAGTTGGAGCACTTGGGTCAGACAGAGACAAACGACATCCGCCGCCCGCATCAACTTGAGATGTAATATCCAGTAAATAACGAGCGTTAAAGCCGATTTCAATATCTGGTGCATCGCTGCTGACTTCTATTTCTTCCTTGGCACTCCCCGATTCCGGAGAATTAGCAGAAATCGTCATCGTTTTGCCATTCAATGTTATTTTTACAGCCCGTGACTTTCCATCGGAAATTGTTGATACACGGTCAATCGCGCTAGAAAAAATCTTCGGATCAACCTCAACGATTTTGTCATTTCCTTGAGGAATAACACGTTCGTAATCCGGAAATGTTCCATCAATCAGTTTGGATGTCAGAACAATGTGGTCGAAAGCAACTGTGATTTTATTTTCAGACAAATTTATCTTAATTTCATCCGCTGCTTCTTCCAATAATTTGCCCAATTCCAAAACCATTTTACGTGGAATAATCACGCCAGGCATATCGGCTGCGCCTTCCGGCAATGGCATTTCAAATCTTGCCAAACGGTGACCATCGGTCGATACGGCACGAAGAACCGGAACGCCCTCATTTTCTGCTGCGTGCAAATAAATTCCATTCAGGTAATAACGGGTTTCTTCGGTCGACATTGCAAATTTTGTGCGATCAATCAATGCGCGCATATCGGCTGCGCGGGTTGAAAAAGTCGTCGGATAGTCGCCTCCACCAAATTGAGGGAAATCGGAAACCGGCAAGCTGCTCAAACGGAAATCAGAGCGTCCTGCGCGGACGGTGATAAAATTACCTGACGGATCGAGCTCTATTGTAACTTTTGAAGCCTCCGGCATTTTGCGGATAATATCGTGCAATGTGACTGCGGGAGCTGTTGTTTCCCCGCCTTTTTCTACATCGGCGGCGATTGCTTCGGTGATTTCAATATCCATATCGGTCGTTGCCAAAGACAACATACCGTCTTCTGCTTTCAATCTGACATTCGAGAGAATTGGAATGGTACTGCGGCGTTCGACGACACTCTGAACATGTGCCAAAGCACGAAGAAATGCTGCGCGATCAATACTGAACTTCATTGAAGAGTCCTTTGTTTAAAAACCTGATTCTATTTGTAATAAGGAAATATAGCATACCGAATCAGGCAGCCAAGCACTTCCTTGAATTTTGTTGAGTTTCCCACAGGCATAATAACATTGACAAATTTTTTGATTTATCATAATAAATTAACCCTAAGGAAGTTATGGTTATGACAGAAGCACTTGGGCACATTGATCGCATATGCTTTGATTTTGATGGGGTTCTTTATACTCCCCCACCGGGACAGAACATCTTTGAATGTGCAAACAATGTTATGGGGGAAGCTTTTTTTGAAGCTTGTCATCGTCGAGTTCCTCTTAAAGACTGCATCACAATGGCACATGATGGGCATGTTCCAGATGAAGGAAATCGCGTCAGTATTTTCACTGATTGGGCAGAGAAAAACGGCATTGAAGATATTCCTGCCTTTCGCAAAAATTTATTTGACCTCTTCCATCAACAATTGCTTGAACGCACGATACAAAATCATCCTACACTCTTTGTGCCCAACCCCACCCTTCAAAATCTTTTCAACCAATTAAATCTACGAAATGGGATTGCGACACATGGATCAATTGAACATTGGGTCAGACCAATTCAGGAGCGCATCAGGTTAGGCAGTCACTTTTTAAATTATGCGCTATTTGGCCTTGATGATAACGACTTCAAACCCAAATCCAAATGCCCAAGCCTTGTTGGCAAATGCCTTTCTGCATTGGGTGAGGGTAATGGACGGCGCGGATTTGTTGAGGATACTGCGGTCAATCTAAAAACCAACAAAGATCATTATCCGGATCTGGTTACTATTTTTCTGCATCATGGCAAGCCGTTTGAGCGTTTGCCAGCTTATATTTCCCACCAATTCAAAGATTTGACGGAAATGAAACGGGCGCTTATTGCTGCCCAACAAGATGCCCGTCAAATCATATTGATCTAAAACAAATTGAGTCTAACCCGTCAGAGTCCGGCGCAAAACTTCAACATCTTGTGCAAAGCTTGGATCTTCTGCAATCAGCTCGTCCACTTTTTTAACGGCATGCATCACAGTTGTATGGTCGCGACCACCAAATTTACGACCAATTTCAGGCAAGGATCGTGCCGTCAATTGTTTGGCCAGATACATGGCAACCTGCCTTGGTCTGGCCACATTGCGCGCACGACGGGACGAATGCATGTCGGCAATCCTGATATTATAATGTTCAGCAACACGACGTTGAATTTCATCAATGGTGATGCGGCGGTCACTGGAACGCAACAAATCTTGCAAAACATCTTGCGTTGATTCCAGCGTAATATCCGCTTTCGTAACATCCGCATGGGCAACGATACGATTGAGCGCGCCTTCCAGTTCACGAATATTCGACGTGACTTTCAAAGCCAGAAATTCCAATACAGATTCAGGGACTTCAACGCCCAATTGTCCACATCTTGTTTTTAAAATACCCAAACGAAGATCATAAGTGCTGGCATGAATGTCCGCCACCAAACCCCATGACATGCGAGAGCGCAAACGTTCATCCACGCCTTGCAATTCAGACGGTGCGCGGTCGGCTGCAATGATGATCTGCTTATTCTGATCGACCAATGCGTTGAATGTATGAAAGAACTCTTCCTGTGTTGAATCTTTGCCAGCAATAAACTGAATGTCATCAATCATCAAGACATCAACCGAACGGAAAATTTCCTTGAACGTCATGGTGTCTTGAGCACGGATGGCACGAACAAATTGGTACATGAATTTTTCTGCCGAAAGATACATTACAACTTTATCCGGTTGCTTTTCTTTCATTTCCCAAGCAATCGCATGCATCAGGTGAGTTTTTCCCAGACCAACGCCACCATAGATAAATAGTGGATTGAACGGAACGTTACATTCAACAACGCGGCTTGCAGCTGCGTGAGCCAAAGCATTTGATTTCCCAACAACAAAAGTTTCGAATTTAAAACGTGGGTCAAGAGGAGAAGACAGATCCAGTTTTTCTGCCAATTCATTGACGTTTGATTTTATTGACTTAGGCGCAGTTTCAACCGTTGTTTCTTCAGAAACATGGCCGTGCACCACAACAATTTCAAGACGATCAATGCCTTCTCCGGATTCCTTGCACATTTGGCGAATGCGTTCGGCGTAATGTGTGGAAATCCAATCTTTCATAAAACGAGTTGGAACAGAGACTTCTAGTGTTCCGTGGTAGCTGGCTTGCAACGCCATCGGCTTCAACCAACTCCGAAATATCGCCTCGCCGAATTCTTCTCGCATACGATTATAGACTTTATCCCATAATGTACGAATTTCTGGCGTTGGGTCAAAGGTTTCAGGTGCTAATGCCTGACCATAAATTGATACAACTGCAGCTTTATTTCCCCCGGTTTCAGACATACCGATTTTTCTCCCACTTTGTTTATTCATCATCTTACAACCAATATTCGGTTGTATCCCTGCAGACCAAAAGCCAAATCATGTTTGACGTTCCGTTTCTGCCACATACCCTCTAAACAAATCTTTGAAGCAAATCTTTGCTTACGCAGTTGATGGGGATTTTCTCCCTCATTGGATATTTATTTCAGAATAGTTTCGATTCCCCAGCCAATTCAGAAAATAGGAAGGCTTGCCACCCCAAATAGGGCGACAAAAAGTCTTTGCGATAACATTCGCAAATGCTCAGCGGATATTCACTTAAAGAAGGGTGCGCCCTTCCTTTGTAATTTAATTATTTGGATTTTGCTGCTTTGATACGGGCAGACAAGCGCGACATCTTACGCGATGCCGTACGTTTAGGAAGAATCCCTTTAGTAACACTTTTTTGCAGTTCAGGCTGACACGCCAATAATGCCGTTTCAGCGCCCGCAACATCACCGACAACCAACGCCATCTCAACCTTCTTAACGAAAGTACGGATACGACTGCGGTTTGCACTGTTAATCTTTGCACGTTTAGCGTTTTGTCTTACACGCTTTTTTGCCGAAACATGATTGGCCATTCAAAAACTCTTTCAAAATTCTATAAAGTTGTCTTGCTAACAGGGGATGTTTTAAGCCGAGTTATCCCCAGATGTCAAGAAACTTGGATAAAAAAAATCAAAAAAAAGTGCTTGCCAAAAGTCTCATTTTAGTCCGACTCCGGAGCAAGTTGAAAAGTTACCCTCAAACCATCTCCAACTTTGTCAACATTCACAGTGAGTTGCTCACCATTTCTAACAAAAACCCCAGTTTTCCGAGCAATCCAGCCCAATCTAGGCAAAACTGTCCCGTAATACGCCTTGACTTCCGATTCCTCAAAATCCGATGTAAAAACAGTTTCTTCCACCACTCGCCCCTCAGGCGCATCAAAGACAAAACCGTCCTCATTTTGAGCAATCATGCCGTCCATCACGGGGATATCCGGCAGGTTGGACAAATACCCCGAAGTCGAAGATGACGAAGACATTTCGCCTTTGTTTTTATTTCCAGCCGCTTGAGCAGAAGAAAAAACGAAAGACACGCCGCCAGCAAATGCCAAACTGCACATCAAAAAACACGCTAAAACTGATCGATTCAAATTAATCATAGCGGAAGTCTATCGCTGTTTTGTAGGACAGTAAAATGTTGATCTGTTTCCTTGCACAATTCTTTTGATGCCTCCCGTTTTTTTTACGTCACACTGACAATCAGGACAGGGTTGCCCTTCCCTGTCATAGACAGAAAAGCTCGCCTGAAAATACCCGCGTTCACCGCCAATACGCCGATAGTCTCGCAGCGTACTTCCTCCTGCGCGAATGGCGCTTTTAAGGATTTTTTTGATCGCGGACACAAGGCGCACAGCCTCTTCATATGTCAGTTGATTTGCAGCGCGATCCGGATCGATTTGCGCAAGAAACAGGGATTCACTGGCATAAATATTTCCGACACCCACCACCAATTTTTGATCCATGATGGCCTGTTTAATGGCAATTTTTCTTCTCTGGATCTGGTCGAATAATGATCGCCCAGAAAAGCTGCGATCAAGAGGTTCATAACCCAAATGATTCAAGTAACATGACTGTTCGAGTTGGGCATTCGGGCAAAGATCCATCACACCAAAACGGCGTGGGTCGCGGTAAATAAGTTCGGTTCCATCTTCCAGTTCAAACCAGACATGATCGTGTTTTTCTGGATGGTATTTTTCGTTGGGTCGCACACGCGTGCGGAACACGCCTGTCATGCCAAAATGGATAATGATTGTCTGGTCATTTTCAAGAGTCCACAGCATATATTTTGCCCGACGGGACATCGCTAAAACCCTTTGATTTACAACGACTTTACGGAGATTCTTCGGAATAATATTTCTGAGTTTCGGTGAGAAAATTTTTACGTCCCTAATGGTCTGTCCCAACAAAAATTCTTTCATTCCAGTCAGAACAGTTTCGACCTCAGGGAGTTCGGGCATTATCGTTTTGTCCAGATTAAATTTTTGCCTGCGAGGTCACGAAAAAGTCCGGCAATAGGCCCCATGAGTTGACCAGTTTCCGATACAGAAACATTCCACCCCATCCTTCTTTTTTCAACATCAAAACGAATATTTATATTCTGCATCGAGATCGGTAAATATTGTATCCAGAGCTTGTTTTTATCGTAAGAATATCCTTGGTCAGAGCGTTGTTCGAGAATCATCACATCGGAATTTACGGTAACCGTTCCGCGTGAGAAATAGCGAACACTTTTTTTATCCGGCAGATAGATAATCCATTCATATTTATTTCCTATGATATTCATACTCATGGAATATTCATCCGTTTGGATGAGCCAAATTCCCTGAACTTTCGCGAGTTCCATTTTCTTTCCAGATGGTTCCAGACGCAAAATACTGGGGCTATTTTCCAGTTTTGAATGTCGTGCAAATTTCATAGACAGACCTGCGATCAATGACAGGCCGATAGACAAACACAAAACCCAAACCAGTCCCGTGGGTAATCGCCCCAAAGAACTTTTCAACATTACCCCCATCAGGACAAACGGATTGTCTTTCTCTAGCTCCTCTTTTCCCGAGGACGATAATGTCCCTTGGGGTTGTTTGGATTTTAAAGATTTCGGGTCAGAAGGATTCGCTTTGTCTTTTGTCATACTCCCATTCTAAGCGTATCTAATTTTTTTCTCAATTCCGCGTTATAAGCCACCCACAGAAAAAGGCCGGACAATTCCGGCCTTTTCCAAATATTCCTTTTTGGAGAATTGAGGCGATTAGAAGCCCATATCGCCCATTCCGCCCATTCCGCCAGTTCCAGATCCGGCAGACGCGCTGTCGTCCTTCGGAAGCTCACAAACCATAGCCTCGGTGGTAATCATCAGACCAGCAACAGAAGCCGCGTTTTGCAAAGCCGCGCGAACCACTTTCACCGGATCGATGATCCCTGCTTCAACCAAGTCACAATACGTGTCAGTTTGAGCGTCATAACCATAAGTCACGCTTTTTTGCTCTAGCAACTTACCAACGATGATCGAGCCTTCTTTACCAGCGTTTTCAACGATCTGGCGGATCGGAGATTGGATGGCACGTCGAACGATTTCAATACCGGCTTGTTGGTCGGCGTTGTCGCCTTTCAGGCCGTCCAGAGCTTTAGATGCATACAGCAAAGCTGTTCCACCACCCGGGACAATTCCTTCTTCAACAGCAGCGCGTGTTGCATGCATCGCATCGTCCACACGGTCTTTACGCTCTTTCACTTCAACTTCGGTTGCACCGCCAACACGGATCACAGCAACGCCGCCAGCCAATTTTGCCAAGCGCTCTTGCAGTTTTTCACGATCATAATCAGAAGATGTTTCTTCGATTTGAGCGCGAATCTGGTTGCAGCGAGATTCGATATCACTTTTTGCACCTAATCCATCAACAATGATGGTTTCATCTTTGCTGATACGGATTTTCTTGGCACTTCCCAGCATATCCAATGTGACGTTTTCAAGCTTGATACCGAGATCTTCGGAGATCACTTGACCTTTGGTCAGGATCGCCATGTCTTCAAGCATCGCTTTACGACGGTCACCAAAACCAGGAGCTTTGACTGCCGCGACTTTCAGGCCACCACGCAATTTGTTAACCACTAATGTTGCCAAGGCTTCGCCTTCCACATCTTCGGCTACAATCAACAATGGGCGACCGGATTGAACAACGGATTCCAGAACAGGAAGAATGGCTTGCAAGTTCGAAAGTTTTTTCTCGTTCAGCAAAATGTATGGGTTTTCCAGTTCGCAAACCATTTTTTCAGGATTTGTCACAAAGTATGGTGACAAATAACCACGGTCAAATTGCATGCCTTCCACGACTTCAAGTTCGGTTTCCAAAGATTTGGCTTCTTCAACTGTGATGACGCCCTCTTTACCGACTTTTTCCATGGCTTCAGCCAATTTTTTAGCAATTTCTGAATCGCCATTTGCTGAAACAAAACCAACTTGTTCGATTTGTTGGTTGGTTTCAACTTTTTTGGCAGATGTTTTTAAAGCTTCAACACAAGTTGAAACCGCTTTTTCAATCCCGCGTTTCAGATCCATCGGGTTCATACCAGCCGCAACAGACTTGATGCCTTCACGAATAATCGCTTGAGCCAATACGGTTGCCGTTGTTGTACCATCCCCCGCTTGATCGTTGGCTTTGGAAGCCACTTCACGAACCAATTGAGCACCCATGTTTTCGAAACGATCTTGCAATTCGATTTCTTTGGCAACGGATACACCGTCTTTGGTTGAACGTGGTGCGCCGAATGAACGGTCGATAATGACGTTACGGCCTTTTGGCCCCAGCGTTACTTTTACAGCGTCGGCAATTGTATCAACGCCGCGCAACATTTTACGACGGGCTTCGGTTGCGAATTTAATTTCTTTAGCAGCCATGATTTTTTCTCCTTAAAAATAGCTTTGATATTATTGTAGCAATCCAGAATTACGCAGCGATCACGCCCATAATATCGGATTCTTTCATCACCAGCATTTCCTGACCGTCAATGGTCACTTCTGTGCCTGACCATTTCGAGAACAAGACAACGTCGCCTTCTTTCACATCAAGAGGAATGGCTTTACCGCTGTCATCACGGGTACCGTTTCCAACAGCTCTAATCTTACCTTTCATCGGCTTTTCTTTTGCCGAGTCAGGGATAATGATTCCGCCTGCTGTTTTTGAATCTTCCTCAATGCGCTCTAGCAAGACACGATCATGTAAAGGACGAAATTTCATTTTGTATTTCCTTTTGTTTAAAGTTAATCCAAGCAGACTTTAGTGAACCTATTCAGCGTTCCTAAAGCCCCTATTTTCTTGAGAATGCGAACCTTAGCACTCATTTCCCAAGAGTGCTAACTATATAGAAAACTCCATTCCAAAAAGCAAGTTTCACTTAATTTTTTGATCACAATTTTGTTGACCACGATCGATTGTTATGCAAATAAAGCTTCTTGGTATCCACAAATCAAGGATTTCTATCATGTTCGACGAACATAACGATTATGTAAATAGTGCGCAGCATTCAAGACATTTACAGATGCTACAACAGTCAGCCAATGAAGGTGATGCGGAAGCACAATATGAATTGGCAGACTGCTATTTTCATGGGAACGGCGTCGAAAAGGATGAAGAGAAAGCTTTTCAATTGTACGAAGATGCCGCCAAGCAAGGCCTTATCAGAGCACAATGTGCTTTAGGACTCTGCTATTTTCGTGGGCATGGCGTTGAAAAGAATGAAAAGAAAGCCTTTGAAGCGTTATCAACAGCCGCTCGTCATGGCTTGGCCATTGCATTCTATTATTGCGGCCTAATGACTGAACGTGGCTATACCGACACCCCGCCAAACCCTGAAAAAGCCATGATTTATCATACTTTGGCGGTCATGAACGGGAGTGCCATTGCTGTCGAAAAATTTGGGAAACGCCCCAAATTGGTGGAAGAATTCAGGCAAGTTGCGCGTCAATATCCGGCAATTATTTCATTGTTGATGGACGTAACCGGGATAACAGTTTCAGGAACGGCTCCTGCCCCTCAAGCACAATAATTTTTCCTATCCTTTTCGGGATAGAAACATTCTACCGAAAAAGAAAGTTTCACTTATTTGTTGACCGCAGGCTTTTGTTATGCAAATAAGCTGGCGGATATACACACAAAAGGAATTCCATCATGCCTCTCTTCAGAAATGCTCATCGGGAACGTCAAGCACAAATACAACGTCTACAACAATCAGCCGATGACGGTGATGCAGAGGCACAATATGAGTTGGCAGAACGCTATTTTCGTGTTGAGAAAGATGATGGACAAGCCTTTGAATGGTTTAAACAAGCTGCCAATCAAGAATTGGCCAAAGCTCAACATGCCTTAGGACTCTGCTATTTTTATGGGATCGGCGTTGAGCAAAATAAAGAGATAGCCTTTGAATGGTGTGAAAAAGCTTCTCGCCAAAACTTTGCAATGGCTTCTTATAATTGCGGTGTGATGCAGGAATCTGGCTATACCAATCATCGACCAAACCTTCAAAGAGCCTTTGCTTATTATGCCTTGGCTTTGGGAACAGATACAAAAGTTAATGATCTTGTTGCCGAAAAAATCAAGAAAAACCCCTTAGTCTTGGCTGGATTATTCGAACTGGTTGCATCCCAATGCTCTGAAACTCTTGGAATTTTAGAGATAAAAATAGTCAGAGCATTAGGCAAGGCTTCTACTCTTACTCTTTAAAACACAATAATTTTCCTATCCTTTTCAGGATGGAAATATTTTCTCGAAAAAAGAAAGTTTTACTTAATTTTATTGACAACTTCATTATTATTATGCAAATAAAGTTGGTCAACATCAACAAAATAAGGGATTCTATCATGTTATATTCAAGAATATTCTCTGATGCGGTAAAACATAAACTATTTCAACTAGGACTCCATTTTTTTAATAGAGGTAGAGGCCATGTAGCCACTCCATTGCTTGAAGCGGCGGCCAACCAAGGTCATGCCCACGCTCAAAATGCATTAGGTCACATCTATTTAAACGGATGGGGAGTTGAGCAAAATGCAGAAAAAGCCCAAAGATGGTTTAAAGCAGCGGCCGACCAAGGGCATACCGATGCTCAATTTTCATTAGGAAAAGCTTTTCGGGATGGGTTATTCGGTCAGCAAAATAAAGCAGAAGCCCAAAAATGGTTTAAAGCGGCGGCCGACCAAGGGCATACCGATGCTGAAAAATTCTTAACTCTGCTGAACACCAACACACTTTCTTATAATTAACAAAATGGGTCTACCAATAATCCCTCAGCCATTCGTTATCACGATGGGCTGACTGTTTTTGCGAATTTTACCGTAGACACAAAAGACTTCGGGATTCTGAAGTCTTAGTTTCTTTATTAAAAAATCCTTAATATATTTTGTGATATATTGGTCAAAATGCGCCAGAAGAGTGCAGTTACAGAACAGGAGGTTTGATATATGGCCAATCTTATCACCCAACTCAATAATTACCGTTTGACGACAGCCGAGATTATCTATCATTTGCCCGATCATCCGCAGCTTTTACAAAGCTACATCTGGCAGGAGTATGATCTTTCCCCTCAATTTCCCGAACTTTATAAATTTTTGGAATTCTGGACAAGGACGCTTGATGGAAAGCTTCATTCTGTGATGGTTGCCAGCAAAGAGATTATCACCCCTGGCGATCTTCGCTTTTATGATGCAGAGATTACCATTCAGTAGTTTAAAAGTTTCGGTATTCGATTGTAAAATTTTCCGAAGGCTGGATATGAGTCATATCCAACCCCTGCTCCTGATCGAGCATCTTGCCCAATGTTCCTGCATCTTTGTGGCGGTAGTTTTGCAAATAATACGTCCCCGTATATTTTTTTTCTTCCAAATCGACGATCATACTATTGATGTCATCTTCCCTTAACAGGTCGGTATGAATCGTGGTTCTGACTTCAAATTTTCCGTGTTGATTGGCGCACAAATAATCCAATGTTTCTTGAAATCTATTCCACAGCCTGCGGCCTGTGCCTGTTACAGTTTTAAACTTGCACGGTGAAGCTTTATAATCGAGAGCAAGAAAATCAATCAGTTTGTTTTCAAAAAGATGTTTGATCGTTTCAGGATATGTGCCATTGCTGTCCAGCTTTACGGCATACCCCATTTCTTTGATTGTTGATAAAAAATTGGCAAGGTCTTTATAACACGTAGCTTCCCCGCCTGAAATCACGACCCCGTCCAAAAGATTTTTTCGTCGTTTTAAAAAATCAAGAATATCGTTTTCTGTCTTTATGCCCTTTCCATTCACGATGTCAGGATTGTGGCAATAGGCGCAGCGCATATTGCATCCGGCAAACCAGATAATACAGGCTGTTTTTTGCGGGAAATCCAGCATCGTAAACGGAGTCAGGCTATAGATAGGACTTTTATCGATCATGAAAACAAATCTTTGGATTCAATACGGGTTTCAAGGAAGTGAACGCGTTCCCGATGCTCGCCTTTCTTGCCAACATTAAAGCTATCCACGGGGCGAAAATATCCCATAACCCTTGTCCAGACATTGGTTTTGCTTCCGCAGGTCGGGCAGGTCGGCTGTTCGCCTTTCAAATAGCCATGTGTGGTGCATGTCGAGAAAACCGGAGTCACCGTGATATACGGAAGCTGGTAATTCTCGATTACTTTTTTAACGAAGCGTTGACAGGCTTGAGCGTCCGATATTTTTTCAGACATATACAGGTGCAAAACTGTGCCGCCGGTATATTTGCATTGCAATTCATTTTGTAGCTCCAACGCCTCAAACGGGTCATCGGTATGTCCTGCAGGAATTTGCGACGAATTGGTGTAGTAGATATTCTCGTTGCATCCCGCTTGGATAATATCATCAAACTGTTTTTTGTCTTCCTTGGCAAAGCGATAGGTTGTGCCTTCGGCTGGTGTTGCTTCCAGATTATACAAATTTCCGGTTTGCTCCTGATAAATCCGCATTTTATCACGCATATGATCCAAGATTGACAACGCCATCTCTATGCCGCGTTCATCCGCAAGGTCAAGTTCATCGTTTGTAAAATTACGAATCATTTCATTCATGCCGTTTACGCCAATGGTGCTGAAATGATTGCGCAAAAAAGGCAAGTAGCGTGATGTGTATGGGTATAATCCGCGATCATACATGTGTTGGATAAAGTCACGTTTCTTTTCAAGGGTAGAGCTTGATAAATCCATCAAGCGATCAAGTTCGGCCATTAAACCGTCCCTATCGCCTTTAAAGCGATAGCCAAGACGTGCCATATTGATGGTGACAACGCCGACCGATCCGGTCATTTCGGCAGAGCCAAACAAGCCATTGCCACGACGCAAAAGTTCACGCAAATCCAGTTGCAGGCGGCAGCACATCGAGCGCACAGCCCCGGGAGAATAGGCTTCCGGATTTCTGACCCGTTCGCCGTTTTCATTTTTCATCCACTGGCTACCGACAAAGTTCTGGAAGTAAGATGACCCGACTTTTGCCGTATTTTCGAAAATCGCCTGTGCAACTTTGCTATCCCAATCAAAATCTTCGGTAATATTGACTGTTGGAATCGGAAAAGTGAAGGGTTGGCCTGTGCTATCGCCTTCAGTCATAACCTCGTAATAGGCAATGTTAATCATTTCCATTTCAGGAACAAAATGTTTAAAGGTCAAATCTTCGAGTGAGCGAATACCCATATCCCGTTTCTGGGCTTTAAGCATCAGATCGTCACGATCCATATTTTTGAACAAATGGATGTCGTTGGCGGTTGGAAATTGGTTAGCCAAATCTTCGGGAACTGTAATATCGAGCGTGATATTGGTGAACGGAGATTGCCCCCAACGCGCAGGAACATTCAAGTTATAAACAAATTGGCGAATGGCTTTCTTGATTTCCTTGAAAGGTAAATTATCCAGAAAAACATAAGGAGCCAGATAGGTGTCAAAGGAACTGAAAGCTTGAGCCCCTGCCCATTCCGATTGCAAAATTCCAAGGAAATTTGACATTTGTCCCAAGGCTTCGCGGAAATGGTGCGGAGGACGAGACGAGACACGTCCACCCACGCCGTTAAAGCCTTCATTCAGCAAGGCGCGCAAAGACCATCCGGCGCAATATCCCGTCAGGCAATCGAGATCATGAATATGAATATCGGCGTTGCGGTGGGCGAAGCCTTCGGCGGGGGCGTAGATTTCATCAAGCCAGTAATTGGCAATGATCTTTCCGGCCACATTATTAATCAGACCCGCATTGGAATATCCGGTGTTGGCGTTGGCCTTGATCCGCCAATCCGTTCCGGAGATATATTCGGATACGGCTTGTGTACAATCCACATTGGTTCCCCCTTCTTTGAATATGGATGGGTGTTGACCCGATACAACAGACAAGGGGGTACAAGATGATGTGTGCAAAGACTTTTGCTGTGAGTTGCTCATGCGAATCTCCATAAATTCATGTTTTCTAAAGGTAAATCGGACGATCCGCCCGTTTGGTCAAAAACACAATATGTTGTGTTGGTTTAATTGTAAAACAACAATATGTTGATTTTTAACTGGCGTTTTGTCGCATGTTTTTCCGCATGATTCCCGCCCATGTTTTGAAAAATAAGATATTGGCTATATTGAGGAAATCCCTAATCTTTCAATGATCCGGGGGCCATTGTGACTTTGAGTCCGTCCAGTTCGTCGGACATCAGAATTTGGCAGGACAGGCGCGAATTGTCTTCTACCCCTATGGCATCTTCCATCAAACGGTCTTCCTCATCGTCTCTTTTGGGGTAAAGCTTGTCTTGCCATTCTGGTGATACATAGACGTGACACGTTCCGCACAGGCACGCCCCACCGCATTCAGCCTTCATTGGCAAGCCGTAATCCCGAATAATTTCCATGACACGCCAGCCATCCAGACCTTCGAGTTCATGCTCTACGCCTTCAAAATCCGTCACAAATAATTTCATGGGGTATTTCCTTTAAGTCTTTTATTTTACTTTTTTGTCATCCGCAGGGAAATCATTCATCGATCCTTTTGCGCGCGGCAAAAAGTTTCTCATTGCCCATGCAAAAGATGCCGTTGTCACCAAACCAACAATCAGTTCGGTGGTAACACTGATAAATACGCCGATAAAATGCCCCAGCATTAAACCGTTTTCGCCCATGTCTTCGGTCGTGCCGTACACGACACGCACCAGCATGATCGCAACAAAGGTAATGGGTGCCATCGATGCAAAAAACAAAACCAGCAAATAGACCGAAGGCATAAAACCCGACAAAGCTTTCATATAGGATTTGACCGGCATCAAGACTGACAGTGGAATATACAGCCACATAAAGCGGAACATCCAGATCGTTGCCGCAATAACCATAATTGTAGGAACAAGTGCAAAGACTCCTAGTATGCCTGCCAATGATCTGTTTTCTGTTTCACTGGTTTTGGCTGCTTCTGCAGCAGTTCTGGCATTTTCTATTTCTTGCGAGGACGGAAAAAATTCAAACATCATGTAGCGAATCACGTAAGCCAGCATCCCCAATAGAACATAAGTCAGAATCGAGGCAATAATTCCACGCGCACGGTTTAGTAATGCGCTTAAAATTCTCGGATCCGGCCTTTGAGGCAACATTATCGGCCAACGCTCGTTCATCAAGAGAGTTCTTAGAAATTGCGCCAAAACCCAGCCTTCGGCAAAGGTCGCAGGCAGCATAATCAACCCTTGGCGCAATACATTATCGTCAATATCCAGCGCGAAAATAGCGATTGTGCAGGCGAATTTTATAAAAAGCGGGATCAAAGCCAGTTTAAGCAAATAGGCGCGCTCAATCCAGACACGGTAATATCCGTATCCGGCAGCATCCATAATATTGAACTGAAACTTTGCCATGATGTGGACTATGCCACGCCAAGTTTACTCTGTAAATCACTCGAAGAGGTTGTGTACTGAAATCTTAACTTTTTATCCGGATAGATATAGCGAAAAGCCTGTTGCGCCATCAATGCCCCTTCGTGAAATCCGGATAAAATCAATTTAAGCTTACCTGGATAAGTATTGATATCCCCTATGGCAAAAATTCCTTGAGTCGATGTTTCAAATTTTTCGGTATCAACCGGAATCAGGTTTTCATGCAAATTCAGGCCAAAATTCGCAATGGGTCCCAATTTCATGGTCAAACCATAAAAGGCCAGAAGCGTGTCACAGGATATGACTTCTTCACCATTTTCCTTTGATTTGACTTTCAGTCCGGTCATTTGCGGGGCTGCGCCTTCTATACTCGCCAGATCACAAATTTTAAGGGTCATTTTTCCTACGGCTACCATTTCACGCATTTTATTCACCGAGTCAGGCGCAGCACGGAAATCATCGCGCCGATGCACCAAGGTTACATGTTTTGCAATCGGCAATAAATTCAATGTCCAGTCCAATGCGGAATCTCCGCCGCCCGCAATTACCAGATTTTTTTCGCGAAATTGTTCCATTTTGCGCACGGCATAAAAGACAGATATTCCTTCATAAGACTCAATATCTGGAACAGCCGGTTTTTTGGGCATAAATGATCCGCCTCCGGCCGCGATAATCATCACCGGTGCCGTGATGATTGTTCCCAAATCGGTTGTGACACGCCATTTTCCGTCTTCGGTTTTTGTGACCGTTTCAGCCATTTGTCCGAAATGAAAGGTCGGAGAAAAGGGTTCGATTTGTTTCATCAGGCTATCGGTTAGTTGTTGACCAGAAATAATCGGGTGTGCAGGGATGTCATAAATCGGTTTTTCAGGATAAAGTTCTGTGCATTGCCCCCCTGCACGATCCAGAATATCAATCAGATGTGCCTTAATATCCAACAAACCCAATTCAAAAACAGCAAATAAACCAACGGGCCCTGCCCCGATTATAATTGCATCTGTTGTGAATTCTGTTTGCTCGGTCATTGTATTTTCTCTACCCTTGGCTTTATCCGGTTGCCTTGTCTGGAAATTTTCTATCCTTGCTGTATATTATCAAAATCAACTTTTTGAAAGTCCCCAACGTGCCACATTCCAAAACAAATTCCCGTGCCATCTTCTATTGGCTGTTGATTTGCGCCTTTATGGTGATGGCCATGACCGGAATCGGTGCGGTTACCCGCCTGACAGAAAGCGGATTATCCATTACCGAATGGAATGTCGTTTCCGGTGCTCTTCCCCCGTTGAGCACCCATGCATGGCAAGAAGAATTCGCCAAATATCAAGCAACACCGGAGTTTTCGGCAAAACATCATTGGATGACGATTGCAGATTTCAAAGGAATTTATTTCTGGGAATGGTTTCACCGTTTATGGGGGCGATTGATCGGTCTGGTTTTTGCCCTGCCGATGGTTTTTTTCTGGGTCACGGGGCGGATTGCGCGGGAAGACCGTTTGAAATATCTCGGATTACTGATATTGGGAGGCTCTCAAGGTTTTATGGGGTGGTTTATGGTTCAAAGCGGTTTGGTTGATCGTCCGTCTGTGTCCCATTTCCGTTTGGCCGCCCATCTTTCACTCGCCTTGATTATTTATTGCGCCTTGCTATGGATGGCGTTCCGTTTACGTTTTTCTGAGATTCGTATCAATCCCCCCCTCTCTTCCTCCCGCCCGCTTGCCCTAATAACTTTGGGATGCGCGTTTGTTACAATTATTTGGGGAGCTTTCGTTGCAGGGCTTGATGCCGGTATGATCTATAATAGTTTTCCAATGATGGGGGATAGGCTTTGGCCACCAGAATTAGGGAACACTCCTTTCTTTTATGATCCGGCAAGCGTCCAGTTTACGCATCGCATTCTTGCAACGCTTACAGGGATTCTGACCCTTGGATTGGTAACACGTCTTTATTCAGCCAACAAACCTCTTTCACTTTTTCTGGGTGGGTTTGTTTGCGTACAAATTATTCTAGGAATCGTCACGTTACTCAGCGTTGTGATGATCCCTATTGCTGTTGCGCATCAGATCGGGGCGATTATCCTGTTATCACTCTTGCTCTATAGTGTTTTTATTACACGTCTGAAATATGTTCCCGATTAAGAACATCCCGATAAAATTCAAGATAAGCCTCTACCGTTTTCTCTTTGCTGAATTCGTTCTCAAAACGAATAAATCCGGCTTGAGCTAATTGTTTACCAATTTCTGGCTGGGATTCCAGTTTTTTTAAGGCGGCTGTTAGCTGTTCCACATCATCGATTTCAAAAACCAGCGCATCCTCTTGATTGCGAACATATTGGACTGGACCTTTGGCTGTGCTGCAGACAAGCGGTGTTTTTTGTGCCCATGCCTGAACAAAGGTTGTGCCAAAAGGTTCATATCGTGATGGAAACACACACACATCTGCCGCCTGCAATAAGGCAGCCCGATCTGTCCGCCAGCCCAAGAAATGAACGCGATCTGTCATGTTCAAATCTTTTGCCAGTTTCTTTAACTCACCTTCCATCGGCCCTTCACCTGCCAACCAGAGATGGCAATTCTTTATCGGTTCTGCGGCTTTAATTAAAACATCCAGTGCTTTGACCGGATGATACCGTGACAGGGTCAATGCCACAAAAGCGTCATTGGGCGTGTTCAGATCACTTCGCAAAACTGGTTCAGGGTTTTGTTCTGTTTCGGCAAAATTATTGATGTGGCATACACATGTGGACTCTATTCCATTTTTTATCAAATGCTGCCTGATGTCTTGAGTTATGGTCACAAAATAATCAGTTGTCCTGAAATATTTCAATCCGTAATACCCCCCCAAACGCGAGAGTTTCAGGTAAGATTTTGAAGGTTTAGATGCCGGAGTTTTTATTGATGCGCGGGACATCCATGTCTGGACAATTTGCGGACATTCCTGCGCTATTATTTTCTTCAATTTCCATGGCGTGTAGAAATCCAGTGCGCCACCAAAGGGCAAGGTAAAAACTTTTATCCCTGCCTGTTCCAATTTTGCGATGCGTTCCGGGTTATTTGGCCGAATTACTGCACACAAATTTTTTTGACGCTCTGCCATAGCAAGGCACATATCTTCGAAAGCCGTTTCCGCGCCACCAAATTCCGCGCCAGCCATGACCTGCATTATTTTCATCAATACTCTTACGGTTCAGATGTTTTTAGCGTGGTTTCCAGACCTAAGGTCTCAACCAAAAGCTTATCCAAAGATTTTTCGGTTTTGTCCATGTTGTCTTTTAGTTTCAGACAGGACTCTTTCTTTGTCACCGGAATTTCTTTTATTCCCTGATTTCTGTAGAAAATTGCTTCATCAAACATCTTTAGGTAACGGCGAACGGATGATGGTTGGGTAAAACTTTGCAGCAGAACCATTTTATCCAGTTTTTTATAGGCCAATTTCATGGTCGGGCGCAACGCGTCCTTCCATGACCTTAGGCGATCGCTCATTTGATCTTTGATATCCGGATTTTCCTTGCTACACGAATCAACAGCACGTGTAACCGACAACTGGACATCCTCAACCGCTTTGACTGTACGATAGGTCTGTTCGATTGCCCGAAACTGGAGGATTTGGTTATCATCCAATCCTTCAAGCATAAACCCTGTTGCTTCATCCAACCGGGTGATAGGGGTTTGTTCTTTTTTATCGGATTTGTCATCTGATTTTTTATCTTGCGCCCATGAAGAGGAGGGACAAATGCCCCCCACTACAATTCCCATTAAGGCCAAAGACAAAATACACAAAAATATTTTTTTCTCGGTCATATTACACTCTCTTGGCTGTTTTTTTATTTTTCAATCAGGCGATTCCACCAGCCTTTTTTCCTGCTCTGTGGGTCGTCTCCATTTTCCAGTTCGCCGACATCATTCGAAGGAGATGATGGAACAATCTCAACTTTGGGAGCCGGCACAGTTTCTGCCGGTTGTGGCGTGGATTCTGACTTGCTCTTAGATGATCCGAATCTTTTGGCTTTTATGCCGCTGGATTGTGGTACGGAAGGTTGAGAGGCTTCCTGATTTTTAGGGGTTTCCTTATCGGATTTCACCTGCTTTTGATCCAATTTTTCCTGTGGTTCCGAATCATTTTCGCTACGCGGTTTTCTTCCACGCCCTTTCGGTGAACGAGATCTGTTTCCTTGACTTTTGCTCTCATCATCCGATTTTGAATCGCTTTTTTGACGATGGCGGCTGCGAGCAGGTTTTTCTTCTTCGTCTTCCGAATCAACAGTTTCAGAATTATTTTCTGAATCCTGATTATTATCATCTTCGGAGTTTATAACTTGATCGTCTTCGGCATCTTCATCCACGACAGCTTTAATGGCTTCGATTTTATAACCGGTTGGAGCCAATTCATCATCGACTCTTACAAATACGGTGAAGCCATAACGACGTTCAATGCCCGCCAACATATCGCGTTTTTGGTTGAGGATATACAGTGCAATTGAATTCGGTACAGACAAGAAAACCTGTGACGCGCGACTGCGAATTCCTTCTTCTTCCAACCCACGAAGAGCCATGATTGTGGCGGAATCAACCGACCGGATGTTGCCAATCCCTTTACAATGCGGACATTTTTCGAATTGAGCCTCGGTCAAGCTCGGGTTCAAGCGTTGGCGGGATAATTCCAAAAGACCAAAAGACGAAATACGGCCAACTTGAATACGCGCACGATCTGTTGAAAGTGCTTCACGCAAACGCCGTTCGACCTTGGCATTATTACGGTTTTCTTCCATATCAATAAAATCGATAACAACCAGACCGCCCAAGTCACGCAAACGGAGTTGACGAGCAACTTCATCTGCGGCTTCGAGGTTTGTTTTGACCGCTGTTTCTTCAATATGGCGTTCTTTGGTTGCGCGACCAGAGTTCACGTCAATTGACACCAACGCTTCGGTCGGATTGATAACCAAATACCCACCGGATTTGAGAGTGACAACAGGCTCACCCATTTCGGCTATCTGGTTTTCAACTTGATAGCGATGGAACAAAGGAATTTTGTCTTCCTTGTATTGTTTGATTTTTTTGACGCTTGTTGGCATCAATAATTTCATGAAATCTTTTGCCTGTTTGTGGCCATCATTGCCCGAAACCAGAATTTCTTCGATCTCACTGGCATAAATATCGCGGACGGCGCGTTTAACCAGATCACCTTCTTCATAAATCATCGCCGGAGCAGATGATACCAAAGTCAGGTCACGGATATTGTTCCATAGCCTCATCAGGTAATCGAGATCACGCTTGATTTCATCATGAGCGCGTTCGACACCCGCAGTTCTTAGAATAACCGACATTCCGTCCGGCGTTCCAAGTTCACGCAAAATTTCACGCATACGCTTACGTTCGGCAAAGCTTGCAATTTTACGACTGACCCCACCACCACGCGCCGAGTTCGGCATCAAGACGCAGTATCTCCCAGGCAATGACAGATAAGTTGTTACGGCTGCACCTTTATTGCCACGCTCTTCTTTTTGAACCTGGATGAGCATGATCTGACCGCGTTTGATGACTTCTTGAATTTTGTAGTTGCGATGCAGACTCGGGCGGAATGGCTGATCGTTATCAACGCCTTCTCCACCGACCAATTCAACCTGACGGTTTTGCATTGGTTTACGATTGTTATTGTTACGACCTCGACCGCGGTATCGTCCACCTCCACGACCGCGACGGTTGTTCTGGCGTTTTTCTCTGGCTTCTTCTTCCTGAGCCAAAGCTTGCTCATGATCCACATCTTCGTTATCGGCGTGGTAAGCAATCCAAACAGAGCGTTTTTTTACACCGTTTTCGGAATGGCGGTAATGCAACCGCGCCCGAACGACATCTTCACGGGCTTTTGCAAGCTCTTCAATTTTAATCGCCAAATCCTGATCGAAAGACAGAGAGTCTTTTTCATCAGTTTCTAAAATTTCAAGCGTTTCAGGATCAATTTCGGTTACACCACGATACTTGAACTTGTGCTGGACAGGTTTTGTTTCTGCATTCGCATCATCAGACGGGTCGTTATGTTCTGTAGTGTCAGCCGTAGATTCTTCTTCCGTTTCTTCATGAGCCTCTTCATCTTCTTCAGATTCGTCTTCGTCCTCTTCGGAAGAAGACTCTAATGTTTCATCTTGCTCTTCATGATCTTCTTGCGTGAGTTCTTTCTGCTCTTGAGCAGGTTGACTATCACTTTCATCAATACTTGTATCGACGCTTGCGCCAGATTCTTCGATTATTTTTTCTTTGGCAGAACCTTTGGTCAAAGACGCTTCTTCGGCAGCAATAGCAGCTTCTTCGGCAGCCATTGCAGCCTCGTATTCTTCTTGTTGTGCCGCGAGCAATGCCTCACGATCCGCAATCGGAATACGGAAATAATCGGGGTGAATTTCGGAGAAAGGAAGAAAACCGTGGCGGTTTCCTCCATAATTCACAAAAGCGGCCTGTAATGACGGCTCGACCCTTGTAACTTTTGCCAGAAAAATATTCCCTTTGATTTGTTTACGGACTTTACTCTCGTAATCGAATTCTATCAGCTTGTTTCCATCAACTACCGCCACACGCGTTTCTTCTGCGTGGGTCGCATCAATTAGCATTCTTTTTGCCATTTTATATATAAACTCCTGGTACGGAGCAGCGTGCCTCATTGGTCTTTAGTGCGACGGAAAAAGACAGTGTGGGCGCTGGCCGCACATCTTTTAAATAATAAAAAAATTATGGGTGTCCTGATTAGCCTTTACCTACAAACAACCTTACCAAATAGAACTGTGCGTTACTTATGTTCTCAGGCAGATCGCATGGGTTAGAAAGCCAAAATCAGGACTTTCTACCTTGCGCCAAAGCTAGCGAAACCTTTCTCGATTCAAACGCGTGCTAAAACTCCGGCGGTCGCAGATTGACATTATAGCGGTTGTCAATTTTTAACAATCAAAAAGTTTTTTATATACAATTCATCCTGTTAAATGATTGGAAAATAGCCATTTGCGACAAACAGACATTTTTTCTTATGAAAACAAAAATTCACGTTCGACTCCCAATCTTTCGCTCATAGGGATTCTCAATTTTATTCTTTTGGCTTTTCTTTTGAGCGAGCTCTATATTAGACTGCAATAAACTTGTAACTTTTCTGCTTTTCCAAATCTGGAAAATCCAAGCCATCAAAACGATTCGGACATGACCCCTTTTAGATTTTTTCTCTTTGTTTTGACATTTTCATTCTGCCTCTCATTCGGGACGGCAGAGTCGATGGCGCTGGACATTACTTCGATCCGCTTCGGGGCTCATCCCGACAAGCAACGCGCGGTCATTGATTTGTCTGCCCCCACAAAATTCAGAGCGTTTGTTCTTCAGTCTCCAGACAGAATTGTTGTTGATTTGGATGCATTTAACTGGCGCCCCTCAACTATTTTGCGAGGAGAAGGTGTAGCCATTAACGATGTCCGCTATGGATCACTGGGTAGCGGCAAAGGACGATTGGTGTTTGAAACCGCAGGATCTGTCGTTATTCAATCTGCTTTCTTTTTACCCAAAGGGGAGGATTTACCTGACCGTCTGGTGATTGATTTTAAAATTGTTTCCGGTGACGTTCCCGCTCATATTGAGCATCAATTGATGGGAGATATGACCTCGTCCGCGCCACAAAACGGATTTGACGCTGCGGCTGAAACTCTTTCGGGTGTCCGCCTTCCTCCTCGCAAAAATGTTACGACTGCCCAAGCCTCTCACACCACCAAAGGCATTGCCATTGCCCCCCCCGCAGAAAAGCCACTTATTATTATCGATGCGGGACATGGCGGACAAGATCCAGGTGCACGTGGAGCAAATGGAGCTTATGAAAAAACAATTGTTCTGGCTGTTGCTCATGAATTGCGCAAACAATTGGAAGATAGCGGCAAATACAAAGTCAAAATGACCCGCGAGACCGATGTCTTTATCCCCTTGCGAGGGCGGGTTAATTTTGCCCGCAAGCATAACGGGGATTTGTTTATCTCCCTTCATGCCGATTCAATCCAAAATTCCCAAGTGACTGGCGCATCGGTTTACACCCTGTCGGACAAGGCTTCGGATAAGGAAACTCAAAAGCTTGCGGATCGTGAAAACAAATCCGACCTGATCGCAGGCGTTGATTTAAGCACGCAAGAAGATGATGTCGCCGACATTTTGATTGATCTGGCCGCGCGGGACACCATGAACCAATCAAAATTTCTAGCCAATACGGTTGTCAGCAGCCTGCAAAATAACGGAATACGCACTCTCTCTACAGCCCATCGCTCTGCCGGTTTTGCCGTTTTGAAAGCTATGGACATTCCTTCCATTCTGGTTGAAATGGGATATTTGACCAATCGTAGCGAGGTTGAGAGACTCAGCTCCCCTCAACATCGGCGAAAAATCGCAGCAACCCTCAAATCATCCATCGACACTTATTTCCAGAAAACATCAAAATGACTTTTTTCTACCCACAATCCTTATTCAAGCTCCAAATCGGGGTTGTACAGACTAACTTTTTGATCTAACTTATCCTCTCTAATTCTCTTGGAGGAGAAAATTTCTTTAACGTTCAAAATAAGGATTTCTACAATGAAAGCACTTCTCGTTACCCTTTGCCTAATCGGCTCTACAATGGCTTTGACCGCCTGTGACACAACAGGGCAAGGTTATGTTGACACACAACCACCATACGCTTCTGAACGCACCGCTGGCGGTGAAAGAGCAGCTCCTGCTCCTGTTATGAGCGCAGAACCAGTTTTCGAGAAAAAAGTAACTAAGTAATTTTTGCTTCTTCTCAAAATTAATTTTCCAGTCATCTGGTGCAAAAAGGCCACTTTGTTGTGGCCTTTTTTTGGGGACATAATTTTTCCACTTGCACATTTTTGCTCTCTCGCGTAATTGCAGCAGTTAAACGTCCCATTGATGGAGAATATTAATGAAAAAAGCTATTTTGTCTCTTTGCCTTTTGGTGTCAACCTTGGCTTTAGCTGCTTGCAGCACCGCCCAGTCTTCTGACGTTGAGAGCGCAGCCCCTGTTTTCGAGAAAAAAATTACCAAATAATTTTTGACCGAATACCAGATAAAAAAGCTGAACTAACGTTCAGCTTTTTTTATGTCTGCTTTTTCAGCTATCTTAATCGGATAACCTTTACGCTCCTTCACCACTTTACGAATTTTAGGCCAATCGAGACTTTCAACTGAAGGCCCTGCAACACGCATGATATAACTCAGATCCTTTTCGGATAGTTGGTAATCCGGAATTGCCCCTTCACGTTCCATCAAGGTTGCTTGCTCTTGTGTTGGATGAACTTCCAGATACAAACTATTGCCAATCCACGCAGATTTTATCGGCTGATCCACCACGGTCACTTTAGTTCCCACAGGCACCATTGCAAACATTTGCGTAATATCTTCAGGAAACATTCTGATGCATCCGCTACTGACACGGCGACCAATACCGTATGGTTTATTTGTTCCGTGTATGGCAATAGTTGGAAAACCAAGATAAAGCGCGTGTGTGCCCATTGGATTTTCAGATCCTGGAGGTACACTGACAGGCAAAGTCGGATCTTCCTTTCTCATCCGGTCGGTTGGCGTCCAAGTCGGACCATCTTTCTTACGAACAACCGTTGTTGTTCCAACAGGAGTTCTTAACCCGTCACGGCCAATTCCAATCGGGAACGTGATCGGCGCGACAAAAGGCGTTTTATAATAATAAAGGCGCATTTCAGCCAGATTGATGACCACGCCTTCGTGCGGAGCATCGGGAAGAATATTCATGGTCGGAATAATAATGTTTGCGCCAGCGCCTGGAATCCATGGGTCAAGCATTGGGTTTGCCGCCCGCATTTCCACAAAACCCACGCCATATTCCCGACCAATATGCACCAGTGTGTCCTGATAACCCGCTGTTACATTTTGCATCTGCCCAATATACGGGTCAGAAAACTTTGCTTTGGCAGAATTAGCCTCCCCCTTGGCGGCGGCTGATATTGGGACACCGACAAGCAAAACCACGAGAGCCATTGCGGCGGAAGCTGTTTTAAGAATAGTCAATTTTTTCAACATGTTATACTTTAACTCTTCAATCTAACTCTTTAATGTTTTTTAAAGTTGTGTGCGACTTTGTCCATATTGGTTACTCTTGTCAAATAGTTCTGGTATTTTCATTCATGCACTTTACAGTAAAAGCCCCAAGAGCTAAAGAGGGAGCTATCATGTTCTTGAAAGTAGAGTTATTTTTTGTAGAATCACAGGGTTTTCCAGATAATGTTGCCCTGACAGACATTTTAAGGAGTTTTTTATGAGCGATATTCTTCGTGAAGTCGACGATATTATGAAAGCCGAGCGGATGAACCGTCTGTGGCAAGATCATGGAAAAACCATCCTGATGATGATTGGCGCAATTATCCTCGGTACTGCCCTCAACTCTGCATGGACGTCATGGAAAACCCATCAGGCGGAAGCCCAGACCACCGCCATTATTGATGCCATGAAAAGCGATGCTCCTGTGAAAAATCTCAAAGAGCTAACCGCGACACTCAAAGGATCGGGACGGGCTTTTGCTGCACTGGATTCCGCAACATTATCACTTGAAAAAGGCCAGTTTGCAGATGCAATAGCTTTTTATACTTTAATTAAAGATGATAAATCTGCTCCCCAAGACCTTCGGGATCTTGCCGTGGTGCAGCTTGTGGCTATCCAGATTGATCATGCCGATGATGTTACTGCAGATACATTACTTCAAGAGCTTTCCCCTGTTTTAAATAGCAAAGATTCTGTCTGGCGGTTACGCGCTTTGCTGAATTCTGCTGTTATCAAGGCTCATAAAAACAAAGATTTTAAAGGTGCTTTGGAAGATTTGGCTCTGCTATCGGTTGAGCCTGGTCTGCCGCCATCTATGAGTGCCCAAATCAGCGCCTTACAGGACGTATATCAACACCGGATGGAGAAATAAGCTATGCGCTTTCACTCAAAGACTCGCTCCCGTCTTCTTGTTTCTTCGCTCGCCATTTTTTCGGCAATGAGTCTGAGTTCATGTAGCTGGTTCAAAAATGACGATAAAAAACAACCCTTGACCGGTGACCGGATTTCTATTCTTCAACTGCAAACAGCCCTTGAACCCACGGATGTGGGGTTATCCGGAGAAGCGTTTGTTGCACCAGCGCCATGGAAAAATGAATCCTGGCCTCAAGCAGGTGGGTATCCCAACCATGTCATGCAAAATCCTTCTTTATCCTCAACATCTTCTGCTGACCTTCACAAAGTTTGGAGCGCGGATATTGGAGATGGCGCAAATGACGAAATTCCTCTTACCGCCCAACCCGTTGTCTTTAATGGCTTGATCTTTACTCTTGATACAGATTCCCAAATCAGTGCCTTTGAAATCAAAAGCGGCAAGCGCGTTTGGCGCAAATCCATCCAACCCAAACACGAAGACGAACAAGTTATCAGCGGCGGAATCGCCGTATCGGCAAATGTATTGTATGTGACCAGCGGGTATCGCGATACTTTGGCGATCGATATTCAAAATGGTGAAACCCTCTGGACATCACGCTTACCCTCCCCGTCGCGGGCTGCCCCGACTATTATGGGTGATAGCGTTTATGTGATGACGGTTGATAACCGTTTGGTTGCTTTGGACACTGTGTCAGGACGCAAAAAATGGGAATATGAAGGTCTGGCCGAAAGTGCCGGTCTAATCGGTGCAGCCAGCCCTGCTGCCAACTCGGATATTGTCGTTGCACCTCTTTCTTCGGGTGAATTGACGGCCTTGCGTGTCGAAAACGGCTCTGTTGCATGGAGCGAAAATCTTTCTTCGCTGGTTCGTCGTGGTGGCTCGGCTTCCCTACCCGATATTCCAGGGCTTCCCGTGATTGACAAAGATGTTGTGATCGGCGTCAGTTATGGCGGAAAAGTTGTTTCCATTGAACAACGCACAGGTCGCCGTGTCTGGCAACGCGAGATCGGGTGCGCCAAATCGCCTTGGGTTGTTGGAAACGCTATCTTCTTTTTGTCCGCCAATGCCGAATTGGTTGCCTTAGGGCGGGACACGGGGGCTTTGTTGTGGGTTAAACCGCTGAATACCTACTTGTCGGATTCCGAGGCTCTTCACAATTCATTGCTGTGGAACGGACCTATTTTCGCCGGTGGACACCTTTTCGTGACAGCACCGGAAGGTTCTGTTATAGAAGTCGATCCACAAACCGGCGATAAGTTGGGCGATTTTGACAGCGGGGATCGTGTTGCAGTTTCCCCTGTTATCGCTGATGATACTTTGTTCCTATTGCATCAAAATGGCACATTGTCGGCGTGGAAATAGTATAAACACGTTTCAAGAAAGTTTTATTCCATGTTAAGCCTTGCCATTGTCGGGCGTCCGAATGTCGGAAAATCAACCTTGTTTAACCGTTTAACGGGAAAGCAGCTTGCACTGGTAGATGATACTCCTGGTGTGACGCGCGATTGGCGCGAAGCTGATGGCAAGATTCTTGACAAAAAATTGCGTGTGATTGACACCGCCGGTTTGGAAGAAAAATTTGATGACAGTATGGAGGCCCGAATGCGCAAGCAAACCGAGTTGGCCATAGGCGATGCCGATGTGATTATTTTTGTTATTGATGGTCGGGCAGGACTGACCCCGATGGATGAACATTTTGCATTATGGTTGCGCCGTCAAAAAAAACCGGTTCTGTTGCTGATTAACAAATGCGAACAAGATAAAATTCTCGATCAGGCGCGCATGGAAGCCTACGCGCTTGGCCTTGGAGAGCCTATTCCTTTTTCTGCGGCACACGGCATCGGTATTGACGAACTTTATATCCAACTCTTGCCCTATTTTCCGAAGGAAGATGTCGTTGTTGTTAAAGATAACGATCACCAAAAATTCTGGAGCGAAGAAGAACTTGATCGTCTGGAGGGTGACGAAGAATTTGATTTTGCCGCGTTAGAGCCTGAACCTGCTGTAGAGGATGTTTCTTCCGGTGTGTTATCCGAAAAGCCGATCCGCATTGCTTTGGTCGGACGTCCCAACGCCGGAAAATCCACTTTGATGAATGCTTTCTTGCAAGAAGACCGCGTGATTACAGGGCCTGAAGCCGGACTGACCCGCGATTCGATCGCCGTTGACTGGATGTGGGGAGAACAGGTTTTCCGGTTGGTTGATACTGCAGGTTTACGGCGTAAATCAAAAATCTCCCATCGTCTTGAAAAAATGGCAATTGAAGATACGCTCCGCGCTATCCGCTTATCGCAAGTTGTCTTTCTTTTGATTGATGCCCAAGCCCCGTTAGAAAAACAGGATTTACAAATTGCTGATCTCGTTATTCGCGAAGGTCGTATTTTAGTGATCGGCATTAACAAGTGGGATACTGTTCAGGATCGCACCGCAAAAATGGAAGAAATAAAAACTATTCTGGCTGACTCTTTGGCTCAGATTCCAGACATTCCTTTGGTTACATTTTCTGCTCTCCGCGAACAAAATCTTGATCTGTTGATGGATGCCGCTATCAAAAGTTACAAAACATGGAATAAGCGGGTTTCAACATCAAAAATCAATCGCTGGTTAGACAATAAAACATCTCAATATCCGCCGCCTCTGGTCGGGGGTCGTCCGAATCGTTTGCGTTATATGTCCCAGATCAATATCCGTCCGCCTACATTTGCATTATGGGCATCCAAGCCTGATGATTTACCGGCCACCTATAAACGTTATCTGGTTAATGCATTGCGCGAGGATTATGATTTGGGCGGCGTGCCTATCCGGTTGATGCTCCGCAAGAGCAAAAACCCATACGCTGATAAATAAGAAAAGGGCTTTGAGTTTTTCTGCGCCTTTTTTATTTTATCACTACTATATAATCATTCATATTGTATTGTCATCCCGTTGGCACGCGCCAACGGGATGCAGATTACATGAGCTAGTTGTTTAGTCTCGTAGTGTTTTAGGATGGATTAACCGTGCACGCACCTGTTAAAATTTTGGGTGCGTTGTCTTTTGAAAAAGAAACAACGCAGTCTTGTTGATTTAAACCATCAACTGAAAATCGCTGACTCATTGCCCCTGTATTATGTTCTGGCTGACCATCAAACTCTTTAACCATAAGCACTCCAGCACCAGTAGAGGCCACACTGATCGCCACAAAGAACGCTGCAGCCAGATTTCTTCCTCTTTTTTGCAATCTTGATGCCTGATTTGTGGGAATACGATCATCATGTTTGACTGTCCAACCAGCAACATGTTCGGCGGCACTATAAAGAATAGACCTACTCACAGCACTCATTACAGTACTTGACAGAGCAACAGCCGAACCGACTACGGCGGCAGATGCATACCCAGCTGTAAAACTCGTATTCCCAGCTGTAAAACCCGCATAACAGCCAGCAACAACTGCAGATGATAAGATGGAAAAAGTGGTAAGATCCCCAAAGTCCCCAGATCTGTTGGACATAAACTCACGAACGCCTCTCGCGGTATGATGAAAACCTGATGCCGTTTGTTCCCAATTATGTTTTACAGGTGTATTTAATTCTGTGGTCATAGGTTGTTCCTCTTATGTCATGTTGTGATTGCTAAATTTGGGGAACATTACCCTATGTATTAAATTATGTCAAATAATAATTTTCCTTATACTGTGGCGGGAGATAACGATGTAGATTTATGTCTAGTGAATCTGATCGTTAACCGGAGCAACCGTTGTGAGAAGAACGTTGAAAACTTCGGTGTTTTCCGCCCATGATTTAAAGTCTTCTTCCCGACCAATTGTCAGCAATCTAATGAAATAATAGCGTCCTTGCGTCTCGAGAATGGCTAACCAATATTCATAGTCAGCCAATTTCATTTGAGAGGCTTTGGCAGCCGAGAATTTATTACTTTTCAGAGATTCATCCACAGGGGGTATAATATGATACGTGTTCAAAGATGATGCTATAATTTTATCATTCAATTTTGGGAGCTCCACCGAATCCATTTTGTCACTGAGAAGAAGTTCTTTTTGTTTGAGTTGTTGTCCAATCAACACCACCTCCTTTTCAATGGTAGTATCCGCATATCTCGATACAATTGTTACGTCTATCCGTCCATTTAGTTGTAACGTATCCATTGTTTGGAGGCTTCTATCAATAATACCTTTGATATTTATCACTGATGCTTCCATCCGCTCGATCGTTGTAATACCCGGAGAGTAAAGAATCCAGCTTTGCGGATATTCAAATTTTGCAATATCAACAAAAGCATAAGATTTTAACGACACAGGGAGTTCTTTGCTAGGGTTGGTCAAATGAAAATCCTGCATCGCCTTGATCTGTTCATCTTTTTCTGCAAGATAGTTTTCCTGATGAACCATATATTCTGCCAGAATAATTTTATTGCCACTGCGCTCAACCACGGCACGCGTAACCATAGGTTCGCCATGTTCGAATAACGTGTACTGCGCTTCTAGTCTGTTTGGTGACTTGATCGTAATCCCTTCCGGAGAAAAACCCATCTGTAGCAACAATTCTATAAACCAGTTTTGCAAAGAGACGAGGGTATTTATTTCTATACTGCGTACGCGAAATTCGCTGCGACGTTGGATACGAGCCGGTGTCGAGTATCGTACCAAAAGGCGAAAGATGTCTCCGCCTTGATCGCCACCCGATTTTTCGAATTCATTGGTTACTTCCCTTGTTTCGATACTTTCCGTTTCGTACCGATTCCAACCAATTGGCAAAGTGATTTTCATAGCCAAGGACTCATCCCCGAATGGCTTTTCCTCGTGCCACTCCATCTTCTCATTGAGCTTCTCTAACGGTGTTTTCATATCATACGACAAAGGTGGAGCTTCTTCTATTGCAAGAAACGCATTTGATTTCTGTGATCCAAAACTTAAAGCCAGAAAAAAACCGGCGACAAGCAAAAGCTTTTGTCTATAACACTTCATCGTTACCTCTAGAATTATTGTCTTCACGGCCATTCTATGTTCTGATAGCAGCCTAATCACATTATACCAGAATAGTTAAAAATTATGACTGATTTGTTTTCTTCGGCAAAAAAGAAGGCCTCTTCCCCAACCTATACTGCTGATGATATTGAGGTTTTGGAAGGCTTGGAGCCCGTTCGTCGTCGCCCGGGCATGTATATTGGCGGGACGGATGATGCTGCTATGCACCATCTGGTTAATGAAATTTTAGATAACTCGATGGATGAGGCGGTCGCTGGTTATGCGAATCTGATTGAAATCCACCTGAACACAGACGGAAGTGTCGTTGTATCGGATAACGGACGCGGTATTCCGGTTGACCCACACCCCAAATTTCCTAAAAAATCAGCATTGGAAGTCATTCTGACAGTCTTGCACTCGGGGGGGAAATTCTCGAACAAAGCCTATGAAACATCTGGTGGCCTTCACGGGGTCGGAATTTCGGTTGTGAATGCCCTAACCGATGACATGGTGGTTGATGTTGTACGCGATGGCGTTCATTATCGCCAAAGCTTTTCCAAAGGACACGTGGCTTCTAAGCTCGAAACTTTGGGCAAAGCTCCCAAAGGAAAACGCGGAACCAGTGTGCGGTTTCATCCTGATCCTGAAATTTTTGGCAACCAGACATTCTCGGCGCGAGTGATTCACGATCTGGCCAGATCCAAAGCTTATTTGTACCGTGGCGTTGAAATCAGGTGGTCTTGTGATCCCGAAATTCTTTCTTCTGATACAAAAACTCCCGCCAAAGCGAGTTTCCACTTTCCTAACGGATTGATGGATTATCTGGTGACAGTGACGGCTGATGAGGAAACTATTATTCCTGATCCATTCCATTGCAATGCTGAAATTCCAGAGAATATGGGGCGGGTTGAATGCGCTATTTCTTGGCTTGCAGAAAGCGATGGTTTTATAAAATCTTATTGTAACACCGTTCCTACTCCCCAAGGAGGAACACACGAAGCGGGTTTCCGAACAATGTTGGTACGTGGACTGAAAGGATATGGAGATCTAATCGGTAACAAGAAAGCCGGACAAATTACAGCCGATGATGTTTTGAATGGCGCGGCAATTATGCTGTCTGTGTTTATTCGTGATCCACAATTCCAAGGCCAAACAAAAGACAAGCTGTCCACAACAGAAGTCACACGCCAAGTAGACAATGCTTTGAAAGATTATTTTGACCATTGGCTGACCAGCGATCCTGCACGTAGTACAGCTTTGCTGGAGGCCTTTATCAATAAGGCCGAAGACCGTAAACGACGAAAAGACGAAAAGGAAATGTCGCGCAAAACACCAACACGGCGTTTACGTCTACCCGGGAAGCTGGCTGATTGTTCGCGCAATTCTGCTGAAGGCACTGAACTGTTTATCGTCGAAGGTGACAGTGCTGGCGGATCTGCTAAGCAAGGGCGCAATCGTGAAACGCAGGCTATTTTACCGTTGCGAGGAAAAATCCTCAATGTTGTCAGCGCCACACGTGATAAAATTCGTGAAAATCAAGAGATTCAAGATCTGGTTCAGGCTTTGGGTTGTGGAGTTGGATCATCCTTTTCGCTTAAAAATCTTCGTTATGAGCGTATCATTATCATGACCGATGCGGATGTCGATGGTGCGCATATTGCAGCCTTGCTGATGACCATGTTTTACTCTCAAATGCCGGATCTTGTGGCCAAAGGGCATTTGTATCTGGCGCAGCCGCCGTTGTATCGTTTGACATCGGGAAATATCAGTGCCTATGCAATGAATGATGCCCATAAAGACGAATTGATGAAAACAACATTCAAGGGCAAAAGCAAAGTTGATGTTTCGCGATTTAAAGGTTTGGGAGAAATGCCTGCCAAGCAGCTCAAGGAAACAACCATGTCTCCTGACAGTCGAACATTGGTGCGTGTCAATTTGAGAAGTGTCGCCGAAACTGCAGAGATAATTTCTGGAACAACATCATCCAATAATCCAAATCTTGATGATCTGGTAAACAAGCTGATGGGGAAAAATGCAGAATCGCGTTTTGTCTTCATTCAAGAAAACGCATCCTTTGTCGAGAATATCGACATCTAGGTATAGAAATCGAGACACAGATGGCAAAACGCAAGAACATCCGAACATATGCTTTTGTTTTAACGGGTGGGTTATTGATTCTCAGTGGGGCGTATTTCTCATTCGGCTACGTGGCGCGTTATGCTTTGCAAAATGTTTTGCGCAGTAGCGGTTTTCCTTTGGCTTCAGTACCAAATATTATGCTTACGCCTGCGGGGCTTTATATCGACCATATATCACTTGATGGAAACGATTTCAGCACAATTGACCAGATCAACGTGACTTTTAACTGGATAGACCTGATTCGTTCCAGACGCGTTGATTCTGTTTCAGTTAAAAACATATCCCTGATCGGCGAAGTTGATGAGGCCGGACAATTCAAACTGGCAGGTTGGGACGCTACTCTTCCACAGGGCAGAAATGGTGGCTCTTCACAACAATTTTTGCCGTTGAATTCCTTACTCTTGCAAGGCATTACTTTTGATCTTGATACTCCTGATGGGAATTTCAGAGTCGAAGGAAAGTTGCATATCGAGACCAAGGATGACTACAGCCAGTCCGTCAATCTTTCCGTTTGGAGTGAACAAAAGCAGGTTTCTTTTAATCTTGACGGTCATGGTGTGTTATCGCCGGACGGTACTCGGGATTTTTCTTTTGAATTATTGGAGGGACGATGTGAACTCCCGATCTTTCAGGCTTCGCGTTTATCGGGCTGGGTCAATTATATGCAAAAACCCGATACTGGGTCACGGATTCTTTCAGGGCAAATGTCAGCGGGCAGTATCAAGACGTTGAATGCTCTGCTCCAAAACGTTGATATTGTTTTTGATACCTCTAAACCCGAGCCACTATTTTTCAAAACCTCACCTGCCGGATATCCCGATATTTCGATTGCGGGGCGTTGGAATAAAACGCCACCCGAGCAGTTTGAATTGACGATTGATAGTCAAAAATCTACTGATCTTTATCAGGTTATTGATGAAAAACCGGACTCGAATATTTCGGAATGGATTTCTGAATTTTCACCACTGACCATTCAAATGGCTCTTCCTGTTACGATTTTTGACCAACCGATTAAACAGGCTGCATGGGCTCTTCATGCCGGAAAAACAGACACCAAAATTTCCGGAACGGCTTCACTTGATCTTTCGTCCCATGCGGTTGATGTTGATATTTTTCCAGTTAAGATTTCGGCATCTAACCTTGGATCCTTACTGCCTTTGACCAAAAAATATCGGGCAAAGTTCACACAAGGCGTTGTGTCTTTAAAAGGAAACATCCATATCACACCAGAGGATAAAGGTTTTTCTGCTGCGGGGCCGTTGTCCATTGATCTTCAAAATATTAGCGGCGATTGGGGAGGTTTTTTGTTTCAGGATTTATCAGGGCATCTTAAGTTGGCACAACTTGTTCCATGGGCAGTTCAAGACAATGCGGACTTTACCATGACCCCCGTCAATGATAGTGGCGACCTTGCCAAAGGCGGGTTTTCTTTATCCGGTAATGCCCATAATGGCGTCAAAATCTCTGCAGTGCAGTTTGATTTTTCTGGTGGCGTTTTATCGGCCACGCCTTTTACCATCGCACCCCAATCATCCGAAATCAAAACAGACATTGTCCTTAAAAATATTGATATTGCCCAACTGTCAAAGTTGATGAATTCCGATACCTTGAGCGCTCAAGGTTTTGTTAGTGGCAATATTCCGGTTGTCATGAGCAATTCAAAATTGCAATTCAAAGCAGGTAAGCTGGCCAGCGAGGGCACGGGATATTTCAAATATTCCCCCGAACAATTTCCGGCCTCATTGCAAGGAGATGACCCACGCATGAAAACAGTGCGTGACGCCTTGAGCGATTTTCAATTTTCCAAACTGTCTTTCGAAATGAACGGACCAATGGATGGGCATATGACCACGCAGCTTAAAGCCAGCGGGACTAGTCCAGCATTCGGAGACCGTCCAATTGACCTGAATTTGAACCTTGAAGGAGATTTAGGGCGGGTTTTACAGAGCGTCTTGCAAGCGGGGGATTTAAGCTCTACACTCCGTTCTTATAAGGGAGATAAAAAATGATGACCTGTCGAACCTTGCTTTCAACTGTTCTTTGTACCGCTTTTTGCGGGGTTTTTCTGGCGGGATGTACACCGACTGTTAAAATCGAGGCTCCTGACAAGCCTATTGAAATCAATATGAATATTAAAATCGAACAAGAAGTCCGCGTGCGGGTCGAAAAAGATCTGGATGCAGGGATTCTTGAAAATCCTGAACTCTTCGGCGTTACTCCGTAATGAAAGGAATTTTTTCTATGCGCACATCATTCAAACATGCATTTTATTTATTTGTTGCTGCCCTGACGTTCTCCAGTGTCACAATTGCTCCGGTTTCGGTTTCAGCTGCGGATATGGATCTGGCTACGGCTAAAAAAGTAGGGTTGATTGGTGAAAAGTCCGATGGACTCGTAGCGGCCACCCTCCCAAATCCATCTTCTGAAATTACATCGTTGGTTAATCGCACCAATAAAGGTCGGTTAGGCTTTTACAAGGAAACTGCAAACAAGCAGAGTATTCCTTTGGAAGAAGTTCAAAAAATTGCTGCCCAAAAGATTTTTAATCTGGCAGCAAGCGGAGAATTTCTGATGATAAATGGCCAGTGGAGTCAAAAGAAGTAGATTAAGAAGTCGATTGACTCTTCCTTACGGATAATCGCAGCTATCAAACGTTACTTTGACAAAAGATTTTTCGCCTTCCGACAAAGTAAAGCGATATTCACGACCAGATGCAATCAAAGAATGCTGGAACGGTAACGTTCCAGTTTTTTGTTCAACTTCGCCATCCGCAGTTTTAAACGTTACCGAAATCTTCTGATTTGGATCATACCACGCCTCAACTTGGCCTGCACGTCCACGAGCAGATTCACCTGAACCCGTCACCACTATGGCACCCTCTCCAACTGCTACGGTACTGGACGGGCCGTTATAAGCAGGCGTGCGTACGACAAATCTTTTGCTGGCTGGATCGGAACAGTTGCGCGGGGGTCTCGCTGAACGGATCACGAAAGCCAGGCGTTCCGGTGCCATTCCCTCTTCAATCTGCTGCCTTACCATTTCGAATATCTCACGGGTGGGTCCGCCTTGAGGTAAATCTTTTTCGTACTGGGCTCGTAAAAGTTCAAGCCTTGATGTCGCCGTTTGGGCATCCGCCCGCACTGACGTTAATTCATTCTGGATATTTTTTAATTGCGTATCACGAACTTCCATATCTTTTTTTAGCGTGGCAATTTGTACGGTCGAGTTCTGACGCCCGATCATAAATCCCGCGACTGCACATCCACCCATCAAAACCAAGAACATCAAGGTGCGGTTAAATCTTTTAACAGAACGTTCGCGGTAACGATTTCTAGGGTTATAGGATGATAATGACATGACTTTTCTCTTTGACTGGTCAAAAATGCGACTAGTTATTATTTCCAAATGTTCCAAGATTTTTCAAGCCCAAAGAAACTGTTATTTCTGTAGCACTGTCTCCTGTATCCTGGAAGGTAAATTTTCGTCTGGCACTGGTCAAAACACTGACGCATTGTCCGGTATAATTAATCCCAAAGTCTGCATAACGCAGGCCTTCGTCTTCTGCACTAAAATCGTAACGCGCTGCTGAACGCAATGTCCATTCCGGATTCAAGTCATAGGTGGCTGCGCCGTATAGTTGTTCGCGGCTGCGATCCAGATCTGTTCCTTCCAATGACCTTGCATAGATATATGTTCCCGATAATCCCAAAGGCCCTATGGATGTCGATGCATCCAGTTCATGGCGTTCGGAACGCAGAGAATCCGAGCTGAGCTGGAATCCGTAATTCAAAGTAAAGCGGTCCTTGAAATTGGCAACAAGTTGCCCGACCACATCTGATTTTTGCTTTGATAAACCTGATCCATCAGGAAATGGGTTGTCTTCATTTTCAAAGCGGAAGCTTTGTCCCAAGAATACTTCGATACTATCCCCATCGTCTTCATATAACCCTGTACGGGCACCATAGGTAATGTGGCTGCGGTCTTCAACACGATCCCGTCCGGGAAAGCGATTGGCCTGAAAAATATTCAACGAGTCGATCTGAACATCCTGAGAATCTTCATTCGGGATGTCGGTATCATTTTCAGCATTGGTCGACAATGTAATCGCCACGGTTGGTTCAACCACCATCTGTGACGATTCAAAATCTTTTTCCAGCGGATAAGATAAAATATTTTGCAGTAGTGGATAAAGTCTGGCTGCAGTCGCATCCCCCGCACCACCAACAAGAGATCCTTCATCACGATCGGCAATGGAATAATAATCTCCCCTCGCGCTGGCGTTAAACACATTCACAAACCCCCAAGAAGAAACATCGCGTCGTTGCCAGCCCAGCGTTGTGGATACACGTCCGACATCTTGTCCGTTTCCTTTGCGCACCAAGCCAAGACCAGACATATCGAGACTCCAGCGCCCACCCAAAACAGAAGCAGGATTCCCCAGATAAGAGGCTTCAAATTCAGGAAGAATATTGGGCTGGTCGGTTGAACGATCGCTGACCCGCACATCCTGAAACCCTAGAGCACGAATGGCAAAGTAATCACGGTTATCAAACCGTTCGGCATAAATTTCATTCTCAAGAACGTCGTCATTTGTAATGTCGTATTCGCGTAAGTATTGGTCATCCGTCGTCACTTGGGCTTTTATACCAGTCCGCCATTTATCATTCAGTTCCCACAATGCATCCCCAAAGAAATGTCCCCGAGCTTCTTTATCCGTGGTGACGGTTTCACCCCCGACACTGTCTTTGCGATCAGTATATGTTGTACTGCCGTTCAAATTAATCTGGGCTTTTTCAAAGCGCTTGCGATATTGCCCCAGAAGCTGTGGGGATGATCCGGTAAAGACTCGTGCGCCAATTGTTGCGTCTTCCGATGGAGAGATCGCCCAGTAATATTGTGATGTAACCCCCAAACCCAATCGGGAATTGAGCGAAAATTTCGGTGGAAGAACACCGCTCTTTTGCTTGATCGTCCCATCAGGGTGTGAAAAGTATGGTGTGTAAGCCACAGGTATACCATAGACTTCCAGCTTTGCATCTTCATAGGAGATAGAATGATCCTGTTTATCATGCGTGACTGTATCGGCTGTGATTTGCCACAAGGGTGATTTTTCCGGATGCGCTTTACACGGCTCACAGGGCGTATAGCTCGCGTCTTTCATCACAATAATATTTCTGTCAATACGGCGACCTTCTTCGGCTGTAATCCTTGATCCATCCGCCAAAACAGAATGCAATTTCTTGATATATCCTTTACTGAATTTCTTTTCCAACTCAACACGATCTGCAAAATGAACATCACCCGAAGCATCCATCATGGCGACGTCGCCGACAGCTTCGACTGTTTCTGCTTGTAAATTATAAATCACTTTATTGGCACGAACGATTTTGTCATTCTGGGTGATTTCTACCGAGCCTTCGGCAACAATGTTTTGATTGAGATCATCATAAGAAATTATATCAGCCAAAAATCCGACCTGATCTTCTTGAGCTTGTTGATCGGGCAATAACCCTTCGGTCGATGACGATATTGATTCTGATCCATCGGTTACAGATGCCAGTGCATAGGGAGCAACCTGAATAAAAGCCACACTTGCCATCAAGACACCCCACAGGGTTCCCCATTGACGCAGGCTTGGTATTTTCCAGTTTGTTTGGTTATTCTGATCGGGCATGCTTCGGAAATATGTCAAAAGAAAAAAGTAAATTCTACTGTCGGGTATTGTCGGGAAAAGTCGGGATTAAGTCAATCGGCCTGTGGGTAAAAGTCGATAAAACACTATAAATTTGACAAAAAAAGTAAATAATATTTTTTATGTCAATAAAAACCCTTGCCTATGCCTTGCGTTTCTATTTTCGTAAAAATGCCGGTAAATTATTCTCGTCAAATGCATTTTCATCGACCGAGTCATTATCCGCATTCCGTGAAGAATTTCTTTGCGGAGCGGGACGCGGTTGAGCCGCTTTAGGGGATGAAGATTTCCCGGGTCCCAAAACACGAGCTCTCGGTTTCTTCTCGGTCTGCTCCCCTGTCGTTTTCGTAGAAGTTTTAGAGGCGGATTTAGAGTCCGATTTAGAAGCTGACTTTGATGCTGCCTCTACTTTTTCAGTCGGAATTTCATCCCCGATCAGTTTACGGATCGCGGCCACAAATTTTTCGTCGCTTTCAGTAATCAATGACCAAGCCTTACCGCTTTGTCCTGCACGCCCTGTCCGGCCAATGCGATGAACATAATCTTCGGCGTTAAAAGGCACGTCAAAATTAAAAACGTGAGAGACTCCGGAAACGTCCAAGCCCCGTGCCGCAACATCGGAACACACCAGCAAGACAATTTTTCCGTCTTTGAATGCTTGTAATGTTTCTGTACGTTTACTTTGAACCATATCTCCGTGCAAAGGTTCGGCAGAAAATCCTTTTTCCCGTAGCCATTTGCCTAGCATATCCACGTCTTTTTTACGGTTACAAAAAACGAAAGCATTTTTGACTTCTTCACGATCAATCAATTTTTTCAAGACAGTTTTCTTGGTGCGCGGCGTTGCCTCTATCATCCGGTGATCGACTGTTTTAGCCGGAGAGGCAGGAGGCGCAACAGAAACCATTTTCGGATTGGACAAGAATTTTTCGGATAACCCCTTGATTTCATCAGGCATGGTTGCCGAAAATAATAAGGTCTGGCGCGTTATCGGAATCAGGGAAATAATTTTTTCAATGTCGGGAATAAATCCCATATCCAACATCCGGTCGGCTTCATCAATCACCAGAATTTTAATATCACTTAACAAGATTTGTCCGCGTTCGAACAGGTCAAGCAAGCGGCCTGGTGTTGCAATTAAAACATCGGCACCTTTTTCAAGAATCTTGATCTGGTCGCCCATGGACTCACCACCCACCAGCAAGGCTTTGTTCAGTTTATGGTATTTACCGTAGAGATCAAAATTTTCTCCCACCTGCGCCGCAAGTTCACGGGTTGGGGCCAACACCAAAGAGCGCGGCATGCGAGATCTTGCCCGACCGCTGGACAGCATTTCAATCATCGGCAAGGTAAAGCTCGCGGTTTTTCCGGTTCCGGTTTGAGCCAAGCCAATTAAATCACGCGCCATCAAAACAATCGGGATGGCTTTTTCCTGAATGGGTGTCGGAGTTGTGTAGCCAATATCTTCAATGGCTTTCAAGAGCTCATCACCTAGTCCTAAATCGGAAAAATTCATACAAATCCATTAATGCTAAAATTAAAGTTATAGTGGTTTTTTCAGAAAAACCGCCCTCTTGTCAACGATTCAATGCTTTTTAAGGACGTTTGACACTGGTTTTTGCGGATTTAATGGTCGTGATGCTGTTGAGCCACAGAAAACAGCTCTAAATCAAGCAAATTCTGGTGAATTCCGAAGTAAATAACCAAGTTCGCCAGAAACAGCAGGCTGGCAATTATCAGGATTTTCGAGTTACCGGATTTTTTACCGGAACAAGGAGGATGAACGCAGCCAGTATTGTGGCAATCAACCTCTCGACTGGCCAAATGAACCGACCACCCCAAAGCCACCATAACCCCTGAAAACACGATAATCGGGATTTCATAGGCATGAATGGTTTTGTGTAAATCCAGTATAAATCCGGGGGCGGCTCCAATCAGACCAATATTGGACAAGACACCCAAAACAGTCACCAAAGTCGGCAAAACACAGCAAAAGACATGGCTCAACTCTGATGCCAAAACTGCCCAGCCGAAATGTTTATGCAAATTTGACACGCGTCGTTATTCCTTCCAATAAGGACAATATACTCTAGCCTATACTCCAGCGATAACCCTCTTGTCAAATGAAGCCCTTATACCACCCCAAACCTTATTTAATATGGCTTCAGTGGCGGAGGAAGGCGTTTCAAAGGTTGCCGTGAGCGTAACGCATCTAATAACGATGGAAATTGTTCTGGCGAGCCGGAAAGGCAATCTTCTTCTACACCCCATAGCATAGTGAAAATGGAAGTATACCGTTCTTGCGGATGAATTTCCCGTTGATGGGGGGGGAGCCAGCGCGGCCCCCCTAATGATTCCGTCCTGATTGTTGCCGCGAAATAATCGGAAAGCGTCCCGATAAATCCTTGGGTCGTAATTGTTGCAGGTCGCCTTTCTTGAACATCCGGTTTGATGTGAGCGATTGCATCGGTTGTCCGATGCCTAACAGGATAAAAATCTATTTCCCGTGTCCTAAAAGCTTCTCCCCTCTTGGTTAAAGGGCTACGCAGAAGTAATGAAGCTTTCAGCAAAGCCTCTTCGTAGTCTTGGGGACGTGAAGATTCCAGAAATTTGATGATTATACGTTCGTACTTTGATTGATATGTTAGTGGGATAACACTATGAAGCGCCGTTGCGAAATTTGATCGTTCCGTATAGCTGTTTTCTAGGTGGCCATAATTTCCGTCATCGGCGTAATAATCAGCCTTTAGGGCGCGATGGACAAGCTGTTGTGTAATTTTTATTCCTAAATCATCTGGAAAAACCACGATGAATGATTTCAAGCGGTCATTGCCTCCCAACCATGAAATTTCTCCAGCGATCAAATCACCCACATTATTTCCGAGCCTCCCATACATTGCTTCGGAATATTCGCGCCGTTGATCGGAGGGCAAGCTTTTTATCAGAGCAGTAAACATCGCTATTCCTGCCCAAGGTCGTGGAATTTGATATGCGCGCCCTTCCATAATTGTATAAAGATCCGCAATTATCTGATCGCGACCCATCTGCCTATTAATTTCATCTGCCAATTTTTTTTGTTGGTCCTTAGGCAGACACTCAAACAAGTCTATCAAGACGTGAATCTTAAAAATGAAAGTACTTTTTTTTCTTATATCTCCAACAAGATGATTCAGCCCAACCGTGCAAGCCAGATGCTTTCCAAAAATCATTCTTTCTTCATTCAAGCTATACACCCCAACATGTTGATCCCGTTTTATGTGCGGCTCAACAACCGAATTTATGCCAGCATATCCCTTATAATTAAAATTCCCCCATAACAGTGATGTTACTTTATCGATAAAAACGGCACGATTTGGCTCATTCAAATTATTAAGAATAGCAGGATTAAAAAGACCTCCGATATTGGAGGCCGCTCCGCTCTCGATTAAGTTAGACCAGATCGCAGGAAGGGCGTGTTCTAAAATAAAATCCCGATCTCCCCCTTCGTCAAAAACATTAGCAAGAACAGAAATAAACCAGCCAGCATAAGCTTGTGTGGGATAGCAGCCCCTTTTTGCCTCCCTAACAACAAAAGCCACGAGGCTTTTTAAAAAGACGTCGGAATCACACTCTCTTGGGTGCTCTGCTTTAGCAAAAGCCTCTGATTTGGAAAAGTTATAAGGAGGGACAGGAGACGATGTCCATTCTGGGGCTTCGGCCTCAACAGATTTCCAGAGTTTATTAAAAAATGGAATAATTGGGAGGTTATGGGGCTGGGGTACTGAAGGTTCTCTTCTCACTACAGGTTCATACAGGAGGTGCGCCCTTAGCTCTGCTTCTGTATCTGGAAATCGAGACATTCTTATGATCCGTTCATACTTAATAATTCACATTACGGAAATTTTATGCGCCAATTATGAGCCAAAAGTCAATTATTTTATGAAAAACATCAGTGAGGGCCTCGTTCATATCCGCCTAAGAGGCGATATATTCCCTCATTTGATATACTCTATATTTCGATGATTTTTGGGGATTTTTTGGATTTGTTTGGACTGTATTGTTTCTTCAAGTGGCGTCCCCTACGGGAGTCGAACCCGTGTCGCATCCGTGAAAGGGATGTGTCCTAGGCCTCTAGACGAAGGGGACAGCCTTGAGGAACAGGCGCACTTATACATTTATTTTGCAGGTCTTTTCAAGTGGTTTTTTTCATTTTTCTTCTTTTCCCTTCAAGCCATTGGAAAATATGGGTTGGGAATGAAAACAATCCTGATGATTCACCCAACGGAATGGCGGTTTTTGACTTTGGCTACACTGCCAGCTCCAATGCCAAAAGCTCTGCCATCGTCTGGCGGCGGCGAATTTGTGTGATTTGCTCCCCATCGACCAGAACTTCGGGGCAATAGGGGCGGGAATTGTAATTGGAAGACATGGAGGCTCCGTAAGCTCCGGCATTATGGATCGTCAGCAAGTCCCCGCATTGAACAGGGGGGAGCATTCTTGGTTCAACGAACCCGCCTTCTCGTTGCGTAAACATATCACCGGATTCGCATAAAGGCCCTGCGATGACTGTTTCAACCGGATTTCCGTTAATCGGCGTTCCATCTTTCGACAATGAAGTGATTTCATGATAGCTGCCATACATGGCCGGACGGATCAATTCGGTAAAGCCTGCATCAACCAAGGCATAATGAAGTGAGCCCATCTCTTTGACGGCGCGCACTTCGCAGAGCAATTTTCCCGATTCTGCCACCAAATACCGTCCGGGTTCTATTTCCAGTTTGACCGGATGCCCCAAAAGTTTTTCAATGTTTTTTCTGGCGGCGTCCCAAAGGGTAAAATATTGGTCAAGGTCAATCGATTGGTCATCCTGACGGTAGGGAACGGATAATCCTCCGCCCGCTGAAATCGCAGGCACATCAATATTTTCACGACGGATAATATCGGTCATAGCGTTACAGACTTGAGACAAATGCTCATAATCAACTCCTGATCCGATATGCATATGAATCCCGACCAAATCCAGATCGTATTTTTTAATTTCGGCCAAAGCTTTTTGAGTGTCCGTATGCCAGATTCCGTGTTTACTGGATTCACCACCAGTATTGGTTTTTTGCGAGTGGCCATGACCAAAGCCCGGATTAATACGCAGCCAAACTTTATGCCCCCGATGCCGTTCTCCCAATTGTCCGAGCATATCGATTGAGCCGACATTCGCCGTAATATTATGGGTTATAATAAATTCAATGGTATCGTGATCCATTAAATCTGCGGTATAGACAATTTGTTCCTTGGTAAATCCTGCAGCAAAAGCACGTTCCATTTCACCCTTGGATACTGCGTCTATATGAACCCCTTGTTCGCGCATCAAGCGTAGAATATGGATGTTCGAACACGCCTTTTGGGCATAGCGCGTACTATCGAATTGCTTCAAGTCTTCAATGCGTTTACGGATTATTTCCGCGTCATAAATCCAAATGGGGGTTCCGAATTGTCGAGCAATTTTGGTGAGCATATCTTATCCTTTAAATTAGGCTACACTGGCGTCCGAGATCATAAATTCGACATTATCAATGCCGTTCCAATGATTGACTTTGAATTGCCCCAAAAGATGCAATAAACGCCCCCCTTTTGATGACAATAACAAATCCCCCAACGGAGTCCCAACGGCGCGAAAGGCGATGGCTTTCATGCGCGTTCCGCCTTCAGAATCCGTCATCTGGATTCTTGCGTGTTGTTCACCGACAATATCCGCCATCACCACACGCATATGCGGTAAAATAAATTTTGGTTCAGGATTTTCTTGACCAAAAGGACCTACATTGTCTTCAAGAATCTTTATAAAATCCGGCTTTATGCCACGAATAGTTGCTATGCCGTCAACATGCTCTTCAGATACCATTTCTACGCCTGCCATGATGCGCTCGGCTTCGGTGGTAAAGAATTCTTCCAAAGCTTCGATTTTGTCCGGTTCAACCGTGAAACCCGCCGCCATAGCGTGACCGCCCCCTTTTAAAACCAATCCTGCGTCTTTGGCCGCCATAAACAATGCCGCCATATTAAATCCAGCGACAGAACGTCCAGACCCTCTGCCCTCGAGTTCTCCGGACATCCCTGGCGCAAAAGCGATGCAGCACGCTGGCTTGCCAAAACGTTCTTTGATCTGCCCTGCCACCAATCCATTTAATCCAACATGCCATGACTGATCGGCAACCATGATAATCGGACGCTCAGCCAATGATTTTTGTTCGATCATGTCCAAGGCTTCGCGCATCATATCGTTTTGAATTGATTTTCGTTTGGCGTTGCAATCATTCAATGTCCAAGCCAGATTTTTTGATTCTTCCGGATCATTGCAGGATAATAGTTTCGCGCCGAGATCGGCTTGATGCACGCGTGACCCTGCATTGATCCGTGGCCCCAAAACAAATCCTGCATCCATCGGTGTTGGCGATTTTTTCAATCCTCCGACATCGCACAGTGCCTTTAAGCCAACATTGCGGTGTTGTGCCATTTGCTGGAACCCGATGCGCACCAGAAGGCGATTTGCCCCTGTGAGAGGCACCATATCGCAAACCGTTCCCAGCCCTACCAGATCAAGCCAGTCTTTCAGCGGAGCTTCATCCATATTATTTTGTTCAAAATATCCGCGTTCGCGCAGAGTTTTATTGATTGCAACACAGGCCAGAAATGTTACGCCCACGGCTGCCAGCATTCCAAAACCGGATATATCATCTTTGCGTTTTGGGTTAATAATCCATGTTGAATCCGGCAGATGATCTCCTTGTTCATGATGGTCAAAAATACAAATATCCAGACCCAATTCACGACCCTGGGCAATCACATCAAAGGACGTTGTCCCACAATCTGCCATCAGAACAATCTCTGCGCCTTGATCTTTAAGTGTTTTGAGTGCTTGGGTATTCGGGCCATAGCCTTCGGTCATACGATCAGGAATATAAAGCGGAATATCCATTCCCAGATGGAAAAAAAATTTCTTTAGAACGGCGGCGGATGTTGATCCATCCACATCAAAATCACAAAAGGCGGCAATTTTTCTTTTGGCAATAATCGCATCCGCCATCCATTGCGAAAATCCTTCCATGTCTTTCAAAGCAAAAGGATCCGGAAAATCTTTGGCCAAGCGTGGAAATAAAAAACTCTGAACTTGATCTGGTTCAACATTACGCGCAACCAAAAGTCTTGCCACAATTTCCGGAACAGAAAAATCGGTCATCATACGATTAATTTTATCATTGCTGACATCCGGAAAAACCCAGCGGGCATCCATGACAGATCGATCTACACGAAGAGCGGCAGACATTATGCAGGTTTCCTTGTAAAATCATGACGGGTCTCAATGCGACGGATTGTACCGGTTTTAGAGCGCATCACGATAGAGTGGGTTGTTGCACCATGGGGGTAGCGATGCACACCTGGCAGCATTGTTCCATCGGTCACGCCAGTTGCGGCGAACATCACATTATTCGGTTTTGCCAATTCATTGAGGGTATAAATTTTATCGTAATCCGTAATGCCGACTTTGACTGCCCGCGCTCGTTCACCGTCATTGCGGAAGACCAGTTTTCCTAAAAGGCAACCTCCGATACATTGCAAAGCTGCCGCCGCCAACACACCTTCGGGTGCGCCGCCAATACCGACATAAACATCAATCGCGGATTGAGGATCCGCTGCGGAAATTGCAGCCGCTACATCTCCGTCTTGAATCAAGGTAATCCGTGCGCCTGTTTTGCGAACTTCGGCAATCAATTCCTTATGGCGTGGTCGGTCAAGAATACAAACCATTAAATCCTGAATCGTCCCGCCTTTGGCTTTGGCTGCTCTTTCCAGTACGTTGATAATCGGTGCGTCAAGATCTTCGGGGTATATCGGCACGCCAGCCCCAATCGCCAGTTTTTTCATGTACACATCGGGCGCATTCAAAAAACTGCCTTTATCTGCCATTGCCAGAACAGCCATGGCGTTTTGTCCGCCGCATGCCGTAATGCTCGTTCCTTCGAGAGGGTCAAGTGCGATGTCCACTTCGGGGCCATCACCTGATCCGACCTTTTCGCCAATATACAGCATTGGGGCTTCATCACGTTCGCCTTCTCCTATCACGACCGTTCCGTTGATGTCGAGGCTATTGAGAGTCTTGCGCATTGAGTCAACGGCTGCGCGATCGGCTTCGTCTTCATCACCGCGTCCGACTTGAGTCGATGCCGCTAAAGCAGCTGCTTCGGTCACGCGGATAATTTCAAGAGTAAGACTCCGATCCATCAGTGATGGATCAACAACGGAGGATAAGTGATCTTTCATGTATGCCATGGATTAAAGCATAATCAGGGAATCGCGTTCCCGCAATCCTGAACCGCCCCTTATTAACATAAAAATTTATATTTTAAGGATCGGGAGAACCAAGGGTGCAGCCAGAACATTCGGGAGGAGTTCAATTTTTTCCGATGCCTGACGCAAGCTCGCGCCGGTTGTTTCATGCGTGGTGATAACAATGTTGACCGGTTGATCTTCTGACCGCCCCCGCTGAATCAGGCTTTCAATCGAAATCTTATGGTCACGCAAAACAGGAGAAATTTCAGCAATTACACCCGGGCGATCATGTACCACCAATCGCATATAGAATTCACCCGTCCAGTCATCACGGGACGCGGATGGCGCTGCTTTTAAATCATGGGGCTCAGCGCCGAAAACAGGGCGTATGGCTCCACATGTTCTCAAACATGCCAAATCCATCAAATCCGCCACAATTGCCGAAGCGGTTGGCCCCTCGCCTGCTCCCCGTCCTTCAACAAAGCTGGGGCCTACAAAATCTCCATGCATTAAAATGCCGTTCAATGCATCATCCACATGCGCCAAAGGCGATGTTTTTGGCACAAGGCATGGAGACACCATTTGCAAAATGCGCCCATCATCCAGCTTGACCGCTTGACCAATCAGTTTGATCCGCGCTCCGAATTCTCCGGCAATGACAATATCATCGGCACTTAAGCGATCAATGCCCTCGACAGAGAGGTTTTGAAAATCCGGTTGGCAGCCATAAGACAGAGCGGACAACAAAACCAATTTGTGGCCACTATCCCCACCGCCAACATCCAACGTTGGGTCGGCTTCGGCGTATCCCAGATTTTGGGCATCATTCAAAACATCGGCAAAGTCCCTCCCTGTTTTTTCCATTGTGGTCAAAATGTAATTGCATGTGCCGTTCATGATCCCGTAGAGGCCGGAAATGCGGTTGGCCGCCAAACCTTCCCTCAACATTTTAATGATCGGAATACCGCCCGCAACGGCTGCTTCATAAAATAAAGGCGCATTGTTTTGGGCGGACAGCTCAGCCAATTCCATACCGTGATAGGCCAGCAACGCTTTATTGGCAGTAACAACCGCTTTACCTTTTTGCAAAGTACCTCGTACCAAAGACAAGGCGGGATCTCCCTCCCCGCCCATAACCTCGACAATAACATCCACGTCAGGCAAATCGATCAAGGACTCCGGTGTTTCTACCCAGGTCACTTTTGATAAATCAATGCCGCGATCTTTGGTTTTATTTCTGGCGCACACTGCCGTCACAACAATGCGCGTGCCGGTGCGTTGCTCAATCAGCTTGGCATTTTGTTCAAGAATTTTGAATGTTCCTGCGCCAACATTCCCCAGCCCCGCCAGACCAACACGTAAGATTTTAACTAGAGGGGATTTTTTATTGTCGGACATCACTATCTATTTTCCTTCATTTATTTTTATATTTTACTATTCATCGCCGTTTTCCAAAGGAATAGGCATAACCAATGGCTTGGGCTCTATAACTTCCAAATCATCTGCGGGAGATGTTAACGCGTAAAATATTACATTGTCATCCGCTGGCATATAGGTTGCGTGCTTGGCAAAGTCAGCGAAAATGACTGGTGGTTTTTTCGGTGGCAAGGGCATGTTTTCGAAGCTGTTTGCATATGGGTCAAATAGGTCAACTGTTCCACCCGACAAGGTTCGTCCCAAGGATGCAAATGAAAAACCATCCGGCATCGTGCCATTATGCCATGATTCCTGATCTTCGATCCGGTGTCCGGGCGTACAACCAGACAACACCAGCATGTAAGAGACCATTCCAATTGCCAGCCATTTTCTGTACATCAACCCTTTTTTCGACATATTTAACTCACCTTAAAAAATATTATCCCCATGGTGGAACAAAGAATTGTGTATGGCAAGAGGAAGATTTGTACGATCCTGTTGATTTTTATAACCTTCTAGGGCATTTTCTTAGCATCATGACACAAAAAACCGCCTCATCTTCTTCCAAAAAACTAAATTCGGACGCTGACCAAGGCTCGGATCAAGATTCGTTTGACCCTTTGGCTTTTTCGGCACAAATGGGGGAAATACTGGAAAAGCTACAACCTCTTTTCACGCATTACATGCAAAAACACGGGGGGGATGAACTATCGAGTCAAGGTTTTTCCCCCATGGCTATGCAATCCACAATGATGGATTACTGGCAAAACGTCTTCCAAAAGCCCCAGAAACTGATCGATATTAATCTGGAATACGCCCAGAACATGTTTTTATTGTGGCAAGAATCAACCCGCAAATTTTTGGGTGAACCCTCCGAGCAGATTATTCAAAATGAAAAAGGAGACCGCAGATTCCGTGATCCGATATGGCAAGAAAGTTTTGTTTTTGATTTTATTCGCCAATCTTATCTTTTAACATCCCAATGGTTAAAAACAGCTGTTCGAGATGCCGATGCGCTTCCTGAAAAAGAACGGGACAAGCTTGATTTTTATACACGGCTTTTTGTCGATGCACTGGCTCCTACCAATTTTGCCATGACTAATCCCGAAGTGTTGCGGGAGACTTTAAAATCCAATGGTCAAAACCTGTTACGCGGCCTTGAGAATCTGGCGGATGACCTTCAGCGCGGCGAGGGTGATCTGGAAATAAGCAAAACAAGTTATGAAGCATTCGAAGTCGGGAAAAACCTCGCTACTACGTCTGGTTCGGTTGTGTTTGAAAATGACCTGATGCAGTTAATCCAATACAGGCCTTCGACCAAGGAGGTTTACAAAACTCCGCTGCTGATTATGCCTCCATGGATCAACAAATATTATATTCTGGATTTACGTGCGGATAATTCCTTTGTCAAATGGGCAGTAGATCAGGGACATAGCGTTTTTGTTGTTTCGTGGGTTAATCCAGATAAAAAACTCGCCAAGAAAAATTTTGAAAGCTATATGACCGAAGGTCTGTTTGCCGCGCTCGATCAGATCGAACTGCAAACCGGAGAAAAATCCAACAATGTGATCGGGTATTGTATCGGCGGGACATTGTTGGCCACTTCACTGGCCTATATGACAGCACATAAACAGGATAAGCGCATTGCCTCGGCCACTTTTCTAACCACCCTGATCGATTTCAACCGTGCGGGAGATCTGTCGATTTTTGTTGATGATGCGTATCTTAAAATGATCGATGATAAAATGGACAAGGTCGGTTATCTGGAGGGTAGAGATTTGCGCCAAACATTTAGTTTGCTCCGCGCCAATGATCTGATCTGGTCATTTGTGGTTAATAACTACATGATGGGGAAAGAGCCATTCCCGTTTGATCTTTTATACTGGAATGATGATTCCACCAATATGCCTGCCGAAATGCACCGTTTTTATCTGCACAATATGTATCGTGATAATAAACTGTGCAAAGCAGGAGGTATTATACTGAACAAAACACCGATTGATGTATCAAAAATCAAAGTTCCCAGTTATTTTATTTCTGCCAAAGAAGATCATATTGCGCCATGGACATCCACCTATGAAGGAATGATGAATCTGGGTGGTAAGAAACGGTTTGTATTATCGGCATCCGGTCATGTTGCCGGTGTTATCAATCCGCCCGCAGCCAATAAATATCATTATTGGGTTAATGATAAAATCGATGATCGAGAACATGCCGAAGAATGGTTTGCTCAAACTGTCCAAAAAGACGGGTCGTGGTGGTCGGATTGGGCAGAATGGATCAAAAAAAATGCGGGAAAGAAAGTTCCTGCACGTGATCCGGAAAAAGGAAAGCTCAAAGTGATCGAGCCTGCTCCTGGTCGATACGTTAAAATGAAGGGGACTTAATCCCCTCCACTCACTCCTTATATTCCTGCCCTAACGCCACGTAGCGATCCGCGGAAGCTTGAAGATATTCAATTTCATTGGACGTCATGTCACGCATATATTTTGCGGGACGACCACCCCAGAGTTGATGTTTCGGAATGCGTTTTTTGGGAGGCACAAGCGAGCCAGCAGCAACCATCGCTTCATCTTCGATTACCGCCTCATCCATCACCACTGTTTGCATGCCGATAAAGGCTTTGTTGCCAATGGTGCAGGCATGAAGCAAAGCCATATGCCCGATTGTTACATCGTTTCCGATATAAGTTCCCTGAACACCCAATGATGTATGAATGACTGTGCCATCCTGAACATTCGTGCGTTTGCCGATTTTAATATCGTTGACGTCACCACGCATGGTGACGCCATACCAGATATTACTCTGAGCACCTATCTCGACATCTCCCGTTAAAACGACATTATCCGCGATAAACGCTGTGTCGTCTACTTTAGGGAGAATGCCTCGATAAGGCTTAAGCAGCATGACGACCTTTTATCCAACGATCAAAGAAACCATTAACCACGCCGCCTTTTTGGGCTTTTTTGATTTTCCGGTCTTTTTCCACACGCGTTTCTATGTATTCATAAATTGCTTCAGCAGCATTGACTTCACAATAAGTCTCAAGACCGTTAAAATCAGGCGCACTATTCACTTCACAGATTTTAAATCCGTCTTTTCCGTACAGCATATCTACACCTGCAATTTCCAGCTCCAAAATATTACATGCATCAAGAGCTATCTTTTTTGCCTCTTGTGTTAGCTCGACAGGTTTTCCAACTCCACCACGTCCGATATTGGATTTGAAGCCTCCGTCGGTTGACTTACGTTCCATACAGGCCAAAATTTTACCACCGACACAGAATACACGCACATCACGTCCACGGCTTGTTTCAATAAATTCCTGGAAAATAACAGGGGATTTATCGGCACCTTGATGAACCAAAAGTTCAGTCAAATCACGCAACGAATCTTCATTTTCACTTAAATAAACGCCAACGCCAACCGTCCCTTTTAGCGTTTTCACAACAACAGGAAACCCTATTTGTTGGGCGACAAGAACACTATCAACAGGGCATTTCGAAAAAATAGTCTTTGGAATTGGGATGTTTTTGTCCGCCAGTTTCTGCATGGTGAGCAGTTTATCCGATGCACGTTCAATGGAACGCGGGGAATTAACCACAGAGACCCCATTCCGTTGCATATAGCGCAAAACTGCCGCGCCAAGATATGTCGTATCCGACCCCATTCTTGATACAACAGCATCCGGAAGATCCTGAAGATCGCTGTCAACAAATATGCTTTGGCTCTTTTCTCCACCAACCATGAATTTGAATTGGGTGGGAGAATATATAGAAACCTGATGTCCACGTTTTCTGCCTTCTTCGATCAGGCGCGAACATTCGTAACTTTCGCTTTCATTGCCACTCGTCTCGCGGCTCCAAATATACCAAATCTTCATGCGAATTATCCTTTTTCATAAAAAAATCTGCCCAATGCAGGAGTATTGTCTACCTGATTTTTTTTAAAAATGCAAATCATGTTATGAAAATTTCTATGGTGGGGGATAAATCCCTGTTACTCAAAAAATCCGCCTATTCCGCAGATAATCTGGCTTTGAGAGGCTTAATTGGGCTTTGGCAGCCTCTTTATGTCGCACCAGCAAAATGTGGATGATTTGGTTCCGAAAAGACTATGGTCAGAATCATGATCTGGCAAAGAATTTGACTCCTGTATGAAGCATTTCTCTGGAGAGGCTATTTTCATCTTTATCGGCAACATCGATAATCATAAAATTCAGATCATAGCCATCCGGCAGAAGATCATAAGCCGCATTTAATGCCACGTTCAAGACATCGAAATCAACTTCATTTCCTGTTGGTAACATCCCCACCAGAATAACTTTCTGCTCCGTTTGTGCGTCTTGCGCCAAGGCAATATAGGCTTCAGAAATATTTTCATCTTTGGTGAAATGTTCAATCAATATTCTTTTGATCAAAACTGGATCATCTTCAACAACGCCGATAATTTTCAAAGTTTCTTCACCAATATTTGTCAAACCAAATTCATTGAGAATATTTACAACATCTTCACTGGTAAAGTGCAGTGGGTGTTTTCCAAGTGGATTGACAACCAGATCTATCCCGTCATCAGCGGCTAAAGAAAAAGCTTCCCAACCATCTATGGGAACGCCTGTTCCTTCTCCTTGTGCCCATAAATCCATTTCCTTGAGTGATGTAAAAATTGTCACATAACGCGTCCCATCATCCAAAGCATGGGTGGCCAAGATAGCAGACCCATCTTCGTCGCTATCTTCTGCGCCCCCCTCCCCTAAGTCTTCTTCGGTCTCGCATATCGCCAGCATTGTTGAAGACAACAACGTTTGGATCATCTGAGGATCCAAAGAAGGGTCTTTCATTGCTTGTTTTATCAATTTTTCAAGTTCTGTATTGTCCATTTTTTCCTTAGTACCCAAACAAAAAAATATTTCTAATTCCGGAGAGGTTTTCCCTTATCCAGCATGTGTTCGATACGCGCCAATGTTTCAGGATTTCGTGCAAGTTTCATAAACTCTTCGCGTTCCAATTTCAAGAGATCATCTTCTTTTAGCAGCACTGTCCAGTCGCCTTTGTCACCTCCCGAGAGAACCTTAGCCAGGGAGTCGCAGACCACGACATCATAAGGAGACGCTTTGCCGGATTTCCTCAAATCGGCAACCGCCAAATCCAGTGCCATTTTTCCCGATGCTCCGCCAAGGCGAATATCTTCAACTGGTTTGGGCGCTTCATAATTTTCTGCCAGCTCCAACGCTTTTTTCTTCGCGTCAAACAACAAGCGATCACGGTTCATGGTCACGCCATCGCACTCCCTGAAATATCCGATTGATTTGGCTTCAGCAGCAGATTTTGCAACCTGCGCCGTTCCGATCACTTCAAAGGCCTTACGCGTTGCGCCCATCGGGGTGTTTTTGGGAGAGAACCACAATTTGTCTCCACCGGTTGCTTTGTCGTAAGCTTCACGCTCTGCAGCTTGTGCGCGCAAAATCATTTCCTTGCATCCGCCCCAGCCTGGGATAAATCCGACACCAACTTCGACCAGTCCGCAATAGGTTTCGGCATGGGCTTGTACATGATCGGAGTGAAGTAAAATTTCACAGCCGCCGCCCAGTGCAAGGCCACTTGGCGCTGAGACCACAGGAAACGGCGCAAATTTCAAAGATTTATAGGCGCGTTGACCGCCAGAGACCAGCTCTTCGATTTGTGGCCACAAGGCAATATGGGCGGCAAAAAGTGCCAGTCCCAAATTTGCCCCTGCAGAAAAAACCGAGCCTTCGTTATAAACAACCAGAGCTTTATATGTTTTTCCTTCGCCGGTATTTTTGATAGCCCAGTCAATTGCGGCAAAGACCTGATCGTCCAGCGCATTCATCTTGGCGGTAAATTCCAGACACAACACATCATCGCCAATATCCCACAAGGCGGCACTTGATGTTTTATAGACGGGTTTTGATTTAAGTTTGATGTCTTTCAAAAGCAATACGCCATCAGCGCGAGTCAGCGCATGATACTTGCCATCTGTTCCAAAGAAGAATTGTTGTCCGTTTTCAACTTTATAGAAAGATCCTGTTCCAACTTGTTTTACGAGATCAGGAGTGGGGATGTTCAATTTGGATAGTTCACCTGCAAACCATTCCGCGCCAAGCTCGTCGATCATCTCGAACGGCCCGCGTTTCCAGTTATACCCCAAACGCATAGCTTCATCGACATCAGCGATGGTTCCTGCAATTTCAGGAACCAAAGATGCCGCATAAGCCAGCGTTGGCAGCAAGACATCATAGGCGTATTGTCCGCCAATATCGTTTGCAGTGACAACGGCTCTCAGGCCTTGTTTTCCGGAATCAACCGACGCCAGACCTGAAACTTTATCGGCCAGTTTATATTCGTTTTCCGAGAATGTTTCTGCAGAGATTTTTAAGGCTTGTTTTTTGCGTTTATCATCGAGGCGATAAAATCCCCCTTTACCTTTTCGTCCGGTATAACCCGCCGCAATCATGTCGTGGATAAATGGAAAATCTTTATAAATTGTACGGTATTGATCTTTTTCCGGAAGAGTCGAAAGCATTGATGCTGCTAATTTCGGCATCAAATCCACACCCACCAAATCAATCAATGCGAAAATTCCAGTCTTTGGAATTCCAACCGGTTTTGACATGACTGCATCGGCAACTTCAATCGGTACACTTTTTTCGATGGCGGCATTGACCCCCATCTGCATCCAAAACACACCAAGGCGATTGGCAATAAATCCAGGAGTGTCATGACACGTCACAACACCTTTACCCAATTTTACGTCACAGAAATTTGCAACTTCCGTGATGATTTCAGGGCGTGTGTCTTTTCCCGTCACCAATTCCAGCAAACGCATATAACGCGGCGGGTTAAAGAAGTGCGTAATGAGAAAGTCACCCGCAAATTCTTTACCGAATGGCTCGACCAGATTTTGTAGAGGAATCGTTGAGGTGTTGGAGGAAATGACCGATCCTTTTTTACGAACAGCGTTCAATTTTTCATAGGTTGCATGCTTCACCTTCATGTCTTCCAAGACCACTTCGATAATCCAGTCCACGTCTTTCAATAAATCAAGATCATCGTCCAGATTTCCTGTGGTAATCCGTTTGGCATTTTTGGAATGCATAAACGGTGCAGGATCGGTTTTAAGCATTTTCTCAACGGCTGATTTTGCTAAATCCTTATCGGGAAGTTTAATATCGAGCAAAACAACAGGTACGCCCGCATTGGCGATCTGTGCTGCAATTCCTGATCCCATGACACCTGATCCAATCACGGCAATTTTATTGATGGTCATACTGCATCCTTTTCAGAATAAAATTTTTCTAGCCAAAGTTTTTTGGCCATTGGCAACGACAGAGTTGAAAACATATATCCACCTGTTGGAATCAGGGCATTCATCCACGGGTTTCCTACGCCTAACGACGACATATAAATTCCTGCAACGATATAGGTTATCCCCGCGATCATCCCACGGCGGGTCTTTGATGTTTCCCACGCTTTATCCATCTCAACGCGGCGGTTACGATCCTGAATCTCCGATATCACTTGCTCGGACATCACACTTTCTCCAGAATGATTGCGGTGCCTTGACCGCCGCCGATACACATAGTGGCAAGACCCAGTTTTTTATTTTCGCGTTGCATGAGACTGGCCAGTTTTCCGGTGATCCTTGCACCGGATGCCCCCAAAGGATGTCCCAATGCGATTGCACCACCATCCAGATTGACTTTGGATAAATCTGCACCAAGCTCTTTCAAAACAGCGAGCGATTGGGCAGCAAAGGCTTCGTTTAATTCGATAATATCAATGTCTTTGAGTTCAATCCCTGCACGTTCGAGTGCTTTTTTTGTTGCTGACACAGGACCAATACCCATTATTTCTGCGGCACACCCCGACACACCAACCGATCTGATCCGTGCCAAAATCGGCAGGCCATGTTTTTTTGCAAACGCCTCGGATGTGACCAGAACCGCCGCAGCGCCATCGGTCAATGGGGACGCTGTTCCTGCAGTAACAGAGCCTTTTTCATCAAATGCCAGTTTTAATCCCGCCAATGTTTCCAAGGTTGTTTCGGAACGAATACAGCCGTCTTCACTGACTTCGTTTATGGTGACAATCTCATCTTTGAATTTTCCGTTCGCTGCGGCAGCAGTGGCTTTTTGTTGGGATTTAAGTGCGAATTCTTCTTGTTCTTCGCGTGAAATTTTATATTTATTGGCCAAATTTTCAGCCGTTTCGCCCATACCAATATAGGCTTGGGGATACACGTCTTTCATGGCCGGATTGGGCATCGGGTTAAATCCACCCATCGGAATGCGGGTCATGGATTCGACGCCTGCACATAAAAAAGCGTCCCCTGCTCCCATCTGGATATATCCTGCCGCCATTTGGATGGTGGTCATGGATGATCCGCAGAATCTATTCACGGTTGCACCGGCAATTCTTTCAGGCAGCCCAGCCAGATTGACAACGATGCGGGCAATATTAAAACCTTGCTCGGCTTCAGGGAAAGCACATCCCATCAGCAAGTCTTCTATGTAATCGGGGTTCACTCCGGTTTCTTTTATCAAAGCTTTAATGACTTCGGCGGCCATATCGTCGGGTCTGGTTTTGGCCAATGCGCCTTTGTTAGCAAAGGTGAACGAGGAGCGTTTATAGCCACAAAGTACAACGGGGGTTTGCATAAGAAATTTTCTCCTGAAAAGGGAAGCCGGAAATGATCCGGTTAGCATACAGAAAATCAAGATGATTTCCTATAGCTATTGCGGAGAAAAACAGGGCTTTGTTTTTCAAGTTACCACCCTGGCCGTCTGCCACCGGATTTGTTGTTTTCCCTATGACGAATATATTCTGCAATCGCCCCAGTCTGGTCTTCCAGATATTGATTTTGTGCCTCAACAAATTCGTCCGCAATCGTTCGAAAAACACAACGTCCCAATTCAGGATTTCCTCCTGCCGCGCCAACCCATGCCGCTCCACGGTCGACTACGTCTTGATGCCGTTTAGGGTCAAAGGAACTTTCGAGCCCCATATTAACCTTTTCCGTCACTATGGCTTCAAGCGCACTAAATCGTTCGATCAATAATACAGCTAAGCCCCGCAACTGTATTCTGGTTTCTTGGGTGTCTCTTTCCGACAACTCAAAAAGCTTAACAACTTTGTTAAAAATGTCAGTCGGAACCTTGGCAAGTATAAGTGTCTCCCTTGCTGGGGATGCAAGCGTGTGTTCTCTCTCATATGCGTTTGAGCTTTCCGGATCACTAACTATATTGAATTTCGCCACAATGGAGGCCATCTTTTTATCGGCTTCATCAATGAGAGTACGGGCTTGCTGTAATGTATTCATGAAATAATCTTCAATTTTCCAACTTGATCGGTGCAATTTTCGGCATATGTATAACAGCACATCATGTTATGACAAGATTTTTCTTCTTTTCTCTTTATTCGACTTATTCGGCACAATCTATTTTTTCGGCACGAAAACCTTTGACACATAGCCAAAAATCAGGCAATCAGGCCATTGGATTTATCTTTATTTTAAGGAGTTAGCGGCATGGAAGCCACTGTAGATGACCCACGCGGCCTAAAACGCATTTGTACGAGTTGTGGCACGCGTTTTTTTGATTTGAATAAACGCCCGATTATCTGCCCGTCTTGCAGCACCGAATTTACCGGAGAAATCAAGATCAAGGCACGTCGTGGACGGGTTATCGCTGATGACACTACCGAAGACTCTCAAGTTTCAAAGAAAACAGAATCCGATGACGATGATGATGATTTGATTGAAGATGAGGTCGAAATTGAAGATACTGTCAGTCTTGAAGATGCCGCCAAGATTGAAGATACGGATGACGATGACATCAAAGATTCTGATCTGAATCTTGATGATGACGATGATGATGATCTGGATGTTGACCTTGATGACGATGATGATGACCTTGATGATGATGATCTGGACGTTGATCTGGATGATGATCTCGAGATTGACAAATAATCATGGAAGACAGCACCAATCTTATTAGTTTGTGTCTGTCTCTGTCGTCACCCTTTGACGATGATATTATTATGGAGGCGGCCTCTGTCCTTGACGAAGAGGCTGTTTCGTCTTCATGGGAAAAGGTTACCGTTAACGGCAAGGATACCGGTTGGACGATTATGTGGGTTATACATGAACTGCCCGATATCAAAGCCCTATCCAAACGTCTTACCAAAATTATCGGTATCAATATTACCGAAGATTTGTTGGCATGGCAGCCAGTTCCCGATGTCAACTGGCTAGAAGAATCCTATCGCTCTTTTCCTCCGTTCCGTGTAGGGTCGTTTTATATTTTTGGCAGCCATCATAAAGACCCCATCCCCAAAGGGGTTATTCCACTTCAAATTGATGCCGCGACGGCTTTTGGGTCAGGCGAACATGGTACAACACGCGGATGTCTTGAAGCGTTGGTCAAGCTTCATAAGGCCGGATTTAAACCCAAAACCATTCTGGATATGGGCAGCGGATCAGGTATTCTGGCTATCGCCGCATGGAAACTCTGGAAAAAACCGATTCTGGCCGTTGATATTGATAAAGAGGCCACTGCTGTGGCCTGTCGCCACCGCCGAATCAACGGCGTTCCTACCGGTGAAAAAGGAATGAGATGTGTCACTGGTGACGGGTATCGCGCTCGCGCTGTTCGCCAGAACAGCAAAGAGTTTGACCTGATTATCGCTAATATTCTGGCTGCGCCACTGGTTCACATGGCACCTGATTTGTCGTCTCATTTGTCAAAAAAAGGGAAAGCTGTCCTCTCTGGTTTGTTAATCGAGCAACAGGATGACGTTATCAAAGCTCATCAGGCCTGTGGGCTTAAACGTCCCTCCCGCTTACCACGCGGCGAATGGCAAACTTTGATTATGGGGCTCTAATTCAATTATCTGCGTATTCAACGTTAAGACTATCTTTACCGGAGTTCTATTGAATACCAGCATGATAAATCCTGTCAAAAAAATCTACGGATCGACTAATCTTATTCCAACCTTTAATTTAAGGGAGATGGCTGCGCTTACAATCCTGTTTATTATAACAGGGTTATTCTTTGTTAGGTCGTTCGAAACATTTTCCAAAGAGCACAATCAGGTGCTTGACGATATTTTTGTGATTAGCGAAACATACGCACGATATAATCTTCTTCTTGAAAACCCGACAGAACAAAATCATAAGATTCTTCCTCTTGAAAAATTGCGTATTACTTCGTTGAACGAAAAATTACGATTTGATTTTGAGCTTTTGCGCGAGAAAACAGATGGAGATCAAGTCTCGGAAGTTCTCGAACACCTCATTTTTTCCGAACAGAACAACACAGGTGAAGAAGATTTTCAAAATTACCTTTCTCATGTCGATTTCTATTTGAACGCCTCGATAGACGATAACCAGACACAACTTTATGATTCCAGCTCTAATACAATCCCCTTGATGCTAAGAGATCTTTATTCCAATGTCAGAAACATGCAAGCGGTTTATATCCGTATGGCCAATATCTATCAGACCGCAACCTATGCCATGTTTATCCTGATTGTATCAACGATCAGTCTCCTTTTTATTCGTAAATATGCATCCCAACGATCGGATGCCCTAAAATTTTCACAAGCTAAATCAGAATTTTTGGCCAATATGAGTCATGAAATCCGTACGCCGTTAAATGGAATTGTCGGCATGTCCGATTTGTTACAGGACACCCCCCTTAATGACGAGCAAAGCGGCTACGTCGAAGCGTTGAATTCTTCCGCATCAAGCCTAACAGATTTGATTAACGATATTCTGGATATTTCAAAAATTGAATCCGGAAATATGCCTATCGAAATCACTGATTTTAATCTTTTGGAATTACTCCGGTTGTTATTGCCTAGTGCTACGCTGGCTGCCAGTGATAAAGACGTTGAAATCCAAACAGAAATTCCGGAAAATTTTCATGCCGGTTATCGTGGAGACCCAACACGCATCAAGCAAATTCTTATCAATTTGATTGGTAATGCCGTCAAATTTACAGATGAAGGTCATGTGAAAATTTCACTTTCCAGTGAGATCAATGAAGATGAAACTTTTATCCGCTTTGAGATCGAAGATACAGGGATTGGAATTCCCGAAAGCAAGCGGGATGATTTATTTCAGAAATTTTCCCAAGGAGATGTTTCTATTAACCGAAAATACGGCGGAACAGGCCTTGGCCTTGCTATCTGCAAATGCCTGGCAACTCTTATGAACGGAGATATTGGCTTCAATAAAAATAATTTTGGTGGAACAACATTCTGGTTTCTGATTCCTTTGGAACAAATTCCGAACGAACGGCTTTCTACTCAGATAGATAGCAAAGATAATTCCTCGCGCACTCTTTTTTCAGGTTGCCACATCCTTTTGGTTGAAGACAATCTTGTAAACCAGATCTATGCAACAAAACTTTTGCGCAATATGGGATGCACCATTAGCATTGCGTGCAATGGATTGGAAGCCCTGGAAAAAGCGATGTCCCTCCATAACGATCTTCATGCCATTCTAATGGATTGCAGAATGCCGGAAATGGATGGTTATGAAGCCACGAGAAAAATACGTGAATTTGAATCCCTGAACCAACTTGCTCCAACTCCGATTATTGCCCTGACTGCTAACGCCATTACTGGTGATGAGGATTTGTGTAGAGCCGTAGGAATGGACGACTATCTTAGCAAGCCTATCAAAAAAGATTTGCTCAAGAAGATTCTTTCCCAATGGTTGGGCAGTGAACTTTCTGCAGAACAAAAAGGGGAAGAAACACTCATTGAACAGTCAATAGATCACGTGGATCATAATATAGATCTGATTGATACTACGATTATTGCAGAACTTCAGCAGGCCATGGGGGAAGATTTCCAACATATTATCGAGCCCTTTATCAATAGCGTCCCCCAACATATTCATGAAATAAGAACTGCTTTTGAATCAGAGGATTGGCGCACTCTTTCCGATTGTGCCCATACGATTAAATCGTCCTCTGCAATGGTTGGTGCGACTGTTCTTAGCCGGATGGCCTATAAATTGGAACATCATCCCGAATACCTTCCTGACGTCCAGCATGTCTACGATTTTATTGTCAAATTCGAAAAAATTGCAGAACAAACACTTGCTATTCTTCAACAAGAACTTGATTCCAAATGACAGATTTACCTCTTATAAAAATCCTACATGTTGATGATGACCCTGTCATGCGTATGATGACAAAAACTGCGTTAATCCGCAGCAATCTTGGATTTATTGTTGAAAGTTGTGCGTCAGGAAAAGAAGCTTTAGACAAGATGGCCGTTTTCTCGCCAGACATTTTACTGATTGATATGCTGATGCCGATTATGGATGGAGTTTCTTTTTTGAAAGAGGTTCGCACATCAGAAAATTTATCCTGCGCTCATGTTCCTGCCTTTTTTATAACAGGAAAAGAAGCTATAAAAATTTCTGATCGCAATGATCTAGAGCCTGTTATCGGTATCATTGGCAAGCCTTTCTCACCTACGAAATTGGGACAGGATTTGCTGGATATATGGCATAAATTTCAAGAAAAATAAGTCTGGCGTTCGCCCGACGTTTGTCTGAGCTTTTCTTTTCCGCGTTTAATCAGGGAGCGAACAGCCAATTCGGACAGATCCAGACGTTGCGCAATTTCCAACACATCCAAACTTTCATGATAATAATATGAGAGAGCCATTCTTTGTTGACTGGGCAATGCTGATAAAAGGCTCGCCAATTGTTGTACGAGTTGCACTTGCTGGATTTCTTCCTCGGCGGTTTTTTCCTGATCGGGAATGGTATCATATAATTCTGTATGGAACGCTTTTGATCTGGAAGACTTTAATATGTCCAGACAACGATTAACCACAACCCGATAGAGCCATGAGGAAAATTTTGCCGAGCCGATTTTGTATGCTTCCCGATTCTGGTAAAGAAAAAGATAGATATCCTGAAACATGTCCTCGGCATCAGTCAAAGAACCCATATAGGACTTCACTACGCGGTATATCAGCCCACGATAACGACGCATCACGCAATCCAAAGCCCGATCATCCCCCAGCGCAATCAGATGCAACAATTGTTCATCCGTTGCTTCTTCATATCTGGAAAATCCAGTCGGTGTTAATGGGACTGTCTGAATGACCATAAAAAATTGCCTCTCTATCGCAAGAAGAGAAGCAAGATTCAGGCCAAGTTTAGACCAAGTTCAAATTTCAGACATTATTTTGTACGGAAGTATCCTGATCTGCCGGAATTGCCCCATAGGCAATCGTGTACCAACGATCATGAACTTGTTGGATATAGGCGATGATTTCATCAAAATACTCGGCAGGATTTGGCTTGGCGGTCGCTTGGGATAAAGATGAAAATATAACCGTATAAAAACGGTTCAGAAATTGAGCATCCTCTCCGCCGCCTTCCAAGTCAAGATTGCTCTGAAGTGCCTCAATAATATCAAAGGTCTTGATGATGTGATTGCTCATAACATCAAGCTGCCCCTCTTTCCATGCCTGCTTGGCTATCTTGGTATTGCGCAACATTCCTTTGTATAGCTCTACCACAATCTGAAGAGGTGTTAGATTGTCATCGCTTTTCTTTTGATACGCCTGCGATGCTGCCTGATACGGGTTATGCGCCATATTTTTGACCTTTGTTGTTGTCCTAGTTATTGCTATCGTTTATGTTCAATATTGCCCGAATTTGAGCCAAAATCGTTTGGGCCGCGGAAATTTGGGCTTCAAATTGAGCGTATTTATCAATCAACCTATTTCTAAAATCATCAGCGCGTTCTAAAACACGGGCTGCTCTTGCTTGCAAATCTGTATTCTGCTCATCTAAAGATATTTTTTCATTCTGGATAACACCACTCGTCACGCTTGTATAATCTTCGAGCGCACTATTCATCATATCGGCAAAACCTTGACTGATATCAATATTGACCGTTGCGTTGGATGTCCCGACATAAGCAAAAGACAGTCCTTCATAGGCTGTTCCGGCTTTCCCCTGGAGCAACGTTCCATTAATATTGAATAATGTGTTGTCACCACCGATAGATACATCGGTAATAGCGCCACCAGAATATGTAATGTCCATTGCAAAAGAAAATGACTTGGTTTGAGATGTATTGGCAACGGCACGAAACTGTGTGTTGTCGAATGTCGCTGTTGTTTCAAAAATATCACGAACCTGATCAAATTTATCTAACAGTGCCAGATCCAAAACCTCTTCATCAACAGTGATGGTACCATCACTGTTCACTTTCAGACCAATTTCAGCCAATGTTTCGTAGTTTCCACCACTGGCGCCATAAGATGTCGCCACCAAGGCCTGTAAAGATGATCCCATGGTTTTTAGGAGAGAATCTCCAAATAAAACAGCATCGGTCTCTCCATTGCTGACGGCTTGCTGAGAAAGGATAAAGTCACGCAATGCGTTGTAAGAGTCTACAAAATCGAGAATATCTCCCTTGACCGAACTGGTGTCAGTTGTAATTGCCAACTGTAAGGTTGTTCCGGGCTCGGCATTCAAAACGTTTAAGCTGATCCCATCTAAGACATCAGTAAAGTCATTGTCATCACGATTGATCGCTACATTATCAACAACAATGATTGCACCCTGCGCCGTCTGAAGTTCGTTGACAAATCCGCCACCACCATCGAGAACACCAACATTTTGCAAAACATCATTACCCGTAATGTTAGTCACTTCAATTTGCTTATTGGTATCCACTGAAGATAAAATCAGCTGATAGCCGCTTTCCGATGTCTTCAACACTGAAGCAGTTACCCCTGTTGTGCCTTTTTGAGCCGTTATCGCTGTAGCCAATTCCGAAAGGGACATATCGGATGTCACATTAATTGAGACAGACGTTCCGCCAACCACACCAATATCAAATGTACCAGTATAGGTCAGATCGGCATTTTTATCGACCGTGGCATTATTTCCACCAACTTTATGCGCTTGTGCTTTTTGTTGAACTTCAATATCAAAACTTCCTAAGTCAGTACCGGGAGCAATAGCCACCGAGAGAAGACTTGTAGGGGTTGTCGAACTACTCGAAGACAACGTCCCTGTTCTGGCATCAAAAGAAGATTTTGATGCCAGAACACTATAATTCTTTTTCAGAGAACTTAAAGAGTTCTGAATAGAGCTTCCCAAATCTTGCAATGTACTTAACGCAGCAATTCTATCCGTGTTACCAGAAACTTTAATATCAATTTTATCAGCTTCGGCTTTGCGTTGATTATACGCAGCCTCGATCAATGCCGAAGTGTCAATTCCCGAACTTCCTCCAAAAAGGAAAGTCCTTGTTCCTAATGTCGTTATGCCGTTTGTTGCCATAACTTTCTCCCGATCCTTTACCCACTCTATTATTAATTATTATAATTATTGTACGATTATACCGCCTATAAAATGCAAGCAGGGGGATAAGCAAGTTTTATGCCAATCCCCCTGCTCGTCTAAATTTTATGTCTAGACTGAATTCCTAGTTATTATCTAACCAAGGACAGCAAAGAGGATTTCATCTGGTTCGCTTGTGCCAAAGCGGCAATCGAAGCTTCCGTTAGAACCTGCTTACTGACCAAGTTAGATTGTTCGGCAGCAATATCCACATCCGCGATAACAGATGTAGCAGACTGCAGGTTTTCAATCGAACTGTCGATCACATCGCCGCGATATTCGAAACGTGACAACAAAGCACCGATCGTTGCACGGCCTGTTGATACTGTGTCAATCGCAGTATCAAGAGTGCCTGATGCAGTGATGGCGTTTGCCTGTGTACCAACAGCGGAACCGTTAGCGATGGTTGTCATGTTGACTGTTGTCAAGTTCACCGCAATGGTTTCAGTTGCAAGAATACCAACCTGGAAGTTCAAGTTGTAGGAACCGTCAATCAGAGTATCACCGTTAAATGTGGTGTTAGTTCCAATTGCCTGAGCCTCAGTCAAAAGTTGTTGATATTCTGTGTTAATGAAGTCACGACCACCGGTATCCTGAACCGAACCAGAGTTCGACTGGGCTGCCAGTGCTTTCATACGTTGCAAGATGTCACCAACGCGAGCCATTGCCCCATCAGCCGTTTGCAGAAGGGAACGAGCCTGAACAGCATTAATTCCAGCTTGTTTCAGGGCAGTCACGTCTGCTTTCAGGGAAGAGGAAACAGCAAGACCGGCAGCATCATCACTTGCCCGAACGATACGAGAACCGCTCGAGAGTTTTGCTAATGACTTGTCTTGTTCACGGGAGTTTTTATTAAGGTAGATAAGCGCCGAGTTGGCGGAGGTGTTGGTTGCAATTACTGGCATGGTAAGACTCCTTTCTTGAGCTAAAAAACCATTATGTAATTCAGACTTCATTCTGAAATCCGGAAAATCTCATCACATTTCTCGCGAATCAATTTTCTTTAAGGTGCTTAGGATAACTGATGTGGGGGTTTTTGTGAATCCCCTATTCATATATCCTATTTTTTAAGGATAACGCATAACTGGTTAATATTGTCTTTATTTTTTCCACTCAAACCCGTAGCATTTAAAAAAATACGAGGTTTTTTCTTGGAACAATCACAAACACTTCTTCATTCCATGATAGATCAAGGCCTACAAGCCTTGAAAAAGAGTAAGTTTCAGGACGCAGAGGCCTGTTTTGCCCAAGCGATTTCTTTGGATGAACAAAATATTACAGGGTGGACGAATCTTGGTCTTACTTGGCTAAAGATGGGTAAATTCTCTGAAGCCGTTGATGCCTACACAATGGCCAATCACCTTTCTCCCGAGACCGCTGATATTCTATATAATCTTGGATTAGCCTATATTCAGAACAAACAAGATCAGGCTGGACTGACTCATCTTGAGCATTCCCACAAACTGCATCCTGATTTTGATTTGGCAATCTTATTGGGAGACTCGTTTAACAATCTCAGCGACTACGGCAAAAGCGCCTATTATTACCTCAGTGCATTTAAAACCAATAAAACAAATGAATCGTTGAATAATAAACTGGCGATTGCTCTATACCGGAACGGCGATCTGGATCAAGCGATTGCAATATCCATCCAGCTGGTCAATAGCCATCCAAAAGAGCAAAAATATATGGATATGCTTGCCGATTTTTATCGGCGCGTCCCTAATACCCATTACAATCCTCATGCTCATGCCGCTATTGAAATCTGCCTGAAGCAAGACAATATTAAATTTTCAAATTTGCGTCCGGTCTGGTCAAGCCTGTTCTTACTTGATCCAAAACTGCAAAAGCTTCGAGATTTCGCCCGTCAGACCGACCACAGCGGCGCAAACTCAATCTGCCTTGAGGATATTGCAAAAGACCTCGGTTCTTTCTTTATCTGCGCCGGATTAACAAAGATTTCTGCATCAGGAATTCCTTTGGAGTTTATGTTTAGCAATATTCGAAAGTATTTACTTCTTGACTGGAAAAATTGTGAAAATTGGCCCAAGGAGGTTTTTCCCTTCCTTGTCGCTTTATCCATCCTATGCTGGTTTAATGACTTTGTGTATTACGTCTCCCTTGAAGAGAAAGACAGTCTGGAAGATTTGCGCGAAACTCTGGCCAAAAGTCTGGATGCGCCTGATAAAAAACTTCCAGACAATATAGCCAAGATGCTTACCCTCTATTGTTGTTACGAGCCTTTGTATACGCTCTACAACAAAGGAAAAAATCTTCCGTTTTCAAAAACTGCCTTGTATCATATGCGCCCCCTTATTCTTCATCAATTGACAAATCCCAAGGAGGAAGCGCGACTCTTTTCTCAAATCCCGAGCTTTACTGAAATCGAAGACGTGACATCTCTTGCTGTACAAAAAATGTATGAGCAACGCCCTTATCCGCGCTGGAGCAGTTCTGCTGTTAGCGCCCCGCAAGCCGACTTAAAGCAAGCCAGTTTGGGTCTGGAAATTCTGGTTGCCGGATGCGGTACAGGTCAGGAAACCGCATTCTACGCCAATACTGCACAAGGCGCCCAAATTACAGCCGTTGATTTGTCTCGAACCAGTATTGCCTATGGCATGCGTCAAGCCAAAGAAATGGGGTTTCTTCCCCGAATCAATTTCCTTCATGGCGATTTGATGCAAGTCGGAAAACTTGAAAAGACTTTCGATTACATCACTAGCTCGGGGGTTTTGCACCACTTGAAAGATCCTGAAAAAGGTCTGGCTGCTATTGTTTCAACGCTCAAACCTAACGGGCGCATGAGCCTGTCCCTTTATTCCAAAGTTGCCCGGAAATATGCTCTCGATCCTGCCTCTGAGTATATTTCCCAAAAAGGCTATTCCTCTTCGGTTGATGATATTCGTCAATTCAGACGTGACTTATTTTTCATGCAAGCTGATGATCCGATCTTACGCTGTACCACCGCCGCCGATTTCTTTAATCTGGCCGAATGCAATGATATGCTATTCCACGTGCAAGAACATCGCTATACTCTATTGGAGTTTAAAGAAATGGCCGCGCGGCATGGTCTGGAACCGTTTGATATTTATCTATCTCCAGAAAAAAGAAAAGCATTTCACGCTCTTTTTCCAGATAAAGACCCTTTGGATTTTGAAGCACTCACCGCTTATGAAGAAAAATATCCAAAAAGTTTTATCGAAATGTACAAAATCTATTTTAAGCGGATCGGAGACACATCAACCCACCCTCTTGATCGACTGATCCACCTTGGCGCTATTTAAGCCATAATTACAGGTTTCCCACTTTTTTTATTTTTTTTCGCCCAATTTTGAAAACTGGCTCGTTTAACTGGTTGTAGGTTATCAAACCGCAACCGGAGAATGATTTTATGGCAACTATTACCCAGCTTTCATACGCGACTGACTTGTCCTCACTGACAGGCACGAAGGTCAAGAACACATCCTCTTCATCCGACCTCACCAATAAAGCCGCAGATCAGGCCAAAGAGCTTAAAAATCAATTTTTGAGTATCCTTTTGACCCAAATGCAGCACCAGAATCCTCTGGATCCTATGGATACAAAAGAATTTACAGGTCAGCTTGCACAGTTTTCCTCTTTGGAACAACAGATTAGCACTAATGTTAAGCTAGACAACTTGCTTGGCAGCCTTCAACAAACCGCTGTTGCGAGTTCTTTTGGTTATATCGGCCAATATGTCGATCTGGATACCAATGCAGGTTCTATGCAAGATGGATCCGCCACATGGACTTATGCTATTCCGGAAGAAGCCAAGGATGTCACCATCACTATCAGGGATAACAACGGAAAAGTTGTTTATTCGGGTGCCCTACAAAATGGCAGTGGTTCAAGCACAATCAATGCCGGAACGTACGGTTTTACTTTGACAGATGCCGATACCGCATCTGCTGTTCCCGATGGAACTGTCCTTAATTTCTCAATTACTGCAAAAAACGGAAAAGGGAAACCTATTACAACCGATATTCATTCCACTGTTCATGTTGACAGTATCCAGTCGGATAGTTCTGCAACGTATTTGCAAGCTGGTGGACTCTTATTTGAAATAGCAGATATTCAGAAAATTGTTTCATCACCCAATACCTCGACCCCAACCACAACCGAAAATACAAGTGTTTAACAACTTTCATATAGGAGAGTAAATTATGAGTTTGAATGGCGCCCTCAATGCTTCCGTATCCGGCCTTCGTGCCCAGTCAGCCGCTGTCGCTGCCGTGTCGGAAAACATCGCGAATGCGAGTACAACGGCATATAAAACACGGGAAATTTCTTTTAAGTCCCTCGTCACAGGTAACCAAACAGGTACAGGATTTAGTTCCGGTGGCGTTATCTTTAATGCTTATCAAGACTTAAAACAACAGGGGCAAATTCAAGCTTATGACTCTTCTACTTTTATAGCCATCAATGGAAACGGTTTTTTTGTTGTAACCGATGAAGTGACCAACCAACCATCCGGTTATACTTACACCAGAAACGGAAGCTTCTCGACAGATGCGGCTGGTTTTCTTGTAAATTCTGAAGGTTATTACCTTCTCGGGCAGCGTACCGATGACACGGGCGCTGTTGTATCAGGAAGTTCAAACGATTTGAACTCTCTGGAGCCGATTGACGTGAACCAGATTTCCGGTACGGCGCAATCCACCACCACCATCCGTTTTGACATGAACTTACCTGCCGATGCTCCGATTGCATCCACGTTCAGCAACTCGATTGAATTGTTTGATGCCTTGGGTGTATCCCATACTGTGTCTATTACGTGGCTGAAAAATGCCGCAAATGACTGGACAGCAACATTTTCTGATCCTGTTCTGACTTCAACCGGCGCAGTATCAGGTACAATGGATACCGATACAGGCACCGCTGGTGCCCAGACAACGATTGGCGTGACGTTCAACGGAGACGGTTCGGTTGCATCGTTTACCCCTGCCATTCCAGCCTTTGATATAACGGGATTTACAACAGGCGCCAATAATAGCTCTGTTTCTTTGGATTGGGGTACGGTTGGTCAAACAAACGGTTTGACACAATTTTCATCGAATACCACCGTTCCAGGCCTTGAAATTTTCCTGATTGACCAAGATGGTGTTCGGTTCGGTCAATTAAGCGAAATCACAATCGATGAAACCGGCTTGGTAACCGCCGCGTTCGAAAACGGTGTGCGTTTGCCGGTTTACCAAATTCCTATCGCAACATTCCCAAACCCAGGGGGCTTAAAACATGTTGAGGGGACTGTTTATGACGAAAACGAAGCTGCGGGTAACTATAACCTCCGTTTGCCGGGTCAAGGAAATGCGGGTAATGTCATTGCCAGCGCTCTGGAACAATCGACAACCGATACGTCGGAAGAGTTCAACAAAATGATCGTGGCACAGCAGGCTTATTCTTCTGCGGCACAGGTTGTCAGTACTGTCGACCAAATGTTTCAGGATTTAATCAGCGCTGTCCGTTAATACTTAACAAGATGAGGCACTCGATATGGACCAACTGGAAAAACTACTGGAAGATTTTAAGACAGATCAGGATATTAAGAAATTTCTTCAATCCGGAATCTCTCTTGATCCAGAAAATATCCAGTCCCATATCCAGTCTCTTCCCCTGGACAAGCAAACCGAAATTCAGTCACAGCTTTCTTCCGTTATGAAAGCTCTGTCCGGATACATCGAAGAGCTGGGACGTGAGAAGGACGCTATACAAGACCAGATTGACGGTAACCTTAAATCTGCTCAAGCCTGCCTCAGCTATGGAAGCACACAAGACATATCTAAAAAGAAACGCGAATAAAGGTTTTTTATGATGCATACAGGTTTCGATATTCAAAATTCATCTGCCGAGGACATGGTATTCGAGTTTCTCGAGATGTCACGCCATCTTTTATCCTTAATCGAACATGAAAACAAAATTTTGGAAGAATGTGGGTGTTTGAGCATTGAAGCCTATTTGCAACATCGCGATGCGTTGCTGAAAGCTTATGAACAAAAGGCTACAAATTTGATGACTGCCATTGAGTTAAGCGCTTCACCCCAAGGGGTCAACCAATTGATGGTTGAAGAAATTGCGTCATTGAAGCAAGCCTTGAATGATAACACTCACTACAAATTCAAAAATCTGGAAAAAGTTATTTCGTGTGGATCAGGAGATGCAGCATGGCATTAACCTCCGCTCTTAACATGACCCTAAACGGGATGATGACGACAGAGAGAAAAACGACCCTGTCTTCCCAGAATATTGCCAATGCGGATAAAGAAGGTTATACGCGAAAGTCATTGAACACTCATTACATTACCACGAGCGCGGGATCCGTTCCCGTTTCTGGCCTTGTTGTTGGATCAAGTGACAATTTTCTGGCCGCTGCTCTGATTGATGATCTGTCAGTTTATATTCGAGAGAAAGTTGTTAGCGATTCTCTGGATTATTATAATACCCAGCTCGGTAGTACAGAAGGTAGCAATACATTAAGTTCTTATATTGATGATATGTATGCGACGCTCAAATCTCTGGCGACGACCCCAGAGACCGCTGCCAATAAATCCGAAGTGGTCAATACGGCGAATAACCTTGCTAACTCACTCAGAGATATGTCCTCTGACATTCAATCCTTACGGCAAACTGCAGAACAAAGAATCGCAAGTTCCGTTGAAAACATCAACGCCATTCTTCAGCGGATTGATACATTAAACACCAAGGTTTCAAGTTTTGCAGGCAATGACGCTGGACTTGCCGAATATCAAGATCAAAGAGTAGTCGAACTTCAAAAACTTTCCAGCGAAATGGACATCCAGTACTTTTATACCAGTCAGAATGTCCTGCAGATTTACACGAATTCAGGACAAGCTTTACTTTTATCCCAACCACACCCGCTGTCTTACACTGTGACGAATATCGTTAACGGCGGTACACTTTATCCTGCCGGATTTTCTGCTATAGATCTTGATGGGGTCGACATAACAACCTCTATTCGTGGAGGAAATCTGGGCGGTTATATTGAGTTGCGTGATACAACCTATGTGAACGAACAACAAAAACTTGATGAACTTGCCAGTGTTTTACAAACCCAAGTCAATACATTATTGAACCAAGGAGCTTCTGTTCCAGCTCGCAGTTTAATGGAAGGGTCTTTGCAAGGTCTGGCTTTGGGAACTGCCTTTACTGCAACGGGCAGTATGCGGGTTGCCGTTACTGATCCAACAGGTACAATTGTCAACTATTCCGATATTAACCTTGCTGCGATGACCACAGTCAATGATGTTGTTACTGCACTCAATGGGGTTGCCGGATTGACGGCTTCGCTGAATGCCGATGGAGAGCTGTCGATTGCAGTAGCGCCTACAACCAACGGTGTTGTTATTAATCCTTTGAATAGTAGTGTTACATCTTCAACCGGTGAAAGCATTTCCCAGTATTTTGGGTTAAATGATTTGTTTATTGGTACATCGGCAGAAAATATTACCGTGTCCAGCTACCTTCTTTCCAGACCCGATTACTTATCAATTGCCGTTCTGGATAGCAGCGGAGCCTTGGCCGTCGGTGACCGTGGCGTTGCAAGAGGTGACGGAACGATTGCAGATGCAGTTGCATCAGCACTGACTTCAGCTCAAAGTTTTAACACGGCCGGTAATTTTGCTGCTCAATCCAATACGTTGCTGGCCTATGCGCAAGCATTTATGGCAGATGCAGCAACGCAAGCCAGTATTGCCGATGGCGAAGCACAAACATCCTATCTCGTTTATATGACGAGTAACGATCTTTTGACCAGCTTGACCGGCGTCAACATTGATGAGGAAACTGCAAAAATGCTGGTTCTTCAGAACCAGTACCAAGCATCCGCACAAGTTATTGCCACAATTCAGGAAATGCTTGATGCGCTTATAAATGCCATGAGGTAGATTAGGAGAATAGCATGGTTAACCGTGTTGCCACATACCCGTATACCACATCGATGATTGCAGATAATATGCGTCTGCAGGTCAAGTATGCCGACATCAATACCCAAATCAGTTCGGGACTGAAGTCCCAGAATTATAAAGGAATTTCCAGAGATACACAGTATCTTTTATCCGTAGAAAGTGCGGTTGATCGTCTGGATGCCTATAACACAAACGGAAATATTGTTCTTGCAACTGTCAATACTATCTATGAAGCTTTAGGGCAGGTCGAGAACATGGCCAATTCAGTATTGGCAGCTATTACCGCGGCTTTAGGAGGCGGTCAAGTTCCAACCGCCGTTACTACAGCGCAAGCACAAAATGCGTTGAATGAAACCGCCTCTGTTTTAAATCTTCAAATAGCAAGCCGTTATGTTTTTGCAGGAAGTGACATTGATACGCCTCCGGTGGATCTTACCGATCCTGCATGGGTTCCCCAAACATCTCCTTCCGTCGTCAATAGCAATTACTATCAAGGAAATAGCTCTGTTCTTTCCGTCCAATTATCAGAAAGCTATAGCGTTAGTTATGGCGTGAAGGCCGACAGCTCTGCTTTTGAAGAGCTTCTTCGTGCTTACAATCTGGTGGTTAACAACCCGGGCAGTACAGCTGAATTAAGTGAAGCTTCCGGTCTTATCCAGCAAGCGATTGATAATCTTGCAACCATCCGATCCAATCTGTCGATCAATTCCCGTTCAATCGAAGATCAGATTAACCAAAATGAACAGGATAAGGTTTATTTGAAAGAGCTGGTCAGTACAATCAAAGAAGTAGATTTGCCATCGGCCTCTGTTCAATTGACCGAAGTCCAGACCCAAATGGAAGCGTCTTATACTGCATCCGTTAGAATCTTGAACCTTAATCTACATGATTATCTGAGGTAAGATGCGGCAAATTGCTCATACCCATTGAACAAGCTTTTGCTTATATGTAGGCTATGCCTATTGTGGACACAGACATTAAAAATAAGATTATTGCCCATGATCGGGCCGTGCCGCGATACACCAGCTATCCTGCGGCACCTGTGTTTCAAGCAGGATTTCCTGCAGAAACGGTTACAAATTGGGTCGATGTCTTGCCCCAGAATTCAAATTTATCCCTTTATGTTCACATCCCGTTTTGTCCAAAATTATGCCATTATTGCGGGTGCTTTACCCATATCACCAGCCGCTATGCTCCTGTTGAAGACTATGTCCATTTGGTACGACGTGAGATTGCCTCTATGGGACGGCGGATGCAAAACAAACATATCGTCACTCATCTGCATTTTGGTGGTGGATCTCCGACTATGCTGGTCGAACAAGATTTCCGTCTGTTAATGGACACGTTCCGTGAATTTTTTACCTTTTCCGATCAAGCTGAAATTGCCGTAGAGGTTGATCCGCGTCATATGACCGAGTCGCTGGCGATGACTTATGCTCAGGTTGGTGTCAATCGCATCTCTTTAGGTGTTCAGGATTTTGATGACAAAGTGATGCAAGCTGTCAATCGTGTTCAGGATTTTGATGTTGTTTATTCTGCGGTTAATCATTTACGCGCTGCCGGTATTTGCGAATTCAATCTGGATTTTATTTACGGCCTTCCCTATCAGACTGTCCGAAGCCTGACCCGTTCTATGGACTACGCTTTACTTCTTAAACCCGATCGGCTTGCTCTTTACGGCTATGCTCATGTTCCATGGAAGAAAAAGAATATGCGCCTTATTCCTGATGAGGCTTTGCCCGACAATGGGGCGCGTTATGATCTGTTTATGACAGGGTCACAAGTTCTTGAAGAATCTGGTTACCGCCCGATTGGCATCGATCATTTTGTGCGCGACCATGACGATATGGCGCAAGCGCAAGACAGTGGAACTTTGGGGCGTAATTTTCAAGGTTATACCAATATCGCGCCGGATGCCTTGATCGGTTTTGGCGTGTCAGCCATTTCCCAATACCCCCAAGGATATGCTCAAAACACCACGGCCTCTCATGATTATCAGGAGGCGGTTTTGCATGGCGATGCCCCGCCTATTGCAAAAGGATACGCATTTAAAGGCGAGGATATTGCCCGCAAAGCTATTATCGAAGGATTGATGTGCAATTTACAGGTCAATGTTAAAAGCATCTGGGAGCAATACACTCTTGATCCGGAACGACTTCAAGAATGCACATCTTTACTATCTTCCTATATCGCAGAAGGTCTTGTTAGCCTTGACCAAGACGGATTGTTGGTTATCCCCAAGGCCGCCCGCCAAATTGTCCGTATCATTGCATCCTGTTTTGACGAATACCTTCCCCCTATTGAGACCGCGAAACGCCATTCCATGGCGATTTAGCAAGGGGGTAGTAAAACTATGATATTCTATCATGTCCCGCCCATGTGCCGTTGGGCAACCTTTTCAAGTCCAAGTAAGCCGATTGCATCATGCTTAATCATATAAACGGGAATCTCCTCTACATAAGAGCTCATTCGACCTTTGGTTTTGTACTCTTCCATAAATTTTGACTGGAAGAAATAATCACCTAATTTTGTCGGAATTCCACCTGCAATATAAATTCCTCCTTGAGCTCCCAATGTTAAAGCAAGATTTCCCGTCACGCGTCCTAAGAATCCCAGCATCAAATCCAGAGCTTCTTTACAAACGATGCAGCTCCCATCCATTGCTTTTTTCGATATTTCCGGTGCTTCCATGCCCGGAAGGTCAAATTTATGATCCAGAACACAAATCGCGCTATACAGGTTTTCCAGTCCTTTTCCCGAACAAACCCGCTCGGCGGAGATATGGCTGTATTTGGCTTTCATCCGGTGGAAAATTTCAAATTCCCGTTCGGTTGTTGCGGGCATGGTGACGTGCCCACCTTCCCCCGGAGATGCAGCGTAAGCTTCACCTGTCCAGTTCAGATAGGCGACTCCCAAACCAGTCCCCGGGCCAATGACACCTTTGGGAGCTTTATCAACCGGCTCGCCGCCGCTGATTTTTTTCAGCAGTCTTGGAGATATGTCAGGAACGGATAATGCATTGGCCTTAAAGTCATTCATGACATCAAAAACCGATAAACCCATATCCTTTTTTAACGCCGAAACGCGGAATGTCCACGGAATTCCGGTAAAGTTAATCAAGTCGCCGTTGACTGGCCCTGCCACTGCAAAAACCGCGACGCTTGGTCTGGCTTCACAGGATATGTCTTTCAGATATTGTTCGGCGGCTTCAACCGGCCCTGCAAAATTTCTGCATTCCAGATATTTCAGATCGTGTAATCCGGTTTTGTCAACAATCCCAAAACGGGCATTTGTTCCGCCAATGTCGGCGATCAGGGCTGTTTGACTCATGAACGACCTCCGCAGGCCGCAGATACACCAAAGCTTTCTTTATCATTTATAGATGACGAAACGGCGTGAACCTGCGAAATGCATTCATTCACCTCTTCAGGGCTTGGAATTGCGGACTGCGCTCCAATTTTTGTACATGCCAAAGACCCGGCAATAGAGGCCTCTCGCAAACACTCACTCAATGGCTTTCCTTTATCCAGTCCTGCGCAAAAATATCCCACAAAGGCATCTCCTGCTCCTATGGTATCAACAGCTTTTACCTTCAATGCCTCAACCGTGATTATACTCTCATCGGCACAGCAAATACCACCATCCGGCCCCAGCGTTACCAATAAAGATACACCATAACGGGCAGCCATTTCCTTAGAAAAGGCTGTTTTATCGCCTGTATTCATTCCGAGAGCTTTTCCAAGTGCTTCTGCTTCATGTTCATTTACGATCAGATAATCGAGATGTCTTAAAATGTTTTCACTAAGTTTTACAACAGGAGCAAGATTCATAACGGTACGCGCACCGTTTTTCTTGGCGCGAACACATAATTTTTCTGTTTCTTCGATCGCAATTTCTCCTTGAACAAGAAGAATACTACCCTGTGGAATCGCAGCATCAGGAACCCAATCCTGCCTAATTTTTTTATTCGCACCTTGTGAGACAATCACTTTATGCGTGCCATCTCTCTCATCCACAAAAATGCAGGCCAGTCCTGAAGGACTATCTTCCAACGTTTTTAAACCGGAGACATTAATACCGTGTGTGGATAAATTCTTATACATCTGACGACCATGTCCACCTTCGCCTACGGCTCCATAAAAACTGACCTGAGCTCCAGCCTTGGCGCAGGCGACAGCCTGATTTGCTCCTTTTCCGCCCGGTTGCTCGATATGGCTGTCCAAATGCAACGCTGTATCATGCGCCGGCAAATCCGGTGTCTGAAAAAACAAATCCAGAATATTGGAACCAAAGACTGTAATCATATTATATCCTGACGGTTACTGGTTGGTTGGTGGTTTAAGGTATGGATCATGGTGACGTTGCGTCGGGTAGGTTTGATATAAAGCGAGCGCTTCGCAAAGATTATGATGTTGTCCTACAACAACAAAACCGTCTTGATCCGGTCCAGACATACCTTCAGACTCCTCCAGAGTGTTATCACACGCTATTACGCGACCAGTTCCTGCATTTTTAGCGGCGTTATAATCTGCAAGAGTGTCGCCAAAAAATATAGAGTTTGGCAGAGAAACTGGAGCCCCTGTTACCTCCTCCACTCTGCTCTTAACACTTAAAATAGAACTTGGATGCGGTTTCGCCTGATTCCCATCCTTCTTAACCATATCTTTACCAACAACAGCGGCGAATATATCCTTTAGGTCAACATCCCCCTGTCCTGCCAGATCCAGTCCGGTTCTAAGACTTTGTCTTAACACTCGCTCGTTGGCATTCGACAATACCGCCATTGGTACTTTAGCTTTTGCAGCCGCTGCAAACACATCTAGTAACCCATTTCTCATTCTAAAGAAACGGCTATTTTCCGATTGTTGGGCAAAGTCAATGTATGTATCTTCATAGAGCCGTTCAGCGTTGGCAACCGTCCCAATTTCCGCCATAAAAAGTTTGTTTTCTTTCCCCCCTAAATTTTCTGCATACTTTTCAAAAAAGTGCTGAATTCCCTTTCCTAGTTCCTGTTGCCACAGCTCATTAAAAATAATTTTTGTATATCCAATGCCCGCTCGTTCACTTGCCTCTTTAATAACTTTGGCAACACATAGCGCGTGAACCTTTTCAACGTATGGAAGAATTGTTCCATCACAATCAAAAACGAGCATTCCCACACCAGAGGTTTCGGTAAGATTGTATGCAGCACTACGGATACGGGACTCTTCTTCGATTTGATTTGTTGGATCATTCATTTTTATTTCACCCTACACATTATATATTATGAATAATGGCGGATGATAATGATATTTTCACTCTATGACAAGTATTTTTACTAACTGCCAACAATTTTCTTGCCTGCTGCCTGTGGTTTGTTACAAGGAAAAATAGTATAAAAACTTTTGTTTTCAGAGGGTCTCATGCAAGCGAAGCTTCACACGATACAGAACGAGCATCTTTTGCTCGAGTTTTGTCCAGAAATAGGAGGAATTGTCACGCGCTTTGACTTGATCTCTAAAGAGGGCATTATTCCATTATTCAGACCTTATGACCCTTCTTTGCCGCTTGACCCTTTGAATTCGTCCGGCTTTCCCCTTACCCCTTTTTCCAACCGGATTGGGTATGGAGTTCTGAAGTTTTCAGGAAAAACTTATCGGGTCGGCCCCAGTTTTGGTGAAGAGCCCCATCCCAACCATGGATCAGGATGGCATTCCGTATGGCACTTAACTGAACTCTCTGAATACAAAGCTATTATGACCCTTCGTGTTCCAAAATCTGAAGAAAGCCCCTATGATTATGAAGCCAGCCAAATGTTTGAGCTCCTAGATGACCGTCTGGACATTACTATGACGATCAAAAACTGCGGGGAAGAAGCCCTTCCCTTCGGAACAGGACATCACACCTATTTTGTCAGGACTCCACAAACCATATTGCGGGCATCTTTACCCAAGGTTTGGATGAGCGAAAACATGGTTCCCGTCGAATTGGTGACTGCCCCTGACCTCTGGAACTTTGAAAATGGCAGGACGTTCGATCCCAATCATCTTGAAGCCAAACATGGCGGTGATGGGTCTGCCTATATCGACCATTGCTTCGCAGAATGGGATCAACACGCTGAAATTACGTGGCCAGAATTTCAAAACACAACCCTTAAAATTACTGCCGACCCTGCCTTTCGGCACTTTGTTATTTTTGTTCCTTCAAAAGAAACCTTTTTCTGTGCCGAACCCGTGACCAATGCGACTGATGGTTTTAATCTGATGGAAAAAGGAATAGAGAATACCGGAACGATTGTGCTGCAACCCAACCAGACATTCTCCGGAACCATGCATTTTACAATCGCCTAGCACTATTTAAAAAACTTTATTAAAAAACAGCACAGCGAAAGCATACATAACTTTTAATCTTTAGGATCTCTTTATACTTCATGACTCAAAATAAAATTGACAGTAACTGGTGGCGTGGCGCGGTGATCTATCAGGTCTATCCGCGCAGCTTTATGGATATGAACGGCGATGGAATCGGCGATTTGCCGGGAATCGAGCATAAACTCAAGCATATTGCTTCCTTGGGAGCTGATGCAGTCTGGATTTCTCCGTTTTTCAAATCTCCGATGAAAGATTTCGGATATGATATTTCCGATTACCGCGAGGTTGATCCTATTTTCGGACATATTGATGATTTCAAACGTATTTTGAAACGTGCCCATCAACTGAATCTGAAGGTTATTATTGATGAAGTCTGGTCACATACATCCGACCAACATCTCTGGTTTCATGAAAGCCGTCACAGTCGTGACAATGCCAAGCATGATTGGTATGTCTGGGCTGATCCTAAACCTGATGGCACACCACCGAACAATTGGCTCTCTTATTTCGGGGGGCCCGCATGGACTTGGGATGCGCGACGCGAGCAGTATTATCTTCACCACTTTCTGAGTTCCCAACCGTCTTTGAATTTGTGGTGTCCTGCCGTTCAACATGAAATTTTTGAAGTGGCAAAATACTGGCTGGATATGGGCGTTGACGGTTTCCGTCTTGATGTGATCCATTCATATCAGCATGATCCTGAATTAAGAGACAATCCGGTGCGCGGGCCAAATGACCCCGTTCCTTCGGATATGCCTTTATCCAATCCGATGTCCTATCAAAGGCGCGTTCATAGTATGTGCACTCCCTATGTTATCTCTTATACCGAGAAACTTAGAGCGTTCATTAGTCAATGGGATAACCGGTGCTTATTAGGAGAAGCCGGTGGAGATGACAGCGAAGCTGTTGCCGCCAGCTATGTCCAGACCGACAAGCGCTTGCATATGGCTTATTCTTTTGGTCTTTTGGGATCTCGTATCTCTCACCATGATGTTGTCAGCACCGTTCAGCGTGTCGAAGACAAGCTTGGTGATGGATGGCTTTGTTGGGCGACCAGCAATCATGATACTGTTCGTGCGGTGTCCCGCATGCATGCTCCTGAACATTTACAATATGAAGCATCCCTTCTTATCATGGCGTTGGGACTTTCGCTGCGCGGGTCGTACTGTATGTACCAAGGAGAAGAATTAGGCTTGCCCCAAGCCAAACTTTCTTTTGAAGATTTGCGCGATCCTTATGATATTTCTCTTTATCCAAACCATGCCGGACGGGATGGAGCACGGACTCCTCTTCCATGGGATTCAAAAAAGCCTCATGGCGGGTTTAGTTTCGGGCAAGAGCCATGGATAAAATTCTGGGATTCTCACCGTGATCTGGCCGTGTCTGTTCAAACAAGCGACCCGCACTCAACGCTGAACCATTACCGAAAATTTATTCAATTCAGGAAAGACACGCCAACGTTGTGGGATGGGGACATTCATCTTCACAAGACATCTGATCCAATTGTTGCATGGACAAGATCGAAAGAGGATCATGAAATTCTCTGCGTTTTCAACATGTCTCAGGATGTCAGCAATTGGGCTGTTTCAGTTGACGGAGACTACTCTGCTCTGAACGGCATCAGCCATGGTTCGGCGTTCGATTTACAACATAATAAGGTCTACTTCAAACCTTACGGGTACATATTCCTTGAACGCAAAAGAAACAAATCATAATACATCACTGTCATCCCGTCTTTTAATTATCGGGCGACATGGAGAGAAAAAGGATGATCCGTTTCTTCCCGATTGGGAACGCCCATTGACCCGAGCCGGTATTTTACAATGTCGGGTCAACGGAAATAGTCTGATGAGTCAGGGTATTCGTCCTGATTACCTGTTATGTTCATCCAGCCCAAGAACCATCCACAGTCTTGAAACCTTGATTTCACAGATCATGTATGGCGATGATAATGTCCCTGAAACGCATACCTGCGGTACAGAGCTTTATAACGCTTATGATGCGGATATGATGATCGATGTGTTGACCAACCATGTTCCAGACGTTTCCTTATGCCCTTTGGTTGTCGGGCATAATCCAGGCATGCACCGATTGGCGCATTATCTGGCGCAAAAATCAAAACCCCATTTGGTATTTCAAATAGAAGGTGGGTTTCCATCATCGTCCATGTGTATTTTTCGTGTGACCTGTGAAAAATGGAGTGAAATTTCTCCACAAAATTGTGAACTATTGTATGTTCTCTGCGGTTCAGATCAATAATCGACCTGCGCATCTTCTGTCATGACCGTCCGGAGCAAGGGCTTGGTTAACTCCCCTTTCTTGAGAGCGGTCGCCGTCGATGACACTTTTTCAACCAACCGATCCAGCCCATCCCAAGACCGCTCCATCCGAAGAAGAATATATTCCAGAGAGTCTTGATCGATTTTAAAACTCTGGTCAAAAAATCTTTTGGCCATCACTTTTATTAGCAGTTCGTCATCAGGAGGTTTGATCTCGGCACTTTGTGCTGACCTTAAACGGGATTCCAAATCCCTGATTTCAAATTTCAGTTTTTCGGGTGACGTGGATGACAACCCCAAAAAGTAGAGTCCTTGTTGTTGAAATGCATTATACAAATGAAATAATTTTTCTTCTTGTGTGCGGTCGCCAATTAAAAATTCAAGGTGATCGATTACCAAATTTTCCTTGGCATTAATTAACTCTTCAACATCGCAAGTAGAAAACTCTTCCAGATTCAAACCTCTGGCTTGTGAAATGTTTTGCCAAACGGCTGCAAGGTGGGATTTACCGCATCCTTTTGGCCCGTATAATGTCATTGCAGGATAGGGCGTCCATTCTTTCGGCCATGTTTCTATCAAATGAGCGGCATAGTGATTGCACTCTCCCACCATGAAATCATGTCGTCCCATTGCTGGCGCAAATTTTAAATCCAGAGGAAGTTGTGAGATCATATCAACCTTCATTCCCATTGGGATCAAAATCAAGACGATAATAAATACTGGATTTGTAGCGTTCGATCAAAAATCCTGCAATCACTCCGATGCTGGCTGCAACCGGAATAGACAAGAACATTCCCAACAAACCGAGTAACGATCCCCCTGCCATCAAGGAAAAAATAATCCATAGTGGGTGAAGACCAACACTATCGCCCAAAAGTTTTGGCGTAATAAAGTTTCCTTCTATGAATTGTCCAACAAAGAAAATGGCAGCAATAATACCGATAAAACTCCATTCTCCTCCGGATTGGAGATAAGCCACAATTAAACTGGTAACCAACCCCAGCGCAGAGCCGACAAACGGAATGATGGATAATAAACCCGTTCCCAGACCAATCAGAAAGCCGTAATTCAATCCCGCTATACTCAGAGCAATGGCATAAACCAAGCCCAAACAAAAACACACCATGATTTGACCACGGACAAAACCGGATATTTTCTGGTCAATTTTTCCTGCTAAATCACTGATTGTCTGAAGGTGGGTTACCGGCATCAGATCGTGTACATAAGTAGTTATACGTGGCCATTCTTTTAACAGAAAATACGCGACAACCGGTGTAATCAAAACTGTGGTGAAGAAATCTACAATCGCGAGGCTTCCAGTGGTTAATCCACCCAGAACGCCTTTACCGACTTGCAAAGCCTTGCCGATATTTTCCTTCATTGCTTCCTGAATTTGGTCGGCGGTAATCCGGTGGCCTATTTTTTCCTGAATCCATGCGATATTAGGTTCTAACATACTCCAGATTTTCTGAGTGTATTGTGGAGCTGCATCAATAAAGCCTATGGCTTCCCGTGCAAGAATCGGCAAGATAATGGCCAGCAGAATTGCTGAAAGAATTAAAAAACACCCCAAAATTCCGAGCACGACCACGCGCCGTTTTAGCCCCATACGTACCAAACGATTTACCGCTGGGTTTAAAAGATAGGCGATAGCGCCCCCCAGAACAAATGGTAACAACATGGATTTAAACAGCCAAATCAGGAATATAAATCCTGACAATGCAATGCCCCAAAAGATAATCTGATGACTTGGTTTCATGTTTATATCCTTTTAATTTTATATGATCTGCGGATTAACGATAAATCTGGTATGTGCCATCCGGCATATTTTGGATGCGATACCCTTTAGACGCTGATGCCGCCATAAATGCTGTCCAATCTTCATAAAAAACTTCTATGTCTGCCTCATGCGCTTTTACGGATTTAATCTTATAGCTTGAAAGGCTGGGCGTGGCTTTCAAGAATTTCTGAAATCCCGCCCAATCTTGCAGATGGGGAAATAATGTTTTTATTTTTGCTGATCCGGTTGCTGAAAATGATGGAGTATCCTTTGACGGGTGTATCGGTTGGGGAATTGACTGTTGGCTTATTTCCGGCTGCTGTGGTGTATCTGTTTCCGGTAAAAAATAGGGTTGCTGCCGATATTGTTCTTGTTTCCAATCTTCATGCAGTTTATTCAAAGCCAATTGAGCCGCGTTTATATAAGCGTTTTCTTCGATCGATGTCACCGCCATCGAGACGGGGATGGTTTTAACCAAGGCAACACGGTTTTGGTCGGTTCGATACATGTCCAGCATAGCCATAGGCGGCGTTGCCTTTTCCTGTGGACGCAAAGCCACCACGACCACATCCCCGACATTATAGCGTTCCCGTATTTTCCGGATTGATGACATCGACAACAGGTTTGGTGTTTTTTCCCAAACATCCGTTTGATCGGAAATATTCCCCAGCGGTAAAATAAATTGCGTGGTTGGAAGATTTGCGTTTCTTTGAAACGCTTGCCAGAGCAAATTTTTATCCTTATCCCACAAAACCGCCTGATCGCCATCATACGAATATGGCAAAATCAGTGTTTTTTCCGATGTTATTTCACCAGAACCAACAACAGGGTCTCTTGTTGCTCCTTCTGTTACACTTTCATTCGGGCGGCCTATATTTTTTCCGAAATAGGAATTTAAAGCCGATTCCCTGAAACGGATGGTAAAACTCCCACGATACCGCTTGCTGGAGAGTTGTTCGTTTTCTATTTCAAAATCCCGCACCATGCCCGATAAAACCTCGGATGACGGCAAATTGCCGAGATTTGAGGAATTTGATTGCCCCAAGCGTTCGGATAATTGCCGAAATGCCTTTTCTTGAGCCTCAACAAAGGCTTTGTCCCTTGCTTTAACCGAGGTTTCGTCCACGACATCCACACGGACACCCGTCACCACATAAGGGTCATAGGGTGTTTGCGCCTGCGCCTTATGTCCGAGCGGCAGGATCTGAAAAATTGAAATTAAAACAAGAGAAAAAACTATACGGCTCATGGCAAAACGTCTAAAGAATGTGTTTGTAAAATGATTTTCAGGTTACCCCTGACCTGTTTATAGTAGAAAGGCAATGTTTTCAATGAAACAGAGTGCATATAAAGAATCCGGCGTCGATATCGAAGCAGGCGATGCCTTAGTTGAAAACATTAAGCCCATGGCAAAATCAACCCATCGTTCAGGAATGATGGGCGGATTAGGCGGTTTTGGGTCTTTATTTGATGTCAAAGCAGCAGGATATACTGATCCGGTGATTGTTTCATCCACAGACGGTGTCGGCACCAAAATCCGTGTGGCCATTGATTGCAACATTCATAATACTGTCGGGATTGATCTGGTGGCAATGTGCGTCAATGATCTGATTGTCCAGGGGGCTGAACCACTCTTTTTCTTGGATTATTTTGCATCATCAAGGCTTGATGTTGATATGGCAACTCAAGTGATTTCGGGTATTGCCGAAGGATGTCGTCAGGCCGGCTGTGCCTTAATCGGTGGTGAGACAGCTGAAATGCCAAGTATGTATGCCGACGGCGATTATGATCTGGCCGGATTTACAGTTGGAGCGGTTGAGCGTTCCAAATTGCTTGATGGTTCTGATATTCAGGCTGGCGATATTGTTTTGGGCTTGGCCGCTAGCGGACTTCATTCAAACGGTTTTTCTTTAGTCCGCAAAATCATTGCAGATCAGTCCCTTAGCTATCAATCCCCCCTGCCATACGACCCGTCTCGTAACATTGCAGACGAGGTGTTGATCCCAACAAAAATCTATATTCATTCCCTTTTACCATTGATGAAAAATTCCAATGTTATTAAAGGGCTTGCTAATATTACAGGCGGCGGATTATTGGAAAATATTCCGCGCGTAATCCCTGATGGACTGTCTGTTGATCTGGATGCCGCAGCTTGGGAGCTCCCCCCTATTTTTAAATGGCTTCAAGACTGTGGTCATATTGAAAATTCCGATTTGGCGCGGACATTGAATTGTGGGATCGGCATGGTCGCAATCGTGCGTCCCGAAGATGTCGAGCATGTCACGGATCAATTGGTTGCCGCCGGAGAGACGATCTATCCCATCGGGCGTATTGTTCAGGAAACACGCGCCCAATGCGTTCATATTCATAATATGGACAGACATTGGAAGGCGTAGCCATGCCGGAAACCCCCAGCAGAAAAATTGGATTGGCTGTTTTGATTTCAGGTCGTGGAAGCAATCTTCAATCCTTGATTGACGCCTGCCGCCTTCCTGATTTTCCTGCGGAAATTAAAGTGGTTGTGTGTAACAAACCTGAAGCTTATGGAATTGAACGCGCGAAACAAGCTGGTCTTCCTTGTGTGGTGATTTCGCATAAGGACTTTTCTTCACGAGAGGCCTTCGAGCAAGCCATGCTGAATGCCTTGTCTGATTATGACATTGATTTGATTTGCCAGGCCGGATTTATGCGAATTTTAACTCCTCATTTTATAACGCCTTGGGCAGGCCGCCTTATCAATATTCATCCATCTCTTTTGCCTAAGTTCAAAGGCCTACATACCCATGAAAGGGCAATAGAAGCAGGTGAAACAGAAGCCGGATGCACCATTCATTATGTCACAGAGGGTGTTGATGAAGGGGAAATCATCTTGCAGCGCCGTGTCCCCATTCTTGAACATGATACGCCCGATGATTTGGCTGCCCGTGTTTTAGAACAAGAGCATATAGCTTATCCCGAGGCCATTAGGTTACTGGCGAAATAGTTATGACAATTTAAAGGGCGGCAGCTTTCACGTTTTGCCCAATCTATACACTATATTAATATTTTTATCAGATCGTATAGATTGGAAGCAAAAGGGTATTCTTTTTGCGAAACAGTCTTCGCGTATTCGGACGCACCACAATATGTATCGCCTGAGCCTTTCTCTTTTCTTTTGTTCGCTTGCCCTGCTTTCCCGCGCGAGAACAGGTCTTTCCGTCTTATTGGCATTTTTCTTTTTTACGATTACGATTTTTTCCTCCACATTTACGCATGCGCAAACGGCGCAATATTCCAGTGCGGTCTTAAGTGACTTTACAGAGCGCATCCAGTTAAAAGAGCGTTATTACGTGATTGAAGATGTGGACGCCACTATCACCAGAACCAATGTCGAAACAATTATTCGATCAGGAAAACTTCACGGTTATCTTTCTAAAACCGGAAAATATAATATGGGTTATTCAGGAAAAGCAGCTTGGCTTATTTTTCCAATCTCAAGCATCAGCAGTTATAATAACTGGAAATTGACTTTTGGGACGCAATTTCAGGGACGCTATTCTCCGCTCAAAACATTTTCCTTGTACGATATGAATTCTGGAAAATATTTATATCAAACCGATACTTTGAATCATCCATCAAAAATTGTGCCCGAAACTTTTAGGATAGAGGCGCGATCTCAGAGCACAACCTATTTGATTGCTTATGTCAAAAGTGCCCCTGCAATTTTGACGATTTTATCACCTGAAATCATAAACCCACGTTACGAAACTCCTTTCCATTCTTGGGAAACATGGATTGTTACCGCCTTATCTTTGGCCGGATTGTTGACTCTGTTAACTATTTATAAAACGACGCGCAATGCATCGTATCTCTTTTTGGCGCTGATTTGGGGAATGACTTTTATTCGTCATCTATTCGTAACCAATTTCTTGTATGTTGATTTTATCGAGTCCGATATGTTCATTCCGATGACATGGATATTTACCCCCTTTCTTATTTTAGGGGCTTTGTGGACATCCCCAGGAGCAAAAGACGATCTTCCGCCTTCTTTGATTATTGGTGCGGCTTGTTTGTTTATGATTTCCAGCATTACCGGATTAATCCTGATGCAACCTATGCCTAATCTTTCTACCTTCCTGATATACGGGCCAATCGGTATGGCCTGCCTTCTTGCCGCGTTCTCAACATGGCCTTTTATTTTTGCAGGGCACAGAACAGAATTGCTTTGCCTTGCTTCATCCTCCTTGTTCCTTGGGCTTATGATTATCTGGATATGCCTTATTTCTTTGTCCGTTGTCAAAGATTCCGATCTCAATCTTATGGTCAGTGAAATTCTTTTATGTTTTTCTATTATTTGTTCTGCTATTTTTTCCAGTGGAAAAAAAGAAGCCGGAACAACTCTAAGAAATCTGATTGTTAAAAATGATTCATATGATGATGATCCATCGCAATATGAATCATCTCCCTTAAAAGAAGCCAAAGAACTTTCAGAACACAAACGCCTCATTCAAGTTCTTGAGAAAGAACGCCAAAATATGGCAGACATGCAGTTACAAGCCGCACGCCAAACAGATGAAATGCGCAAGTCAAAAGAAATGGCCGATGAAGCCAATCGTGCCAAATCCGCATTTCTGGCAATTGTGAGCCATGAAATTCGCACTCCGATGACCGGTATTATGGGGATGATCCGCTTGCTTCAGGATACCCATATCACTAAAGAACAACGTGAGTATGTCTCTACAATTAAAGATTCCGGCGATGCTATGCTCGCTTTGCTGAATGATATTCTCGACTATGAGAAGATCGAAAGTGGCAAAATGGATCTGGAAATTATGAACTGCGATATTCGCCGTCTGGCACGCAGTATCCACACCCTGATGAGTGGTCATGCCGCATCCAAAAATGTTGATCTTATTCTTGAACTTGATCCAAGCATACCTACTTGGGTTAAGTGTGACCCAACGCGTTTGCGTCAAGTGATCCTCAACTTATTGAATAACGCTATAAAATTTACAGGAAAGGGCTCTGTTTACTTGCGCATCCGCAACCTGACCAGCGATGAACTTTCATCGCAAGGCATTTATCAACTCTATTTTGCCGTTCAAGATTCAGGTATTGGCATTAGCCCAGAAGCCCAGAAAAAATTGTTTATGCCGTTTTCTCAGGCAAGTACCAGTATCAGTCGAAAATATGGAGGGACAGGTCTTGGCCTTGCCATTTGTAAACGCCTGATTGAAACAATGGGTGGCGGAATCAGTATCAGCAGTAAGGAAAACGAAGGAAGCACCTTTTTCTTCACGCTTAATCTTCCTTCCGGTGAAGAAGAGTCAGAAGATCAACTGCCGCAACAGATCACTGAATCTATCCAAACTGATGAAATTATACTGAGCAAACCTTTGCATATCCTGATTGTTGATGATAATGGCATTAACCAAAAAGTTGTTGCAGGATTTGTTGGCAAGCTGGGATGTAGTTACAAAACAGCCAGTAATGGTCAGGAATGTCTTAGCTTACTCTCACAAGATCATTTTGATTTGATCCTCATGGATATTGAACTTCCCGATATGAACGGAATGGAAGTTACACAAAAAATCCGCAATCTTAATCTCGATCATAAAGCTTCTATCCCCATTGTCGCCCTGACAGGTAATGTCGGTGATGATGATCTTAAGGCCTATTTTGCGGCTGGAATGAATGATTTTGCACCCAAGCCTATTATATTTGAAAAAATTGCTGAGTTGCTGCTCAAAGCTGACCATCAAATGATGTTTCCGTGGAATTTAGATCAAATCAATATAGATGAAAACACGGGGGGTATCATGCAAGCTGCTGTTATACCAGAAACTCCTGTTCCTGTTGAAACTCCAGAGCCCAATACTCCTGCGTCTAATACAGTGATCCATCTTAAGATACCCAATGATGACGTTGATCCATTTGTTACTGTTCCAATGTCCGAATCTCCTCCGGTTATCAAAATCATTTCGGACTCCGAAGATTCTGCCTTGATCGAAACCAATACCGATTTTCTGGACATAGGTGATTTAAGCTTAAATGAAGAGGATGAGGATTCCTTCGCTCTGGCCGTCCGCCGTTTTGAGGAACAAGAGGCACTGAAGGCCTCTGGCAGCAGCACCCCCTCTACGTCGAGCCATCCTCACTCTCTGGCATCTTACGGGCTGGATGAATATATGCTCAAATCCCTGACATCTGGACTTCCTCCAGAGGTCATGAAAGATATCCTGGTTAGTTTTTATGAAAAAGCAGATGAGCTAATCGCCTCGATCGGGACGGCCTATGTCAGCCATAACCTCTCTGACCTCAAAGCACGAGCTCATGAACTTAAAGGAATGGCCGGAAATTTTGGTTTTAGCGAAATCAGCCGGATGTGTGCAACCATCGAAAATGCTGCCAAAAATAATGTTTATGAAGATGCCAAAGAGCCAACCGAGCATCTGGGTGATAAATATGCAGTGGCAAGAAACCGCCTTGCCCAATGGCTTGAAGAAAAGAAATAATCTCTATTTAAGGGCTTGCGTTCTTCTGTTGAATTGTGTAGTTTCTGGCTCGATTTAGAGCATTGGGGCGTCGCCAAGTGGTAAGGCACCGGTTTTTGGTATCGGCATTCGTTGGTTCGAATCCAGCCGCCCCAGCCATCTCTAAGCTATTGATTTTAAATGATTTTTATTCCCCGCACGAGCCTGCAATCTGTGGGCTTTTGCGTATGTACCCCTCCCCGCCATACTACTGAGAATCCGGATTTCGGGGGAAATTCACCCGTTTCTCTCAGTTGTGAAATTTTTATGACAGAGGAAGAAATACGACAACTCAAGCATCTACTAGCCTCCGCAGTTGAGGCAGCATGCGCAGAGCCCGGATTGCTCCTAAAAAGTGATGGCACACCGAGAGAAGGAAATGAACAAACCATCGTCTTTCGGGTAGGAATTCATCTACATGAACTTCTTAAACGTACTCAATACACTCTTTTCAATCTGGACTGTGAATATAATAAACATGATGACAACCCTAAAGAGAAGAATGATGGATCCAAAATGCGCCCTGACCTGCTCATTCATAGTCGTGGTAATGACGACCATAATATTCTGGTTGTTGAATTTGCAGGATGGTGGAAAGAATTTAAAGACCTTGAGAGCGATAAAACCAAGCTCGAAGAGCTAACTTGTTCAAACGGTGCTTATAAGTATCAACTTGGTGTTTTGGTCAAGACAAGTGACGTTGGAATTGCAGAATATGAGTATTTCAGGGATGGGAAAGTTGAAAACATCTAAAGCTACACTTCTCAACGCATTCCTTTGGGAACAGCGGGTCATGCATACTCGATACCAATTAACTCTGACAATAAAAATATAAAAAATCAATAATCCCGTTTCCAAAAGATACCGCCGCCAGCCTGTGCATCATGGCCTATTTCGCTTTGCACATTGATGCTTGGTGTAACTTCAATCTGAATATTTGCTCCACCTGAATTTGCAGCTTTGCCTTTTTCAAATTCCAGATACACTTTATCAGTCAGGTATTTCCCGACGCCCACATTTGTTTCACCATTGGTGTCCGTATCAATGGAAATATCATCCAGACCTGTTGTCGAGCGCAGCATATCAAGTGGATTGATCCCGCCATCACCGCCTTCCCCTGAAAAACGCCTGAGAGTCTGAGCCAGTTTAATGGCTTGAAAAGGGGTAATCTTGGATGCGTTCCGCCCGAATAAAATTCGAGAGAGCACTTCATCTTGTGGCAATACAGGCGTTGAAGAAAAAGCAATAGATGGTTGTGTTAAAGGTCCAGTCAAAAGAACAGACGCCGTCACATCATCGGCAGGCGTTGTCGCCTCAATATCAAGATAGGGGGATGGTGGCACCTCTCCCTGAAAACGCAAATTCGCACGCGCAAGCGTAAACCTCTTACCAAACTCTTCATAACGTCCACGTTTTGAGACAAAATTTCCATCGAATAGTGGGGTTATTGCATTCCCTGAAACATTCAGATTTCCTCCGAATTCCGCATCAAGCCCCCATCCACGTACAAAAATCCGATCGGGTGCATTCACCTTGATCGCAAGAGCAATGGCCTGCCCCACAGCGGTGGAGGAGGATTTACTTTGACGCGTAACAATATTCAGCTCTGGGATTTTGCTCTGAAATGTCTCGGGAATCATAATGTTTATATGGTTGATGTCAACTGTTCCGTTCAGAGCATAACCAACATTTGAATTTGATAAAGAAAATGTAGCGTCCATCATACCGTCAGCAAGGCGAGAAGATGGCAGATGAAAATTTTTCATGGTGATAGATAAGTCTGTATTTCCGCCAGTCGCAAAATCAAGGTGACCGTGCCCACTCATCTTTCCTTTTTCGCCGTCCGTTGCAGTTAAGGATTCAACAATCAACGCATCTTTGGTAAAAGATGAATTGACATTTAAGACGCTCAAATGAATGCCATTTTGTTCATCTGCAAATTGACCATTCTTGATTTTCAATGTTCCATTGACATCAGGCACAGACAATGTTCCCCCAAGGATGGCATTGGCCTTAAGCCCTGCCGATAATGTTTGTGATGGCTGGAGAAAAAGCGGTGATATAGCGCCAAGATCAAAGTCTGCCAACAGATCACCGGACAATGGTGAGTTCATATTCATATCGAAAGCAAACGGGAATAAAGAAAAGGTTATTGGAAACACTATGTTTGCCTGTAATTCTTTGATTTCCGAACCTTTTCCAGAAAGCGCAAGAAATATTTTTCCATCCTGATGGTTGGCATTCACTGTCATTGAAAGATTTTTATATTTTTCCGTATCAATTCCACTCCCGATAAAATTGGCTTTTGTTAAAGGGGCTGCGGGTTCACCGGACATCACCACATCCCCATTTAAACGCAGATTTCTTAGGGTATCAGGCAATACCACTGGAAAATCTGACCCAAGAAAATTTTCAGCGCTGGCCTGTAGATCAATCATATTATGGTCTAATGCCCCCGCCAGAGACACTGATGATTTTCCGAAGGTAGCCTTAAAGTCAATATTACTCAGCGTCGGGAAATCATTGGTGATATTCGATATATTAGTCACCCCTTTGAACGACACAGCATATGGAATATTTCCATTACCGATCACAGATAGATTATAAGCATCGTTGCCTGTATCTTTCATTATGACCTCTGCCTTATCCAAAGAAACCGTCTCAGACAAGGACAAATTTGATATTTGAACATTCGCACTCTGTGGCCATGGATTTTTTACATTGTCAAAATGAAATTCTGCATCTGCTTTTCTGACTTGAGTTGTTTCAAACTTGATTTGTGTGGCAGACGCCATGACATCCAGCGCCTGAGCTTCATTTACTAGTTTTAAAATAGCATCAATTTTTAATGCTCCTCCAATATCCTTGGACAACAGACTCTTGTAATAAGATAAGTCCGTGGCCGTCACTGACAATTTCCCATCAACTACATTATTTTTTGTGGAAACTTCACCTTCCCCATCCAACGTGACCTGTGGCGCCGTACCTTTTATCGACTCCAGTGTTAGCACATCATCTGCATAAGACAGTGCAGCGGAGAGCGATACCTGATCTTTCAGATAACTTGTTGTAATGTCGATATTGCCCTTTAAATTATCAGCAATATCATCCGCAGTTGCTGAGATCATAATATCAGCCACTCCCTTTTCTTTAAGGGATGATGGGACAATAACACCGTCTAAACGGATGGCGGGATGATGGTAATTTCCATTTATCGTAAAAGATAGATCGGCAGATTTCAAACTTTCCTGCGTTAATTTTTTCAAATCGGGGCACACAGCAGAAAAATTAAAGTTAATTTCTCCATCTTCCGTCAGATATCCATTCCCCTTTCCATTAAAATTACAATCGGGAGATGATATTAAAAGGTTATTCAATACAAAAGATGCTGTAGAAGGTGCAAACATCCCAACAATTTCTATTTTCTCTGGAAGCTCCACATCTCCGATTTTTGTTGATGGTTTCGGCAGAAGTGATACATCAACAGTTAGGCTCTCACCTAAATTCACCGTTGCTTTTATTATCGGTGTAAAAGATAAATTTTTTTCCATTACGGCAGCGCCGATATTCAATATTCCTACATTCAATCTAAGAATTCTAACTGTTTTAAAGTAGATATTTGGTATAGAAAACGCCGGAAGCGATTTATTTTCTGCGACTTCTTTTTCATCCCGCTGTGACATTGGCAACCGAACAAAATTTACTTCACCGGCATTGACAATCAAATCCAGTTGTCTCAACGGCATTTTCGAAAAAGAAATATCCAGCGTAAATTTATCGACCGTTGCAATGGTTCCGTCTTTATCAAGGATATTAATATTATAAATTGAAAAACCACGCACTGGATCATAAATTAATTTATTAAATGTAACGTTATAGCCGCTATCTTCTAACGCAGATGTTAGTTGTGTTTGTAAGAAGTCGTGTGCCTTTCCCGTGTTGAACGCATTAATGACGACGACAAATCCAATCTGTATGACGACCGCAAAAAATAGACATAAGGTTACAATCAACAAAAGAGCGCGGACGATAAAATGTTTTGAATTTTGAACAAGACTTCCCATCAAAATGCCTGCCCTATACTGATATAAAATTGATAACTCTGATCCAGCCCCTCTTTTTGTGTCAGCGGAGTCGCAATATCAAACCTGATTGGCCCAAACCCTGTGTAATATCTAAATCCAACACCACTACCAATTGCGAAATTGCGGAATTGCGGTGAAGATTCTGCCGTTACACTGGCTCCATCAACAAAGATGATTGCGCCGATTGTATCCGTAAATTTAGACCTTAGTTCTACAGAAAAATCAATCAACGAGCGCCCGCCAACAGGGTCACCATTCTCCTGAGGGCCAACGTCCTGATAACTATATCCACGCACAGAACCACCACCACCTGCATAAAAATGCTCGGTTGCAGGAATACCTTCTAAATTTGCCCCCCACAAACTGCCAAGTCCTGCTTTGCCAGCCAAGACAATATCCGCGTTTGTTCCCAACGAAAGATAACCGCTTCCACTAAATTGCATTTTAAAGAAAGGGTCACTTTCACCAAGAGCGTCAAAAAATGGCTCTGCTGCCGTACTCAGATTCCACCCCTTATGAGGATCCAGTTTATTATCCCGAGTATCATAGGAAATTGTTTGTGGAGCCGAAAGAAGACCATAGGTATTCGTACTATCATCTGTTTTATTATCAATGCGTGTCACAGACAAATCAATGCCCGTACTGGCAGAAACATATCTGCCTATATTTCGGTGTACCGATGTTCCAACCTTACCCCCAACTTCGTCATAGGCATCTGTATTCTGCCTAATCAAAGATGAAGTAAGTGATAAGGTCTGATTTTTACGCAAGAAATACGGTTTGTTGAAATTCAGATCCAGACTTTGTTTTAAGGAAGAGAAATTAAGTGCTGTTTCTAGCTTCTCTGCTGATCCTAGAAAATTACGATGTTCCCATCCCAAAACAGTGCCCAAGCCTTCATCGGAATAATAAGTAAACCCCGCGCTCACGCTTCTTTGTGCACGCTCACGCAAATCAATTGTAACCGGAACAGTGCCGTCTTTGTCCGGAGTCTCAGGAAGTTGTATCTGCACGCGAGAAAAAAGCCCTCCTTGCAACAAAGTGGTTTTGTAGGATTCAACCTTTTTACGACGAAAACAATCCCCTTCTTTCCATGGTACAAGTTTTCGTAGATATTCTTCTTTTACACTACCATTCCCTTTAAAGACCGTATTGCCGAAATGCCCCTGCCGACCTGCATCCACTCGAAAATTTACTTGTCCCTTATGTTCTTTCTGATCAAGGTAGACTTCATTTGTAACATCTAGGGAAAAATAACAACTATCCTTGCGGATATTTTGGGAGAGGGTGCTTTGCATAGCCAAAACAGATTCCGCATCCAAAATCATTGCCGACTTGATCTGCTGTTCATCTAAATTTTTGATATATTCTTTTGGAGATAGAGCGATTGAAGAAATATGGAATTGTTGTCCGTAATCAATGTTGTACTTTCCCGATAATTCCTTCTGGCCTCTTGAAAAACGAATTTTTGCGTTATAATACCCCTTTGCATACAGTGCCTTTAAGAGATCCGCATGAATTGTTTCCTCAATATATTCTTCTTCACGAGAACGATTGTCCTTATCTTTGGAAAGAGTTTTGACCTTTTCTTTGAGGATCTCATTCAAAATTGTCTGAAGATAGTCGGATGAAATTTTATCGTCTTCATTGCGGGTCAGGCTATAATCTGTTTTGACGTCTGTCAATATATCTGCGATTGAGCACGCCCCAAGCGGTAGCAAACAAACAAATGCCAGAAGTGATCTTCCAGTTTTAAAGGGCATGAACAATTTCAACATACAGAACAAAAAATGTTAAAGGTGAATGGTTGGTTGAGCTTGCAAGTAATCGGAGTAAAACGCAACTTTTTAGGCATTTTCAATACCATAATACTAAAAATCATTCCGTTTCATTTATTATAGCAAGCCTTTGATCTGCTTTCGATAACCATCGCGGCGTTTTTTATTGTGTTAGGCCTGACATGGCAAAGAAAGCCTTGCGCCGACGAAGCAATTCATTCTTGATACACATGCATTCTTGATACACATGCATTCTTGATACACATGCATTCTTGATACACATGGATTGCCGCGCTTCTTTTGGTCGCTCGCCATGACGTTTAAGAAGAATTATCTAAACCGTCTTAATCTCAATCTTTCCTTCGAGCGTTCTTTGAACGGGGCATTTGGCGGCAACGTCGATGAGTTTTTGGCGTTGATCCTCGGTTAGTTTATCACCATACACCGTGATTTGTTTTTCAAATACCGCGACCTTATCGATTATTTGAAAAGTGACTTTGACCGCGACCTTATCCAGTGGCCATGCTTCTTTCAACGCGTACCAGCGCACGGTCATGGCGGTGCATTCACCTAGGGCTACTGTGAGCAGATCATAAGGTGCTGGGCCTAGGTTCTTTCCGCCAGCATCCTCTGGTTCATCGCCCTTAATCGTATGCCCTGAAACATTCATGGAGACAGCAAAATCGCTCTCGCCCGTTTCGGTCACCTGCGCGGTTATTTTTTTATTTTCTGACATTTTAATCTCCTTTGTAATGTTTACAGCCCTCGCGCCTGACGTTTCTCGCAATAAAGTACAAGACAGGTTCTTCCTTAGAGAGCGTTGATTTATCGTTGAACCAAAGTTAATTCATTTGATTATGAATTATAATGCATGAGGCTTTCGGTCAGCGTATCGATCAGGGGGGTGATTTCTTGGTTAAATTGTTTTGCCTTGCCTTCCGGTAGGGTATCGGCGAAAGATTCACATCTTTTGTTTATTTGCGCGCTCAACTGTTCAATAGACGTTGGATTTTTCTCTATAGATTTATTTTGCTCGACTAATCTTCTGGTCATCATATTCACGATTGCCCGAATTGTTACATCAGAGTTTTGAAGCTTTTCCTGCAATTTTTTTTGAGTAATTTCGATTAAAATCGTTTCGGTTACAGCCTCAACATTTGCGGTTCTTTGTCCTTCATTAAACAGAGCCATTTCACCAATAATTTCCCCAGCACCCAATTTTCCCAATATATTTTTTGTTTTTTCTTTCAGGGTATAGATTTCGACTTCACCTGATTGGATCAAGTATGCCCTATCCCCTTTTTCCTTTTCCTGAAAAATGATTGTTCCCGCACTTACTTTTTTTTGTGTGCGTTTTGGGCTTGGGGTATTAGATTCCTGCATATAACCCTCCGGATTCCATAACGACCAATACTATGTATGACAAATGCGTTAGGTTATGCGCTTCCTGATCCGCGCCCAATGCCCACCAAAATTTGAATTGGGATGGATTCCATTGAAAATCCTGAGTTAACAGTGCTTTTAAGCGGTCTATACAACCATGCAACAAAATATCGACTACCCCCAGCCAGACGAGTGACGGGGCAAAAATCAACATCAGAATAGCAGTTCCTATGCCGTGAATTCCGGCATGAACCAATAGAGGTTTATAACCATTCCAGCCTTCATGACTTTTCGCTGTTGCCATCCAATTTGTTTGCAATAAAAAATCACACACAAATTGCTTCAGACGGAAACACAGGTATAAAATCACCAATGTTGTTAGAGTCATTTTTTCTGTCCCACTGGGTAAAAATTACTATACACGCTATCATCCATCAATTAACGTTTTACTAATTATTTCGGCGGACTATGTCTTAGTGAAAATTTCATACCTTCAACTAACCGACTGTATTTTATCATGACAGAAAATTACAAAGACATTAAAGCTGGTCACGTTCTTATCCATCAGGGGGACGTTTTATCCCGATCTGCTTATATCATCGAAAAAGGTCGCGTTGAAATCCGTGTGCGTAAAACAGACGGAGAAATTCAAGTGGTCGGAAGCCGTGGCCCAGGATCATTGATAGGTGAAATGTCCTTGATTGATGATGCTGCGCGTTCTGCCAGCGTTATTGCGTTAGAAGATTGCAGCCTTCTGGAAATAACACAAGACGATTTCCAGCATCGTCTTTCGTCCAGCGATCCTGTTATGCAGGCGATTTTGGGGGTCTTGATTACGCGCTATCGTGATACATTATCCCGTTCCGTTATTATTTCCGACACACCCGGATACCCGAATCCCGAAGTTCTTGAGCTTCATTATCTGGAAAAAGCCAATACACTTAAAGACTTGAAGCTTGAAAATGAGTTTCGTGATGCCATGTCCAATGGTCAGTTATCTTTGCATTACCAACCTATTGTTGACCTTGTTAGTGCTGATATTATTGGTTTTGAAGCTTTAATGCGCTGGATTCATCCAGAGAAAGGGTTTATTTCTCCGGCTGTCTTTATTCCTATGGCCGAGCGCTCCGGATTAATCATTGACGCCAGCCAATGGGCTTTGCGTGATGCCTGCGCGTTTATCAAGACCGTTAATGCTCTTGATCCCTCCCGTCCACCAAAATATGTCAGTGTCAATTTTAGTTCCAAGGATATTGCTGAAGATACCTTTTTACAAAGCATCCTTTCAACCTTAAAAGAATTTGATGTTTCTCCTGCCCATATCCAACTCGAGATTACAGAGAGCTTGTTAATGACACAGCCTGAGAAAGCCAAGGTTACGCTCAATGCCTGCCGAGACGCGGGATTACGGATTGCAATTGATGATTTTGGTACTGGATATTCGTCTTTGTCCTACCTTCATAATTATCCGATTACCGCCCTGAAAATCGATCAAGCTTTTATCAGGGATATGCTCAAAAACCCAAGCAGCCTAGAACTCTGCCGTTCGATTGTCACATTGGGGAAAAACCTGAATATGTCTACGATTGCAGAAGGGATAGAGGGCTTGGCAGAAGCCAACGCCTTGATTGAAATCGGATGCGACAGTTGTCAGGGCTATTATTTCTCCAGGCCTGTGCCTGAGGCGGCTATTTTGGATCTTTTGGCACAATCCCACGACTTTAAAGCAAAAATGGGCTAGAATTGTCCCATTGCTTCATAAAGTAATATTATATCAATTCTTTTTTGCTATTCTGGTCATTCGGGTCGAGCGCAAACGCTCGCTTTTTGTTATACTATAAATGGTTTATTACCCATTTTGAACTGAGGTAACAGGTTATGAGCGAAGTAAACGGATCTCCTGTCGGGTTGGTTGCTGAAATCAATGGTTTGGCACATGTGTCCCACCCTGATGGCACGCAAGAAACAATGAGCAAGGGGCAACCCGTGTTTCAAGGTGATATCATCGAAACAGATGAAGCCGGAGCGGTTAATATCACGTTTAATGATGGAACTGTTTTTGCCGTTTCAAATGATGCAAAAATGACTATAGACGAATTTGTTTATGATCCGGACAAAGATGGAGAAGGTCAGGCGGATGTTTCCGTTGTTCGTGGTGTTTTTCTTTATACAAGCGGTTTTGTCGGAAAAGAAGATCATAATGATGTTCACATCAAAACGCCAGTGGGATCTATAGGAATTAGGGGAACAACCTTGACCGGTTTTATTCCCGAGGCCGGTGACACAGAAGCCCCTCGCATTTCCCTAATTGAAGGAGCAATTATGGTGACGCCCAATCAGGGTGATTCCATCCTTTTGGACGAGTCCAGAGAAACCGTTGTCCTTAACTTTTCAGGAACTGAAGCTCATAATATTGGGGTCATTGATGCCGAAAGCATGATCCAATCGTATAACGTTGTGCGCAGTGTGGCTCCCGAACTTTTTAGTCCAGTGTCCGATGCTTTAGGGCATCCAACTTCTGGAGAGGTTGTGGATCCCGATCATGGCGCCCATGGCGAAGATTCCAATCCTGAACAACATTCACAATCATCTCTTCCGGAGGATGCCACCAGCACTGGTAGTCCTGGCGAGGAAGACTCCTCCCAACAAGCACAAGATGATGCCGCTGCCACGGCGGATGGTCTTCCATCCGATTCTGGTGATAATCTTCCTGTGGAAGAAACTCTTCTGGACAGCCAGCCTTCCATTTTTCCCGATGATGGGCTCATACCGCTCATGCCGATGGAAAACCATCCTCTGTTGAATTTTTTGAAACCACCGTCACTTCTTACGGGGACTAACGATACAGGTCTTTTAAACACAGCCGATGGCTTCCCTGCTGGCTCGGCCGGAACTGATACTTTGTTTTTTGTTTCAGACAATCATGCTCCTATTGCACATCAGTCTCAACATACTTTTCTGGAGCAAAGTCTCCTTGAAGGAACAACCCAAAGATATAATTTATCCAGTTTCTTTTCCGATCCGGATGGGGATGCTCTGACATACAAAATATCAGGGACACAACCCCAAGGAACAAATCTTTTCTCTGCCCTTTGGTTTAATGCCAATAATGAATTATTTGTCAAAGCCTCTTCGAATTTATCCGCTGACGCAACAGGCAAAATTTTTATACAGGCAACAGATGGGCTCTCTGTCAGCCAGACTGTCGAGTTTTCTTTTAATATTATTGATTCCTCAGTTCCATCACTCACCTTTACAAGTGGAAATGACACTCCATCACCTCTTGGTGGAGCTGGGGGGGAAAGATTTTCAATGTTGGCCGGAAATGATACACTCACGATTTCTTCATCATCAAGCAACAATCATGTCTTTTCTGGCTTTGGGGATGATACTGTCACTGTCAACAGTTCTAATAACAAAATTTACGGTGAAGCTGGAAATGATACGCTTTATATAGCAGCAGGATCAACATCAGGGAATACTATTTCCGGCGGAGATGGGAATGATAATCTGAGCGTCTATTCAAGCCTTGGCGGCAACACCGTTTTTGGTGGCGCGGGAAGAGATACGATCACACTGAATAATTTCGCAACATCAAAACTTATTGCCAATGATCTTTTGATTGATGCCGGAAGTGGATATGATACCCTTCTCCTTGATAATGTTTCCAGTATAGATCTCAGTGCTATTGATGCGTCTCATCTACACAGCATTGAGCACATTAAATCGATCAGCTCGACGACAGCCGTATACCTTAATATCCATGACATTGTGGAACATAGTGATACCGGATTTATTGTGATCGACAACGTTGCATCTGTTAATGTCAGCAGTAGCGCAGGATTTAATAATCTGGTTATAAAGGCTGATAATATTTCTAATCCATTTGCTGTTGATGCCATTATATATGACGTGTATTCAAATGGTTCACAAACTTTGTATATTGAAGATGGAATAAACCTGACAGGAACAGGCATATAGGACTTGACCTGTTTCTTTGATTGTATCCTATTTATTTTTCTGTTGCGATGTGCACACCACTCCATTGGGGGTCAGGGTTATTTATCTGAAAATCCGTTATGCGCTCTATCATCATGATATAGTATTTTTTCAGTTCATCCGGTGTTATCAAATTTATCTGATTTAGAATTGACAATGCTCTGTCCCATTCTTCACGGCGATACGCGCCCAACATATCTTTATGCATTTGCTCAAGATGATTGAATTCTTTCGTTCGGGTTGCCGATAAAATTGTAAATATTCTGACCTGCTTATCTTTCCCTTTGACTTTAATAATGTCCAGTTCAAGCACTGAGAATTCAGGTATTTTTTTTGCAGTTTCTTCTCCAATAATAATATCCACACCGTAGGTTTTTGTCTGTCCTTCCAAACGCGAAGCCAGATTAACCGTGTCCCCCAAAACAGAATACGCGAAGCGTTGACGTGATCCCATATTTCCAACAGCCGCAGGACCTGAATTAACGCCAACTCCTGCCCTCAACATCAGAAATGGACGACCTTGTGCTTTAGCTTTTTCCTCCAGCATAGCGTTTACCGGTATCAAGGCTTTTTTCATCGATAATGCGGCCAAGCATGCGCTGCGTTCATGTTCAGGGTCAAAAAGGGGCGCGTTCCAAAATGTCATCATAGCGTCCCCCATATATTTATCGATTGTTCCGCGGTACAACATAACTTGTTCAGACATAGGGGTTAGAAAGTCATTCATAACCTGAATAAGTTCATTGGGCTCCATCTTCTCTGAAATGCTAGTAAACCCACGAATGTCTGTGAACATAACAGTCACATCTCTAATTTCTCCTCCCAGAGACAAGCTCTTCGGATTTTTAGTAAGTTCATGCATATATTCCGGAGAAATATATAACCCAAATGCCCGACGAACTCTGCGACGCTCCAGTTCCGTTCGAATATATGTCAGAATCGAGGATAGAAAATAAATCACTAAGATTGTGAGCGAAGGATATACCGGATCAATCAATATTCCTTGATTCTCGTATGCCCAGAAGGAGGAGAATGAAACTATTATTGCTAATAATATCACGACCAAACCCAGCAAAAGGGCATTTACGAATGGCGATAAAGCAATAGCAGCCAAAGCTACAATTGCGGCAAAGATTATTTCAACGGATTTCATAAAGTCTGGACGAGACAAAAACCGTCCACTCATGATTTGTTCTATCATATTCCGGTGGACATCAACCCCCGGGGTTTCGATGCTTAATGGAGTTGAACGAATATCTTTAAGGCCAACAGAGCTTGTTCCTATTAAAACAATCTTGTCTTTTATTTGATCGGGCTGTACCAAGCCTTCGTATATCTTATAAGCTGGAATGAACTTACTCATATCCAATGGAGAATAATGGATATAAAATCTTGCATCACGACCCATGGGTATTGAATATTTTCCGCGTCCCAAAAGATAAGGATAGGACAAATAAGTTAATTCACTTTCTTTCAGCGATCTGATTTTGTGAGGATTTTTAGGATCTTCGGCAACCCGCAATGCTTCCAGAGTTAAAGACGGGTATATATGAGGGCGACCTTGCTGATCGCTGACAACAAACAAAAGAGGAACGCTTCTGACCGTTCCGTCATCATCTGACATCTGACCGAAACTTCCATTTCCTTCTGCCGATTTTTCTAAATCTACTAGGTTTGTAATGACGCCAGGCGGATCATATAAACCTTGATAAAAGTCTTTCATTTCTTTTGAGAGTAAGATCGGTCTGGAAATAGTTGGCAAATGGCGCGTCGCGGTATATGAAGTTGACCAAACAAATCCTGTCACTACATTTCCGACCTGTTTGAATGTGTTTGCCAACACAGCATCATGATCGGGCATGGAGTTCAATGCCGTCTCAATTTGAGTATTTAAATTTTCTTTCGGCATTTTTTTTAGCAGCACTGTCGGAGACGTTCTGTCTTCTTCAGCAAATACCATATCAAAAACAATTGCCTTTGCGCCCAGATCTTTTAATTTTACTACCAACCGAGCTACGTCCGTACGTGGCCATGGCCACTGTCCCATTTTATTATCCTGTAACGAGACTTCGTCAATATCAACAATTACAACCTGATTATTGCTTTCTCTTGGATAGTAGCGGTTATAAGAATCAAAAGCCCAGTACCTCAAACCTTTTACCCAAGTGTAATCCTCTATGCGCATGGATAAGAATCCTACCAATAACGCCAGAAGAAGAATTATATGAACGCCGCGATTTACCAATAAGGATTTAAGCACGCTTTCAATTCCTATCGTTCAGTAAACGCACGATCTTTCATGCGTAGAAATGGCTTCATTAAATATTCCAGAATAGATTTCTTTCCTGTAATAACGTTTACTTCCGCAACCATTCCGGGGGTTATCGGCAAAGGATGACTGGAATCTCCAAGATGATTGCGAGATGTTTTTACCTCAATTTCAAAATAAATATTGCCATCTTTACTTGTAATGCTACTGGCACCAACCCTTGTTACTTCACCATCGAGATAACCGTAGCGGGCAGCATCATAAGATGTCAATTTCACTCGTGCAGGCAGGCCAACTTTTAAGAAGGCAACATCACTTGGAAGGATGCGCGCTTGTATTTTTAATTCTTCATCAACAGGAATGATTTCAGCCAACTTCATTGCGGGCTCTACAACTCCACCTACCGTGCGTATTGCAATATTATTAACGACACCTTCTACAGGTGACCGAATTTCCCGACGATCGACTCTGTCACCAATTGTTTTCAAGCTTTGTTCCAAATCCGCGAGTTTTATTTCCGTTTCATTCAACTCACCAAGAGATTGTGTGCGAAATTTATCCGCCTGATCCTCTTTTTGTTTTTTTGCTCCGTTTAGTTCAGCTTCCAGACCTGCTTTCTTATCGCGGGCAATACTATATGCTCCATTGGCATCACTTAATTCACGTTGCAAACGCAGCTCTTCAATCTGGGGAATTGCTTTTTGCGCTACCATTTTTGAAGTTATAGCCAATTCTTTTTTTATTAGGCTACTGTTATAGCTGTTCTTGGACATTTGAGATTCATTTTCATGAATTTGCGATGCAATGCTGACTATCTGATTATCGATTATATCCAATGCATTGCGATATTCTTTTTGGCGCGACTGATACAAATCCATTTCATTGGCTGCAATTTTTTTTGCCCGATCCTTGAGCTCCTCAGGTATAATAAATTCCTGTCCTTTACTTTCAGCTTCCAATCTTATTTTTCTAAGCGTCAGGGCGGCCACCCGTGCTTCGGCGCTTCTTTCTTCGGATGCAAAGGCAACTTCACTCAGGCGCATTAAAACCTGCCCCTTTTTCACGATATCCCCTTCCTTAATCAAAAGGTCATCCAGGATTCCTCCTTCAAGCGACTGGACAATTTGAGCATGACTGGATGGAACAACTTCTCCACTTCCACGCGTAATCTCATCAACGGTGGAGACTGATGCCCAAATATACAAGACGATGACAAGGGTACAGACTGTATAGAGAAAAATTCCAGAAACGGCAGGGGGGTCTGCATAATTTTGGGCTTCCAGGTCATCCATAAACGGGATTTCTTCAGGTTCAGGTTTTTTCATTCTGCTTGCCCTCCGATTTTTCCTGTCTTCAAAGCATCAAGAACGGCGTCGCGCGTATCATCCATGATAATTTGTCCATTCTCGATCAAGATCAGGCGATTAACCAATGGCAAAAGGGATGTACGATGGGTAATAAGCAAAAGTGTCTGACTTGGCGGCTGATTTGCGATCAGGTGGATAAAATTCTGTTCCGTTTGGATGTCCATAGCGTTGGTTGGTTCATCACAAATCAATATTTCTGGATTTAAAAGCAATGCCCTTGCCAAAGCGATGCATTGTTTTTGGCCTCCACTCAAACCATCTCCTCTTTCTCCTACTTGTGCTCCGTAGCCCAAAGGATGAGTTGAAATGAAGTCGTGAGCTCCTGCCAGTTTTGCACATCGCAAAATTTCTTCTTCGCACGCATCAGGGACGCTGGTGGCGATATTGTCTCGAATTGTCCCGCGAAAGAGTGTTATATCCTGTGCGATATATCCGATATTACGCCGCAAATCGGATGGATCTATTTGCAGATAATCTGTTCCGTCAACCAATATACTCCCTTCAGTTGGCTCATAGAGCTTCATCAACAGTTTTGAAACCGTGCTTTTTCCAGAACCAATGCGTCCGATAATTCCTATTTTTTCTCCGGATTTGATGTCAAAAGACACTGCTTCAAGAACGTTATGCGTTGTTGAAGGATAAGAAAACGATACTTTATTAAAACGAATATTTCCTTTCAGATCAGGACGGTAAAGAAATTCCTTTCCGGCAGGTCTTTCTTGAGGGGCAGACATGATTTTGTTTAATGCCCTGATTGCACCAGATGTATGGTGAACTCTGCTTATCAAATTTGCTACTTGCGTAATCGGCCCGAGAGCGCGTCCCGAAAGAATGACGCAGGCAATCAAAGCCCCCATAGACAAATTGCCTTCTTTTATCAGATACATTCCAACCAGAACAATAACAACCGACGAGCATTGCTGAACCCATGTCGAAATATTGACACTCAATGCAGAATAATGTCTTGATTTTAAGGCTACATTTGCGTTTTCAGAGACATGAGCCGCGTATTTTTTGCGCAAACGTCCATCTGCCCCTAATGATTTAAGAGTTTCAAGTCCGTAAATTGTTTCAACCAGAAGGCCATGTTTTGTTTCTGCTGTGCGCGTTGCCAATCCAACATATTTTTTGATCGGAATTTGTAAAATCAGTGCCGCCACTACGGACAAAATCATCATAAACAATACGATCAAGCCAATCCAGCCGCCAAGACTGTAAATTACAAGCAAGAAAAGAAATGCAAACGGTAAGTCTACCAGCGTTGCTATAGTAGCCGATGCCATAAATTCACGAATGGACTCTGTTTCTTTCAACATACTGGCAAAAGACCCGCTTGATGTCGGGCGATGCTCAAATTTCATATCAAGAACACGATCAAACAGCATGCGCGTCAAACGAACATCAACATTTCTTCCAGCAAAATCAGTGAAATATCCCCGTAATGTCCGAATAAAAAAATCGAATGTGAATACAATTACTGCGCCTATCGCCAATGCCCATCCTGTTTCCAAAGCATTATTGGGGATAACGCGGTCATATACATTCATGATATAAACAGGAGATACCAAAGCAAAAATGTTTATTAATACAGATGCGAAAAACATTTTTTTATACAAGTTACGATTTTGTCTTATCATATCCCATAACCACGAATATGCAGGCCGATCAACTCTCAAGGAAGGATCAATAAAATCGGGTTTGGGTTTCAATAGAATTAGTGATCCGGCATAGATTTCAGTTAGATCCTTTAAAGGAACCTCCTTGTCTTTGCGCGTTTTATGATCCCATATAGTTGCCGTCTCTTTTTTTATTTTTTTGAGAACACAGCATTCATCCCGCTTGAGAAGGATGAGGGCAGGCAATGTTGATTCAGTAATATTTTTTAGCTCTCTTTTTTGAACTTTCGAGACTTTAAAGCCAACTCGTTCTGCAGCTTCAATACATTGTGCAGGATCTACACGGATACCGTCATAGGCCAAACCTGCCTTTAAAGATTCTGCAGATTTTGAATGCCCATGAACCGCTGTCAGATGGGATAGACACTCAAGTAACGGGTCATACGGGCGGACTTTACTGGCCATGACTAAAAGTCGTGAGCGCAAGCTTTTCTTGTAATTTTCCCATTGCTCCCAAAACAGCATATTGCGCAGCTAATGACCTATATTCATTGTTCAGAACATCCATCTTGTTCCTCAAAACCTGATTTTCTCCTTGCAAGATTTGCAAGGCGCGAACTTTTCCTCCTTCAAATTGAACTTTGTACGTTGAAAGAAGATTCTGGCTGGTTTCAAGACGCTCTTGGGCAAATGCCAATTGTTCGTCAGCAGTCATCATATCCGAACAAGACACTTGTATTAACGCTTTTAATTGCCGCGAGACTTCTTCTTGATACGCTCTGGATTTTCTTTCATCGGCGGCGGCTTTTTCGATTTGAGCAAGCTCCGCTCCTCCTGATGATAAGCTCCAATTCAAGCGGATCAATGCCCGATTGTCTTCGACCTCTCCGCCGATTATATCGTTAACATCTTTACGATAAGCCGATAATTCTCCACTGACTGTCGGGTATAAAGCAGAGTTTTGAGCCTTACGCGTTAGCTTGGCTGCCTCGACTTCACGTTCCAGTTTTTTAATTTGGGGGTGCGAAATTAGAGATTCAGAAATAGCTTGATCTGCATTTGATGGAAGGTCGGCTTTTATGCTTTCCGGTTTTTTCATCTCCCCTTCCGGTATATGTCCTGTTAATCTTGCATATTCCGCATCGGTTGCACGTACTTGCCCTTGAAATTCTGAAATCATATCCCGAATGTCAATCCCAAGCGCTTTGGCTTGCTGCAACTCGGCATCATCAGCCATGCCTTCATTGACCATTTTTGAAATCTGATTTTCATAGCCTTTCAAAGTGTCTTGATGCTGGATCAAAAGATCCAGGCTTTGGCGGGTTCTTAGGGCATTCAAATAGGCCATTGTTGTTTGTAAAACCAATGTTTCCCGCACGTTTTGTAAATCCAATTCAGCCGATTTTGACTTTTCTTCAGCGGCATCGACCAATCTGGGAGTTTTCATCGAATCAAATATCATTTGATTCAAGGTCACCGATCCTTCCCACATATTCGAATAACCTGCGCCGCGCGTGGTATTAAATCCACGACTCGTTGCATTATTTCCATAGACTCGACCCGCCGCAGTTGATAGCGAAACAGATGGATAATAATTTGATTTTGTAGCGCGTAAATCTTGTTGCGCGGATGTTTGGGTGGCCAAGGCTTGCTCCAAAGTCGGGTTTTTAACCAAGCTTGCCTGAATAGCTTCACGCAAAGTCTCTGCCTGAACGCAAGGCGCAAGCAGAAGCAAAGCAACAAAGCAACATGACCCTTTAAGGGCGGTAGATACTGGTATGCGAAACATTACCTGAAGATCCCTTTGAAAAAAGGTAAAGATATTCGGGTATTCTACAGAAAATAGACCGGATCGACAAGGGTGGTTCATTCATCCCTTCATATCTTGTCATTTTTTTTCGTAAAATTCATTTGGGAAAATTTATTGGTTTAATTCGTATGGTCAAATTTTATGAATCAACCGATTTTCTGGACAATTTTGTGATACAAAGGTTCATGACATTGATGAAAGATATTATCAGGCAAGGCCTGAACAAATGGGAAGTATGGATTTCTTTGGCGGCGGTTGTGGCGATTGCGCTGCACTTTCTCCTTATAGGCACGGCATTTAGTGACTTTCCTCTGTTAGGAGTCATGATTGCAGGCGGCGTTCCTCTGCTGATCCAGATTGCGTCAAAATTGCTCAAGGGTGATTTTGGTGCTGATTTAATGGCGATTGTTGCGTTGATTACGGCGGGGATTCTGGGTGAATATCTGGCGGGGGTTTTGATTGTTATTATGCTTTCGGGCGGTCAGGCTCTGGAATTTTATGCTATGCGTAAAGCATCGTCGGTTTTAAGAGCTTTATCGGAACGCATGGCTTCTATTGCCCATCGCAAAAAAGGCAGCGGGACGGAAGATATTGCTTTGGCCGAAATTGCGATTGGGGACGAGATTATCATACACCCCCATGAAACAGCTCCGGTTGATGGTATCGTCATTGAAGGTCATGGCTCTATGGATGAATCCTACCTGACGGGCGAGCCTTATCATGTCACCAAAGCCACAGGGTCACCTGTTCTCTCTGGTGCGATTAACGGTGACGCCGTCCTTATGATCCGTGCGGAAAAACTGGCGATTGATTCTCGTTATGCCCAGATCATGAGCGTGATGCAAGACGCCGAACAAAAACGTCCGACCATTCGCCGTCTGGGTGACCAGATCGGGGCGATCTTTGCACCACTGGCTCTTATTGTTGCATTAGGGACTTGGTATTTTACAGGAGATTCTTTGCGCTTTCTGGCGGTGTTGGTGGTTGCAACACCCTGCCCGCTGTTGATTGCAATTCCGATTACCTTGATTAGTGCTATTTCAATGGCGGCAAAGCGCGGGATCATTATTAAAGACCCAACAGTTTTGGAACGGTTGCCGACCTGTCGTACTGCCATTTTTGATAAGACGGGTACTCTCACCTATGGCAAGCCAGAAGTCACGGATGTTATTCCTGCGAAGGGATTCGATGGTGATGATATTTTGCGTTGGGCTGCCAGTCTTGAACAGTATTCCAAACATCCTCTGGCCGGTGCAATTTTAGCCGCAGCGGACAAAAAAAATCTGGCATTGTTGGTGGCCAGTGCGGTGTCTGAAAAATCCGGTCAAGGTTTAACTGGGACTGTAGACGGCCATGACATTACCGTGACCAGTCGCAATAAATTTTTGGCTGTCCATCCTGATATGAATAACCATCTTCCCGAAACAGCTGCGGGTCTGGAATGTTTGATCCTGATGGATGGGACATACGCTGCTACGTTGCGCTTGCGCGATGCACCGCGTAGTGATGGAAAACCGTTTATCGAGCATCTTGCACCGATGCATCAATTTCATAAAGTTATGATTGTGTCCGGCGATCGCGAATCCGAAGTAAAATATCTGGCGGATCTTCTGGGGATTCATGATATGCACGCATCGCAAAGTCCCGAACAAAAAGTCGCCATTGTGCGGGCAGAAACTGCGCGCGCCCCCACTCTTTATGTGGGGGATGGTATCAACGATGCGCCTGCTCTGGCTTCTGCCACTGTCGGCATAGCTTTTGGACAGCATAGCAGCGTCACCGCAGAGGCAGCGGGTGCCGTCATCATGGAAAACTCATTGGTGAAAGTCGATGAGATGATGCATATCTCCATTTCCATGCGGCGGATCGTTCTGCAAAGTGCGCTCGGTGGTATGGCGCTCTCTTTGGTGGCGATGGGGTTTGCCGCAGGCGGCTTTATCACGCCAGTCGCAGGGGCGTTATTGCAAGAAGTCATTGATGTTTTGGCCATCGTCAATGCCCTGCGCATGACATGGCAAAAACGGATTGAAGCGGATATTGGGGGGTAGTCCTTTATTTTAAAAACTTCACAAAAGTTATTTTGTCATCTTCCACGCTGTAAAAATCTTTTTGTCGAGAGGATTGTGTGAATCCTGATTTTTTGTAGAACGCATGAGCAGATGCGTAATCTTTCCGTGACGATGTTTCGGCATAGAGTTGTGTTCCGCCTGCGGTCTTAACCGCCTTTTCTGTTACGCTCAAAAGCTGCGCGGCAACCCCTTTCTTTTGATGTGTCTTCTCTACAACAATCCAGTACAAATCATAACTGGATTCGGTCAAAGGAATACGTCCGAAACAAGTATAGCCAACAATTTCTCCGGCTTCTTCAAGAAATACGAAAGAATATCCGGATTTTTTTTCACCTTTCAGCGCGGCTTCGGCGACTAGTTCTCCGGCAACATTGACTTCCTCGGTGCTGAAAACGCCGGATTTTTCGGTCAAATTACGGATAGCTTCTACATCGCCAAGTTTGACAATACTTCTGATACGCGGGACTGATCTTCTGTCTTTATGCGTCTTGAGAGAAAATTTTGGATGGCTTTTTTCGCTAGCAGCTTTGTGTAAACCAGAGAAAAATTTCTGTGCATTGGTGCCTAGCGTTTGAGTGCGGTATCCGCCTTCTTGGACTACTAACGTAGGTAAATCCAACGCACCGATCACACCACCAATCCGATCAAAGTCAGCCGCGCGAAGTGTCCATGTTCCTGTCGGGTCGGCCTTAGCCGTATCCAACCCTAGTGCCACCACCAAATAGGCAGGATCATATTCTCTGATCCGTTTCAGTGCCTTGTTCAGGTGTTTTAGATATTCTTCCGGTTCCAGATTTTCCGGCAACGGCATATTGAGATTATAGCCATAGCCAGTTCCTTCCCCCATCTCGTCAGCAAATCCCGTAAAATAAGGATAAGCAAATTTCGGATGGCCGTGCAGCGAAATGGTCAATACGTCGTTGCGCTTGTAAAATATATCTTGCTGGCTGTTGCCGTGGTGATAGTCGATATCCAGAATAGCTACCTTGCCGTACTGGCTCAAATAATTTGCACCGATGGCGGCATTCGCAAAATAGCAAAAGCCTCCAAATGATCTACGCTCTGCATGATGACCGGGGGGACGGACAAGCGCGTAAGCCGTTCTTGCACCAGAAACAATTGCCTCTGCCCCTGTCAACGCACAATCCACAGCCGAACGCGCAGCCTGATATGCTTCGGCATTCAGAGGTGTAAACGTATCGATACAGTAATACCCTGCCAAAAGCGGCGTATCCACTGGCTTTCTATCCTGATTGCGAATTGGGAAGACGTAAGGATAAACAGACTTTCCTTTTGGAACACTTAGACAGGCTTTTTTCAAAAATGACACATAATCTGCATCATGAACGCCAAGAATATGTTTATCGTTCCAGGATTTTGCCGGTCTTTTTTCAATAAAGGACAGTTTTTCAAGCTCGCGCAAAATAACCTTGATCCTCACCGGACTTTCGACATACCCATGCTCTTTGACATGATGAATTTCATGCCCTTCATTAGCGATCAGGATAATGTTTTTTGATTTTTCCAGTGCTGGTGTGTAGGAAGAAGACTCAGCTTTGATGTATTTTGGTTCGCGCAAAGACACGCCCTCAAGCGGAAATGATTTTACAACCTTGTCGATATAGGCTGGATCACACAGATCACTGTATTTGCGTTCGAGGATTGCGCGCACAGCCTTGCGCATGAATTTTCCATCCGGCAAAGGATTACCCAGAGTATCGATAACCAGATATGGAGGATCGGTATCGTCTGGTTTTGTTGGCGTTTCATAGAATGTACCCGTTATCACACGGACACCATAACGCTCGTAAAACGCGAGACGCCGTGCATTTTGTTTACGAATTTTCGGGTCGGGCGAGAGCACCGGATCATCCGGCAGACATTCCATGAGGATACAACTCGCACCCATATTCAAGGCTTCGTCGCGGACACGTTCATACAAGGCTCCGCCTAAGCCCTGACCGGTCATGGTTTTTCCGGCGGCGATAAAATCAAGATAACAAAACCCGATATCCGTGGCGTGCATTATCAGGGCAAAACCGTCAACAGCTGCGTTTTTGTGCTGTGAGACCAACAAACGGCTCTGAAATCTGTATTTCATGGCATCGTTCAGTTTTTTTGGAAGATCGGTGACTTCATGGTCTTTGAGCGCATCAAACTGCGTACGCAAAATATCCTGAACCTGTGCCACTATAGCGCGGTTGGCGGGGGCAGAGGCATCAAGAATACGGCGAATACTGAACATGTTCCCTTATACGCTTTCTAATAGCCTTTGAGGAAGAAGTCTTTTAATAACTTCTGTTGCGGATAGCCCTGTCTGCATGGCAGCTGCCATAAATCCAGCATCAGATGACAGACATGGATTAGCGTTTATTTCCAAAATCCATGGCTTGCCGAATTCATCGACTCTGAAATCCACGCGAGCGGATCCTCTTAATTCGAATAAATCCCAGCATTTGCAGCATAACTCATTGAGTTTTGCCAAAAGGGCTTCATCTTTTTCCATGAAGTCAAAGCTGCGTGGTGTTGCATTATAAGCATAGCTTTGAGTATCCCACTTGGCGGCATAATCGATGATTTTCGGTGTATCTTCCGGATAATCGACAAACAGAATTTCAGCGGGGTGAAGAACCTGCGGTTTTCCATCCCCGTTATCCAGTATCGAGATATTGAATTCGCGCCCGTCAATAAAACGCTCTGCAAACCATACGCCGCCGAATTCTTTCTGCTTTTCCTGAATTTTCTTATTTGCCGCCACCAGAGTATCAACCACACTTCCGGAACTTATACCAACAGAGGCATGTTCGCTGTCCGATTTTACAATCCATTTCCCGTTTGGCGCGTTTTCATCTCCCGGCACGGGAAGTCCTGCATTCCGCATGAATTCTTTTTGCCTGATTTTACTAGATAACAAGGCAAGCGATATAGCAGAACACCCCGTATAGGGAATTTTTAGGTATTCAAAAAATGCGGCAGCTACGTAAAGCAAACTATCCGTTCCACCCACAGTTTCCACGAGGTTAAAAATAAAATCAGGTCTCATGCGGTGCAAAGATTTTTCAAGATTGCCCAGAGAACTTTCGAAGGCAAAATTTTGCGTCTCCATACCCGAACCATTCAACACAGCGGCAATTTCCTCCAACTGAACCAAAGTGTCCTGATCGTCAAGAGAGGTCTCATCACCGCCACCACTATGAACAAGAGCTGCCTTCATAATCCGTAGCGTTTCTTTGCTTCGCCCATGATCTTCCCGATCAACGTTGTATGATCGATTCCAGATTTTGCAGCTAGAATTGGTAAATCAGATTTCTTCCGGTTCAGTCCCGGCAATGCGTTTATTTCCAAAATCCATGGATTACCCTGTTCATCACATCTGACATCCACCCGCCCTACATCACGCCCCTTCAGTCCACGCCATGCGGCGAGAGCAAGAACTCCTGCTTTTTGTGCCACCGGATCGTCCGGCAGGCAGTAGATCTCCGGCATGGTCCAATCGACATCCTTGTTTAGGAAAGAACGGCCAAAACTGTCCGGCTGCCCTTCAAGAGACACTTCCATCACCGCTATAACACGGGAGGCATCACCCGAGCCAAGAATACCCACTGTAAATTCTCGCCCCGTCAGATAGGTTTCAACAAGAACTGGTTGGTTATATTTATTTAGAAAATAAGAGGCTGATTTTTTAAACGCATCTTCATCCTTCACCACCGAGTGTTCGGATATGCCCTTACTTGAACCTTCTGCAACGGGTTTCATGAACAAGGGAAATTCAAGCCCTTTCACGGAAAGGTTTTTATCATCCTCGATGACCTGCCATGCCGGAGTTGCAATGCCGCAATCTCTTAATACCCCCTTTGCCAAAGCTTTGTCGGTTGTTATAATCAACATTTCCGGTGATGAAAAAACAAATGGCATGTCATAGGCTTCCAATAAAGATGGAACCTGAGCTTCACGACCAATGCCCTTAACTCCTTCGCAGATATTAAAAACGATATCCCAACGTTTTCCTGTGGCTAACGCTCCAACCAGTGCTTTCACATTACCGATACGCTCAACCACATAACCATTAGCCTGCAACGCTTCTTCTATCGAATCGATTGTCTCTTTACTATCAAACTCAGCGGCATCCTCTTCCGAGAACCCTTGCATGATATAGTCATCGCGCAAATCATAGGTAAAACCAACAGTAATCATGGTGCATACAATCCCGATACAGTGTCGTAATCGGCTTGTTGATCCCGCAGTGCTTGTTGAGCAAAGCCAACACGACCGCCCGGGTCAGGGTAACGATAGGTTCCTCCTTCAAAATTGGTTAAAAGAAGATCATCACCATCCCTACCCAGAACATAATCCGGCAATAGCGGAATCTTTCCTCCTCCGCCCGGCGCATCCACCACAAATTGTGGGACCGCGTAACCTGTCGTGTGACCGCGAAGTTGACGGATAATTTCCAACCCCTTCTCCACTGATGTCCGAAAATGTGCAGAACCCGATACCGGATCACATTGATACAGGTAATAGGGTTTCACGCGCATCTTTAACAAGCCATGAAACATCGACTTTAAAATATTTGCGTCATCATTAATACCTTTTAGCAGTACGCTCTGGCTTCCAAGCGGGATTCCAGCATCGGCCAAACGGTTGCAAGCCTCTATTGTTTCCGGCGTTAATTCATCTGGGTGAGTAAAGTGAATGCTCATCCAAAGGGGATGATATTTCTTGAGCATCTTGCACAGATCTTTTGTAATGCGTTGAGGCATCACCACAGGAATTTTTGTGCCAATACGGATAAATTCCAGATGGGGAATAGAACGTAATCGTTTCAAAAGCCATTCCAGTTTTTCGTCATCGATACTTAGAGGATCACCACCGGATAAAAGACAATCCCGAATTTCAGGATGGGCTTCTATATATTGTGCAGCCTTTTCCCAATTGCTGGTAGAAAAGCTATACTCACCATTGGTTTCACCAACCATCCGCGAGCGCGTGCAATAACGGCAATAGGTTGAACAAAATCCTGTTGTCAAAAAAAGAACTCTGTCAGGATAGCGATGAACCAAACCAGGTGCGGCGGTGCTATGATCTTCATTCAAAGGATCAGGATCTTCACCCCGCGTCTTTAAAAATTCACCGCCAACAGGAAGGTGGGTTTTACGCAAAGGTTGATTGGAGTTTTTGGGATCAAGCAACGAAAAATAATATGGCGTGATAGCGATAGGAAGATTTCCTGTTCGCTTAATCACAGATTCCCGTTCATCATCTGTCAAGGTCATTATCTTTTCAACCATGTCAATGCGGCGAATGCGATTTCTAACCTGCCATTTCCAATCGTTCCAGTCCGCTATACTTGCGTCCGGATAATATTTTTTTAGAAACATCCGCGAGTTTTCACTAACGGGGAAATTTGTATTTGATGAATAGACCCTAATCGACCCGCTCTTAATAACGGGTGCGCTGACTTTAAGATTTAAGGTTTTTGATTGCAGAGCCCTTTTTGTTCTACTCGGAGGCTCTTCTTCTGGATTCTGCGCTTCCTCAGGGACAGCTTTTGACTGTTTTAAGGCTGCGGAACCTTGGGTTCCACTGCTCGTTTTCATTCTAATTAAAGAATCTCCTTTTTACCTTAAACGTCAAAGCCACACACATCAAAGACGCCGAAAAACCAACGACATTTTTGTATATATACACGGTATCCATATTTAAAAAAACAATTATTTTTTGTCTTTCTTACGGGGAATATCGATTAAAAAAACCACCCGCCTTTGCGGGGCGGGTGGTTTAAATAGGGTCTTAAAATCCTAAAATCTAAAGCCTAAAATCTATGGCTAATGTTCAAGAATGGGCGGACATCGTTGTCATTTTCAGCCTGGATATCACGGGTCAGCGGTACGGCAACCATAAAGCCCGCATCCGTTCCAGGCATGATTGTGGTGCGAATACCAAGCCCAACGGACGCCAAACTCTCAGCGCGGCCATCGTTGGTTGTTGCGTCGTCGTTCCAGACCAAGCCAATGTCATAGAAGCCATACACTGTGTAATCGGAAACCCATGTGACAGGAACTGGTTGATTCCATTGCAGTTCGACCGACCCACCGAACCCGTCATCACCAACGAGTTCAGACGGATCAAATCCACGACCAAAGGCTGTTCCGCCCACGCCGAATTCTTCAGCCGAAAGCAACGCACCATTGGACATTTGGCCAGACAAAGATGTTTGCAAAGCAATTCTGTCAATCACGCGCTCCAACCGGGTCAGCGATGCTGTGATTTTTGTGAATTCAGGATCGCCATCCGGACGGGACATATTTGCATCGCCTTTGTCACTTGCTCCAAACCATGACACGCCGCGCGAGACTTCCATATCGATATTCGTGACTGCCGCATTTAACACGGTGTCCACCCAATCTGTATGGGCGCCAACACGTATTACGCTGAGGTCGTCTTCACGGGTCGCTTCGATATTGCTTTTGGTGCGGGTTTCACGGACATCGAATCCCAACGATGCCGACAAATTGAAATCGCGGGTTCTGATAAAAGGCTGGTCGACTGATAAACCGGCATATCTCGCATGCCCCTTAACATCGAATTCATCAAGTGATGCTCCAGGTTCAGTTTGTGTAATTCCCAGTTTCATCGCTAGTTTTGTGCCATAACGACCAATCGGGAATTGCGCTAAAACCTCACCATATGTGAGCTCTGGCTCCAATCCTTGACCGGATGGGGCATAGGCCATATTAAGCGACAAAAGCTCGTTCAATCCCAAAAGAGAATTAGCGGCTACACCTCCCGTTACTTCCCAGCGACCCAAGAAACGGCTTCCGTAGTTATCCACTCCAATTTGAGCATCGAATGGATTGCGTTCAACGACAATCGTCAAGTCGGATGCTCCAACTACACTGCGTGATGGGGATAAAACACCTCGTGCTGTCACACCCGGCAAGTCGTTTATCAGTAGCAAAGCGTGTTCGAGTTCTTTATTGTTCAATGCTTTTTTGGACTTCAATTCTGCTGCGTAAAGACCGATCACATCATTGGTTACGCTGCTGTTATTACCTTCGATACGGATTTGGTCAATCGATCCTTCGACTACACGCAGTTTAATGACTCCGCCAGCGATGGTTTGGGGGGGGACAACAACCTGTGTCAAGATATAACCGTCATTACGGTATTGTGCTGTCAATTGGGCGGCCAAAGCATAAACATCTGCAAGGGAAATTTGTGTTCCCACCTTACTGGCGTATAATTTTTCGAGTTTGGCTTGCGGATAGACTGTTTGTCCTTCGATTTCAACCGATTGAAGGGTAAAAAGCATCTTTTCCGCGCCATCTGGCGCCGTAAAAGGAGCAGATCCTTCGACTTTCAGTGGGGCTTCTGCCTTACCACGAGGCAGGGTTTGTTCAATATGCCCTTGCACACGCGATACGTCTGCTGTACCGGGAACTGTCTGCGCCATGGCTGTTCCAGCCAACAAAAATCCAAAAATGGATAACGATGCTGTCAGGATGGGGCGTGATTTCACCGGTAAAAATATAAGCTTACTGAGCATGAGTTCCTCATTCATTTTCTAGAAATAGAGCCAAGACGTCACCGAGACGCTAAACAAGCGCATACAGGCATGGACGATACTACGTCAAATTAACATCAGTTACAATCCGTTGATTTGGAAAAGTTCACTTGTTATGTATAATTAGTATCAGCATTTCGGCGTATTATTGAAACAATAATGCGTTTTATAAGCATCTTGCGCATAAAATGAAAAATAAATTTTCCCTAATTAAATATTGCATTTTCAATGATCTTGAGTCTATAGTTTGGCACTCTGATTAACTTTAATGTTTTGTTGACCATTTTGGGGTCACACCGCGCCATTTTTAATGATGGCGGAATGTTGCACATTTTTGACAATTATATTTCTGTGCATACAGAAATTTCTAATGGGGGTTATGTGAGAAAAAATTTTCTTTCCCCCTCTTTGTTCCGGCAGGAGGCCATTGAATTATGCGTTCCAATTTTATTTCGACGGTTACACACTTAACCTCTTCCACATCTCTGACGCGTCCGGCTTTGTTGTCGGTATTGGCAGCTGGTGCGGTTCTTGTTCCTCATTCTTCCTATGCTCTGGATAATGGTGCATTGCCTTTGGGCGAAACCGTTATCGGTGGAGGCGCAACTTTTGATCGCAGCACTACAAATGCGCTGTACGTCAATCAGTCCACCAATCGTCTGGTTGTGAATTGGAACAGCTTTAATATAGGCTCGGATGCAATGACACAGTTTCATCAACCTAGCTCCGGCTCTTTGGCTGTGAACCGTGTGGTTGGAAAAAATAGTGATCCTACACAAATTTTGGGATCTCTTAAAGCCAATGGTCGCATCATGGTGCTTGATCGTAACGGTGTTTTATTCGGTGCCAATTCCCGCGTGGATGTAGGCGGAATTGTTGCATCCACAGGTGATGTCAGCACAAAAGCGGTTATGCGCGGTGACAACACATTGGTTTTAAAAAATCTTGGTTCGGCGGGTCAGGTCATCAATAATGGTCTTATCAATATTACCGATGGTGGCCTTGCCGCTTTTGTTGCGCCTACCGTTCGTAATAATGGTGTTATCAGTGCAAAATTAGGCAAGGTCGTGTTGGCTGCGGGAATAGATACTGCGACTGTGGATTTATATGGTGATGGGTTGGTTCAACTTGCCATGAACGACAAGACTTCCGCCGTTCTTGCTGACAATGGCGGCATTATCAATACTGAAGGAGGAACTGTTTTAATGACGGCTTCTGCTGCAAAAAATGTTGTGGATTCTGTGGTCAACATGTCAGGAGTTATCAATGCATCATCGGCCAAAATGGTGGGGGGTAAAATTATCCTTTCCGGTGGTCAGGGAGGCACAGTCAAAGTATCCGGCAGCTTGAATGCTTCAGGTAAAACCGGTGGCAAGATCGAGATCAAAGGCAAAGCAGTTGAATTGACCAACACATCTTTTGTATCTGCCAATGGTGGAGCATTGAACGGAACAGGCAATGGTGGACAAGTTGACGTTTTTGGCAACCAAAATACAATTTTCAGAGGGCGCATTGAAGCCGAAGGCGGGGCATTGGGTGGCAATGGCGGGTACGTCGAAGTATCGACGGGTTCGGATTTGATTTTCACAGGTACAGTTTCCACTCTAGCACCAAATGGTCTGGCAGGTCGCTTGATTATCGACCCAACTGACTTGACCATCCATGACGGATTTCTGACATGGTTATTTGGCAGTGAAAATTATCTCAGCGCCGATTTATTGGCTATCCTTCTGGCAGGCAACGGGACTGTCACAGTCGAAGCCACAAATACTGTCAATGTCGGTACAAACACAAATGGGTTCGGCATTGGAACGGGCAATGTCGATGTAAGCTCTTACTGGGTTTCCGGTCATTCTTGCGGTTGGTTCTGCTGGACTCCCGGATATTTCAAAACGACCAAAGGCAATCTTAATCTTAAAGCCGCAACCGTCAATTTTGTAAAAAATCTAACTGTGGGCAAAGGTTCAGTTTCAGTTGATGCGACAACACTTAATCTTGATAGCAAAATCTACGGCAAAAATTATAGCCACACTGTTCTTCTGGGAGATTCTCGCCTGAACAGTTCTAACGCATTGAGCGTCATCAATGTTCTTTCGGATGATGCAAAAATCCAACAGGCTATTTCTTTTGCCAATAACGGTGTCCGAATTAATGTCGATTCAGGTACGTATCATGAATCAGTTCTGGTGAATAAATCGGTTGATCTTTTTGGTGATAACGCCATGATTGCCCCACATTCTCCAGGATTTGATGTCACTGCAAATGATGTCACTATTAACGGATTCGAAATTTATGGTGCAGACACAGGCATCCTTGTGAACAATGCCAATTATGCAACCATAAAAAACAACACAATTCATTCCGGTCATACTGGTATTCGTTTAAACAACAGTTATGGGGCAATCGTATCTTGCAATACTGTTGACGATCAAACCGGAAATGGTATTGAAGCTTTTGGCGGAGATAACCTTCTGATCTCCCATAACTCTGTCACGAATAGCGGACAAAACGGCATTGCTCTATATGATATCGGATCCTTTTACGGAGAAGGACTTGTCTCACCATCATTTGCTCCGGGTTATGATCCGTTTTATAATGCAGAAGTTATCGGTAACCACGTCAGCTGGTCGGGTGAAAACGGAATCGCTTCTTATAATGTTCCGCACATTCTGATTAAAAGCAATAACGTCAGCCATTCCGGTTATCATGGTTCTTCTTACCCATCATCTATCGGATTTAATAAAAAAAGTTATAAAGACTTTGGACGTGGCGGAGACGGCATTCATGTCGAAACTTACGGCAATGTTTTAGAATATGGAACAGATACCTTGGTCGATGTCCTTAATAACACGGTCACGGATTCAAAAGATGACGGGATTGATGTCTCCTATATGCATTCTGACCGTTTTTCTGATGCCAGACCCCAGCCCATCGAATATATATACGATGAGTATGATCCTTATACAGGCCATGCTATTAACCTGAATATTCTAGGTAATTCTGTTTTCGACTCTGGTGATGATGGTGTCCGCGTCACATTGCAAGGTGACCAACGTCTTACAATCCACCCTGATAACGCGATACAGTCGGATTTTTTACCGGAAATCTATGATCCTGTTATTCATATATCTGTTCTGATTGACAATAACACTGTCGACAATCCTGTCTTTTTTGAAGAATGGGCAGATTTGAAATCGGCTCTTTTTTACGATCAAGAATATCCGTCTTGCAACCTCAAAGGAGATGGTATCGAGGTCAATTCCTATTTCAGCCCATGGTCGAATGTTATGACTGATACCATAATCTCTAATAATATTGTTAGCAATAGCGGGCAAAACGGCGTTTATATTTCTGGTCCAAGTCATGATTTTGTAGCTTTGTCAGGCAATGTGCTGAATGATAATCCAGTCGGGGCAAATTTTGAAAGTGGCGAAATTGATCTGACTGGTGTCACCAACACTATTAACGGTGGTGACATCGGATTGTTCTTCAACCCCTATCTTTTGGGTTATGATTACGGAGACGTGAATTATATTCGAGCTTCACTCTTTGTAGAACCCAAACCGATCTATGCACAAATGTCATTGCACAAAAACACAATTGGAACCACAGTCTTTGATGGTCAGGGAACCTACTATGTCGAATTGGCCAATGGTGCATTCTTCGATCCTGGTCACCCAACCCTGTTGAACGGATTGAAAGCGACCTATGATGGACTTAAACCATCCTCTACAAATGGGGTTTTAACCCAGATGCAGCGCAACCATTTGGAAACAATGTTCTACCATTTCCGTGATGATAATAGTTTAGGATTATTCTTCTTTGGTGCAGTTCCCGGCTCACTTGGCACATTCTCCCAAGAAGATATTTTCCGTTTGTTTGGAACTTTTTCTCCGAATACGCCGTCCGGTGGATTAACAATTACAGGCCTTCCTTTCATTGGTGGAGGCTCTCCTCAATCGTTCGGCGGAGCGCAAGCTTTTGCGAATATTTCTCCGGCTGCTGGTAATGAAGAGGATGATTCATATGCTAATATAGAACCATCCGCAGGTGAAAATGCGGATATTGTTCCCTGTTGGAATGATGCTGGAAATATTCTTGGACAAGGAACACCCGTTTCCTTTTCGTTTGGTATTGAAGGGGGAAAATTGCTGGATCAAATGGCCGCTTGCGGCACGCAAAGTTTTTAACCCGATCCAAAAATCGATTTAAAAACCCCCGCTGATTGCGAGGGTTTTTATTTGTCTATGTTTCTTATCAACGTACGGATAAAAACAGAAGATTGGTCATGATGGTAGAGTTTCTGTTGAAAAGAAAATTCCTGCATGAAAGATTATATTATTTTTCGGATGGATCTCATATGCTTATGATTTATCGCTCGCGCGTTGCCAAATAAGTTATCTTTTTTACAATACGAGGTCTTTCTCCATGATGCATAACCAATTTCTTTTGATGAAAGACCGTCGCTTTCTGCCGTTATTTATTACGCAGTTTTTGGGAGCGTTTCATGACAATTTATTCAAGAATGCCTTGATTGTTCTTATTCTTTACCGCATTGCGACCCAAACCGGTATGGATCAACAAACCCAAAGCCTTTTAACCACGGCGGCCGCCGGAACGCTGGTTTTGCCTTTCTTTATTTTTTCTGCCATGGGAGGACAATTGGCCGACAAATTTCCCAAGGAAAAAGTTATTCGCCTGATTAAGCTGGCAGAGGTCGGGATTGCTATTCTGGGGGCTGTTTCCTTATTTAGTGGTTCTATCGTATTATCCTTTATCAATTTATTTGCACTGGGGGCTCAATCGGCCTTCTTTGGCCCTTGCAAATATTCCATTTTGCCCGAGAAAATTGATCGCGATGAATTGATCGGCGGGAATGCTTTGCTCAATACCGGAACATTTCTGGCTATTTTAATCGGTACGATTGTGGGCACGACCGTTATGGCGTTAGATCATGGAGAGATTCCAATCGGTATTTTGATGGTTTTAACGGCTGTGGCCGGATATATTTCCAGTTTTTATATTCCAAAAGGCGTCGCCGCTTCTCCAGATCTTAAAATCAATCCCAATCTGGCCACGGAAACTTACGGGGTGATGCGTTATACCTTCTCCCAAGGGCGCGAAATTGTTCTTTCTCTTTTGGGTAAAGGTTGGTTCTTTTGTATCGGAAGCTTGTTTATCTCCCAGTTTCCAAACTATGTGAAAGGCACCTTACACGCAGAAGAAACCATTCTAACACTTTTCACTGTTTTGTTTTCTATTGGAATCGGCGTTGGAGGTCTACTGAATAACCGTTTGTTACATGGTGCGGTGAGTGCCGTTTTTGTGCCTCTGGCCGCGCTCGGCATTACTGCGTCTTCGCTTGATCTGTATGCGGCAACATCCCATGTTGTGTTGAATGAAGATGGTTCATTGATGAATCTGAGACAGTTTATATCGCATCCTTCCCATTGGCGCATTCTGATGGATGTGTGCTTGATTTCAGCTTTCGGCGGGTTATTTGTCGTGCCGCTTGCGGCCATTCTTCAAGACAAAACACCAGAGAGTACGCGGGCGCAAGTCATGGCGGGCAGTTCAATTACTGACTCTTTGTTTATGGTTGGGTGCGCCGTTATTGCCAGTTTATTGATTGCAGCCGGTTGGCAAGTCAAAGACCTGTTTCTTGCTTTTGCATTGGCCAATATGGTTGTTGCCGTTTATATCTGCCGTTTATTACCGGATTATTTGTTTAAAACTGTATTGCAGTTTTTATTCAAGATTCTTTACCGCGTTGAAGTGCGCGGTCTGGAGAATGTCGAAAAAGCTGGCAAGCGTGCCGTGATTGTCGGTAATCATGTGTCCTTGCTTGACCCTCCGTTATTAGCGGCATTTATGCCTGGAAAACCGATGTTTGCAGTCAATACCCAAGTGGCTCAATGGTGGTGGGTGCGCCCGTTTCTTAGGCTGGTCGATGCATTTCCGCTTGATCCCACCAATCCTTATTCGATCAAATCCTTGATCCGCAAAGTTGAAGAAGATCGTCACATTGTTATTTTCCCCGAAGGGCGTTTGACGTCTACCGGAAGTTTAATGAAAATCTATGACGGACCAGGATTGATTGCCGATAAAGCCAATGCCATGATTTTGCCTGTTCGCATTGACGGCGCTCAATACACAGGCTTTGCCCGTTTGCGTAATAAAATGCCGTTCAAGCGTTTTCCAAAGATCACACTGACTTTTCTTGAGCCGGTTGCATTTAAAATTGACGAAAACTTGAAAGGGCGTAATCGCCGCGCCGCTGCCAGCCGTCAACTTTATGACATCATGGAAAGCATGATGCTGGAGACAACCGAGCGTGAACAAACACTGTGGGAAGCTTTGCTTAAGGCTCGTTCGCTGCAAGGCGATGATTTTATCTGTGCCGAAGATGCAGAATTTTCACCGATGACTTATAAATCCTTGATTCAGAAATCTAATGTTCTTGGGTCTTATCTGGCAAATATAACAGACCCCAATGAAAATATCGGCATTTTGTTGCCGAACAGTCTGGGGGCGATTGTCTCGTTTTTTGGGTTACAATCAATCGAGCGTATTCCTGCGATGCTGAATTTTACCATGGGCGGACAAGCCTTGTCCTCGGCTTGCACGACAGGAAATATTCGTATTATTCTAACATCGCGTCGATTTATAGAGATGGGGAGGCTTGAAAATCTGGCTGAAATCCTTAGTGAAAAAGCCAAGGTTATTTATCTGGAAGATGTTCTTTCTTCCCTAACATGGTGGAATAAAGTGATGACTTTGCACACACGCCGTCAATGCCAGTCCAATCCACATAATCCCGCAACCATTCTGTTTACGTCAGGGTCTGAAGGATCACCAAAAGGTGTGGTTTTATCCCATGCGAATTTGTTGAGCAATATTGCCCAACTGTCATCGCGCGTGTCGTTTAATCGTCAGGATATTGTCTTTAACTGCTTGCCGATGTTCCATTCCTTTGGACTAACAGGCGGAACATTGTTGCCTTTATTATCCGGCGTTAAAACCTTTATGTATCCGAACCCTCTTCATGTGCGAATTGTGCCTGAATTGGTTTATGCAACCAATGCAACCATCATGTTTGGAACTGATACTTTTCTGTCGGGTTATGCGCGGATGGCGAATTCCTATGATTTTTATGGTGTCCGATATATTTTTGCCGGAGCAGAAAAAGTCAAAGACAGTACACGCAAAACTTATATGGATCGCTTCGGTGTGCGTATTTTGGAAGGGTATGGCGCAACGGAAACATCTCCTGTTATTGCGGTCAATTCACCCATGCATTTGAAAGACGGTACAGTCGGTCGTGTGTTGTCCGGCATGATGGTAAGGCTTGATCCTGTTTCCGGCGTTGAGGTTGGCGGACGACTATTTGTCAAAGGGCCCAATGTGATGTTGGGTTATTATAAAAACGACCACCCTGGAATTTTGCAACCTCCTGAAGATGGGTGGCATGATACTGGGGATATTGTTGATATAGACAGCGAAGGTTATATCCGCATTCTGGGACGTGCCAAGCGTTTTGCCAAAATTGCCGGTGAGATGGTATCCCTCAGTGTGACCGAGTCAATGGCCGCCGCATTATGGCCTAATTCCCAAAGTGCCGTTGTTGCCTTGCCTGATACCCGCAAAGGAGAGCAACTTGTTTTGGTTACGACTTCTGTGGAAGCTCAGCGCAGCGCCTTGTCGGCTTATGCTAATGACCATAATATTCCTGCACTGTCTGTTCCCGCCAATATTCTGGTGGTGGATAAAATTCCGGTTTTGGGAACCGGAAAAACCGATTATACCGCAGTTAAAAATTTAGCAGAGGATAAACTAACTCAGTAATGCCTGACGCAAGCGTTCCTGTTTTCTTTCGTGATAGGTCATGACATCGACAAACCCGTCATCAAAGACAGGGTTTTTCTGTGGTGTGTTAGGTTCTTTGTTCTCTTGATCCAGAATTTTTTCTTCGTTATCTCCCGTATCAGAGAATTTTTCCAGCTGTTCCAGAACATTGCGTAAATTGGTATAGTGACTTTCAAAGTTCTGATCCTCAACATCATTGGCTATCGACTGGTCATGAGACCTGACACCTTGCAACAAAGATCTATCCTTACTTTGCAATGATTGGATTTTATCTTTAACCCATGCTTTGATTTGAAAGGTCGTTTTTTCACGAATAATCTGGAAAAAATTTCCATCGCCATAGAATGATGATTGTTGGCCGATCTCTCCACCTTCAAACGTATCATGGACAATCGATCTGCTCAATTTTGTGGTTTGCGTGGTTTTGTAATCATGACCGGTTGTTCGCGTGACATTTGTTCCTTCGGTTGGAACATAGGTATCCATCTGGTCTCCAACCGTGATTTTAAATATGCGGTCATACGTTCCACCATTTCCATCATCGGTTCTGACCAGAAGAGAAATTGTTTGTGTCGCCTCATAATCCAATGCTCCGGTTAAAACCAGATCTTGTCCGACAATTGAAAATTTATTGCCCGGATTAGTCAGGATCGTATAAGTATGGATGTCGGCAACATCTTCATCCACTGTTGAAAACTGGCCAACAACTTTTCCGATTGAAGAGTTTTCCGTGACATGCTGGTTGGTTAAATTCAACTGACTTGGGCTCTCATTTACATCCAAAACATTAATGGTAATGGTTTTGGTGTCTGTCAATCCTCCACTGTCCGTGACTTTCACATCCAATGTAAAACTATTATTCACTTCAAAATTATTGGCAGAAACATTGGATAAGGTAATTTCTCCGGTTGAAGGATTCAAAGAGAAAACTCCCACTCCCGTTCCTCCTGTAATCGCATAGGTCAGTGTATCTCCCGCATCAACATCATCCCCCATAATTGACCCAACTGAAAAATTCAACGCCGAATTTTCATTCAGGGAATAGGTATCTCTTGGCAATGCTGCTAAAACATCTGTCCCCGTCCATTCGATCAGATAGGCACTATTCGATCCTGCATTAATATCATTCCAACGGCCTGATGTTAAAAGCTGAGCGGCATCTTCATTCCCAGAATTATTCGGCTCTCCACCATTCCAATTGGTGTAGAACCCGTTTTGAGCACTTCCGGTTGATGTTCCAGACCAAAACAGACTTCCATTTTCCGGTCCGTCATCCCATAACCATTGCCCTTCTGTTGCTGCATCGGATGCTCCGATAAGCGCACTCGATGTAATGAATGAAGTTAGGAATGCATTTTCTGCTGCTGACGTAATATTGGCCAGATAACCCGTTGCACCAAACAAAGTGCTGGCATTGGCATTTGTCTTGGCGGTTGCATAGTTGGCGGATGCCGTGACCAGTTTATAGAAATTTCCTGTGGCGGCACTGTAATGTAAGTTGAGATCAGAATTAAGAACAATCGTGACTTGATCCAGTGTCGGAGCTTCGTTGACATCATTTATATTGATCGTTACGCTGGTTGTATGAGTTAAAGATCCAAATCCATTGTCAGTCCCGCGTACGGTCAAGGTGTAGCTTCCAATGTCTTCAAAGTTCGGCGAGGCGGCCAGTGTAATCACTCCGGTTATCGAATGAATAGCAAACATACTTCCTGTGTTTCCACCCGTTATAGAATACGTCACTGCATTTGATTCAGCGTCAATTGAAGTCACTGTTCCAATCACTGTTCCTGCACTGGAATTTTCATTTACGGATGTTGTTCCAAATCCCGTTACGACTGGCGCCGTATTTTCCGGCACATCCAGCACATCAATTGTTATTGTTTTTGTATCGGTCATGACCGGCGCGCCATTATCCGTGACAACAATATCAAGCGTATAGGACGTTGTCGTTTCATAATCCAGTGCGCTGGCATTGGCGACAGATATATCCCCTGTTGTCGAGTTGATGGAAAATATACCCAATCCAGTTCCGCCCGCGATACTATATGTCAGCGTATCCGCTGTATCCGGATCTGTTGCGGAAATTTTCCCGATGACTTTTCCATTGTACGACTGTTCGGATACCTGAAAATTTCCCGGTGTTCCACCACTTCCGACTTCGCTTACAATAATATTATCAACTCCCCATGCTTCGTCATTGACGGCCTGATTGAGAGTTGAGCTGAACCCTAATTTTACTGATGCTGCCGTTGACTGGATAGTTAATGAAAAATGAAAAGTCTGGTCATTCCATCCGCTATGAGCAAAATTTGTAGAAAAGGGCGTTGTTTTTTGTATGATCCAAGATACCGCTCCACTTGATCCATCAGAAGGCGACGCATAACTTGTGGTAAAGGGAACGTTATAAACGGCAACATCATCAACATAAATAATAAAATTTTCAGTGTCCCAGCTATCAATCCGGTAAAAATCAAATGAAATGGTTGCATAATCCTGAGTACCGGACAAGGTATAGGTTTTATAAGTATCTTGAACACCACCTTCCGAAGAATGTCGCCCCAGATAATTAGTTAAAATTGATCCGCCATTTGTTGTGGTGTTATCGCTCCATCCGGTTGCGCCAAATTCAAAGTCCTCGATTGATACCTGTGTCCAGCCGCTAATAACCGGGGCTTCATTGACCGGTGTTATATTCATGGCAAATGAATAGGACGGGCTTGTGGAGTACCCATCACTAATTGTGTAAGACATACTATCCAATGTTGTGTTGGCTACATCATGGTAATAAATAATATAGCCGTTATCGATGTCTCCTTTGGTGAAGCTGTCCCCCAGACCCAAATTCAAGCTTGTATTGCTGTTATATAAATGTCCAAAATCCGTGGCATCCGTAATGGTGAAACATATATTTGCATCTGTATTATCTGCGTCTGTTGCCGATAAGTTTGCGAGTGGCGCGGATGTTAACTCGTCTAACGTTATTCCTGCATTGTTTGTTAGAACAGGTGCAGAGTTCGCAATGGTTAATCCCCATTTGGTAGCCAAATAATTTTCAACATCGTGTACTTCGTCCGAAGATAAAGCCCTGTTGTATGTAATAATCTCTGATATTTGTCCGTCAAGAAAATCGCCACTGGTGGAATCATCACCAACATAAATTCCGGTTGTTGTGGTACGCATCGCGGTTGTAGTGGATACTTCCAAAGATCCGTCAACACGCACATTGGCAGCTGTTCCGGATTGCCTCATGGAAACCAGATCATAATTTCCGGGAGTATAAGCACTTGTCGAATCATAAAAAGTGCCGTTCATATAGTAGCCGTATTTATTCAGGGAATTGTTGATAAAAATTGCATTGCGGGATGGGTTTTGCCCTAACTCGAATACGCCTTCTCGTCCACCGAATGAATCTCTAGAAAAAACAACAAAGCTTGTATAGTTGGAACCAGATACCACTGATGTATTATTAAACAAGCGATCATTTACTCCATCAAATGTAATGGTATTTAGTCCGTTGAGAGTTGTCGCCGCATAAACAGGTTGTGCCGCTCCTATACCAGAGACATTGAAATTGCTGGTGCTTTTATCAGCCCAAAGGGCGACATTTCCTGAAAATCCATTATTACTTCCTCCTGTACCGGTTGCGGCATCATCACCATCGGTGTCGAAGATTGTTGTGGCATCAGCAGCATCCAGCCATAAAACCTGCCCCGTCAAAACAGGCAGCGACGCATCCAGCATCATGCGCTTTTCCAGCGGCATTCCTCCCATTTTACGTTTGGGCGGGCGGATTATGTCGACCAGCTGCTCTTCCATCCTTTTAGTTTATCCTAAAAAAGTTAATTTTTGTTAAGACTTGCGCTTAATTCAAGCTTAGTTCCCGTCGTAAAAGTCCCCCAAATTGCCGCAGGACAAATCCAAGCGGACTGATATTTTCACCTTTAATCAACAAAATCCCTTTTTGTTTAAATAATGAGGTTTGGTTATGATTTTCATCATGATTGATTGCTTCGCATTTCACCCTGTACAGGCTTTGTTTTGGCCGTAGATATTTTTGTTGATTTCCTCCGATGTCACCTCCAATTTCAGCGATCAATTCAGGTGAAGAAATTTCCGAACTCGATACTTTATCTAATTCTTTGACGAATAGATCGACATGAGAAAAGACATTGCCTTTCATAACAAATTTTGCAGTATTGCCCGTTTGAATCCGGTCTCTTTGGGTATCGGGAATATAGGCCACATAAATTATTTGCGATGGGTCAATTACGCGCAATAAAACATCATCTATCCTGACTGTGCGGCCAATACTTATTCCACGCATCATATCTCGCACCTGCCCTTCAAAACCGGATACTATTATCAGATTTTTAATTTGGTCTTCCAAATGTATGATTTTTTTATGAATCAAATCAATTTGTTCTTCGATAACATCAGGCGTTTTCTGAGACTGGCCGGAGGATCGTAAATTACCCACGCGTTTTAAAAATTGCAGTTTTTCAAGATCCTGTTTAGCCAAAGCGTAATCTTGTTCAAGCTTTGGCGAAGTGAGAACCATCAAGACATCACCCTCATGAACCAGATCATTATCTTTGACGAATATTTTTGATATTTCAGCAACAACAGGAGCATGAACCTCCCTATAAGTTTTATGATACGCCACAGACGGCACTGAAATGGTCGAATGAACGGGAAGGACAAACAAGATGGTTGTGATAATCAATATGCCAATAATAATTCTGGCGCGGGTATTGACCAGTATTTCCGAAGATCTCTCTTTCCAAATTTTTATTTCGGATAAAATCGGTCGAATAAGAAAAAACCAGATTTCTATCAGGAACAAAATTGTGCCAAGAGGTTGAAAAATCATGGTATAAACCAGAATGGCAATACCGGAAAACAGAAAAAATCGATAAACCAGAAGAACTAAACCAAATACCATTAAAAATCTTGATCTTCTTTCGCTTAGGTCTTCGGGTCGAGGGTCATTCAAACCAAACAAGATTTTTCTGATTGCATGGCGGGCGAAAGAGCATGATCGGGATTGAAGATTTTCAATCTGCATAAAATCAGACAGAAGGTAATATCCATCAAAACGCATCAGAGGGTTTAAGTTCACCACAAGTGACGACATCAAAGACACGGCAACAACATAAAAGGACAAAGTCTGAATCAAACTTCCAGACGGTGAAATATTCCAGAATAACAAAAATATTGTAGCCAGACATAGCTCAGCCCTGATCCCTGCAAAGCCTATCGCCATCCGATTGAGCTTATTGGTTAGTCGCCACGCCCCGCTGGTTTCTGTATATAAAACAGGATACAAGACAATAAATGCCGCGCCCATATGGGGAACCTGAACACCATATTTTGTGGCGGTATAGGCATGGGCCCATTCATGAATCAATTTAACAAACGCGAAAACAATTGCGATGGTCATCAATCCGGATGCCGAAGGGATTCCTGATGCGGTTTTAAAAAACTCGTCGCCACGTTCCATAGTAACAAACGCCAGAACAATCAGTGAAAACACCATCAGAAGAGTTGCTCCTTTTGAAAGCAGAGGATCAACATAATGATAGGTTTGTTTTAAAAAATTTTGCGGATGAAATAATGGAACCGTGAAATACAGGTATTGATGCAGTAATTTTTTCCAAAAACCCTGATCGAGATTATGTTTTACATCTGCGTTCCGGTCAGATTCAATCAAATGATTGGAAATTAGAAAAACAATCAGGTTTTTTAAATCGTCTTCGTCTAGGTTAAGGCTGGTATTGGTATTGACATCAGAGATCAGGGATACACTATCCTTATGTAACCAGAATCGTGAGATACACTCACATTCCGCCCATGTCAGCTTGAAATAATTATTACTGACCGGATCATGTAGTACTCCGCTTGGCTCTCCTGTTGTGGGGTCTGCTGATCCAGGGAAATATTTTAGCCCATGTTTCAGACGCGGAAGCTTGAATGTTTTTTCGTCATTCATATCAAATTCCGCTTAACTGTCTGACAAATAAAACCGGTCGACGCAAAAGATCAAGGAACAGTATGCTCCAGCTTGTGCGGATTTTTGCTTGCCCTTTCCAACCGATCTTCAAATTTTCCTGTCCATGAAGGTCTGCAATAATCTTATAGGTTGATAGGCCGTCTGCATCGAGGCTCGACTCATAGCCGATATTGCGAATAGTCGCTCTATAACTCTTTGACGGTTGAACACTTAGAAAAAAATTAACATCGGCTTGATTTGTTACAGGAATCATTGCTTCAACTGGAACGCGGATCAAGGCTTCGATATGAACAGGATCTGCAATTTTTATCAATACATCCCCCGCATGAACAGGATGACCTTCCAATGACTCTTTCGCAGAAAAGATGGCAATGCCAGAGCGTTGAGCTTTTATTTCAGAGCGTGCCAACAACGTTTTGGTATAATCCAGTTTAATTTTCTTTTCGGCAATGTCTGATTCAAGCTGACTGAGTTCCGCTTTCTTTTCAGGAATTGATAAAGACTCACGACGCAAACGGGATAAGGATGATATCGCCACTTCCAAAGTTTGTTCGGCCAGATCCATATCGGCACGTAAGACGGTATCGTCCATATTGACGATGACCTGTCCTTGCTCCACTTCTTCTCCTGGCTCAACCAACACAGCGGACACCAGACCATCCATCGGGGAGGTCATATAATCAGCATCTTTTGGTACAATTTCAATGGGCGCCGTGATGCTGGTTCTAACCGGAAAAAACAAAAGTGCTAGAGCCACAATAATGGCTATCTTGCGAAATTTTGACTGCCGATGAAAAATGTTTTTTATGCGGTGAGGAAATGTTGCCATTCTTCGCAAATCATGAAGTGCAAAAATGGGTGAGTAAGACTGCACTAATTCCTCAATAATTTTATTTTCATCATCTGTATATGCTGTTTCATGTTCTAAAATCAAACCACCCAATAAGCCGTCTTGCTTGGTCTTGAACGGAACAAATGTTAGGCAGCTTTGATCGGTTTCGTTTTGTTTTTTCTGAATACCAATTTTGTCTTTATCGAGCGTTTTAAGTTGATCAAGAATAGACAATGCATAAGGCCCTTTTGGATCAAGAACTGCATTGCCTGAAATTTTTTCTAGTTCAGGGCCAAAGAATCTTTGACTCCAGACAAGTGCTTGACGATAGGAAATTAACTTGTTGCTTTGGTTGACCACGACATATAAGAACTCTGACCTTGTTTCGGCTTCTTGAGCTTGTCGTGCCAGTGTTAGCAAGGTCAAAAGCTTGTCCATTGTTTTATGTTCTATCTTTTTGTTTTAGTTCTTAAGACTCAGATATCCGGCGACACCGGCATCTTTGATATGTTGAATATTCAGATCGACTTTTCCGCTCATACCCGATAGCAGCGGATCACGATAGTCATCCAGCGCGGCACGCACCTGAATTGAACGGCTGACCGGATCTACTTCACCATAAATACGGGTGATCTTTCCGGTATAAGACCTACCCGTTTCATTCAAAAGTAATTCAATCGGTGCGCCGATATTGACCCAGCGCAGCCATTTAGAGGGCAGCAAAAATTCGACATGTAACGGATCGGCCGATGCGACTTCGAGCAAGACCCGATCTGTTCTGGTATATTCGCCTTCATTCGCCAATCTTTTTGTTACACGCCCATCAAATCCAGCGCGAATTGTACAATCATTCAGGCGGGCTTTATACAGTTTTATCTTGGCATCCGCCTGTTTATCTTCTGTTTCTATGTTCAGTCGATCGACATCAGAAATAATATCCAGTTTGAACAATTGATTACCGTTTTTGGCTTTGGTGTCCGTGAATTTTTTCTCGACCCCTGCGATTTCTGCTTCGGCTTCCAAATCACCACAATCATAGCGGACAAGAATATCGTTCTTTTTGAATATATCGCCATTTTGCAATGGAATGTTTGATATTTTTCCATCACGGCTACTTGAAATTACGGCTTCTCTGGCTGGAACCAGAACGCCGTCAACTTCTAATGTATTTTCTTCCACTACCCATTCTTCAAATGGTTCCGGTTGCTTTATGTCTCTTCCTATTTCTTCACCGGATGCTGGTGAAATGGCCTCAGGCCAAAATGGCGGCAACGTGATAGACGATTCTTCGGTTTGATACGGAAGGTCGTTTAAGGTCATGACAGCTGCAGGCGGATTGCCTTGCTCCCGAGCAAGAGGGGAAAAGGTTCGGGATGGTAGAGTTTCCTCGTTTGACTCTGTGGACAGAATAACAAAACCGGACATTACCATGGCAACCAGTGCCACCAAACGTACCAAAACGTGAAAAGACCATGCGCTGACGAATCCGTTATTGCCCATTTTGCCCTCCCCCATTCGATGCGAGGAGCGTCTGATGGTCAAGATTCTGCCCCAGACTATTGACCATGGCCGCATAAGAATCCTGCATGTCAGAGCAAGTCAAGCTTTGGCGCACTGTACTGATCCGACCATCCAGTTCGGACACTAGTTTTTCTTCACCAGCCGCAAAACCTGCTTTTGATTTGGCCGATTTGGTATAGGCTTTTTTTAGGGCATTTTTTGCCGCATGCTTTGAATCCGTACAATTATCCTGTGTTTGACTCAGGCGCTGGCGTGCCAAATGAACTTGCGCGATTAACGCTACGCCTAATGCTTTTCTACGCGCATCAGACTGATGCTCTTTTGTTTTTGCTGCCGCAAAACGTAGAGGCAATGTCAGAGTATTGAGAAGATTCTGGGTGACCCCCAAGGACATACTTGACCATTGGTTATCCTGTAGGAAGCTGTTGCTGTCAGTATTATAGGACATTAAAACATTGACACCCGGCAATGTCTTGAATATTTCCTGACGGACATTTTTAATGGCAATGTTTTTTTGAAGAACTTCTTCACGTAATTCAGGACGACTTTGCAAGGCCGTCCATTCCTGATCCCTGATATTCCCATTCAAAAGCGCTTTAATATTGGCCTTAATTTCTGGCGGAGAGACAAGCTCAAGATTTGCTGATTGTGGATATGATAATAATGTTTTCAGCTCTATTTCTGCCGAACTTAATGACTGATCTAGATCCTGCAGGTTGCGTTTTCGATCTTCGATTTCCGATATTTTATCGCTGCCCTCATCGGTTGAAAGAAGATTTTTGTCAATGGCATTATTCAAGTTGCGGATTTGTTGGTCTGCTTTTTTCAATACATCTTTATTACCAGCTTTAAGCTTTTGATATTCCCAAGCCTGCCAATAGGCCGCATAGACATCGCGTTCAATATTCTGAATGACTTTGGTATAGCGTTCACGGGCAATTCCTGTTTCGTCTTGCATCCGGTACGTCTCGGCCAGAGCCAATCCGGAATCAAGTAAATTCCAACTGGCTTCCATTTCCGATGTCAGGCGACGACGATCAGAAGATTGTGACGGTTCCAATGATTGAAGTCCACTTTCAACCGACCGACTGGATGACGCACCCAGATTAGACCTCACCATGGTTGTTCGGGTTGTTTTAACTTGTGGCAGAACTTCAAGCTGCTTGATGGTGGCATTGCCCTCTTGCACGACAAGATCCATCTCGGCCACCCGTGCATCAAGGTTTTTTGCAATGGCGCGATCAAGTGCTTCGGTTAAATCTATTCGGATTGTTTGCCCTATATATCGGGCATCATCTTCACGATCACTCTGCAAAAGCTGTTGATGAGCGATCGTGTCCAAATCCACCACATCACCCGCACACCCTCCCAAGAACGGAAGCGTGGCAAGGCCGATTATGGCTGCTAAAGACTTTGAACACAGATTATACATTTAAGAACAGAGACTTCTGAATTGGACGTGCAAATAGAATGGCGCGAATGCACCGCTTTCAGTATGCAGAATTTCACAACAAAAGTGAATCCCTTAAATTTTATTGAAATGAGGGCTCTTTAAGAGCAATTTCAAGCCATATTGCTCGGGACACCTTCCCGTCTATACGGGTCAACATCCTTGTCGTCCTTGATGCCTTCAAGAATACAGACATAACGACCATTGGATGTTTTCTGCGCCAGAGCGAAGATTTTTTCATTCACATATTCACCACCAACTGTGGTAGATTCTGCGTGGATCTCGCTGTCAGGGCGCAGGGACAGAAGAATAATGTCCGGCTTAAACTCCTCAACCCGACTTCCTATCCGATTATCAAATATTTCTTCAATATCATCTTTATGGCAAATTTTGGGGAGGATAATTTCAACTATATTACCTGGCATGCTCTGCTCATCACCATCTTTTTTGTGAGCCCCCATGGATGCCGATACCAAAAGTATATCCGGTGTTCTAGTAATCAGTTCTTTCAAGTCATCCCCGTGGTCGACATTAAAATCGATAATTGCGACGCGGTTAATTGATTTTTTTGATAATGCGTAATGCGCCGCCAAAGCTGCATTACCAAAGACATTATAGGCTGCGGATTCATCCGAGCTTTCCTCAAGAGATCTAGCCTTAATCGCACAGACAATTTGTTTAAACCGTCCGGAGACAATATCGTCAACAGCACGACAGGCCGCTTGCACACCCTTCAACGCAGATATAACGGCCTTACGATCAATTTTTGTTGCCTGATCGATGTCAATCACATCTGATTTTCCTTCAATCAGCGCGAGGACACGGCTCATTTTTGAAAAATATTCACCTTCTTCTGTTCCCCAAGAGACATCCTGACCTTTGGAAACAGGAAAATTTTCCTCGATCTTGGACATTCTTTTATCAAAAGAATCCCCAGCATCATTCCCATAAGCAATGTCTTTGAATGGATTCTCTACGCGAATGACGCGCGTCATCATGGAAATCCCGTCCATTTACTCCCCCCCCCCTTTTTTTCTGCATTCTGCAGTGTAGATTCTTTCCCAGATTAGAACCAAATTTTTACTTTTTACGACCATATATGCGCATAAACATAGGCTATGCCTAGAGTTTCCTTATATGACTCATATATCAAGTATAACAGAAAACCTTTGCCCTATACCATAGTATAAGTGTCGCATACCCTAAAGCATAGCGCAAACAACTAAAAGTTATGTAAAACTATTACCATGGGGTCGATCTAAAGGCGGGAGAAATCCGCAATCCTATTGGCGCAAATACGAATTTGCCCCAAAACAGCCAAACGATTCGCACGAATGTCTGGATTATTGTCATTTACCACGACTTTATCAAAGAACAAATCCACGGTTTCTTTGATGCCCGCCAAACAGATCATCGCCTGATTGTAGGCTTTTGCAACGATGTGCTTTTCAACTTGTGGGATAATTTCCTGCAATACACGATACAATTCTTTTTCTTCCGGTTCGATCAAAGATTGTGCGTTAATGTCTCCAAATATTCGAGAAGACGACTTCTTTTCTTCGGTATCAAGTATATTGATTGCGCGTTTGGCGGTGGAGATAAAATCCTGTCCTTTATCAGTTGCCAGAAAGTCTGAAATTTGATCAATCCGGATCTTCATATCCAGTAACGTTTCGCCCGCGACAGCCTCAATAATATTATGAGCATAATTCTGCCCCTTCATGAGAACCTTAAAGCGATCCAGAATAAACGCTTCGAGATCATCGGATAATTTTTTTCCATGAAGGTTTGCGGAGGCTTCCAACAAGGGGGTTAATCCAGTCGAGATATTATTTTCAATCAGCAGCCGGATAATACCGAGGGCTGCGCGGCGCAAAGCAAACGGGTCTTTACTTCCGGTCGGTTTTTCACCGATTGCAAAAAACCCAACCAATGTATCCAGTTTATCTGCCAAAGCCACAGCAACGGAGACTGAATCAGTCGGGCAACTGTCATTTGGCCCAGCGGGGGAATAATGGGTTTTGATTGCTTGAGCAACTTCGGCAGCTTCGCCGCTTTTAATAGCGTAATACCCGCCCATAATACCTTGCAATTCGGGAAATTCACGCACCATTCCAGTAACCAGGTCAGCCTTGCATAGCTTTGCTGCCCGCATGGAATGCATTTCATCTACACCGATTAACTTTGCGATTACGCCTGCGAGTTTTTCCAAACGCACGGCTTTTTCCGACATCATGCCGAGTTTTTCATGGAAACGGATTTGTTCCAAGCGTGGCAAATAGTCTTCAAATTTTAACTTTGAATCCTGATCCCAGAAAAATTTTGCATCAGATAACCGCGCACGCAGGACTTTTTGGTTGCCATGAATAATCGTTTTTCCATCATCATCCGGCTCAACATTTGCGATACAAATAAAATGATTTGATAAACCTTTACCATTATCCAAGACCGAGAAATATCTCTGGTTTTCACGCATTGAGGTACTGATCACTTCGGGCGGGATTTGCAGAAAATCATCATCGAAAGTTCCAACAAATGGAACCGGCCATTCGACAAGGCCAACGACTTCTTCCAATAATTTTTCATCCGCCACGGCCTGATAATTTTCGCCCAATGTTTTTGCCTGAGCTTCGACACCTTCCCAGATTTTCTGTTTTCTGGTAGCCCGATCCAGAATCACAAAATCGGCCATCAGTTTTGCGCGATAATCTTCAAAATCTTTTACGGCAAATTCTGTCTTGTTGCCCATAAAACGGTGGCCGCGCGTGGCGTTCCCAAAGGCAATGGCGTAGTCAGGTGAAATGGCAAACGCACCATCAATAATCTTACCATCAAATAATGCAATAATACTGTGCAGCGGGCGCACCCAGCGCACTGTCGAATGCCCCCAGCGCATGGATTTTGGCCATGACATGTTGGCGATAGCCTCCGCAATCACAGCACCAAGAATATCTCCGGTCGCGCCCCCCTGATGATGGATTTCGTGAAAATAATAGTGTGTTCCTTTAATTTCGCGGGTGGTCAGTTGCGAAATATTGTCTAGCCCTGTTTTTTTCAAAAATCCAGAAACAGCTTGTTCGGGAGATGTGACAGACGGGCCTTTCAATTCTTCGGTGACATCTTCCCGCGTGGCTGGAATGCCCGTGATATGAAGAGCAATGCGGCGCGGTGTCGAATAAACATCACAAGTTTCATAAGAAATTCCGTCCGCCTTCAAACGGCTAGTGATGAGGCGCGCAAAGTTTTCTTCTGCTGCAACTTGCATACGGGCTGGAATTTCTTCTTGAAATAATTCAATCAATAAATCGGACATTTTTCTATTTTCTATCTGTAAACTTCAAAAAAATTAAGCAGCAATATTTTCAGACCAGACTTCACAACAGCCTTTTGCCATGGTGCGGACGCGGGCAATATAGCCCTGACGTTCCAGAACACTGATGACCCCACGGGAATCAAGCAGGTTAAAAGTGTGCGAGGCTTTCATACATTGCTCATAAGCAGGAAGTGCCAGTTTTTTATCAAGCAAAAAATCACATGATTTTTCGGCGAAGATAAATTGCTGGAACAGCTGATCGGTATCAGCGAATTCAAAATTATAAGCCGACATTTGTTGTTCGTTGCGCAGGAAGACTTCCCCATATTTATAACCATCGTCATTATAGGGCAAGTCGTAGACGTTATCGACATCAAGCACATACATGGCGAGACGTTCGAGGCCATAGGTCAACTCGAGCGAAACAGGGTTACAATCCAATCCTCCGACTTGTTGGAAATATGTATATTGTGAAATTTCCATGCCGTCACACCAGACTTCCCAACCCAAGCCCCACGCGCCCAGTGTCGGGCTCTCCCAGTCGTCTTCAACAAACCGTAAATCGTGTTTTTTGGGATCAATGCCGATGGCCAGCAAAGACTCGAGATATAAATCCTGCGAGTTTTCAGGGGATGGTTTTACAATTACCTGAAACTGGTGATGCATTTGCAAACGGTTCGGGTTGTCCCCGTAACGGCCATCGGTCGGGCGGCGGGACGGCTGGACATAGGCCACTTTCCATGCGTCAGGCCCCAGCGTGCGCAGCGTTGTTGCGGGATTGAATGTCCCCGCGCCCATTTCCATATCGTATGGTTGCAAAATAATGCAGCCCTGTTTGGCCCAATAATCCTGTAATGCCAGAATAAGTCCTTGAAAGGATTTGATTTTAGTCATCTTTGCGCGTCCGCCATTGTCTATATTCAAGAGCGTCAGACATAGCGGAAACTCTAGGAAAATTCAAGATGCCTGCTGTTATTCTGTTATTTTACTTGACATAATTTTTATTACAAGAGGTTATGGAGTTTTTTCTCCGCTATCATCGTCTAAATCCGGCAAGGATTCTAAGGCGATTCATGCGGTTTTTCTAGATTGCTCCGCTACCGCTTGCAATGACGGAAAAAACACGCTGTTATTTGGAACGACTATACAATCTCACCATCAACAATGGTAATGATGCGGTCGCACCGCTGCGCAAATTCTGTGTCATGAGTGACAACCACAACCGAGCATCCATGAGTTTTGACAAGATTTTGCAAAATATCCTGCACAGTCTCGCTTGACTGGGTATCAAGATTTCCGGTCGGTTCATCAGCTAAAATAAGTTTCGGGTTATTGGCAAGGGCGCGGGCAATTGCCACCCGTTGACGTTGGCCGCCCGATAACTGGCTGGGAAGTTTATGGACATGGTCTTCCAGCCCTAGTTCAGTCAAGCGTTCTTTGGCTTGTTTTTTAATGTCACTATCCGAAAGTTTTTCCAGTTTTCGCATCGGGATCATCACATTTTCAAGAGCGGTGAATTCAGGCAACAAAAAGTGGAACTGAAAAACAAATCCCATTTGTTCCAGACGCAATTTTGCCAGTTTATTGGATGACAGAGCCGAAATATCCTGATCGTTATAAAATATTTTTCCTGCGCTTGGTCTGTCCAAAAGGCCGAGCAAATAAAGCAGTGACGATTTTCCTGATCCCGACGGGCCTTTGATCGCGACATATTCTCCGGCATTGATTTCGACATTGGCATTTTTAACCAACGTCACGGGAATGGCTTCATCTTCCAAACGCTTTGTAATGTTTTCTGCTCTTAACAGCATTTGCATTACAACCCTCCACGTAGAATGTCGACGGGTTGAACATGCGACGCTTTGCGTGCCGGTAGGAATGAGGCCAGAACCGATGCACATAACGCAAATGTTGCAGCAATTGCAAATTGTTCCCACCCCCATGATACCGGCATAGAAATCGGTTCGGTGCTGCCTGGTGGTCTGAATTTAATTTGTTGTAAGGCTTTGATAAAGACACTCCCCAGCGGTATGCCCGCCATATTCCCTGCAACGCCGAGCAACACCCCTTGAATGAGAAAAATCATGCGTATATCGGCGGATGGAAATCCCATGGATTTGAGTATCGCAATATCGCGGTGTTTTTCCATGACCACTGTCGAGATCACGTTATAAATGCCGAAGGCCGCCACTACCAGAACAGCACTGACCACCGTGTACATAATCATGTTGCGGATCGCCAGTGTACTCATCAAATCTTCCGAGGATTCCTGCCATGACTCGGATTTATATCTGATAATCTTTTCTATTTCTTTTGACCGGATCAACGCGGTATTCGGGTCATCCATTTTAATCAGAATATTGTTAATCCGGTTGGTGCGCCCCAGTAAAACCTGAGCGCGTTTCAAGGTAGTAAAAACGGCTGAACGATCATATCCCCCACGACCTGTTTTGAAAATCCCGACAATTTTAAATGTGCGCACACGTCCGCCCTGTGCCGAGACAGAGATTGTGTCATTCATCGACAGGGAAAGGTTTTTCGCCAAGGTAATCCCGACCAGAATTCCGTCAGCGTTAGATTCCAGACGCTCGACCGATCCTTCTTCCATATAATCGGATATGGTTGAAACCTTATGAATTTCTTCGGGGATCATGCCATTGATCGTGACCCCTTTTTCTTGTCCGGCAAAACTGATAATGCCGCTTCCGACCAAGACAGGAGATGCCATCATATCAGGCTGGTTCTCCAGATAGGACATGATTTTCTGATAACCTCTGATGCCGCGCGTTTCGGTCAAAGGCTTGACACCCGATATTTCAATAGCGCCGTCCCCATATATTTTTTCAATCGGCTGAATGCGCGGATCACGGAATTCATCCGATACGGTAATATGCGGGGAATTATCAACCAGACGTTTTATAAAATCGGCTTCCGATCCTTGCATGATCGATGAGATTGCCAGAAAAAAACCTACACCAAGAACAATGCCCATTAAAGAAACGATGCTTTGGCGTTTTCTTGCGAGCAAGTGTTTCAAGGCGATAAAAATCAACAGGCGCATTATTTGGCTCCTGTTGTAACTCTTGTTTTCGCGCGTACTTGCTGCCCTGCTTCCAATTCGTTGTTATAAGGAGAGACCACAAGGTCGGTTTCTGTCAGTCCCCTTATTATTTCCACCTGATCTTTTCCTTCTGTGCCGATTTTTACCGTTTTCATTACAATTTTATGATCAGTTACAACCTGCACTGCGTTCTTTTTGCCCAAGGCGGATGCTGGAATCAGAATGGCATTTTCACTCTCATTGGTCACAATATTGGTTTCAGCCGTCATGCCGATCAGCATCGGGAAGTTTTCCGGTACACTAATTCTTACGCGAAAAGATCTTGATGTCGGATCACCTTTCGGAGTGATGGCTATTACCTTTCCTTCAAATGTGTCGTCAGGAAAGGCATCGGATTGGATCAATACTTTTTGTCCTTTCAGGACATGAACGATATCTTCTTCATCGACTTCGGCACTAATGCGGATCGGGGCGCAGCACGAAAGATAGAAAACGGGGTCATTGGCTGTTATGACTTCACCGATTTCGCCATCACGGCGAATGATGGTGGCATCTTCAGGTGCTATCAGAGTCAAATAGGATTGTCTGGCCTGAGCTTCTTTCAAGGCGGCTTCGGCAACGGTCAGATCAGAGACGGATTTATCATAGGCTTCTGCGCTGATAAATTTCCGCTTCACAAGAATTTCTTTGCGGGTTTTTTCTTTTTTTGCTAGATCAACCTGCGCCATGATCTGTTCAATCGCGGCGGACAAATCCGTATCCTCAAACCGCGCCAGTATATCCCCTTTTTTAACCTGATCGCCCTCATCAACTTCGAGTGAGCTTAAACGTCCGGTGGCTCTGGGCGCAAGCGGGATCATTACGCTCGGCTCGACCGTTCCCGTGGCGTACACCGCTTTGATCGCCACACCGCGATGCGGGACACTGACAGAGACAGTTTTGGGCAAAAATTGTTGCGCGGCGGCAAAAACACCGCCCGCTATAAACGCCAGAAAAATGATGATGACAGAGATTTTTTTGTTCATGTTCAATATCTTACAAAGTAGCTCCCTTATATAATAGGGTGTTTTTACCTTTCAATACCCTTTATTAACGAGAAAGTTTGCTTTTTACCCCCAAGAAGATTAAATTACTGCCTTACAGATTATGTGGAGGGATTGTGATGTCCGAATTTTCAAAAAGTTTTTCAAAGCTTGCTGCTGTGCCTGTTCTAGCTTGTTCTTTAACCTTTAGTGGGGCTGCGCAAGCAGATCGTGGCTATGATGACTATCGTGGTCATCATAGGAACGACCGTTGGCAGCAGCAACAATACGAAGGCCGCCGTCACCACCATGACCATCGCGGTCATGGTGATTGGGGACGCTTTGCTAACAGGGGTTACTTTGCGCCCCCACCTGTTATTTATTATCAGCGGCCGCCTGTCATTGTTCAAAATCCGTACCCTTACAGGTATTATGTAGAGCCTGTTCAGCCGCGCCATTACGTCCCGTGCCTCAATGTGAGAGACCGTAACCTTAGTCTGCAATTGTGCCCATAGGCTTTTTTACCCTTGCATTTTATTTCGGGGAGATGTACATAGCTTGTCATCTCCCCTTAATATTTTTAGTTTCTCATCAATCGCCCCCCGCGGTTACGAGCGACTGGAAAAAAGGTTAAAACAAAAGGATTTTAATTATGGCAAAAGCAACGCCTTTCGAGTTTTTCAAGCAAGTCAAAAGTGAAGCCAAAAAGGTTTCATGGCCCACCCGCCCCGAAACGATTTCCAGCACGGTTGCTGTTTTTGTGATGGTGGTTGTGGCATCGCTGTTTTTGTTTGCCGCCGATCAAATTCTGGCTTTTGTTGTTGAACTGGCATTGGGGCTTGGCGGTTAATTGGCTTTAACCTCAGAGATTAAAAAAATTAGAAAAAAGGAAAGAAATTATGGCTGCACGTTGGTATGTTTTACATGTTTACTCTGGATTTGAAGCCAAGGTTGCGGAATCTATCCGTGACAAAGCCAAGAAACAAGGGCTTGAAGAACGAATCGAAGACATTCTGATTCCGACCGAAGAAGTCGTTGAAATCAAACGCGGCCAACGCGTCAATACCGAACAAAAAATCTTTCCCGGGTATGTTTTGGCCAAAATGGATTTGTCGGATGATGTTTGGCACATGGTTAAAAATACGCCGAAAGTTACCGGATTTCTTGGGGCAGGAAATCGCCCGTCTCCGGTGAGCGAAAAAGAAGCTGCCCGTTTGATGACACAGTTAAAAGAAGGCATCGAAAAACCACGCGCAGCCATCACATTCGATATCGGCGAAAAAGTCAAAGTCATGGAAGGTCCTTTTGCCAGCTTTGAAGGCATGGTGGAAGAAATCGACGATGTAAGAGGCCGCGTTAAAGTTTCGGTATCTATCTTTGGACGTGCAACTCCGGTCGAGCTGGAATTCGGACAAGTCGAAAAAGTATAGTTTTTTCCTGCTTCCTTATCCCCGCGTCAAGAGGGGCAATAACGATGTCACAAAGTTATTTGGAAAGACTATAATACGTCCTATTTACCCCCTGCTATGGGTTTCCGAGTTGGAGACTTTCTTGTCTGGCTTGGAGTTGGGTTGGCTCTTCCTTCTTTGGGGTCGTTAAAAAATTTGCTGTTTCAGCGAAGGCTGTTTCGATTCCACCTACTGCTTTATCTATCACCATAATTCCATCGGCAACAGAGTCAAAATTATCACCGACTTTCATAATCATATTCATATCTTTGCCGATCTCTATATACTCCTTCGAAGTGGGAGGATATTGGGGGTCGGGAGCCTCCCCTTTTGCATCATTCTTTCCTGATTTAATGTGCATTTGTAACTGTCCAACAGTGCCAGCAACATGATGCTCCCATCCTTTTACGCCTGCTGTTGCTTTCAAAAGACCTTCCATTTCTGCCCCACGATAGGCTCCATACTTAAGAGCCGCTTCATACCCGTTTCTAAACTCGAAACTTGCATCATCTGCCGGAAAAACTTTCGGCATGATCTCTGCTGTTTCGTGACGCTTTGCGCGGTGAAGATCCATTGTCACAATTGAGGCTCCACTGGACTTTGCCAAATGCCCGACGGCATTAAAATCGAGAGTATTTTGTTGGTCTGTTTGTATATGGGTGCGATAAATCGAGGTAATCATATCCACCCGCTGACCACTCTGTCCAATTTCACCGAGGGCTTCAGCAACAGGTTTATTCATCAATTTAATTCTATTTGCGGCGTTCGGGTTTTCCCGTCTGATTTTTTCCAGCTCATTTTTAGCCAATTTATATTTTTCAGGATCAGGCTCAATGGCAATCACCGTCACATCTGGTCGTGATTTGGCTAAAAATTCAGCATATCGACCACTATTCCCTCCAAGATCGACAATCACGCCTCCCGTCTTGACCATCGGTGACACATTTCCAGTTACACATTGGTAATCAGCACTTAACGTCCCATCCGTCCTGGCCTCTCTATGAAAATCTTGTTTTTCTTTCAAGGTTTCTCGCCCAACTCTTTCGGGGTGGCGCTTAGGATATTCATCCCTTTTATCAGGATCACGTTCCCAAGATGCAATCTTGAGATTCGCATGCAATTGTTCACTTTTACGCGCCTCGTGGCGGTCTTCATGGCTTGCTTTATTCATGGTTACTTTTATTTCTCCCTCGACCTTGCTTACATCCTACTTTTTATATGTAAATTATTAATGAATTTCTGTAAGCCGCCCTTCTTCCTCCTATAAAATTCCGCAATTTTCCTTGCAATTCTTGGACAAGAGCCCTATAAACACCCCAGTTTGTGGGAGGTTGTCGGTCAAATTTCCATCTTTTTTTATTTCGGAAGCCAGATCGAGCCGCACCACACCCCTTCAACTCTAAACAAGGAAGGTTTGTATCATGGCCAAAAAAGTTAAAGGCTATATCAAGCTACAGGTTGCCGCCGGTAAGGCCAACCCGTCACCGCCAATTGGTCCAGCTTTGGGTCAGCATGGCGTCAACATCATGGAATTCTGTAAAGGATTCAATGCCAAAACTCAGGATATGGAAGTCGGTATGCCGATCCCTGTGGTTATCACAGTGTTCGAAGACCGTTCATTCACCTTTGTAATGAAAACTCCTCCTGTTACCTACTTCATCAAGAAAGCTGCGAAGATTGAAAAAGCTTCCCAGACCCCTGGTAAAGGCGGTTATGTTGCGAAGATCACCACAAAACAAGCCGAAGAAATCGCAAACGCAAAAATGCAAGACCTGAATGCGAACGACGTTGCCGGAGCCATGAAAATGGTTGTCGGTTCTGCTCGCTCCATGGGCATCGAAGTGGTGGAGGGTTAAGATCATGACAAAACTCGCTAAAAAAACAAAAAAAGTAAATGCTCTGGTTGACCGGACAAAACTTTATTCTATTGAAGATGCCGTCAAGATCCTGATTGAAGCCGCCAAAGAACGCAAGTTCTCTGAAACAATCGAAATCGCTATGAATCTGGGTGTTGACCCACGTCAGAACGATCAGGTTGTTCGCGGTGTAACCGAGCTTCCTCACGGTTCTGGTGCAGTTGTTCGCGTGGCTGTGTTTGCCAAAGACGCAAAAGCTGATGAAGCTCTTGCTGCTGGTGCAGATATTGTCGGTGCGGAAGATCTGGCCGAAGAAGTGATGAAAGGTAACATCAATTTCGACCGTTGTATTGCAACGCCAGATATGATGCCTTTGATGGCTCGTCTTGGTAAAGCTCTGGGTCCTCGTGGTTTGATGCCAAACCCGAAACTTGGAACTGTGACCATGGATGTTAAAAAGGCTGTTGAATCTTCCAAAGGTGGTGCTGTTGAATTCCGCGCTGAAAAAGCTGGTATCATTCACGCCCGCGTTGGGAAAGCCAACTTTGAGCCGTCTAAACTCGCCGAGAACATCCGTTCCTTCGTGGTCGCGATCAACCGTGCAAAACCTTCGGGAGCAAAAGGCACATACATCAAGAAAGTTGCTTTGTCTTCAACAATGGGGCCTGGTATCAGAATTGATCTGTCCAGCCTGTCTGACGCAGCGTAATTTTTTGTATATCGATATTCAAAAGCCCCGCAGCGATGTGGGGCTTTTTCCTATCCTACAACCGTCATTCCCCGAACGCGCAAGCGTTCCAGAGGATTCCAGAGACGACACCGAATTCTTCCCTCGATTTATTTTGGTTGAATTCTGCAATCTCCGCTTACAACTCGGGAGACACCGCCTTTATGAACAACAATGGTGCAGTCACCTTTTCCGTCATTTGTAATCGAAAATTCCTGGGCTAAAGGAGTCAAAGCAGGGGAGGTTTTAGCAGCCATCATTTGTTGCTCTTTTCTTTCTTTGAAATCATCATGCGCGAGTTGCCCCACAATCACTCCGACAGCCAAATTGAAGCTTATAAGGCAAGAGGCACCTATGCGTCTAAAGAGAATTTGTTCTCTTTCCGGAATTTTATCTTCATACGTTAGTGTGTTATCAGCAACAGCAACAGCAACAGCAACAGCACCAGCAACAGCACCAGCAACAGCACCAGCACCAGCACCAGCACCAGCACCAGCAACAACAGCAGCAGCAACACCAGCAACAGCACCAGCGCCAACAACACCACTTGCAGCATGGTGCAACCGAGCAAAAATTCTTTCTTTTAAGTTGGGCTCAGATGCGCCCGTTGCTTCTGCCGTGAACATGTCTCATTTCCTTCTTGTTGTGTTCTTGTTAAAATCTAATGATGGGAATTTTTTAACACTTTATTTTATATTATGTCAATAAATTTTGTCTGTTTTTTGGGCATATTCTCCCTATAATGCCTTGATGCAAAATATGACCAATCAAGATACAGGGTTTTTCGGAGACTATGGCGGAACATATTCCCCCGAAGCCTTAATGCCCATTCTCGAAGCCTTACGCGTTGCGTTTCGGGAGATCGAACAAGATCCCAATTTTATGGCGGGGTTTTTGTCGATTATGAAATCATGGGGAGGTCGACCTACGCCGCTTTATTTTGCTGAAAATCTTTCGCGCGACTCTGGGGCGCAAATTTATCTGAAACGCGAAGACCTGATGCATGGCGGGGCACACAAAACCAATAATGCGATTGGTCAAGTCTTGCTGGCCAAGCGGATGGGCAAAACCCGTATCATTGCCGAAACCGGTGCGGGTCAACATGGTGTGGCCACGGCTATGGCGTGTGCCAAATTGAATATGCCTTGTGTTGTTTATATGGGCGCAGTGGACGTTGCCCGCCAAGCACCCAATGTCGAGCGAATGAAATTGCTGGGTGCTGAAGTTATTGCTGTTCAATCCGGCGGCAAGACATTAAAAGATGCCATCAATGAAGCTTTGAGAGATTGGATTGCCAGTTGCGAGACCACCCATTATGTGATCGGGACGGCAGCGGGCCCTCACCCTTTTCCAACGATGGTGCGGTTTCTTCAAGAAATTATCGGGCGTGAAGCGCGGGCGCAATGTCTGGAAGAGATAGGACGATTGCCGGATTATGCTTTGGCCTGTGTCGGTGGTGGGTCAAATGCCATCGGGTTATTTAGCGGATTTATGAAAGACTCTTCTGTCCAGTTGATCGGGATCGAGCCCGGGGGACACGGGATTGAAACCGACAAACATGGTGCAGTCTTGTGCAAGGGTTCGGTTGCCGTTTTGCATGGCATGAAAACTCTGGGTCTTCAGAATAAAGACGGACAAATTTTTGAAACCCATTCGATTTCTGCAGGGCTTGATTATCCTCTGATTGGCCCTGAACATGCCTATTTACGCGACAGCGGACGTGCCAGTTATGTTGCTGAAAATGATGATGAGGCGGTCAGAGCTTTTCATACCTTATCGCGTTATGAAGGAATTATTCCGGCGTTAGAGTCTTCTCATGCTGTGTCTTATGCGCTCAAACTTGCGCGACAAAAACCGAATTCAGTTATTCTGGTCAATCTTTCAGGGCGCGGCGACAAAGACCTTGCCCATGTCAAAGATTACGTGGAGACTTATCATGTCACGCTATAAGTTTATAAAAGACAAAATTCAAAACGGGACATCGGTTTACATGCCTTATGTCTTGATGGGCTATCCCGATGCTGAGACATCCTTTCAGGTGGCAAAAACCTTGATTGATAATGGCGTTCACGGATTAGAAATTGGATTTCCGTTTCGTGATCCGGTGGCGGATGGTTCTGTGATTGAAACCGCAGCCAATATTGCGCTTGATAACGGATTTACGGTTGATACGGGATTTTCTGTGATTGAGCGTGTTCGTGCATTATCCCCTGACATTCCGCTGACACTGATGCTGTATTACAATATGGTATTGGCACGTGGGATTGACCAATTTTTTGCCGATTGTCATGCCGCAGGGATTGACGGTGTTCTTATTCCCGACATGCCGCCTGAACGCGCGGATACGGTTTGTTTTGCAGCAAAACATAACGGTATTGATCTGGTGTTTATTGCGGCACCAACCACCACCGCCGAACGGCTTGATATTATTTCGCGCGTAGCAAGCGGATTTATTTACGTTGTCACGCGCATGGGGATTACCGGATCGGTCGAAAATTATTCAGATCAACTTTCGGGATTATTTACTTTGATAAAATCGAAAATCGATTTGCCGGCGATTGCCGGATTTGGAATTTCAACGCCCGAGCAAGCCCGCAAAATGATTGCTGCCGGAGCAGATGGCGTGATAACCGGATCAAAAATTGTAGAGCTGACTACCAAGTCCATGGATGACCTTGCCCGACATACACAAGACATGGTACGAGGATAACCATGCGTATTCGCCATCTGCCTGATACATTGATTAACCAGATTGCCGCCGGAGAAGTGGTAGAACGCCCTGCTGCCGCTGTTAAAGAATTGGTTGAAAACGCGGTTGATGCACAAGCTACCCGCATTGATGTTGAATTGATGGATGGAGGAAAAGCTCTGATTATCGTGCGCGACAACGGAGTCGGAATGGGTGCGGATGATCTGGAGGCTGCGCTTGACCGTCACGCCACATCCAAGATTCCCGATGATGATTTGCTCCATATCAATTTTCTTGGATTTCGGGGGGAGGCTCTGCCATCTATTGCTTCGGTCTCCAAGCTAAAAATTGCCACACGTGAACGCGGAGGTGAGGCATTTGAGATTGAAGTTGTGGACGGCAAAAAATCCGCTGTGCGACCTTCCAGTCACCATGAAGGCACAGTGGTTGAAGTGCGGGATTTGTTTTATTTAACTCCTGCGCGATTAAAATTCCTTAAAACGTCTGTGACCGAATATGGGGCGGTTAAAGATATGTTGCAACGCCTTGCGATGGTTTATCCGCATGTGGCGTTTCGCCTTGTTCATAATGGCAGTTCTTCTTTTCACTATCCGGTTTTAAGCGACTCTCCTCATGACCAATCATCGCAGCGTTTGCGTGATATTATGGGTGAAGATTTTATTACCAATTCTCTTCTGCTTGATTCCGAGCGAGGCGGTGTAAGGTTGACAGGGCGCATAGCGCGTCCCACGCATAATGTAGGTACTGCGCAAAAACAATTTCTGTTTGTGAATGGGCGCGCGGTTCGGGACAAACAATTATTGGGCGCCGTGCGTGCTGGTTATATGGATGTGTTAGCCAAAGACCGTTATCCGGTGGTTTCTTTGTTTCTTGATATTCCGTCCGATCAGGTGGATGTTAATGTTCATCCATCAAAAGCAGAAGTCCGGTTTCAGGATGGTGCGTTAATCCGTGGGCTTATTGTCAGCGGTATTCGTCATGCGCTTCACAATCAGGATGTTCGACCCGTGACCTCTTTGACCAATCAACTGATTGACAGGCTGGATCAACACCGTGCGAACGCCCCCTCACAACCATCCTTTAATCCTCGTGCTTATTTAACGACTTATTCTTCAGGGCATTCCTATTCCTGTGGCGGGTCATTGGCCGAGCATGTGCGAGGAGCGTATCAACCTTATGAGACTTATCAACCTTCGGCACGGTTTGATGTTCCTGAACCTGAAGCCACTGCAGACACTGCGTCTTATCCTTTGGGGTCGGCGCGTGCGCAGATCCATGAAAATTATATTATTACCCAAACCGAAACAGGTATCGTGATTGTCGATCAACATGCCGCGCATGAACGGTTGGTCTATGAGCGATTCAAACAACAAAGCGCAGAAAACGGCATTGAATCCCAAGGATTTTTGACACCGGAAATTATTTCACTTGAAGATACTGATTGTGCGCGTTTGTTGGAATATGCCGATTTATTTTCGCAATCCGGTCTGGTGATTGAACCTTTTGGGGCGGGGGCAATTGCGGTTCGTTCCATTCCACTGTTACTAGTCGGAAAAATATCCTTGCCAGACCTCTTACAAAGTCTATCTGATGATTTACGCGACCATGATCGTGCCACAGGTCTTGAAGAGAGGCTTAATGCTGTTTTATCAACCATGGCGTGCCATGGATCTGTAAGATCGGGGCGGCGTTTATCGCCCGCCGAAATGAATGCTTTGTTGCGCGATATGGAAGCCACTCCCTATTCAGGGCAATGCAATCATGGACGGCCTACTTTTGTTGCGCTATCTTTGGACGACATTGAAAAACTATTCGGGAGACGTTAATTGTGAATGATAATCAGAAAAATATTGGTCTTTATGTTCTGCTGTCACTGGGTGTTGTTTTGGGATGCTTGCCCGATATGACGATGCAAAGTTATTCAGCATTGGTTATATTTGTGGCTTTGATTTTGGCTTATTTTTTTCGTGCCCGCGCAAAAAAAGATGATTTGGTGTGGCATCATTCCACTTTTGTTGTACGCACGATCTGGATCTGGTCGCTGTTTCTTTTGATCGGCATGATGGGGGCAGGTTATATCATGCAAACACAAGGGGATATGAGTGCGGTTGACCGGATTATGGAGGCGGCCTCATCGGGGATTATTCCAAGCGAAGCTGATATAGAGGCGGCCAGTCAAGACTATTTTTCAACCAATTATGATCTGATTTTAAGAACCACTTTGATGTGGCTGGCTCCGGCTCAGGTTTATGCTGTGTGGCGTATTTTCAAAGGCTTGTCCCGCGCACTCAAAGGATACCGCGTGCAAAATTTACGCGGCTGGTTTTAACAATAAAATATCACGGGCGGTTGCACAGTCTTTTTGAATCTGTTCAATCAAGGCATTGAGTGATTCATATTTTTCTTCATTGCGGATTTTTTTGACTGGCATGATTTCAAGGTTTTTTCCGTAGATGTCTCCGGAAAAATCAAGAATATGCGCTTCAACCAAAGCGGTATTGACTTCAAACATCGGGCGGATACCAATATTGGTTGCAGCCATGCGCCAGTCGCTTTCGCCTTCAATCCGTACCCATGTTGCATACACACCATAGGCAGGATGAATCGTTTCACCGAGAGTAACATTCGCAGTTGGAAACCCAAGCTCACGGCCGCGTTGGTCTCCTTTTTGAACTTTTCCTTCTATAATCCATTGCCAACCCAAGAGATTATTGGCATCGTCGATATGGCCGGATTGTATTAAGCCACGAATACGCGTTGCCGATATGGTTCCGTGTTGGGCATCCCTTTCCAGAGATACCGGATGGCATTCATAACCATGTTTTTGCAGCGTTGTTCTATCTCCGGTACGGTTATGGCCGAAATGAAAATCTTCACCGATCACAATTGTATCAGGATTGATTGATCCAATAATATTTTTGACAAAGTCTTCTGCACTTAAGGATGCCGTCTCCCAATTAAACGGAAGCACATAAACAAAATTAACGTTTTGTTGTTCCAGACGTTCGAGTTTTATTTTTAATGGCGTTATACGGAAGGGTGGATCTTCGGGGCGAAACAAGCGGCGCGGATGAGGTTCAAATGTCAAAACCGCCAATGGACGATTTTTCTTGTGCGCGATGACAGCGGCCTGCGCGATTAAGTAAGCATGACCTTTATGTACGGAATCAAAATTTCCGACAGCCAAAACGGCATCCTGCGGGATATTTTGTACGTTTTGTGAGAGTGTAAAAACTTCCATTATTCCTGTTTACACCAGTCGGAAGCTTCGTCCAAGTCCCGATCCAAAAATCTTGTCATCAACAAAGCCTCGCTTACCCCTTGGCATGTAAAATCCGGTTTGTCTTCATAATGCTCTTTGAGAATGGCGCAATAATCAGCCTGTGGCAGTTCATATAATCCGAATTGTTCCAGATGGCTGTTGTGGAACTGGACATCCAGAACTGAAAACCCCGCATAAAATAAGCGGGCACATAAATGAACGAGGGCAACTTTGCTGGCATCTGTTTCTGTCGAGAACATACTTTCCCCGCAAAAAGTTCCGCCCAATTGCAAACCGTATAATCCGCCAACCAATTGGCCTTTTTTCCAGCACTCAACACTATGAGCAACTCCTCTTTCGTGAAGCTCAACAAACAGGGTTTGAATGTCGTGATTGATCCATGTATCCGGTCTGGCATTGGCGCAGTGGCTAATAACGCCCTTAAAATCATGATTGATTCTGATTTCAAACGGGCGCTGCTGGATTTTCCGTTTCAAGCGTTTGGGGATGTGCAGTTTGCCAATGGGTAACACTGCGCGGATACGCGGCTCAACAATAGAAAAGGTCTCATCATTGATGGACTCTGCCATCGTAAAGCACCCTTGCGCATAAATTTCCAGCAAGTCATCCGGTGTTAAACTGTCCGGAATACTGACCATCATTCAGCCTTTATTGGCTTTTCGGCGTGCTTGGCTTCAAGCTTTTTTTCCAACCAGTGAATATTATATTCGCCGGAGATAAATTCAGGTTGCTCCAAAATCCATAGATGAAGTGGCAGAGTTGTTTTGACGCCATCAACCACAGTTTCTTTAATGGCACGTTTCATTCGCGCCATACATTCTTCGCGATTACGTCCGTGAACAATCAATTTTCCAACCATGGAGTCGTAATAGGGTGGAATTTTGTATCCGTTATATACGGCACTGTCAAAGCGCACACCCAATCCGCCTGCGGCGTGGAACGTCTTGATCTCACCCGGGGATGGAATAAACGTATCGGGATCTTCGGCGTTGATGCGGACTTCCATGGCGTGACCACGGAATTTAATCACATCTTTGTTGATGGATAACGGCTCGCCTGCTGCAACACGAATTTGTTCCGCAATCAAATCGATCCCTGTCAGCATTTCGGTGACTGGGTGTTCGACTTGAATGCGTGTGTTCATTTCCATGAAGAAGAACTGGCCGTTTTCCCACAAGAATTCAATTGTACCTGCACCGATATATCCCATTTCACGAATCATGTCGGCTGCCAATGTTCCAATTTCAGCGCGCCCTTCCTCACTCAATGCCGGAGATGGTGCTTCTTCGATAACTTTTTGGTGGCGACGCTGGGTCGAACAATCACGCTCGCCCAAATGAATAGCATTTCCATGCTTGTCACCAAAAACCTGAATCTCAATATGACGTGGTTTTTCGAGATATTTTTCCATGTAAACCGTATCGTCACCAAAATTTGCTTTGGCTTCTGAGCGTGCGGTTTTATATTGCTCGATAAATTCTCCTTCGTGCCGCACAACTTTCATTCCGCGTCCGCCGCCACCGGATGCGGCTTTAATTAGCACAGGAAATCCCATTTCCTTTGCCATGTCATATCCGCTTTCCGCGTCTTCAACAGCTCCTGGTGACCCGGGAATAACCGGCAGACCAAGTTTTTGAGCAGTTTGTTTGGCAGAAACCTTATCGCCCATTAAATCAATATGTTCGGCTTTGGGACCGATAAAAGTGAATCCATGTTCTTCAACCATGCGGGCGAATTGTGCGTTTTCGGACAAAAAACCATAACCCGGATGAATTGCATCTGCTCCGGTTAGAGCTGCGGCACTCAAGATCGCATGGATATTCAAATAGCTGTCTTTAGATTGGGGGGGGCCGATGCAAACACTTTCATCTGCCAAACGCACAGCCATTGCATTGGCATCTGCGGTTGAATGAATGGCAACGGTTTCGATCCCCATTTCCTTACACGCCCGATGAATTCTCAGGGCGATTTCACCACGGTTAGCAATCAGGACTTTTTTGAACATGAAATGTCTTTCTTAAACTCTCGGAACTCTCTTTGGGGGCTATTCCAAAACCAAAAGCACTTCACCGAATTCTATCGGTTGGCCACTTTCGACCAAAATCTGCGTTACTGTTCCAGATTTCGGAGCTTTAATAGGGTTCATGACCTTCATCGCTTCGATAATCATCAATGTATCGCCTTCCTTCACGTTTGATCCCTTACTTACAAAGGCTGCTGCGTTTGGTTCAGGGGACATGTAAACTGTTCCAACCATCGGAGATATAACCGCCCCAGGATGATTGGCAGCGACTGATGACGGCAACGCCATGCTTGCTGCTTGAGGAATGGTCGGATCAGATGGCATGACAGAGTATGCACTTTGGACAGTATGTGCTTGCGCTGAAGCTCCTTGGGCGCTCATGCCACCTTTATTTACGCGGAGCATTGTTTCACCTTCGGCGACTTCGATTTCGGTCAGGCCCGTTTCTTCCAAAAGGTCGGCCAGTTGACGAATAGCATCTGCATCAATTTTCATACGCATCATCTCTCTTTTAAATTATTATGGCAATATCTGCTACTTTATACGTGCTCTTGATTACTCAAATCCGAGACAAAAGTCAAAACTCTTGCTCTCATCAGCTGTTATCTGTCCCCATTAACTTTTCCAAAACGTTCGGCCACGGCCTCGACCGCCATGACATAACCTTGAGCTCCATGACCGACAAAATGGGCAAACGCCAAAGGCTCAATGTATGAAACATGGCGGAAACTCTCGCGTTCTTTGGGATTTGAAATATGGACTTCGGCAATCGGTGTATTTTCCAATAATTTTAAAGCGTCATGGATGGCCACTGAAGTATGGGTATAGGCTGCGGCATTTATAACCACCCCAGCGACCCTTCCTCTGGCTTCCTGAATCCAATCAACCATGATGCCTTCATGGTTTGTTTGTTTGAAATCAATATCCAAACCAAGAGTTTCTCCCACTTCGCGACACATAAATTCTATATCGGACAATTTTGCGTGACCGTAAATTTCAGGTTCTCTTAATCCCAGCATATTAAGATTCGGACCATTCAAAACAAGAATTATCGGGAGTGACATGAGCACCCCCTGCCACAACCAACCGACTCGTCATGTTCACCCATATCGCTCTCCGTTTTTTGCGGGAAAATTCCGTATTCTGTCATGCGCTCTTCCAGATCGCGCGGCGAGATAAATTGAATGGCCTCAAACCCCAAGTCGCGGGCTGCTTGAATATTTTTTGGAAGGTCATCAATGAATAATGTTTCGCGCGGATTAAGCCTGTAGCTTTCAAGGAGTAATTTATAGATTGCCGGATCAGGTTTTGCCAGTTTGACTTCGCCGGAGACAATCCGTCCGTCAAACAATCCCAAAAACGGAAACTCTTTAAGAGCCACCACAAATTTTTTGTCATTCCAATTGGACAACGCATAGACAGGATAGCCCCGACGCTTTACATCCATCAAAATATCAACTGTTTCATGAATGGGGCCAGAAAACATATCCAGCCACCGCTCCCAATACAGATCAATCAAATATGATTTTTCAGGATATTTGTTTTTAAGTTCAACGGAGGCATCATCCCAGCTTCGCCCCAAATCCAGCGTGTGATTCCATTCGGGAGTACAAATATGGGTCAAAAGATGTTCTATGTCCTGATTATCATCAAGAATTGTCCGATACAAATAGCGTGGGTTAAAATCCACAAGAACCCCGCCAATATCAAAGACAATGTTTTTAATCATAATCCCGTTTATTCCTGAGGAGCAGATGACTTTTCTGTCTCTTTTTTATCGGTATGAGCTTTATATCCTGCACGGGAAAAAACTTGAATCTTGAGCGCAATCGGTTCGCCTGTCTCACGTTCCAAAGTCACGTCAATATTTTTATTTTCGACCAGAGTTTCATGAAGTCCAACCAGCATCAAATGATATCCTTGGGACGAGAGTACGAGTTTTTCACCGGGTTTAATTTCTAGACCATCCTTGACCTTCCTCATCATCATGACGCCACTTTCACCTTGCTCCATGGTGTGAATTTCCACCTGATCGCATACACTGGACGTTGCTCCTACAATCCGCTCGATCTGATCGCCTGTGTTTTCAATCGTCATGAAAGCCGCGCCAACGCGCATCCCGGGTGAGGTTTCGTATGAATAAGAATCAATAACATTTATGTCTGCGTATGCCGACCCTATCGTCAGCAACATTGCACAAGAAGACATACTGATAATTTTTCGTATACTCATTCTCTTTATCCTTATTGATTTACTTTTCGTTCTTCAGGCGCTTAAAACTGTCGGAAAATTTTATCCGCAAATTATTTACGCTTTTCATGCCTACATCATCCGGCTGGTATCTCCAGCCACCAATTATCAAGGCTGGTATCCCCTGAAATCCAGCATTCATCACATAATCCTGATTATCTTGGAGCATTTGTGCGATTTGATCTGTTTTCGCGTCTTGCTCAGCTTTTGCCACATCAACCCCGATTGATTGGGCAATGGACTTTGTAACGTCCAAATCAGGAAGAGCGGCTAGATCCATCAATCTTTTATGAAGTTCAACTGATTTCCCTTGTTTGGAGGTTGCCAAAACAAAAAGTCCGATGGGTTTTGACATGTCGTCAACCCATCCTACGGGACGAATGATGACTTTAATATCATCCTCAAATTCCAAGGCTTCAGTCAGTGTTTTATTCATGATCGGGCAGTAATGGCAACGGTAATCAACAAACTCGACAACCGTCAGCGTCCCTTCGGGATTTCCCATTATCTGCCCTTCGACCGCAACCGAGGCTTTTGATATGGCGGAATTGGACATATATGTGGCCAAGCCTGCTAGTCCAGCGATTCCCAACACCACAATTGTCAGAGAAACCAGAATCACCCTGATCGCGATTTTAGCAGGCTTACCCATATACTTTTCCTTTATTTGATTTTTATTATTTCGACTTTTTGCGCTCATCTTCAATGATGGACTTGAATCCTTCATATTCGACATAGCCGCGCAAAATCTGTTCGCCCACAATAAAGGCCGGGGTACCACTCAAGCCCAAAGATGCCGCCATTTCTCTGTTTTTATTCAGTTCATTGGTAATGTCTTCGCTGGCGGCATCTTTTTTCAGTTGATCAACATCAAGGCCAACGGTCTTGGCAATATCTGTCATAGTTTCTTCTGTTTTCGGCGCGGTACTATTCATCATAGCTTTGTGGAACTCCCAGTATTTATGCTGTTTGTTCGCAGCCAATGCCCATTTCGAAGCGACCTCGGATTGAGGAGAGAGAATTGGAAACTCGATAAAACGAACACGGATGTTTTGGTCGGTTTCAATAGCTTTGTTCACAATGTCGAACGCACGTTTACAATACCCGCAGTTATAATCGAAAAATTCAACAACGGTTATATCTCCTTTTGGATTTCCTACTTCAGGAACTGATGGGTCTTTATAAAAATAGTCGCTGTTTTTTTTCAAGGCGTCTTTAGCACCTTCTTCTTTTTGCTGCTGTTCTTTGGCATGCATGCGATTGACAGATTCGACCAAGACCTCAGGATTTTCCAAAATGAAATTACGGACAAAATCTTCCATTGCTCCTTTTTGATTTTCGGTGAAAGGTAGATCGGACGATGCAGCATGTGCTGTGCCAATGCCCGTTCCCATCAAGCCAGAACCCATCAAAACTGCGAAAACTGTCGCAGAGACCATTAATTTCTTTCCAGTTTTTTGTATCAACGCCACGAATTTTTCTCCTCAATCATGAATCATATTAATTTTGTGCAGCTTAACGCTTTTCTTCGCTGTCTCCAACCGTATTTATAATATCAGCGGCGCGAAGAGCTTCCGGACTATTCGGAACAAGATGCTCTTTGGTTACTTTTGCAATCCTCAAAGCCTCACTTTTATTCCCCTGCATCAAAGCTTCTTCCGCCAAATAGATCCGAGCCTCTGGCTCTTTGCCCATTTTACCAAAGGCGGTCGCCAATAATCTTTTGATTTTCGAAACGCGGGGCTCGTCCCGTTCTGCCCGTTTAAGCTGGCCGATTGCATCTTTCAATCTTAATGGGTCTTTTCCGGAACTTTCGATCAAAGCCTGTGCATAAGCCATCCGGATCAAACCGGACTCCGGTGCGTATTTTACTGACTTTTCGTAATAGGGAACTGCCTGCGCGGCCTTACCAAAATCAAAAAGCATCTGGCCTTTGAGTTCAAGGAAATATGGATTCTGTGGTTCCCGTTTTATCAAAGAATCTGCCAGATCAAGAGATTCCTGAACATGATTGAATTTATAGGCCGCGATTGCCCGCGCGTAGGATGCAGGCAGAGAGGTATCTTCTTTCTTATATGCATATGTGACTTGTTGAGGGGTAATGAACCCCAGCAGTTTGGCTTTCATCAGGCCATATTGCCTGTCCCAGTCTTCCGGAAGCTTGACACTCTGTTGTGGTGAATTCTTGAGCTTGTTTTCCAAAGCTTCGACACGGTCACTGGACATCGGGTGGGTGCGCACATACTGGGATTGCTGGGATGTGGTTAAAAGCTCTTGGGACGAGAGTTTTTCCAAAAAGCTGGTTAAACCTTCGGGACTCATTCCTGCACCGCTTAAGAATCTAAATCCTGCCTGATCCGCACTCGACTCCTGAACGCGGCTGTAAGCCAGATATTTATTCATCGCTTGCCCTTGGCCAATGCGAATTCCTGCAGCGGCGGCGCTCCCGTCTCCTGTTGCAACGGCGGCGCCCAATCCAATCAGAGCCCCCATAATGGTTTCGAAAGATGCGTTTCTGGCAACCTCCCCCGTTCTGGTCAAATGTCCGCCCGCGATATGCCCCAATTCGTGCGCAATCACACCAATCACTTCGCCTGCATTGTCAGTTTTTTGAATAAGGCCAGTATAAATAAAGATATTCGCGCCCCCTGCAACGAATGCGTTGACGTCCGGACTTTGAACCAGAATGATCTTTATTTGTTCTGGATTCATACCAGCCGCGCGGATCACATCTGCCGTCCATTCACGAATACTCTGTTCTATTTCGGCATCACGGATAATGGTCTGTCCGGATTGTTGAGCCTGCACATTCAAAGGACAGGCCAGAACCATTGCGGCACAAAGAGTCGCAGACACAAAGGGGCGGAATTGAAGCTTCATATAAAAACCTGTATGACTTTTTGAATTGTTCACATTACTATAACAGCAATGTGAAGTCTTTTCCCCCCTTTTCCAAGAGTGGATGGGCTATAAATGTTATTTTTGTAGGATTTTTTCCAGTTGCTCGACACAATACATTATTATGGACATTTATTCGTCAGTGATTGGCTTGATACCGTTTGGCTGGTGATTACGCCCTTGATCGTTCACAAAAGGCAACGATGGAAAGCTTTGGCTTTTATGCTTTTGTGCATGTTTGTCCTTCGGCTTCAGGTCGAGATCATCCAATCCACTGGTTTTGAGACTGGATTTACCGGATTGCTTGATTGGAGTCTGATGAACAGGGGGTTTGTCGTTTATGGCTTTTTCAGCACACTTTACCTTCTTTTGTCCTATTTTTCGCCCTTTACGCATAGTGCAATCTATTTGGCTGCGTCCTTATCCATTTTTTTCATGGCTTTTACCGCCTCTTCTATAGTACTCATCATCTGAAATGAAAAAGATCAAAACAGCTAAAGGCCGCAAAGCCTCCTCCACGCGATGGATTGAACGGCAACTTAATGACCCTTACGTTACCAAAGCACAAAAGGACGGGTATCGGTCACGCGCTGCTTATAAACTTCTGGAAATGGATGAGAAGCACAAATTCCTGAAATCAGGAATGCTGGTTGTCGATTTGGGTGCCGCCCCCGGGGGGTGGTGTCAAATTGCCCTGGAGAAGGGCTGTAAAAAAATTGTTGCGATTGATCTTTTGGAAATGGATGAATTGCCAGGGGTCATTTTTATGCAACAAGATTTTATGGCGGATGATGCTCCTCAAAAATTAAAGGATGCGCTAGGGGGCAAAGCCGATGTCGTTTTAAGCGACATGGCGCATAACACCACCGGCCACAAAAATACTGACCATTTAAAGATCATGGGCTTGGTCGAAGCCGGATATGATTTTGCCACTCAAATTCTGAAACAGGACGGATCGTTTTTAGCAAAGACCTTTCAGGGTGGAGCGGAATCAGAGCTTTTAGCGCGGATCAAGATTGATTTCAAAACGGTTCGTCACCTAAAGCCACCCGCCTCCCGCTCCGATAGTTCAGAGAAGTATTTGCTGGCTACCGGATTTCGCAAGCAAGCATCAGATGAATAATTTATACGTCCCGTTACGGGGCGTATCGGATTCTATTTTGGCATCAATTGAAGGATCACCTTTTTAACTAAGCCGTTTTTTTATGGTATTCACCAGTGAAAGCAGTTTCTCCAAATGCATCTTCCCAAGATCCTTCGGTCGATGCTTTAGAATATTCAGTCGCACGATTTTCAAAGAAGTTGGTATGTTCTGCCCCATTGAGCATCTGATCCATCCATGGCAGTGGATTTTTATCTGCGCCAAAGATAGGCTCAAGATCCAACTGCTGCAGACGACGGTCTGTAATATAGCGGATATAGGCCTTTACTTCACTTCCTTCCAACCCCTCAACCCCACCTTGCTCGAAGGCCAGATCAATAAAGGCATCTTCAATTTCGACAATGCGTTGAGCTGTTTCTGTGATTTCAGTACGCAGCTGCTCTGTCCAGATGTCTGGATTTTCCGCGATAAAGGATTTAAACAATTTTATCATCGACAGACAGTGCAAGGTTTCATCGCGCACCGACCATGTAATAATCTGTCCCATACCCTTCATTTTGTTGAAACGCGGAAAGTTCATCAAAATAGCAAAGGACGCAAAAAGCTGGACACCTTCGGTAAATGCACCGAACATCGCCATTGTCTTTGCAATATCGTGACGTGATTTCATGCTGGCTGTTTGCAAGAAATCATATTTATCCTTCATTTCCTTATATTTCATGAAGGCCTGATATTCGACTTCCGGTATCCCCAGCGTATCCAACAAATGCGAGTAAGCCGCGATGTGAACCGTTTCCATATTTGCAAATGCGCCAAGCATCATTTGAACTTCAACCGGTCCGAACACGCGCGAGTAATGTTTCATATAGCAGTTGTTCACTTCAACATCGGCTTGTGTGAAAAAGCGGAAAATCTGGGTCATCAGGTTTTTTTCCGATGGAGTCAGTTTTTGTTTCCAATCACGGACATCTTCAGCCAAAGGAACCTCTTCCGGCAGCCAATGAATCCGTTGCTGGGTTAACCATGCCTCATAACACCACGGATAAAGGAACGGTTTGTAAACGTGGCGCTCAACCAACAGAGGAGACTTGGATTTGGTCACATCGTCGCTCAATTCTTCATTCGACGTAACGGTAACAGCATTGGACATGGCAAACTCCTTTAAAAACTCATTTATGCGCAATAACGCGCGATCTGGACTTAAATTTATATTTTTTGTCATTTTTTGATGGCTCAATCAACACCGATTCTCTATCCCCGCGCAAGCATTTTTCGGTCAACACCAGAAAAAACCCTCTTGTAAATACTACATATAGCGTTTTATTTGCAAACTCAACACACTATGTTGTTTTTGTATTTTTGAACCGCTGTTCGTGCTGTTCATATTTTTCAAATAGATACAATTTTACCTAATTCATAGAAAGTTAACCTTCGAAGTGTTAACATAAATAGTGTGTTGGTAGAACTACCGCAGAAGCTCTGTGGGTTCTCAAATTTAAACAGGCTGAGTTTTGGCCTTGAGGAGGGTAAAATGGGGATTTTTGTTTCTAAATCCGATAAATCGGTCTGTATCTTTCATAAATCTTTTGCAATTTTTGCGGCAATTTCCATGATCGGTGGGATAGGGTTTGTAGGTGCTGCTGAAGCCACGACATGCTCTTATAATACTGATGGGGTGGCCGTTATTTCTTCCTCATGCTCAACTCTGACTTCATTATCAACAGTGACGCATTCAGAGTCTAATCCTGACTTGGTTTTGAACAATGGGAAGACTGTGAAATATAATAAATATGTCGCGGCTGCGCTTGAAAAGTCAAACAAACTGGTTGGCTCTCAAAACGTTGCAGAGGTTTATTACCCTGCAGACGGGACAAGCGGAGTAACGCTTCCAACCTTGGCTTCATCGCCAACCGTGCTTCCTCCAGTGTCTAATCCTGACTTGGTTTTGAACAATGGGAAGACTGTGGAATATAATAAATATGTCGCGGCTGCGCTTGAAAAGTCAAACAAACTGGTCGGCCATCAGGAGGTTGACGAGGTTTATTACCCTGCAGACGGGGTAAGCGGAGTAACGCTTCCAACCTTGGCTTCATCGCCAACCGTGCTTCCTCCAGTGTCTAATCCTGACTTGGTTTTGAATAATGGGAAGACTGTGAAATATAATAAATATGTCGCGGCTGCGCTTGAAAAGTCAAACAAACTGGCTGCCCCGAAACAACCAATGTTTAGTCCTGGTTTGGTCGCGGCTCATTCCCCTGTGATCTCAAATTCAAACGTAGATAGCCTCCATTATGACCTTGATAAGCTTCTTAGTGCTCAGGCTATGCAAAATCAGGCTTATACGGCACAATATGCGGCTTTAAAAGAAAAGATCGTTGGCTCTAAATATGGTCTTGCCTCTGGTAAATGTACCGTAGATGGATTGTCTGGATCTAAATGTCCAACTGTGTCTGACCTTGCTGCTTTGGTTAAATCTCAGGAAAAAGCCAAGGTTGCTTTACAAAGCCAAATCACCACTGTGCAGTCAAAACTGTCCAATTATACAACTCTTGCAACAGCGCCAACACCTATTGTGAATTCGGCGGTGAATGAACTGAAAACTGCAGCAAATAAACAATTATCCAATCTCAAACAAGCGGAACCTAAAGCTGCTAACTCTCTTACAGGTAGCGTGTTTTGTAAAAAATCATCCTATATCAGCGAGCTTGGCGCGACTGCTTGTGGTAGAATTGATCTCGACAAAATTGATATCAATGCTGTATTGGCCAAGTCGTACAGTGATAGTTACAAAAAATAATCAGGTTTTATATCAGTCTTCTATAAACCTTCAAACAGCTCTTCGGGGCTGTTTCTTTGTGTTAGCACCCGCTGGCATCAAAAAAGAATCAACCGAATCGATTCGGCGACATTTGTTCCGTTTTTTCCATGATTATGACTTATGACATACTTTCTGGAAAATTATTCCCGATATTTTGCCATTGCGAATAGATGTAATTCTGGAATTTTCGTGCTTTTAAAAGTTGTCCCCGATTCACACATAAAAAATAACATTCTGATTCAGCACGACTTTTACGGAGAGTCTTGGTTTTTGGATGCTTGCAAATTTATTATTTTTCCTTCAAGACTTGTTGTGTCTCGAATACGAGATGTAGTAGGTTATTAGGTGTACTTATCACAACAGATTGTGTTTTCTGCACATTCTGTCCTCACTGAGAAAAACCAAATTTATCTTATTTTTTTGCCCTGTTTGTATAGGGTGAAGCAGAGTTTTAGGGAGACTGGATTATGTTTGACGTTGCACAAATGGAACGAGGCAACCGGATCACGACTGATAAATCACGTGATTCAAAATTAACAGCCTTTGGCATTGCCACATTGGTTGACCGTTATTTGCTGCCCGAAGAAGGTCCCCAAGACCTGTTTGCCCGCGTTGCCATGTATTATGGTGATGACTCGGCTCACGCCCAGCGTCTTTATGATTATATTTCAAATCTGTGGTTTATGCCCGCGACCCCGATTCTATCCAATGGGGGGACAAGCCGTGGATTGCCGATTTCCTGCTTTCTCAATGAAACCAATGACTCTTTGGAAGAGATTGTTTCTTTATGGAACGAGAATGTCTGGCTGGCCTCCTTGGGTGGCGGTATCGGGTCTTATTGGGGGAATGTCCGTTCGATCGGTGAAAAAGTCGGTCGCAACGGCAAAACATCTGGAATTGTTCCGTTTATTCGTGTGATGGACTCTTTGACCCTTGCCATCTCTCAAGGATCCCTCCGTCGCGGGTCTGCGGCTATCTACTTGCCGATTGATCATCCTGAAATCGAAGAATTTATTGAAATCCGCCGCCCGACCGGCGGTGATCCAAACCGAAAAGCCTTGAACTTGCATCATGGCGTTCTGGTTTCTGATGCCTTTATGCATGCCGTGGCTGAAGATGGCGAGTGGGCGTTGCGTTCCCCGAAAGACAAAGCTGTTATTTCCCGCGTGAAAGCACGTGATCTTTGGGTGCGTTTGCTGACTGCGCGGATTGAAACCGGAGAGCCATACATTGTTTATATCGACCATGTGAATGACCGCATTCCCGAGCATCATAAAATGGCCGGATTGAACGTGAAAATGTCCAATCTGTGTTCCGAAATTACTTTGCCGACTGGTCGCGACCATCTGGGCAATGACCGAACAGCTGTGTGTTGCTTGTCTTCTCTTAATCTAGAAACATTTGAAGAGTGGCAGGATCATCCGACCTTTATTGAAGACATTATGCGTTTTCTGGATAATGTCTTGACCGACTTTATCAATAAGGCTCCAGATTCGATGAAACGTGCCAAATATGCCGCGATGCGTGAACGTTCTGTTGGATTGGGAGTCATGGGATTCCATTCGTTCTTGCAATCAAAAATGATTCCCATGGAGGGAGTAATGGCCAAAGTCTGGAATCGTCGCATGTTCCAACACATCAAACGTCAAGCGGATGATGCATCGGTCAAGCTGGCTCATGAACGCGGAGCGTGTCCTGATGCTGCTGATTACGGCGTGATGGAACGTTTTTCCAACAAGATGGCGATTGCGCCGACTGCGTCGATCTCGATTATCTGCGGGGGGACATCCCCAGGAATCGAGCCGGTTGCCGCAAATGCATTCACTCATAAAACATTGTCCGGTTCTTTTGCAGTCAAGAGCCCGTATCTCATGAAATTGCTGGAAGAAAAAGGAATGAATAACGAAGATATCTGGTCATCCATCTATACCAATGAGGGGTCTGTCCAGCATCTTGATTTCTTGTCGGATGAAGAAAAAGATGTCTTTAAAACGGCGTTCGAAATTGACCAACGCTGGTTGATCGAACATGCGGGTGACCGGACACAATTTGTCTGTCAGGCGCAGTCGCTCAATGTCTTCTTGCCTGCCAATGTGCATAAAAGAGATCTTCACGCTATTCACTGGGCGGCATGGGCGAAGGGCGTTAAATCCTTGTATTATTGCCGTTCCAAATCCATTCAACGTGCGGAAAGCGCCGCCAGTTGGACTCGCAGCAAGCTCGCCAATGACGCAGAGCCCAAACAATTGGAATTGGGTGAAAGCGAAGAGCCCGCCAAATACGAAGAATGTCTGGCTTGCCAATGATTTCTTTTAAATCAATTTTATACCCCCGATTTTTCGGGGGTTTTTATTTTCCGGAGATTTCGCGTAAATAAGACAGCATGCGTTTGGCAATTTCGTCCGAGCCTGTAACCTTTAGGTCAACCTCAATTTCTTCCATATCTATCGTTGCACCAAAATCATAGCGATCCTGAATTACAATCTTGATAGAAGGCTTAACTTCCCGAACAGTTTCGATGACACGAGCAACTTCAAAAGCATCAGGAATGGCTATGATAATTGCAACTGCTTTTCCGATCATGGCTTCATTCAATGTTTCTGCGTTTCCAGCATCCCCGGCGATCACATGGTATCCCTTGGCACGAAGTTCCTCGGCTTTTTCCCGATTGGTTTCAATGACTATCAATTCATGGAGTAATTCATTCACATGGTCGCAAATATAACCGCCGATACTTCCTGCCCCCACAAGAATGACGAGAGAGCGGATAATCGGCGCTTCATCAGGACTTAAATGTGCCAAGGCATCATCATCAGGCATGGCAAACATCCGCGCCCATTCTGGTCGCGCTGAAATATATTTATTCAAGATATTCGAGCAGAGAAAGGTCAGAGGGTTGAGCGAAATAGAGATTATTGCTCCGGCCAGCAAAATATCATTAACCTGCGCATCAAAAATACCAAGAGATAAAGCCAATGTCGCAAGAATAAACGAAAACTCACCGATCTGTCCTAAACCTGCGGTGACCATTAGTCCGGTTTTTAGTGGGTATTTAAAAACAGCCACGATAAAAAACGATGCCAGAGATTTCCCCACCATGATGGTCAGCACACACAAGAAGACTGCGGATGGGTTTTCCCAAAGGATCGCCGGATTGAACAACATTCCGACTGCGACAAAAAACAGAACCGCAAACGCATCCTGTAAAGGGAGAGCCCGTTCGGCAATGTCTTTGCTTAAACTTGATTCTTTGAGCATCATACCCGCAATAAATGCGCCCAGTGCCAAAGATACACCAAAAATCATACCTGCAGCAAACGCCACGCCGACGGCCACAGCCAAGACGGCCAGAGTGAATAATTCGCGCGAGCGCGTCGCGGCCACCTGATGCAAGACGGCAGGAAGCGTTTTATACCCCAAGAGCATCATCACGACAATGAAGAGCGCCATTTTTGCCATAGCCACCGCGCCACCGATAAGCATTTCCAGATGAATCTCGGTATCATCACCCGTTGTTGCCAAAGATGGAATAAGCACCAAGGCCAGAACCATAACAAGATCTTGAACAACCAGCCAACCCACTGAAATTTTTCCGATTGTGGTTTGAAGAAGATGGTTATCTTCCATGGCACGCATCATCACAACCGTACTGGCAACCGAACAGGCGAGGCCAAAGACAAATCCGGTTTCCGGCCTCCATCCCCAAAGATGGGCAAGTCCCATTCCTATTGCGACGGAAATTGCAATTTGTGCAAAGGCTCCGGTGATGGCAATTTTTTTAACTTCAAGCAAGTCCTTGAACGAAAAATGAAGGCCGACACCAAACATCAGCAAAACAATCCCGATTTCCGAAAGTTGGTTGGCAATACCAACATCGGCTACATACCCAGGTGAGTATGGCCCAATGACAACACCCGCCAACAGATATCCCACGATGGGCGGCAAGCGCAATCGTACGGCAACCAGACCCAACATAAAGGCCATGATCAAGCCAAAGGACAAGGTTGTAATCAAGGGCATTTCGTGTTCGGTCATCTTGTTCCTCGTTTAGACAGTTCCCCTGATAGTATCACTTAAATGTATTAAATCTCCGACAAAAATATCGGGGAGCTAAAGGTTATGTGTACGGCTTTGAATATTTCTGCTCTAAACGGCGACAACGCCTTGCTCACGGAAGATGGTGCGGGCACGTTCCATTGCAGCGGCATCAGGCGGAGAAATATGTTCCAATGCATAGGGAAGATTTCTTTCTTTCCATTTATATTCCCCCATTTTGTGGAAAGGAAGAAGATCCACCCGTTGGATATTGGGAAAAGACGCACAAATTTTTGCGACACCCCGCAAATTCTCTTCACTGTCGGTCAGTTCCGGAATCAGTACAAAACGTACCCAGACAGGCTTATCCAGTTCGGACAGGCGATGCAGGAAATCAAGAGTCGGTTGCAAATCAACCCGCGTGATTTTCTTATACAGTGAAGGTAACGATGATTTGATATCAAGAAGAACAAGGTCAGTATTCTGCAGAAAGATACCATCCACATCCATCCCGTGGAAACCACTGGTGTCGATTGCGGTATGAAGTCCCAATGCTTTACACTGTTCAAGAATTGCACCACAGAATTCTGTCTGCGTCAAAGGCTCGCCCCCGCTGATCGTCACGCCGCCCTTCATCCGTTTCAGGGTCGAGATATACGGCTTAATGTCAGACATCACTTCATCCACCGTTTTGAGTGTGCCTTCTTTCATTTTGCGAGAATCAGGATTGTGGCAATATTGGCATTGTAAAGGACAGCCAGAGAGGAACAATATATAACGAATGCCGGGGCCATCAACGGCTCCGGCTGTTTCTATTGAATGAACAAATCCTTGATGGGAATTAGACGTTGGCATGGAAAGTTCGGTTCACCACATCCATTTGCTGTTCCCGTGTTAGCCTGATGAAATTCACGGCATAGCCAGAGACACGAATAGTCAATTGCGGATAGTTCTCAGGATGATCCATCGCATCCAGCAAGGTTTCCCGATTGAACACGTTAACATTGACGTGGTGGGCTCCTTCTGTATGGTCATTTGCACCGAAATATCCATCCATCAAATGGGACATGTTGGTCACTCTATCCTTCTCTGTCCGTCCCAAGGCTTCAGGAACAATCGAGAAGGTATAAGATATTCCATCTTGCGCGCTGGCGTATGGAAGTTTGGCGACGGAAGCCATGGAAGCGACAGCGCCCTTCTCATCCCGACCATGCATTGGATTGGCTCCTGGAGCAAATGGCTCGCCTGCTTTGCGGCCATCCGGTGTGCTCCCCGTTTTTTTGCCATAAACCACGTTCGAGGTGATGGTCAAAACCGATTGGGTTAGAACAGAATCCCGATAGGTCGGGTTTTTACGAAGGGAGTTCATAAAAGTTTCTACCAGCCAAACAGCAATGCTGTCCACACGATCATCATTATTGCCAAAATGCGGAACATTTCCTTCTATCTGAAAATCTTTGGCCAATCCCTTTTCATCACGGATAGCCGTGACCTTGCCGTATTTGATGGCAGCCAGAGAATCTGCAACAACAGACAGTCCGGCAATTCCACAAGCCATGGTGCGAAGAATGTCACGGTCATGCAATGCCATTTCCAGACGTTCATAGGCATATTTATCATGCATATAATGAATGACGTTCAGTGCGTTGACATAGGTCTTGGCCAGCCAATCCATCATCGGCAAAAAGCGTTGCATCACTTCATCATAATCCAAAACATCCGATGACATCGCAGGCAGCAAAGGCCCAATCTGATCACCGCTCACTTCATCTCGCCCGCCATTGATGGCATAGAGCAAGGTTTTGGCAAGGTTGGCGCGCGCACCAAAAAACTGCATTTGTTTACCGATACGCATTGCCGATACACAACAAGCAATACCGTAATCATCTCCCCAGTAGGAGCGCATCATATCATCGTTTTCGTATTGAACAGATGATGTGGCGATCGATGTTTTGGAACAGAAATCCTTAAATCCTTGCGGTAAATTTTGTGACCATAGAACCGTCAGGTTTGGTTCAGGTGCTGCGCCCAGATTATTCAGGGTTTGCAGAAAACGGAAGCTGGTCTTGGTGACCAAAGGTCGCCCATCAAGACCGACACCTGCAATCGATTCCGTTACCCATGTCGGGTCACCAGAGAAAAGCGAGTCATATTCAGGGGTGCGCAAGAAACGAACAATTCTCAATTTGATAACTAACTGGTCAATCAAAGATTGGGCTTCGTCCTCGGTCAACGTTCCCTCTTTGATGTCACGATCAAAATAGACATCCAGGAAGGTCGAAGTCCGACCAAAGGACATAGCCGCCCCATTTTGTTCTTTGACCGCGCCCAGATAAGCAAAATACGTCCATTGAACCGCTTCTCGTGCATTTAATGCCGGGCCAGAAATGTCATAGCCATAGCGTTCTGCCATTGTTTTCAAATCTGTCAGCGCCCTGATTTGTTCAGACAATTCTTCACGTTGGCGGATAACCGATTCATCCATAGGCAGACTATCGAGCGATGCCATTTGTCGGTCTTTATCACGGATCAGAACATTAACACCGTAAAGTGCAACACGACGATAATCGCCTATGATACGGCCACGGCCATACGCATCAGGCAGTCCTGTAATAATTCCAGATTTACGAACGGCACGCATTTCAGGGGTATACGCATCAAAGACTCCCTGATTGTGTGACTTGCGATGTTGAGTATAAATCTCGCGAACCTCTGGCGACAGACTAAAACCATAAGCTTTCAAGCCATCTTCCACCATCTTGACGCCGCCTGCTGGAAAAATTGCACGTTTCAACGGCTTATCAGTTTGCAAACCTACAATCTCTTCTAATTGGGTATTGATATATCCGGCGTCATGGGCGGTCAGACTGGTTACAACCGAAGTATCGGCATCTAATACCCCGCCCTTATCACGTTCGGCTTTTAAAAGCGGGATAAGGGTATTCCACAGGGCTTGCGTTTTGGCAGATACTCCGGACAAGAAGCGATCGTCACCCAAGTACGGTGTATAATTACGTTGAATAAAATCACGAACATCAACTTCACGCTGCCAGTTTCCTGCAGAATATCCACGCCATGCTTGTTCGGTCGAGTTGTCTTTTCCCCACTGATTATTATCGTCTCCGAGTCCTGAACAGATTTCTTTTTTTCCAGCGGGTGATGTGGTCATTCTTTTGTCTCCTGAGTGATAAAAAATAAGTCCGTGAACTCTCATCAATTCGGGAGATATTTTCACTCCCTTTATGCTCATTCTTATAGGCTATTTGTCAGGGGATGCAAGCTGCAGTGCCGCATAAAAAGGCTGATTTCGTTGCTATTTTTAATTATGCGGCAAAAAGCCACGCCCCTTGCTAAAACAACAAGAGGCGCACTCTAAATATCAGAAATATCAGATCAGAAGGAATCTTTTATTTTCCTTAAACTTTTTCAATCATTTTCCCAAACGTATCGCGGACATTGGCGATAAATTGTTGTCCGCTGATTGACTTGCTTTTATCGGACGCCAAATCACCCGTTAAAGTGCCTGATTTCAAACCGGATTCAATTGTTGTGGTTACGGCAAGTTTCAACTTTTTAGCCAAATTAACGCCTTCTTCTTGTCCATTCAGTTCGGCTTTATGACGAATAGCTTCGGCATAGGCAAAAATATGTGCGGTCGGATTAGCAAGAAGGATCTTTTTCTCGTGCCATGCCGATTCCAGATCCGGTGCTGTTCCATGCGGCGGATCAGCCAATAATGTGCCATCGGCAGACACAAGCGTCGAGTCCATCAGCCCCAAAGATTTATGCTCCCCCGCAACCTGATCAGAGACGACATCACCGTCGTAGTTTTTAAGGGCAATAATCATATTATTCATTTTTCCTTGAGGAATTTTAGACACAACGGCATCAATCAATTGAACTTTATCGCTAAAGGTAATGCCTGCGGCTTTGAATTTTTCTGCGTAAAATTCTTGGAAGATTTCATTGAAAATGTCGATAAACCGACCGTCATATACCGGATTGATGGTATCTTTTCCGGCAAATATTGCGGATTTATTCATAGCCAAAGCCTGAGCAAACACAGCGTGGGCATAATCGCGGATTGAGCTGTCGGTTTCTGTTGTCAAAAGGGCAACCCCTGTATCCACTTTACGATCATCAACCAGAATTTGTGTTGATCCGTCATCGCCTTCAAAAATGACTTTTATTTTCCCGCTCCCCGGAACAGGAACATTCGGTGCGCCATAAATTCCGCCAACCGCTTGGCGAACAATTGTGACATCTTTCATCAAGGGGGCGAATTTTCCAATGCCTTCAATTTCAATGGTATTGCGCAAAATGGCTGCACCATTAATGGCGCGGCGAATAATTCCGTTGGGGGAATCCCATTTTTTCGAAAGACCCATTTTTTTGGTTTCATCCATCGTCGGCGTGATTGTTGGCCCTTTGACGGCGGCTTTATGTGTTTTTAAATCCGCAATCGCGTCATTCAAAGCGGCGTCATTTGTTTTATCACGTGCTTCTAACGAAATATCATGCACTTTCCAATCAACATCAAAAAATGGTGCAATCAACTGGTCACGAATTTCAGCAGACATGTGCGGCCAAACCCCATCCCCCGTCATATCGACAATAGAACCGTTGATTTTATAATTCGCCATTTTCATGTCTACCTTTCAGGAAGATTGGTCAGAGTTGTCCTGTCGGAAGTATCCATCATAATGGTTAATTTATTCTTTCTTTGTTCATACATAATCCAAGTCGATTGAATGATCCAGATTTTCACTTTATAATCCGGTTATGAAATTCAAAAAGCACTTTTATCTGTTTGGTCTGTGCCTTCTGGCGGTGGCTATGGTGCGGACATTTTATCACCCGGTTCAGACTTCACCCCAACTGGAAGATATTGCTGTTGCAGGACCTGTGGTTGTTGAATTGTTTACCAGTAGCAATTGCCCTTATTGTCCGCCTGCGGATGAATTCCTGAAACAGCTGTCCAAGCGTGCCCATATCATTGCTTTGGGATGCCATATTACTTACTGGGATCGTCCGCAAGGGCGTGCTGATCCTTATGCGCTCGGGTTATGCACCGACCGCCAAGATAAGTATGACCAGGCAGACGGAAATAAGGGCGTTTATACGCCGCAAATGATTATCAATGGCCAAGCGCGGATGGTCGGTTCCAAATCATACTGGATTAATCAATCCATCGAAAAAGCCAGAGACGGGTTGCCGGAAATTTCCATTGAGCCCTTGGCAACAGAAAAGGGTGAAGGTTTCGAATTGGCTTTTCCCGCCAGTCTTATCAATCATCCTTTTCATGATAAGCCCTATCGTTTAATTGCTATGATTTACGGGCAAGATACGCAGGGAAATTATATTAATCCGGTTCTGGATATTCGTGATCTGTCTTCCTTCTGGGATGGAGTTTCCGAAACGGCCAATGTTCCATTTGACAATCTTCCGCCCCAGCTGTCGGGGATTGCTGTTTTGTTACAAAGCGGCGACCACGCCAATGAAGTAATCCTTGGCGCAGGACAAATCGACCTTCATGAAGATTAGGTTTTATTCGCTGCGATAATTTGGTGCTTCACGGGTGATGGTCACATCATGGACATGGCTTTCACGGTATCCTGCGCCTGTCATGCGGATAAATTCGGCACGTTTTTGCATCTCGGGAATTGTCGGACATCCGGTATAGCCCATTGATGCCCGTAAGCCCCCCACCATTTGGTGAATGACCGGAACGATTGAACCTTTATACGGCACGCGGCCTTCGATGCCTTCGGGAACCAGTTTATTGCTTTCGGATACTTTGCCTTGGAAATAGCGATCAGCCGAGCCTTCGACCATTGCTCCAACCGAGCCCATACCACGATAGGATTTATACGATCTGCCTTGATACAAAATCACTTCACCCGGGGCTTCATCTGTTCCGGCGAATACGCCGCCCATCATGGCAACGCTTGCTCCGGCAGCGATGGCTTTGGCCAGATCACCCGAATATTTAATGCCTCCATCAGCAATGACAGGAACGCCTTGTTTCATAGCGACTTCGGCCGCATTCATAATCGCCGTTAATTGTGGAACACCGACGCCCGCCACAACGCGGGTTGTACAAATTGAGCCCGGGCCAATGCCGATTTTTACTGCATCTGCTCCGGAATCAATCAACGCCTTTGCGGCGGAACCCGTTGCGATATTTCCTGCGATAATCTGCATACGGTCACCGCATTCTTTTTTAATTCGTGCAACCATATCGAGTACGCCTTTGGAATGTCCGTGCGCCGTATCCACTACCACGACATCCAAACCCGCATCGCATAAAGCCAATGCGCGGTCGTATCCGTTCACGTCGCCTGTTCCAACGGCTGCGCCTGCGCGCAGGCTGCCTTTTTCGTCTTTGCTGGCCAGCGGATAATTTTGTGATTTTTCAATATCTTTGACGGTAATCAGGCCGATACATTTTCCGGCCTTATCCACCACCAGTAATTTTTCAATACGATGTTTATGCAGCAAGCGGCGGGCTTCGTCTTTATCCACTGATCCCACAACCGTCACCAGATTTTCAGAGGTCATCAATTCCTGAACCGGCTGGTTGGGATTTTCGGCGAAACGCACATCACGGTTGGTTAGAATGCCCACCAGTTTACCGTTTTCTTCGGTCACAGGAACGCCGGAAATGTTATAACGGCGCATTGTTTCCAAGGCCTGTGCCAAAGTCGAGGTCGGTAAAATGGTAATCGGGTTAACCACCATACCGGATTCATAGCGTTTGACGCGGCGAACTTCTTCGGCCTGTTCTTCAATCGTCATGTTGCGGTGGATAATGCCCAATGCGCCTTGTTGCGCCATGGCGATTGCCATCGGGGCTTCGGTGACGGTATCCATCGCCGCAGAGAGCAAAGGGACTTTCAAGGAAATTGTTTTGGTGAGCTGGGTCGAAGTATCAACATCAGTTGGCTGGACTTCGGACGCTGCCGGTAACAGCAGCACATCATCAAATGTTAAACCTTCCGAGATTTTATCCTGAAGCAGCATGGCGCAAATCCTTTGTCTTTATGTGGAATTTGCAGGGAATTTATAAAGTCTTTGGCAAGAATGTAAAGAAAATAAATCAAAATGGCGGAATTCCTATCACTCCGCCACCTTTATGATTATTGTTTACCGACACCTGAAAGCAATGTTACGGCATCAATGACTTTCTTGCTGGCTTCTCCGATCAACAAGACATCCGTGTCTACCTTCACATATTGATAGCCGTTTGGGGCGGGGTGCAGACGTTCCAAAATGATACGCGGTACTGGTTCATATTTTATGTCATCGGGTAAGCTGTGACCGATTTCATAGCTTTTTTTTGCCAATCCCGGCGGCAAGCAGCCATTATGTTTTTTCGCCAATCCCGGTGGGCAGTTGGTTTTATACTCCTCATCCATATACCCACGCAAGACCATACGGTCATCATCGCCAATGCGGATGATGGTCATATTGCCTCCGTCATGCTCGTTGCTGTTGTGATATTCCATTTCGTGGCGGGCTTCACTTTTCCCATGGCTCTTGTCTTTTCCCGAGTCTGCCATTGCGGGTGATGAAGTCACCAATACCGTTGCTGCCGCAAATAAAAAAGCTTTTCTGGTCCAATAATCTGTTCTGGTCATGGCTTTCTCCTTTAACCGCTTAATACCCGAAAGAACCATTTAGTTCCTTTGGAAAAATATCAACGGGGGCACCTCATTATACCCCCCGCTTTTTTGTTATCTGCTCCAAGAAAGGCGGATTATGTCTTTCATAACGTCTGTGTGGGTATTCATCAGCAGCATGTTCTGGCCTGTTTGGCGATATTCATCCCTCCTTGAGGTTTTCCTCAAATATTTGAGAGTCGCTGGGGGACTGGCCAAGTCTGGACGTGGCGCGGCAGATTGTGGTTGTATTCATGAGGGGGTGTATGAGCCACGATGTCCGTTGTGATAGCTTTTGGGAGAGGAAAAAGCAAATATTCCATACTGTGCGTATCTAAACTATGATTAAAATTAGTGTACGTAAGTAAACGAGACATAGACGCTGTTACTGTTATATTCGCTATCCTTGTTATCGGATTCTTTCCTTTGGTGAGAAACACCGATATTGAAATCCAGAGAATCTGTCAGAGCGTAACTGCTTTCAACTTTTCCGATATAAAGCGTTGCCTCTAACGGCGTACCGGATACAGAGTAATCGTAATCATCTTTTTGTAGAGAAATTGATCCATCCCAAAGCCTTGTGAAGCTATTTGACAAAACCAGTTGTTGTGATGTTAAAAGAGCCGTATCGCTTACAGAAGACTCCCCTTCACTAAAATTTTTATCGAAGCTATAACGAAGACTAGTTAGTCTTGTTATATTCCATTGTAAATTTCCTCCCAAAGAGAAAAATTGATCTGCGCTGTCCAGAGATGAATCTGTTCGCCTCTGCCACCGCCCAAACAACCCTCCGCTATATAAGCCGCCTGTAGAGAATTCCATGCCAGAGCGGATATTCCAAAGATCTGTTTCTCTGGTTGTGCCGTTGACCAAATTATATTCATTATCAGAAAAATTGGTGCGTAAATACAAGGCGTTTCCAGGTGACCGCACATAGGAGATTACGCCCCCTGTCGATTTCGTTTTCTTTTTCTCATAGTCGCTGGTCAAGGCTCTGGCTTTATCGAGAATAGTCGAGATAATTTGTTTTCCATCTACGGCAAACTGAATGTAACCAAGCGTTCTGCTAAATCCTATCGTGGCGGTATCAACCCAATAATCCAAAGGATTGGTGACATCAATATCTGCGCCTGTTCCTCTGGACAAATGTGATTTGGAATGAGACACGCTTGTGTTCATCTCAGTCTCTTTTGCTACATCATACCGCGCTTGTGCAAAGTAGCTATTCGAGACGAAGTCTCTGCTCTTTCTTTCTTTATATTTGACTTTTTTCTGTGTTGTTCCCGCCATAATCATGTGGCGATTCCAGTTCGATTTTACACTTACAGAGCCCGTGGCGGTTGTAATGATGTCGCTGGTATGGTCATTTTTATCGTTGTCGATATTGTCATCATATTCTGTGTTTAATCCCATAGCAGGCAAAAATAGAAAGCCACCCGCTCTAATGCCATGGATCATATCTGTTTCACCAGCATCACGAAGGGTTTTTTGATAGGTCTCGTTATATTCAGCCGACTGTGCGATGACAGGAAGAAGGATAATCCCCAAAACAGTCATGAGTGTACAAGAAGAAAAGTATAATTTTCGTTTTGTCTCTGTTTGTTTTTTTGTGCTTTTTGAAGATTGCATCCTTAATTATTCCCCCCCCTGCTCAATGTCGGTTTTTTGTATCCTGAATTTATTAACAATCCGGTAATACAACCTATTATCATTCCCATAATATTTGCCAAACCATCTTGCACAGAGGATTCTCTTCCTCCTATCATGGATTGTAAATACTCTATTCCCCATCCCATTCCAAATAGGCCAATGATGGCGCAAATTTTAAGTTTTTTTCCAGGTAAAACCACCATAGCACCCGATGTCATCACGGCATAGGCTAGCATGTGGAGGTTTTTATCCTCATTGTGACCAGCTTTAAACAAATCCGGTATAAGGGACAAAGCCCCCATAGCCACCAGACATATCATCCAGACAACGATCAGACTTATCTTTAAAACTCTCTTCTTCGCGGTCACGTTTAATTTGCTCTTGCCAGAAGAAAATCGGATCCGGAAGTTACTTTCTTATAACGATCCAGATCAACGCGGTTCAGAACAACTCCCAAAACCGGTGCAGAAATATCGTGTAAAGTTGTCACCATATTATGGACGTTCTTTCTCGATGTTTCCATCCATTCTGTTACGATGATGACACCGTCGACTTTTTTACACAGAACTTCGGATTCAGAATGTGAAAGAACAGGGCCTGAGTCAATCAAGATATAATCAAATTCATTTTTCAAGAAACCCATCATTTCTTCAAATGCTTTCGATGCCATTCCTTCAGGAGATAGACCAATCATGTCTCCACGGCGCATCAAAGAAAATCCTGCGTTGGTTTTTAGCAATACATCCTGAATATTGGCAACCCCGTTGAGCACTTCCATCATACCAGCACCCTCTTCTATCTTGCACAAATGGGTCAGCATCGGCTTTACAAAGTCTGCATCAATAACTAAAACTTTTTTGTGCAAGGACACAAGATAATGCGCCAAATTAAAAACCAGCGTTGTGCGTCCCTCACGGGGCAATGCCGAACTAAACAAAATGGATTTACTCGTTGTTCCGGCCAAGGCGGCCACATAGATTTTTTTGATTGCCTCACGGTGGTTTGATGCTCCCATGAGTGTTAAATCATTGGGGTCTGTCACTTCTGGCAAAATACCCATCGGTTTTAATCCCATGCGGCGAATATCTTCATAGTTTCTCAATCCTGACCGTAGCATTTCGATTACAAATATAATCGTACTGGCCAAAATTCCAGAAAACAGTGCGGCAACAATCAACATAAAAAATTTTGATGGGTTGGATGGCCATGACGGAGCGATTGCTCTGGAAATCACAGAGGCATCCGGTTGGGCAAAATTAATCTGGGACTGAAGACTTTCATAGTTTGCTAAAAAGCTATCCAGTTGTTTCTGGCTGGCATCCCTTTCGACTATCAGAGTTTTTAGATGAATGAGTTTTTCACGTTGCGTGTCACTCATGTCCTTGACTTCATCCAAACGTCCAGTCAAGAGCATTTCTTGTGCTTCCATTGAATGGAGTTCGGCTTTTAAATTCTCCAAAGTTTTTTCTACTTCCGAAGCAATTGACTGTCTGGCTTGGTACAAAGCATTTTGTGCAGCCAAGATTTTGGGGTGACGAGAGCCATAACGCGAGCGGAGTTCTTGAACTTCTTTCGCAGCAAGGGCTTCTTGTTGTTTTAAAGAATTCATGGCAGGAGATTCGGATAAGGTTACGAGGGTGTCTGCACCATCTTCTTCCTTGGCCAATTCCAATGCCTTGATCTTTGCCTCAACATCGAATTTTTTTACCTGTATCGGTGTCAATTGTGCGGCAAGATCCGAAATGTCGTGCAAAAACAGTTCTTCCGAGCCCTGACCAATTGCCAGTTTTTCCTTGGCGCGGAAATTTTCTACTGCTTGCGATTTTCTGACAACATCGTCTTTTAATTCACCGACTTTTCCGTGAAACCATTCACGCAATTTATTGACTTCATTTTGTTTGTTTTCCACCTGAAGATTTAGGTAACTGTCCACATGGGCATTGGCAATCAATGCCGCATCTTGTGGATTAGGAGCTTGAAAAGTCACATCAATAATTTTCGATGATCCTTGAGAGCTTACATTCAAAGACCGCGCAAAACTGCCAACAAGATTTAAAAGTTGGTCTGCAGAATGTCCTGTTTTTTCAGCGTAATTTATACTCTCCATCGTTTTCAGAGCTAAATCGGAGGAGGTTAAAACCTTTACTTCGGTTTGGACTGTAAAATTACTGAATTGATCTCCGCCCGTCACCTCGGCAAAGTCCGGAAGATTCAAGTTCCCTTTCTCAACCATGAGACTTGCCGTCGCTTTATAGTAAGCCGGACGCGTTAGAATAAATATGGCCGCCACAAAAAAAGCAATCGCGGAAATGGTCAGTATCAGAACGCGATGTCGCCAAAGCGTAAGGAAAATTTCGCGAATATCAAACTCGTTCGTTTGTTCAAGTTGGCTGTATTGTGATGACATGATTATGCCTCGACGCTCTATGATTATGGGTGGTGGTTTCTATCAAAGGGTTATGCGGGATATTTTCTCCTTGAGTCAAGAAGATACGCAATTTCTCCCCCTCAAAATTCTATATTATGTATAACATTAGGAGGATGTCGCTTTTTTGGTTAAATTTCTTGTTTTTTATACCCTCTTCGCTTAGCAATCAGGCTGGTTTCAAAAAAAATTAAGGTATGCGTTATGAGAATTATTCCTGTTATTTTATGTGGAGGCTCCGGCACGCGCTTATGGCCGGAAAGTCGGGAAGACCTGCCCAAGCAATTTTTGAACCTGATCGATCATCATTCCTTGCTTAGAAACACGGTTGATCGTGCTTTAAAAGTTTCACATTGTCCGGCTGCCGACATTGTCTGCGTTTGTCTGGAGTCGCTCTCGACGACCATCCAGTCCGCTTTAAAAGATGCAGGAGCAGCCGAGCATATTCTTTGTGAGCCGATGGCTCGTAATACTGCAGCAGCTGTGGCTTTAGCTGCCCGTTATTGTCAGGAAATGTTCGGGGCAGACTCCTATATGTGGGTTTTACCGTCCGACCATTATATCGGCAAGCTGGATGTCCTTGAGGCGGCGCTGCACTCTGCGGTAAAATCGGCAGATGATAATAAATTGGTTACATTCGGCATTACTCCGACCAGACCGGAAACAGGGTACGGGTACATCAAATGTGAAAAATCTTCTGATCTCTCAATCCTTCCTGTCGAAAAATTTGTTGAGAAGCCCGATTTGCAGACCGCTGTTTCGTTCTTGCAAGACGGTTCCTACTATTGGAATAGCGGCATGTTCTTGTTCCAAACAAACTGTGTTGTCGAATCTTTCAAGGCCTTGGCCATAGATGTTTTTGATGGAGTTGAATCGTCCATTTCTGTTGGTCACATCAATATGCCGGATGAAGATCTTTATTCTCAAGTTCCTAAAATTCCATTTGATAAGGCCATCATGGAAAAATCTTCCGATGTGACTGTTATTCCATGTGATATGGCGTGGTCGGATGTTGGCACATGGGAAAGCATTTGGGAGATTTCACCAAAGACCGAAGAAAATAATGTGACCACTGGCGATGTTGTCACCATTGATAGTGAAAACTGTCTGATCCGTTCAAACTCGGGGCGGCTTGTTGCCGTGGCTGGTATCGAGAATATTGTTGTGATTGACACCAACGATACTGTTCTTATCACATGCAAAGATTCTTCCGACCCGTTAAAAAAACTGGTTGAAAAGATGAAGGCGGAACAAAGAGATCAGCTTTATTTTTCTTCGCGGATCACGAAACCGCTCTGATTTTTTCTGTTTGTACATCTTCAACCGTTATCGATGGACGGCCGATTGAGCTGTACTGGAATCCACAGTCCTTCATTTCATTGACTTTGTAGATGTTACGCAAATCAACAATACATTTTGTTTTAAGCAGCTGTGCAACACGGTCAAGCTGAAGACCACGGAATTCATTCCATTCGGTCACAATCACCAATGCGTCAGCATCTTTCATCGTTGCATAGGCATCATCCGCCCATTCAACATTGGACAAAACAGCCTTGGCATTTTCCATGGCTGCAGGATCATGCGCGGCAATGGTTGCGCCTGCTTTTTGCAAAGCCGGAATAATAACCAAAGACGGAGCTTCACGAATGTCATCCGTGTTCGGTTTAAATGCAATGCCCAGAACAGCAATTTTTTTGCCTTTCACATCGCCGCCGCAAGCCGCAATCACACGATCTGCCATTTCTTTCTGGCGGTTTTTGTTGATCTCGACGACCTTATCTACCAATGTCTGGGGAGCTCCGAAATTCTGGCCGATCTGAACCAGTGCCAAAGTATCTTTCGGGAAACATGATCCTCCATACCCGGGGCCTGCGTGCAAGAATTTCTTACCGATCCTGCCATCCAGCCCCATGCCTTTTGCAACGTCTTGAACATTTGCTCCGGCGGCTTCACATAGATTGGCGATTTCGTTGATAAACGTAATTTTTGCTGCCAAAAACGCGTTGCTTGCGTATTTGGTGATTTCTGCACTTTCGGGAGAGGTCATCACCATCGGAGTTTCATTGATATAAAGCGGGCGGTAAAGCTGGCGCATCACTTCACGCGCGCGTTCGCTATCAACACCAACCACGACGCGATCAGGGCGCAAGAAATCGTCGATTGCCGCGCCTTCGCGTAAAAATTCAGGATTGGAAACGACATCGAAATCGGCATCAGGGTTAGCTTTACGGATTACTTCGGTCACTTTTCGTGCCGTTCCGACTGGAACAGTCGATTTGTCGACAATGATTGTATAACCCTGCAAATGCTGCGCGATTTCTTCTGCGGCTTGAAACACATAAGTCAGGTCAGCCTGACCATCTTCAACGCGGGGAGGCGTTCCAACGGCAATAAAGACCGCGTCGGCATCACGGACAGCTTCGCCCAGATCGGTTGTAAAAGACAACCGTCCGGCTTTTACCTGTTTGGCCACCAAATCATCAAGGCCAGGCTCATAAATCGGGATTCCACCGCTTTTTAGCATATCGATCTTGCGTTGATCCTTGTCAACGCAAATCACTTCCACGCCAAATTCTGCAAAACATGTTCCTGATACCAGACCAACGTAACCAGTTCCTACGACACCTATTTTCATTCCAGAATTCCTAAACATTCCTTATGGTTTATATTCCTGATTATCTATACCTATCCTTATCCAGAATGGAAGGAAAAACCGCTTTTTTACCCTATTCTTTGCCTCAAAAGAGCATTTTTAATGAAACCACTTGTTTTTTTTCCGGTGTTCCATTAGCCCTCGAATGAGAATAAAAAGCCTTGGCTATAAAGGAACTGATATGTCAGATGACAGCCACCAAATAGGAAAAAGTGCCATCTGGTCGGTTTTGAACCAAACCACGAGCCAGATGATGGCTCTGGCTGTTTTTCTGGTGACAGCCCGTTTTATTTCCAAGGAAGATTTCGGAACCATGGCTATCGCCATGTTGGTCGTTGAGGTTTTGCGTCAATTAACCATCGAAAGTATCGGTCTTTCCCTGTTAGCTAGATCCAATCCAGAGAAAAAAGATTATAATGCCGGATTTATTCTCGTGCTCTTGTCCAGCTTTATTGCTGCCGTTCTTATTTTTCTTGGGGCCGCCCCCCTTGCCGATTTGATGGTCAATGCCCGTTTGGAAAATGCATTGCACTGGATTTGCCTGATTATTCTCACGTTCGGGGCTTCAAAAATTCACGAAACATGGTTAGCAAAAAATATGATGTTCAAGAAATTGGCTTTGCGATCCATTTTTTCTATTTTTATCGGAGGTGGGGTTGGCATTTATATGGCTATCCATGGGTTTGGACTCCTTAGCCTGATTGCTCAACAAATTGTTACCACACTTTTGGGCGCTATCTTCCTATGGTCAGTGACGAAATGGCGTCCAGGGTTAGAAACCAGCAAAGAGCATATTATCAAAATTTTAAAATATGCCCGTTATATCTCTTTTAACAACTCGGCAAATCTGGTGAACGCACAAAGCGATGTTTTTCTTACTGCTTATTTTCTGGGCGCTTCTCCTGCAGGGATTTATAATGCTGCAAAACGCCTGATCTTATCTGCAAACCTTGTTATGAGCAGTTCTATCGGGCAGGTTTCGATGCCAGCGCTATCTAATGCCAGTCAAGATCCGGAAAAACTACGCAAAACATATCTGGATTTTTGTCTGTTTACCTGCCTGTTTACTGCACCTGCTTTTGTTGGACTCGCCAGTTTATCCCAACCTTTTGTTGGAGTGTTATTAGGCCAGACATGGGTTGAAGTTGCTCCTATATTGTCAATTCTTTGCTTGCCTGCCTTTCTTTTTTCTCTGGGACAGTTGAGCAATCATTTGTTTTTCAGTTTAAACAAACCACTCTTCACATCTGTTTTTTCGGCGCTTAATGCCATCACCAATATTTTGTTGCTTGTTGCTTTTGCCCGATTTGGTCTGGAATATGTTGCTTTAGCATTTGCTTTAAAAACCCTTATTTTATTTCCTATCCAGCTATTTTTTGCACATCGCCTCATTGATGTTCCTGTACTGGAATTTTTAAAGTCTCTTTACCCTGCCATTTTATCTTCTGTGGTTATGGGCGGCTTCTTATCTCTTGTTCTGCCTTATTTATCCGGAGTCTCTTCTATTCTTCAGTTGCTTATTCTTGTTCCTGTCGGAGTTGTGGTTTACTATTCTTCTCTATGGGTGTTCGATAAACAATCTGTGTTTTTGTTGCTGGATTTTGTTAGGAAATCCATTTCCAAGAAAGCGGTTTCATAGCCTATGAAAAAATTTCTGTTTATTTCAGGACATGACCCAGATGCAGAGCGTAAAGTCGATCTGCATTTTATGGCACAATGTTTGCTTGAAGATGGGAATGATGTTTCGTTTATTGTTGTCGGGTCGAGCTTTCTGGGACATGCTTTTGGCAAATCCCCCCTTATTTCGACACCGAATACATGGATATATTCCGGCCGGTTTTCCAAGTTGTTCTGGTATCCTGTTTTTCACCCAATGAAGGTTAAACTGGGACAATTCAAAGATATTTCATCGTTTCTATTCGGCATTTATCCCTTGTTATTTCCCTATAAAAAGCTGCGAGATCAAGGCTGTTTCGATTATATTCTGATCGAAAGCGGAGCCGGATTGGCTCTTGTTCCAAAACTGAAAGTTCTTTATCCAAAAGCAAAATTTATTTATAGCGTCAGCGATCGGCTGGTGCGTCTGCATGTTCCCCGAATTCTTTATTCTTTTGAGAAAAAGGCCTTGCCGGATTTTGATATGATCCGCGTTCCATCACCCTTGATGATGAAAGATTTTCCGCGTCATTCAGTCGTTAGATATATTCCGCACGGGATTGACCGCAAATTATTTGATGCGCCTCTTCCTAATCCGTTTCTTTCAAAAAACAATGCTATTTCTATCGGGGATTCTCTTTTTGATGCCGAAGCCATCAAGATTCTGGCCACGTCTTATCCCGAATGGAGTTTCCATCTTTTCGGTGAGCAGGCAAAATTGGCTCATAAACTTTTCAATGTGATCGAGCATGGAGAAACACGATTTGAGGATATTCTTCCTTATATCCAGCATGCCGATGTCGGTCTTGCGCTTTATTGCGAAGCGCCGCAAGCCGATTATATCAGCCATTCCAGTTTACGCATGATCCAGTATAGTTATTGCAAACTTCCGATTGTTACACCGCATTTTTCGGCTCATGACAGGGCGCATGCCTTCGGGTATGAAATAGGAAACGCCCAAGATCTTTGTCAAGCTTTTACCTGCGCCAAAGACTATGAGCGAGAGAGCATATCCAAAGACACAATATTGGATTGGACAACAATCACCCAAATGATGTTCCATGATTAGCTGTTTAGTGGCGTTGTGTGTTAATCGCTCGGGCAAGATATTCCAGATCTTGACGGGCTTCGGAAATCACTTTTGCATGAACGGTTTCATCAATTCCTTGCACCATTGTTTCAAGTGTTTTTTCTACAATCTGTTGTGATGTTACGCCTTCCGAGGGAAGAAAAAAATTGTAACGGTCAACTGATTTAAAAAAGCTGTCCATTTTGGCATCCCATCCCAATCCGACATGGGGTATTTTCATCGAATACGCTACAATGTTCGCATGAAGGCGGTGGGCAACCAACACGTCTATCTTGGAAATTTGTATTGCCAGTTCAGTTGGAGTCATTAAACGATCAACAAATGAAATCGCCTCATTATGCTTCGATGCATTTGTCTGTATACGCGCGTTGATCTTATCTTTGACCACTTCGTCTTCGGTCGCACCGTTGGTGAAATATACGATCTGGTGACCTTTCCCTGCCAACGCGATTCCGACATCATATAGCAGGTCTTCATTCGGGGTGATTTCATGCCGCGATTCGCTATATTTTACGATTGCGCGGTCATGCATAATATTAATTCCAATTATTTTTTGCGTCTGGATTTTCTTATGCTCTTTAATTTGATCTTCATATACAGAGTAAGCCAGAAGCCCCGGGTCACGGGTCATGACATCGACTTTGCGTTCAAAATGTCCGTTCCAATGATCCTGAGATTCTTTGTCCCTCACACCAACAAAAAACAATTTTTTATTTTTTGTCAGAACAGAAAAGAGTTTTATTGCCGTATCACTTAATTTTTTTGCAACCCCCACCGCATATATCGCGACAGGCTTTCCAAGATCCGCTAACTCGCAGGCGGCTGCATTCAGTCTCAAAGGAAAATACAGCTGGTCGTCACCAAATAAATGTCCACCACCAACGACGATCACGTCACTTTTTTCCAATTCTTTGCGCCATTTTGGTCTCATCTTGTTTTTCATGGCGTATTTTGAAATTTGTATTGCCAAAATTGATTTAAAATTTTCCGGCAGCTGGTCAAAGCCCCATTTGGCCACAGAACGCAGGAGGCTTCCTTTGCCCTTTGCCGATGTCAGACCGAAATCTCCGTAAAACTCGCGTCCTCCGACATCAATCGAGAAGACTTCACTATCCGGAATGGCCTTTGTCAGCTCACTTTCAAGGCATTCAGCAATGATGCCATCACCCAGATTGTTGGAGTATTTTACGTTTAATAAGCAAATTTTCATTTCAAGCGACTTTTCCGATTATCTTTTCCAAAACTTCATCCCATCCCAGAATTCCAGATAAATTGATCTGTGATCTATCAAACGTCTGCGCTTTTTCAAAGGCTTTTATCAGCTCTTGTTTATTTTCCGGCGCATAAGAACAAATATTAGAGCGGCCTGCAGCTGAAAAATCAGGTGCTACAATCGGCAATCTTGCATAAGTGTATTGTGTGAGTTTCAGGCTTGATTGACATAGATATTCAGCATTTGCACCGTCACGATAAGGTGCCAGACCTATATCTGCATGGAGAATAAAAGGTACAATCTCGAGAAACGGACGTTCGCCATATTCGATCACGTTCGGGTGTTTTGTCCCAAGGCGGGCGGCATGGCCAAAAAGATGAAATGTCCAGTCAGGAAACGATTCCGCTAAAGTGCGAATCATCCACGGGTCAAATAACATCGCGCCGACACTCACAACATTTTTGTCCGTTGTGTAAGGAGTTTTGGTATCAATATCCATGACATCTTTACTGATGCCCGGGGGAATGAAGGCAATGCGATCTGCCAGTTCAGGGAAATCGGCAAAGTCTTTCCGCATAACATCAGCAGGTACACGGATCAGGTCACATAGCGGCAGGGCTAATTCTTCGCCACGAATGACGGCCAAATGTGCCCCTACTGTTTTCAGGCGGTCACTGACGGTATAAATGAATTTTGCTTTTGGGCAGTTTTTAATCAGGCGTGGAACAAGCATGAGCCCTGCACCACTTTCAACGATTACCAGATCGGCATCCTTTATTTCATCTAATGCTCTTTGTGGTAATAAAGCGGGATAGAGATCAAATATCTTTTTTAAAACGGGAAATTTTCCCAATGGTTTGATGATCGGATGAAATACAGGCAACCACGAAAATTTCTTGATCTTTCGTGTGACTTGTTTCCATTGGTTATAGGGAGGCAAAGGACAACGAGGATCTTTTTTGAATTTGGAAATCAGGCTGTACCCGACTGTTATAAAACAAACATCATCGCCCCGCTGTTCAAAAGCATCCGCCCAGAAATGGAAATCAATTTTTCTGGTTGACTCGGCATCGTGGCATGCAATCAATATAACCTTCATAAGGCTTCCCTCTCTTCTTTTATCTTTGTAGAACCATTCAATAAGGCTCGCTCGTAGTTTTGCTGAATCAAACTTTTTTCTAACGATTTACGGACATTTTGTTTCATGTAATCCAATTTGCTGCGATCAGATTTTATGTCTTGCAGAATCTTTGCCGCTTGGTCTGTATCGGCCTCTGCCCATGTCAGATTTTTTAATCCTTTGAATTCAGGATGGGTGGAGATAACCGGCACGCGCTTATAATCAATCAGGAAACTATTGTCCGGTGTACAAAACCCCGTATTGCCTGACCAATTTGTGACCATGACGGGGACGTTCATTAACATGGCTTCGGCAATCGTCAGGCCAAAGCCTTCGGAGCGATGAAGCGAGAGATAGAGATCCGAACAGGCTAGTAGTCCTTGAGTTTCTTCACGCTGCCAAAAGCCGTCACACAGACGAATGTTTTTATGTGCGCCGCAGAGTTTTTCGATGTCTGTTTTTTGTTCCGGTGTGCCGGAATTGGATTTGAGAATTAAAACCGCATCATCTTCTGGCGTAAATGCTTTTTGAAAGGCTGCAATCACCGCTTGTGGATTTTTACGTTCCATGGCTGAACCAAAGCTGAAAATCGTGGAGATCATCAATGTCTCTTTGGCAATACCCAGTTTTTCGCGCATCTGCATAGTGACATGTGCCATATCGATTTCGACCGGATGGAGAACGGTTTCAACCGGTTTATCGGTATATTTCCGGATAACATTGGAGGTAAAATCGGATGGGGTCATAATGGCATTCATATATTTTGTGCCTTTGATCCATTCGGATGGAATTTCTTCCAATTCCCATGCCCAGTAACCGATATTATAGGTGCTGCGGAAATTTTTTATCCCCATTGCCACAATAACAGGCGGCATCATGGGGGGGTTGAGGTGAAAAATCCGCAAGCCCGTTTTCATGGTTTCCGGCGCGTTGTCGAATGTCCATACCGCGTCCGGTTTTTTGCGGAAAGTCTGTTCAACACTGGTACATTTGACGTTATAACCTGCTTTTTTCAAGGCCTTTGCGCATAGGCGGGCAGATTCGCCTATTCCAGAAAAGCTTTCGAAAAAACCGATGACTTCGATGGCGTGGTTTGCATCGACCACGGGCAAAGATTTAGAACATGGAATCAAGGATTGAAGAATTTCTCCACGGAATTTTCGGTATAGCGGGCGGATGATTTTATTGACGAACACGATTTTTTACCCATTTGTAAGCTGGTTTTTCAATGACATTATAGGTGACAAACGAGAATAGAATGACGGCGGACATCATAAGGGCGGTTAGAACCAAAGCAAGAGGCAAGGATACAGAAAAATATTTTGCGGCATCTGTCTTGTCTTCAATGTTTACACCAACGATAACCCAATTAAACATTTGTAGTTTTGATTCAACTATATCTATGCCATTGACCATAACACGCTGAACAAAGGCGTGGGTCATATAGATACTGTATGAGAGTGCTCCCATCAGCAAGAAGGGCTTTGCTTTCAGAATGCGGCTCATGGTTCCTGTTTCCTGTGCAAAGACAAAGACCGTCCCGAAAAACAGGTAAGGAGAAAAGTAGGACAAATATGGGATGTCTGCGCTCCATGCAAAGGCGATGACGGCACAGATCATAAATATTTCAATGAAGGTGGCATATTTTTTAGTTATTCCGGCGCAGGATTCTCCCCATTTGCGAAAGGCTGCCATACACACAACACCAGAGAAAAAGCCTCCCAAACATCGTATAAAGCCATAATTATAAGTTATGTCTGCCTCAATCCTCCCATCAAGGACATAGAGTAGAACAGGCGAGATTGTCATGAGCACTATCGAAACCGGTATTATCTTTTTTCTGAACACCACCATTAAAACCGCAAATGTAATATAGGAAAAAAATTCAACGCTGATGCTCCATGACGGGATATTCCATGTCAGATAATCAAAAATCCCCATCGAGTGTATTAACAGCAAGTTGGCGGCCAAAGACTCCAAAGATTTGGCTTGATTTGAAAACATCGCATCACCCTCTACTTTCGAGCGTGCATATTCCAAACCCAGAAACAAGATTAACACAAATAAGTGCAATGGAAAAACACGCCCCCAGCGAATGATCGAGAATTCCAGTGCCTGTTTCAAAGACGAGAGTTTATGAGAATAATTTCCAGCGATCACAAAGCCACTCAAGACAAAAAAGAAATCTACGAAAATATAATTATTGCCAATGACCTGACCAAAATTCAGGCTGTCTTTCATGAAAATCTGGAAATGTCCCAACATGACCAACACGGCGCAAATTCCGCGCCATGAATCCAGCACTTCAAATCTTTTGGGCAATCCGGTTTCACTCACGTGTTTTTTGACCATTTTTTAAAATTCTAACCATTTTTTTACCCAAAACCATTCCGGGTTGTTCGATGTAACGATAGCTGAACTTTGCCAGTATAATGGCCAGAACAGGAGACAAAACACAGAATATCCCGATGGTTCCTATATTTACTCCAAAACACAGGATCAGGACATTATACAATGTCACCATCATCAAAACATGGGTGAGGTACAAGCCGAAAGAGATGTCGCCGAAGAACTGGAAAATTGGCCGCGTTAGAACAGAAAACCGATGAGGGACATAATACACCAATGCGACCAAAGGGGTAACGCACAGGGTTTCCCAGTGAACAATCCATGGATTCCCGTAATAATCCGATTGTGTTATGACGCGCGGCAGATAAAATCCGGCCAACAGAGCCGATACCGCCAGCCAAAAAGCAGGCGTTGGTAATTTTTCACAGAGCTGTGCAAAATATTTTCCCCAGATCAATACGGATAATCCCGCATAAAATGACAGCATAAAAATATTGAATTTATTTTTGATCGGCATGTCCCATATAGAAAACGAGAGTAAAATGATCGCGCCAAGTATGATCCAAAGTTTACTTCTTCCGCACAGGATAAAAAGCGGGATCAACGCCGAACCCATCAATTCAACAAAAATCGACCATGACGGTGGGTTGGCTTTCAAGGAATATCCGATATATCCGGCCATCATCCGTTTCCAGTCAAAGTCGCCATATTTTTCAACGTCATACAGGGAATACGGCATGTGGGCATTGATAAAAAACAGATACAGCCCGCCAATGGTTGCCATCACCACCATCAGCGGCATAATGCGGAATATGCGGCGTATTCCGTAGATCAATAAAAATCGATTCTCGCCCCATGATTTTGCCAGAGATATTCCGACAACCAGACCGGACAAAACAAAAAAATAGGTTACGGCAGCAGAGCCATTGAAAAAATCCGGTACGTGTAATTCCGGCCATGCGTCCAACAAACGATGCTGAAAATGTACCAAAAACACGACCAAGGCCGCAATCCCGCGCAGGGCGTGCAGCTCTTTGGAAAATTTTCCATTTTGGGATTGGTTTACAAATATGTTCATTTATTCTTTGTTTGCTTTTGGTGCTGCATGAATAAATACCCAGCGATAAACCAAACAGGCGCAGAAACCTTGATTGAGAAAAATGACATGCTGGTTAAGATATTAAGAAAGATAATCAAATTCAGGCAGTGATTGAGCCGTCGGCTCTGGTCAGTATCGGGTTTGACCAATAGGGACGTAAACAGCCAGAAAATTATAAAGCCAAACAGGGATTGGCTGTTGATAAAATAGACATAGCCGCTATCCCAGAACGGTTTGGCCATTGAAGATTCGAATCCAAAAATGTTTGACATGTCCAAAGACTTTAAGGTACAGCCCGCCAAACCCAATCTTCCTGAAATATCGTCAGAAACCAAAAAGGCTGTTCCATCCGCTCTCAGGCATTCATTCGATGCAAATATAAATGTCACCATTAAAATAAAAAACGGTACATAAAATAAATGGCTGTATCGGGGAAGCTTTGGAAATATAAAATGACCCGCCGTGAACAGCAAACACAGTCCCAAGGCTGTGCGGCTGTTATTGGTGGTTACAATCATAAAGATTGTTACCACCAATAAGATGCGGGCTTTTTTACCCATAGAATTCCAAAACAGGCTGGTGAACATTGTCAGAATGATTGCGAAATTCCCCAACGAAACCTGTTCGATAAAGATGGAAGACAGACGATGGGAAATATTAAAAATCCCGAGGGTGAAACGCCCTTCAAAACTCATAGCGTTCAGGAAAATTCCCGTGTCGTTAAAGTCAGGGTTTTCCAAGCCGCGCGTCGCTCCATAATAGGATGCGGGGTTAAAAATCATGGCGTAGGTTTCGGTTGCGAACGCTTCGAGCAGCAGGACTGCCAGCGTAATCGCCGCCAATACGGTATAAAGCCGGATCATCGATTTTTCGTTTGTCAGTGTTCCCAATAACGTAAAGGTTGTTATCAGAAATATATCGCGGAAGGCCTTGATATTGAGGAATTCGCTGAGCAAGGTGACGCCGAGAAAAATGGCCAGCATGACCAGTTGGAACAAGAAAATCGGTTGGCAATTCCTTAAATATTTGAGCTTGGTCGCCATATAGGCGACTGCGCCCAAAACAATAATTCCTTCGGCCATGACCACTGTTCCTTGCGAAACATGCATCACATGGGCGTTCAGAAAGGCCAGAATCGCGTTATAGACTACGGCTGCCCCCAGAAAGAGAGAGGGCGCAATCAGCTTCTCTTTCGGGTCAGTTTCTTGTTCCATTAACGACAATCTTCGTAGGTTTTCAAAGTTTGGTCGATGAGTTTATCCCATGAATACAGAGCAGCAAATTGTTGCGCCTTGATCTGGTCATCAGGCATCATTTTTTCTTGGGCGGCAATGATTTGGTTTGCCGCAAGGCCAGCATTCTGGTAGTCAATGCACGCGCCGACCCCTGCCTTACCAACCAGTTCCTTAAAGGACTCGTTCGGATAAACAAGGGGAATCATTCCAACGGTCATTGTTTCCAGCATTGACATGCCAAAGCCTTCATAGGTTGAACCGGAGACAAAAAATCCACAGTGTTTGGCCACGATTTGCAATTCTTCCGATGATAGGGCTCCGTGAATGATAACCCGATCAGATATTCCCAGAGTTTCCACCAGATGTTTTAAGTCTGCAATTTTTACATCCCATTCCGGCCCTATAATATGAAGTTTGGCCTGCGTTCCGGTTTTCCGGATCAGTTCGTCATAGGTTTTGATCAAATTTTCAACGCCTTTATGCGCGGCCAGACGCCCGAAATACATATAGTCGCGTCCGGTTGTCAGATAGTTCCCCAGCGGCTCGATAGCATTGGGCATGAAGAGGATGTTTTTATTCATGCCTTCGAATGTTTTAAAATCATTCTCGCTGATTGCAAACATTGCTTTGTAGGCTTTGGTCGAGACTTTCGTTATCAGGTTGAAATACAGTTTCTTGATAAGTGAAAAATCTTTGGTATGGAAAAATCCGCCATGGGTTGTCGCTACCATTTTCTTTTTGAACACCGTTCCGAAGATTGCGCAATATTCAAAAAACGTATCGGTGTTATGCACATGGATCATGTCAAAGTTTTTTAGAATTTTCGGATGCATCAGGGGAATGAAAAAACGACGTTTCCCGACAAAGGCTGTTCTGTGAATCACCAGAGGGCCGATAATTTCCTCTCCCCGTAACGCGCCGTGGTCAGAGTGAAAAATCCGGTCAAGAGTCAGGATTTCAACGTCATGCCCTTTGGCGGCTTGACGGGTGGCCATACTTTTTACGTAGGATTCAAGCCCGCCGATCGAGGGCTCATATTGTCGGACGACATGAAGGATCTTCATGGTTGCCTCCTAAGGTCTGCATTATCACTATAATTATATCTGTCTCTGTGGGCGCACCATATTGAAGCCTGCCCCTTTGAGTCAAGAAAGCTTTGCTGCAACCGCAAAAAAACCTGTTTTTGTTGGTTTTTTTGAATTATGGTGCATGGATCGTCGGACATGTAGAAAGCCTGTGCTTATGACAAAAAATACCATCCTTGTTACTGGCGCTGCGGGATTTATCGGGTTTCATCTGGCTATGCGCCTTTGTTCCGAATTTCCCCAATACCGGATTGTTGGTTTGGACAATCTGAACGCCTATTATGACCCGTCTTTAAAGGAAGGGCGTTTGGCTTTGCTCGGCAATCAGTCCAATTTCCATTTTGTGAAGATGGATTTGGCGGATCGTACCGGCCTATCCAGTCTTTTCGAGATGGAGCAGCCTGAATTTGTTCTTCATCTGGCGGCTCAGGCGGGGGTGCGCTATTCAATCGAAAACCCGCATGCCTATATCGACAGCAATATTGTCGGTTTTTTGAATATTCTGGAAGGATGTCGTCATCATCCAGTCAGGCATTTGCTTTATGCGTCTTCCAGTTCTGTTTATGGTGCCAATACCAAAGTCCCGTTTTCAGTCGAAGATCGTGTGGATCATCCTGTTTCTCTTTATGCAGCAACCAAAAAATCCAATGAATTGATGGCGCATAGTTATTCCCATCTTTATGGCATTCCGGCAACCGGATTGCGGTTTTTTACGGTTTATGGCCCTTGGGGTCGTCCCGATATGGCTTATTTCAAATTTACTCAGGCGATTTATCAGAAAAAAGCCATTGATGTTTATAATTTCGGCGATATGAAGCGTGATTTCACCTATATCGACGATATTGTTGAAGGTATTGTCCGTTTAATGCCCAAAACACCAGCTCCACAGTCCGGCTCTGCCCACCGCATCTATAATATCGGCAATAACCAGCCTGAAGATTTGATGGAGATGATTTCTTTACTGGAAAAAGAGATTGGTCTTGAGGCTATGCGAAACTTATTGCCCATGCAGCCCGGTGATGTGTATGCCACTTTTGCCGATATTGAAGATTTGACCGCGCTCACTGGCTTCAAGCCTTCAACGTCTCTTGAAGACGGTCTTCATCGTTTTGTTGTATGGTATAAAGAGTATTATAAGGTTTAGACTCTTGATTCGTCAGGGTCTTGTCATTTATGATACGGTCGTAACGGTCTTACAGATTTCAAGCAAGTTTCAAGGATTCCCGAATATGAGTAGTTTTCCGCAGCTTTCTTTCCGCGCTTTGTTCAGTGCTGCCAGTGTTTTTTCGCTTTTATCCTTGGGGGCTTGTGCTTTGCCAATGGGGTCAGACATTGATGCTCCGGACTTTATTGATGCAAGCCAACCCGTTTTGCTCAGTTCAGGAGATAAAGTCAAACTCACCGTTTACGGGGAAGAGGATTTGAGCGGCGAGTATATGCTCGATCAGCGCGGCGTTCTGACCTTACCGATGATCGGGGAAATCCCTGCGCGTGGGCTGACCCAAGCGCAGTTGAAAGGTTTTATCAAAGATACATTCGTCCAAAGCGGCTTCCTGTCCCGTCCGTTGGTGAGTGTTGATGTTGCCTCCCTGCGCCAGATTTATGTTTTGGGCGAGGTTCAATCCCCCGGGGCTTATCCGTATGAGCCTTCTCTTACGGGATTAAAAGCCGTTGCATTGTCAGGAGGCTATACACCTCGTGCTGCAGAAGGTCGTTTGTTGGTTGATCGCGTGGAAGATGGTGGCAGGATTGTCCGTATGAATGCTGGAGATATTACCCCTATTCTTCCCGGAGATACGATCATCATTCGCGAGCGCATTTTCTAAATATAACGAAATTGGAATAAACTATGCCCTCTTTGCCCAAGATTCTCTGGCATCGTAAAGCCTTGGTTCTTGGAATTATGATCTTGAGCGGGCTCTTCGGTAATACCTTGGGGTCGTTAATCAAGAATCCTTATGTTGCCCAGTCTGTGCTAGTTGTCGATGCGCCCTCTTCCGGTCTTTATCGTGATATGGCGGTGATTGCTAAAAAGAAAGTTGCCTCTACCGTCTTTTATAACCTATCCGAGGAAGAGCAAACACGGTTCAAGGTCTTCTTTCACATGGACACCAGTATCACCGGCAAACTTTATGACCGATATAGCGGACGAGCAGTCGATTATGCGCATCCTTATGATCCTGCTACGATTCTGGCCTTACATTTTGATCTCGTTCCATTTGAACGTGACTCGTCCTCTATCAAACTGATCTTTTCTGCTCCGCAGCCGGAGTTTGCTCTTTCCTATAGTGCCTTGATCTTCAAAGCCTATGAGGCACAGATCAAAGACAGATATGTTTTTATCTATCAAAACAAGGAGAAGGATATCCTCTCCCCGACAGACCATAGGCAACACGTTTATGTGCGCATGGCTGTGAGTGAGGTGAATACCAAGAATCAAGCACAATGGTTTTTCATTGTTATTTTTCTCGGAGTTGGCTTGATTACGGGTGGATGTCTGGCTGTTTTGACAGAAAAGTATTTCAGAACCGAGAATTAAAATATTTTTCATATTTTCGCACCAATCTTCTTTTCCATATTTTTATTAAATACTTGTTGCGGCGCGGGAGAGAAACGCGGTATGACAAGCATCAGAATAACTTTATATGGCCATACAGGTCAATTTTCAGGTGAGAAAGAATGCCCTATCAGCTCCTTTCCAGAAGCGATTTATCCGTAAAAAATATTCTGCTCCTGCCTTTATGGCTTGCGAGTGCTATGATTTTTCTTGATGTCGTGATTTTTTCCAGTGCCAAATTTCTGGCAGAAGAACTCTATGTTTTTATCCGCACCGACATCATTCCAAGCGATCTTGTTGGTCTTTCCCATTACCGCCCACACCCCAATCTTCATCTGGTTTTAGGGTTTGTGGTCGCTCTGATTTTGTGGAGTCGTGGGTTATATACCAACCGCACTCCTTGGTGGTCGCAAGTCCGTATCATTACAAAAATTATGATTTTTGCCTTTATTGTGCATGGATTTTTGAGTTTTAGCCTGCATGTTTATGAATCCCGATTGTTTATCTTTCTCTACTGGATTTTTGTTTATGCCGCGTTGCTCTTGTCCCGCGCATCCCTTTACAAGATTGCTCAGAAATTCAAGTCGTCGTGGTTTGTTCCAACTGTTGTGATTGGAGATGCGGCGACAGCCGAAGATCTTCTCTTCGCTTTTGCTTCCGATATAGGAACAGGGTACAGAACAGAAACCATCTTTATCCGTAGTTCTGCCGAAGACTTCGAATTTGATTTGTCGGATATGCCGTTTCCCACCGACCACATCACGGTTGTCTATAATCCCGATGCATTGGAGTCGTTTGTCAAAGACAATCCAGAAAAGTTTTATGTTGTTTCGCTGGATGCTTTCCGCGATACAGCGCGTGAGGCTGTTTTGCAAGTGCTGACGGATGCCCAAACTCTCTATTCGATTGTCCCCTCGCTCAGCCGAGCTAATTTGTACCAGATGGAACCAAAATATTTCTTCGGGCATGATGTTGTTATGCTTCACATCCGCAGTTCTGCACCGGATGTTTTGAGCTTTTCCCTTTCTATGGTTGTCAAAAGAAGTGTTGATATTCTTGCATCCGGAATCGCACTTTTATTGGTCGGGCCTGTTATTGGAATTTTAGGAGCGTGCCTGAAAATAGAGGGGCAAGGTGGAAGTATTTTTTATGGTGGAAAACGTATTGGCAAAAAAGGTCAGCTTTTTCATTGCTGGAAGTTGAGATCCATGGAGCCGGATTCAGATCATTTGCTACAAAACTATCTCGCAGCAAATCCCGATCTTCAGCAAGACTGGGAAACATACCGCAAGCTGCCGCGTGATCCTCGTGTGACCACCAAAACAGCTCGCCTTATTCGTAAACTCAGTCTTGATGAGCTTCCGCAATTGTGGAATATCTTTGTCGGTGACATGAGTTTGGTTGGCCCACGCCCTATTCTTCCTGACGAGACCGGATATTTTAATGAAAATACATTGAAAGATTATCTATCCATCCGTCCCGGGTTGACTGGGCTTTGGCAAGTCAGCGGACGGAATAAAACCAGTTTTAAACGTCGCGTCTATTGGGATAGCTGGTACGTGCGCAACTGGTCGCTCTGGGGTGATTTTATCATTCTGATTAAAACACCTCTTGTTCTACTAACAAGAAAAGGAGCCAGTTAAGTCTAGCTCCTTTTCTTTAAATTTTCGTTATTGCGAGCAACAAGAGTTCATCTCTGCTGTTACCCTGAGACGTTAGGCGTTTGGTGACGTTCCGCACTTATTCACATCGCTCAAGCGTTGTTCTGCGTCTCCACCCAAACTATAAACTACGGCACTTCCTTTACCCAAGGCAACATTTGCGTCTGCCCAGCAAGCCGCGTCTGTCGATGTTCCGCCTGCGCCTGTACCTGCAGCCGGCTCAATGTTTGAAAGGTTTTCTCCTGTATTGCCTTCTTCACCACCTGCGGCTGGAGCAATATTGTTAAAGTTTGTCGGCGTTGTTGGCCGTGGAACATTCACGAACCGTCCAACTGAAGGCAGGCCTGTAATAACCAGACTTCCTTTGCCGTTACTATTATATTGAGGAGCAACAAAGCTTTTAAAGACATCGCTTTGTTCAAATGTAAATGCTGCAAGAGGAACAATAGGAGGTGCGCCAACAATAAAGAAGAATTGTCCGCGATCAGGCGTATCATTGAAGTGATTTATCATCGCTTCGAGCGTTACCAGTTCAGCCGGTGTTACGAATCCCAGAACAGACGGCGCAATCGTTGTTGCCCCGATTGTGTAGCTGGCGTTCATGCCATCCAGTTGAGTTGGTAATCCTAACGGGAAGAATGCGTCCGCACCCAAATCGACAAAGAGAGTATTCTGGTCAATGAAATGTGTCTGACCAATTGTATCCCCAGTCAGGGTTAAAACGTCAGTTGGCCCATTCGGATAGAATCCCATACCGATATCAGTCTTTTCAATCGTATTGGCCAATCCTGTCAGATCAATTTCTCCGGATTGACCAAGCAACCCATATTCCATGTTATTGGCAATTGTGTTGTCTGCAATTGTTACTTTTGAAGTTGCGCCGCCATCTAAAGAGATTCCAGCAAATCCAAACAAGGACGAATTTGTAATCGTGTTTCCGGACATCATCACATTCAAAGGTGCAGCCTTCGATACCAAGCGAATTCCATTGACGGCGGAATTCGAAATATTGTTGTTACTAACCACAACATTTCCTGCAACCTGATCCAGATTCATTCCGTCTATGCCGGAATTGTCCAGCATGTTACCAGAGATGTTCAGGTCAGATGAATGACGCACATAAAGTCCGTAAATATCAGCAGCCGTGACTGTGTTTCCGGTGATAGTCGCGTTATTGCCCAAATTGTGGAAGATACCAAAGAAGCTGCCTGCATCATCGATCAAGTTATCGTCGATGATAACATTGGCGTTTTTCTCACTCCAGACACCCACCATACCAAGATTGGTCAGGGTGTTGGATACAATTTGAGCATCTGCCGAATTTTCAACCGACACGCCCGCACGGGTTACGTCATAAACTGTGTTGTTATTCACGGTCAGATCATCACTGAACACGGCTTTGATCCCGTCCCAGAGAGAACCCGTGACATCGTTATAATCAATCGTCGATGTTGCGACATGGTCAAACAGAATGCCGTTTCCACGTTCATTAGGAATTCCCAGCAATCCGGAATCTATAACCGTATTCGAAACAACAGATGTGTTGGTACTGTCAATAATATGAATACCGTCATAGTCGGATGTATCAACCAAATTTCCAAGAATGTCCGTTGCATCCGAGTCAATGACATAGACGCCGCTTTGCGCGGAATTATTGAGAATATTATTTTGGATTATAACGTTATCAGCAGATAGAACCTCAATCGCGTTATCTGCTCCCGTCACCAGAAACCCGTCAACCAATACATTGTCAGATGTTACCACGATACCGGGTGAGTTTGGTGCTATAATTGATTCACCAACTGTTCTTTCTGGATGAGAAACACTGACTCCAGCTTTAGCACCCAGCAAGGATACACCTTCTTTATTCACGGTGACCACTTCATGATATGTTCCTGGGGCAACAAAGACTGTGCCATTATTTGAAACAATCGAGATCGCTTGATTGATTTTTGCGTTGTCAGAAAGAACGGTTACTGTTTCGGCACTGCCGGAAACTGCTCCGCCAATCGTTGCTCCGAGATCAACATTTTTTGCATTCACCTGCGTGCTTTGTGCGGCAACATTTGCCGTTTGGGCAATGTTTACTTTTTTCGCAGACAAAACAATTTGTCCATTTACCAAGCTCGCCGAGGTCGCATTGACTACACCATCAAGATTCACGACAGCATCTACAATATCTTTGGCTTGAGCTGTGCTCATCAGGACTTTTCCTGATTCCGCTGTTATCATGCCCGTATTTTCAGAAAGCAAGTTATCGTTCTTATCGGTGTAAGCCAAAGACACCAGACCATCACCATAGAGATCAACGGTCGCTGTTTCATTACCAGCCGCCAATATGACTTTACCCAAATTCGCCTGAATAACACCCGCGTTTTTAACAGTGGGTGCAACAAAAGCGACCAGACCGCTATCTGCCGCCGTAATCATGCCGTAATTTTCGACAGATCCCGTTCCAAAATTGAATAAATCCAGAACCGGAGCTCCGGCCATAACCTGAGCATTTAAAACATCTGCCGAAGAGGCCACAATTCCGCCAACATCAATGTGGGAAGACGGGCCAAATAAAACACCATTGCGGTCAAGAACCATCACACGACCGTTCGCCTGTAATTCTCCCAAAATCTGGGTTGGACTTATTCCTGCATTCACAACGCGATTAACGGCCAATGAAGATGTGTTCGGTTGAAAGAATTGGACACGCGCATCGGTTCCGATGTTAAAACTATCCCAGTTGATGACCGTCCGGTCGGTGGCCTGATTGACATGTAATTCGCCAATGGCAGGGTTCGAGATCACCGATGTTCCACCCACCACCGTCGGATTGACCGGAAGCGTGTAATCAGCCGCGGTTGTTGAGCTGAATGGGGTAGAAATCGCAATCGCAATCAAGGCCGATGTCGCCATTAGTTTTGAACACGTATAGGCTTTTTGATGTCTGTGCACTTTGAATAGGCTCCCAAATCAGTCGTTAAATTTTTCTGTAATTGACACTTTGTCGCATATAACATTTTTGTTGCGCTAAAGTAACCAAAAAAATGTTTTTTGTTACAATGCTAAATGTGGCTCTTTTTCAGTTATGCCTTTGTATATCATTTGTTTTTATCTCGCCATCTTTATTTATTATGGCCAATTCTGGATATTGATATTATGTAAAAAAAATGCAAGATTCCCAATGTGTATCGCTTTCCTAACCTCTTGGGTTCTTTTGCCAATCTGTGCAGCCATTCCAAAGAAAGTTTTTGTACCCATAAAGGGGCGCGTTTCTTGGTTTCCGAGTAAAAATCCGCCCAACCGCCGCCGCAAATGACCAGCGGGCAGAGCTTCTGTTCGCTGATTGTTTGTGCCAACAGCTCTTGCTTTGGCATTCCCATGCATAAAACCACGATCTCTGGCTGCCTGCTCTTTATCAATTCAAGATAGTGTTCAGGGGTATGGAATCCGTGCGCCATACATACAATAGTGCTTATTCCATTTTTTTCCAGTTTCAGCTTACACGCCTCTAACGCTGCATCAGATGCGCCGAAGATAGCAATTTTCCGGTTTTTGAATTTTTTCAAGATTTTCGGGATCAAATCCGTTCCATTTAGATTTTCCGTCTCTGGATAGCCAAAAAATTTCAAAGCCAGTTTGACTCCGATTCCATCCCTCAACAGATAATTTGTTTGGAACAGGGATGTAAAAAACTCCGGTTTTTCATAGCAAAACGTCACGGCGTGGGCATTCAAAAATGCTAAATTGATAGAGCTCTCACTCTCAAGGGTCAGTTGATCCAAATTCCATGCGAGGGAGTCGTGACAGGTCTTGGATAAGATTTTCTGTACGCGCTGTTTTTTATTTTCCATTCCGATTCAGCCTTCTTCTTCGTTCCTTCTAAAGGAAATAAGGCCTTACATCCAATCTTTTTTGTTGGAGGTTGACCTGCACCCTATAAAAATGGGAGTCTGAAATTTTCTGAAGAAAAAGAACAAATAAAATAATCGGATATTTCAAGGGCCTATATCAGAGGTTAAGAAATCTGTCGCGGTGATACTGCCACCAGTCGTCAAGCTGATTTTTGCCGGATTCAATCCAGTTACAACACCCCACCAATTATTTTTGGCCTGAATAACTGTTCCGTTCAAATTTCCTAACACATCAAATAATGTTCCGTTGTAAACTCTGTTTTGCCCACCGCTGCCCAATGAGCCACTGCCCAAATCAACATTATAAGTTCCTAATGTGGTATCAATCAGAAGCAAGCTGTATTTGGTCGTATTGGATATGCGATAATCTGTTCTGTCGTATACCTTTTTCGAGCCATTTCTATTCCTCCATAAAGTTGTCCATAATATATCCAGATTCACTCTGGATCTGGACTCCTTTATAGGGGGTGGCTCATTGTAGTGAGAAGAGAGATTTTCCTAGAATATAATAATATTTCTTCATTAGCGTAAATTTGACAAATTATTCATATTCATTTAGTCCTAATTCTATTCAGAAAAAAATAGGTAGGTGTTTTATGGCGGTATCTGAGGCGCAGGAAAAAATCCATTTGCGATCAAATTCCCGAGCGGAATCTGATCGAACCCTGTTTCCTCCGGAAACATGGCAGGATAATCAGCAGCATTTTGCTTCAGCTCTCAGTCACCCTTGGTATTCCATGATTATGCGCTTAAATGGCCTAATTAGTTACTCCACCTATGATTATTTTCGATCCAAAGGTTTTCTTCCTGCACTTATGCCCATTACATCGGAGGCAGTTACAAGCCCGATGGGACTTGGAAGCGATTCCCTCCCTGTAGAGGTCGATCTGTTTGGTAACTCTACCTATCTGGCAGATTCCATGCAGTTTCACCTCGAATATATGCTGCGACAACACCCTCACGGCGTGTTCTACATCATGCCGACTTTCCGGGGAGAAGATCCTGACTCAAGGCATCTAAACCAATTCTTTCATATTGAAGCCGAATTTTGTGGTGAGCTGGATGATCTGATTTATACCATTGAAGGCTTGCTGATCCAATATACCCAATCCATTAAAATATCGCTGGGACAAGAACTTGAACAAACAGGAATTGGTACAGATCATCTAGATCGCTTTCTTACCCTTGCAAAGGGTGGATTGCCGCGCATCAGATTTCAGGATGCTTGCAAGTTACTTGGAGATGATCAGAATTGGTACAAATTTTTGGATGGATCACCAATCTCCCTGACAAGCGAAGCAGAGCAAGAATTGCTTAAACGGTTCGGTGAAGCCGTATGGCTGACACATCTTCCAAAATTTGGGGTTCCGTTTTACCAAGCAGATGATAGTGATGGAATATCTTCGCTATGTGCCGATTTGCTTATCGGGATAGGAGAAACCGTTGGAAGCGGCCAACGCCATCACTCCTACGATAATACTCTTAAAGCACTTAAGGAACGCCATATCGATCCTGCTGCTTACGAGTGGTACCTTAGAATGAAAAAAGAATATCCTCTGCAAACATGCGGTTTTGGGATTGGCCTCGAGCGTTTTTTGCTTTGGGTCATGAAACATGATGATATTCGTGACACCCATTTAATGACCAGACTGAAAGGACAAAAATGCATTCCGTAAACCCCAAAAAAATAACGTCACTTGAACCATCTTCAAATGATACCACGTCACCACTTGATCTCTATGCGCTGTCTCCAGAGACTATTGGCATCATGTCATACAACGAGCTTATTGGACTGGTGCGCGAAACCAACCGCCCTCCGGGAGGATCAAATGCCATTATGGAGATTGCCCATCAGTGTTTTCTGAATCCTAGCAAAACCGTTCTTGAAATCGGAACTAGCACCGGCATTACAGCTATTGAACTAGCTCAACTTACGGGCTGCAAGGTCGTTGGTATTGATATTAATGAAAATAGTCTGGCCGAGGCTCAAGAGCGTGCCAATCGAAAAAAAGTCGGACATCTTTGCACCTTCCAGAAAGACGATGCTACCGCTTTGTCCTTCCCAGATGAGAGCTTTGATGTTGTATTCTGCGGCAACGTCACCTCGTTGGTCAGCAACCGTGATAAGGCTTTGGCAGAGTATGCCCGCGTTTTAAAGCCCGGCGGATTGCTTGCCGCTATTCCAATGTACTATATCAAAGAACCAAGCGACCAACTGGTCGATGATGTACGCAAGGCTATCCGTGTTAATATCACTCCACAGTACCGTCAAGACTGGGAAGTGTTTTTCAAGATTTCTCCTTTTGTCACTTTGAGTCAATCGAATTTCTGTTTTGATGAGCTACCCGCTGCAACCGTGGATGCGTTCTGCAAAACGATACTAGAGCGGCCTCACCTCCAATCTCTTCCTGTTCATAGTCGAGAGGCTCTAAATAAGATTTATACCCAATATATGCAATTATTTAGGATCAATCTAGCCCACATGGGATTCAGTACTCTGATCCTGCGCAAGGAAAGTGCGGATATTGATGCGGAGTTATTTACATCGACAAAAATATGAAACATTTTCAGGTTGTTTCCACTGCTAATACGATGGCTGATCTTTCACACGAATTGAGGGTGATAGGTGAAGCTCGCATGAGGGCTCTTGGGATGACCATCAGTTACGCAGAACATACTGATGACAGGCTCTATCACACTGCAGGAAAAGTTAAGGATCGTGTCAGCGATATTCATGCTGCGATAAACAACCCCGAAGTACACGGTATTCTCTCTGTTTACGGAGGATACAACTCCAACCAGCTGCTTGATAAACTTGACTACCAGACTATTGTTGCCAGTCATAAACCTATTATCGGATACAGCGATTTTTCTGCCGTTCTTAACGCTCTGGCTGCACACGGGAGCAAACAGGCTTTTCATGGCCCCAGCTTTGCTACATTCTGCGATCCGAACATGTTCGAATATGCCTATCGTCATTTTTCTGACATTTTGTCAGGTAAAACTATTACCTATCACTGCGACGGAAATTTCTCCAGCGATCTGTGGTTTTTGAAACCCGGATATGGCCCCCGAGATATCTGCGACTGCCCAGAATGGAAAGTTTATCACGAGGGAGAAGCTATCGGACCAATTTATGGCGGTAATCTTGAGACTTTTTGTAAGTTGATCGGGACTCCTTACCTTCCTCCACTGGAAGGCGCTATCCTGTTTATCGAAGATGCAAGCGGAAACAATCCTGGAGCCTTCCATCGAGATCTGACGCAATTACGACAAGCCGAAGTTCTTGATGCTATTAACGGGTTGATAATCGGCAAGTTCCCACATATTTCCAAATTAGATGAGTTCGAACACCTATGCTACATTCTTGATGATGTATTACCCGATAAAAAATTTCCGGTTTTATGTGACGTTTTTTGCAGCCATGTTGACCCCATGATGACGATTCCTCTTGGTAAACCTGCCAAATTCGAAGCCCACAAAAATCAATCAGTAACTGTCAATTTTAACCTTGAGTAAGTGAACTATTATGCGTCTTTCCAAACAATTTCTACTAGCAAGCCTTCCTCCTAAAAACCATAAAAATTTGCGGACTTCTGAACTGTTGACTAATGGTCTTGTCGCCCATTTCTCAGCAGTTGGTATTCCATTTTATATGCCGGTGGGTAAGGCAATCCTCGATAACATAGAGGCAATATTGCACGATGAAGCTGATAATCACGGGTTTAGTGCCATTGATATTCCTGCTATCATGGGGAATGACCTTCTGGAAGACGGGCAAGAAATTGGCGAATTATTCCGCAGCAAGTTCATGGCTCTAACAGACAGGATGGAAGGATACCATCTGCTCAGCACCCCTGAAATGCTATTTGTCAAACTTACCGGAACGGCCTTAATCTCTCACCGTCAGTTACCTATCCGTCAAGTCTATATGAGTGACTTTTTCCGTCAAATCCATGACGCGCGGTCAATCCTAAAAGGTAAACAATTTCGTGTCTTCGGAGGAATCTCCTTGGAACGAGACGGGGCTGGCGTTACAGAAGGGTTGGCTGCGTTCCGTGCAATGACAGAAGCTTCATTCAGCCGTATAGGACTTCCGTTTCATGTCGAGAGAAACAGAGGAGCTTTGGATTGTGAATATTTCTATTTGACAGACAAAGAAGGAGATAATCTGGTTCTTCCAGACATTTGTACCCAAGAGCGAGTCAAAGCGCTAAGCCTTGCTATGGCTTATCATTATGCACAGGACAAGAAACTTCCGATGAGGTACAGAACAGAACAGAACAAAAACGCGCGACCTCAACTGGTGACATACGGTCTTGGAACCCAGCGTTTGTTATATTGTGTGATGGATCATTATCATGATGAGAAAGGCTTTAACCTTCCATTAGAGCTTCGTCCCTTTGACCTGTCCGTTATTCCCAGAAGTGAAAGGGAAAAAGACGCCGCAGAAAAAATATATAGTATTCTCAAAAAGGCAGGATACAAAGTTTGTCTGGATGACAGGTACAAGTTTAATGGAGTCGATCGTGAGATCGCTGCAGACTATATGGGATGCGGTAACAAGGTTCTTGTCTCTCCAGATTCTATTTCCATTTCAGCACGTAGTGGAGAACATGTAGCAACCTTTCTTGATCTTCAGAGTTTTGAAACAAACTTGGCAAAGAATGTTAACAGAGCTCCTTCGGATATTCGATTATCCCCTGACCGCTGATTCAAGAATAGAAAATCTTTTTGAATGTGGATCAATTTCCGCAAGCACTCCATATGGTAAGCACATCATAGGATCGGTGTGACCGAAATCCATCTGTGTTACAATCGGCATATTACTCAAACCACACTCAACGCCCACAACATGTTGAACAGCTTCATCATATTGGAACAGTTTCTCTTCACCAACATTAGCTGGTCTGCCGATAATAATTCCCGACAACTCCTGTAATATGCCGCTAGCAGCATAGTTTCTGAGACACCTTATCAGGTAAGACTGGCTTGGCCCTTCTTCGGAAGTCTCAAGAAATAGAATTGCATTTTTCCATTGTTCTTTATTTGGCCATACTGACGTTCCCTTCAGCATTTCGAGAGACTCTACGCACCCACCCAACAGATGTCCGGATACTGTCTGCTCCCCTTGAAGAAAACGATACCCCGTTATTTCCTTCAGCGGGCGTTTCATTGATTGGTTTTCAGGATCAGCCCAATCCAAAAACGCATCAGTCCAACCTTCTTTATTATTTGATATTATTCCCGGTGTTGTTGTTTCAAACAAAGTTTTGTAGACCGACTTTTTCATGTAATCGAACAAACCTCCATTTTCTGCAAAACCTGCCATGAAAGACGGTCCGTATACTGACACCAGGCCTGCTTGAAAGCATTGTAAATGTGTGACCGTTGAATCCGAATAACCCATGAAGATTTTAGGATTTTTTCTTAAGACTTCCGTATCAACGTGATCCAATATTCTGACACTATCATCCCCACCGATGATAGCAATGACAGCATTGACCTCGGGATTTTCGAATGCCCACATCAAATCCTTTGCACGTAACTCCGGTTTAGCAGCCAGATCTGCCGCTGATGCCAAAGCATGAGGAGTTTCTATTACTTTCAAACCAAACGATTCTTCAAACTGACGCTTTCCTGCTTGATAGCGATGAGGAAAAACACTTGCTCCCCCCCATGACAGTGAAATAGCCGCGACGGTGTCCCCTCGTTGCAACTTGGGGGGTTTTACCATTCCAGATCTGTCCATGATTTTCTCACTCTGTTTAACCTTAGTTTAACCTTACCCGTATTTTACTCGTATATGTTTATGATTCAAATAGTTAGCCACAACCATCTGGTCATGTCCATATTCTAATTTCTACATAATAAATTTGACTTTCTGTCAAATAAGTTGCTAAACATCTCTTATTCTGTAAAAACAACGCGAGGGTTTATGCTAAAAGACTTTAGAATAGTAGGGGCAAGCTACGCTCAGAATTTTCGTAATATTGAAGTTCAAGCTCAGCAGTGGTGGAAAAACGAAAAAATAGACCATACACCAGATTCCCCACAAGCAAACAACAAACGTTACATCCTCGGTATGTTCCCCTATCCTTCAGGAAATGCTCATATGGGGCATGTCCGCGTTTACTCAATTACAGATCTAATTGCCCGCCACTCCCACTTCAAAGGTCGTGATGTTTTGCACCCTCTGGGATGGGATTCCTTTGGGCTTCCAGCTGAAAATGCCGCATTCAAAAACAATGTTCATCCTGCGGACTGGACCAATGAAAACATTACAACTATGCGTGACGAACAAATCGGACGGGTTGGATTTTCCTTTGATCTTGATCGTGAACTTGTGACCTCCTCTCCAGAATATTACAAATGGACACAGTGGCTATTCCTAAAACTTTATGAGAATGGAAAAGTCTATCGCTCTCTGGAATGGGTAAACTGGGATCCTGTTGACAAGACCGTTCTTGCCAATGAACAGGTTATCGATGGGAAAGGGTGGCGCAGCAATGCTCCGATCGAACGACGACAAATGGAACAATGGTACATCCGTATCACTGATTATGCTGAAGAGCTGGCTCTTGGAATTGAAAAGCTTGACGGCTGGTCCGATGCAGCTAAAGGAGCACAGCGCAATTGGATTGGCCGTAGCGAAGGCGCTCTGATTCATTTTCATGTCGACGGGACAGACAAAGTTCTTCAGGCCTTTACAACACGTCCAGAACTTTCCCATGGAATTTCTGCATTGGTTTTGGCTCCGGAGAATGAAAGTATTTTGGAACTTTGCGACCCATTGCTACGTGAATCTGTTGCCGAATACACAAAACAGGCTCTATCCCGACCCGAAGTTGACAGAGCTTCTTCACAAGTCGGAGAAGGCGTTTTTACCGGCGTTTACGCCCTTCATCCGCTAACGAATGAAAAAATTCCAGTATATGTGGCTGATTATATCCTCAATACCTATGCCAACGGCGTGGCTACATGTATCCCTGCCCATAATGAAAAAGACTACCATTTTGCCAAGAAAATGGAACTTCCTATCAAACCTGTTCTATCAAGTTCTTCAAATGACCATATTCCTAATACTAGAGAGGATGGCACTATTGAGAATAGCGGCTTTATGAACGGTATGACTGTTACCGATGCGCGCCAAGCCGTCCTGAAACATTTAGAAAACAACAAAAGCGGTAGGCATCAGATTGAATACAGGTTGAGGGACTGGTCTCTTTCCCGGCAACGCTTCTGGGGTTCTCCTATTCCCATGTTAAAAAAAGAAGATGGCACATGGAAAACTGTCCCCTTTGATGATTTGCCGGTTGAATTACCTCGTGACGCAGATTTTTCAAATACACATGGAAGATCCCCTCTTGCTACCAATTCCACATTTTATCATGTTCGCAATCCAGAAACAGGGGAGTTGTTTGAGCGTGAAACTGATACAATGGACACATTTATGTGCTCTTCTTGGTATGCATGGCGTTTCACAGATCCGCACAATTCCACAGCAGCATGGGATCCTGAACTTGGCAACATCTGGATGCCGATTGATACTTATGTCGGAGGGCTGGAACACGCAAACCAACACATGATCTACTTCCGGTTTATGTCCCATTTTCTTCATGATATCGGACTGACCACTACCAAAGAACCAATACGCTGCTTCCTTGATAATGGCTTGGTTCGTCTTAATGGCGAAAAAATGAGCAAATCAAAAGGAAATATTGTTCGTCCTGACGAAATGGTTGAAAAATTTGGGGCTGACGCTTTGCGTATGTATATTCTTTCCGATACTCCTTTTAACCGCGATATTGAATGGAGAGAAGAGGGCCTTAAAAATAAATTTGACTTTTTGAAGAGAATTGATGGTTTGTTTCGTTCTTACGCCACTCATGCCCCTACAGGTATTGTAACTATTAATATTGCTGACGTTACAGATGAATGGTCTAGAGGACTTTTGACGGCTCTCCAAAATACCGCTGAGCAAATAGATGACGATATTGAAAAAGCGTATGCGTTTCACAAAATTGTCGCAAGAACCCATGAATTGGCAAACAAGCTTTTTTCCGAGCGTAACAATATATCCACTCCCGAACGTCAGAAAGTTTATGCCTATACCATGCAGAATTTCTTGAAAATTTTGGGTCTGACGGCTCCTCATCTTGCCGATGTTTTGTTCCGCAGGACATTCAATATAGATCAAAGCTTGTTCTCTCAACCTTGGATTCATGTTAATGCAGATTGTCTGGCTTCTAACAACATAGATCTTCAAATTCCCCTTGCCATTAACGGGAAGAAGCGCGGGATGCATTCTGTTTCTAGTGTGGCTAACGACGATGAAATTTGTGATAGTGTAATAACATCTCAAGACACCACCTTACAAAGAGCCTTTAGAGAGGCCGCCATAAACAAAATCATTATTGTCAGGGACAAGAATTCTGTACCCAAGCTTATAAATATTGTAACAAAAGACATCGCTCGAAATCACCATCCCGATTAAATTTAAAGTGCGCGGCAGCAGAAAATATATCACCACGCCTGATGGTAGAGATTTAGCCATCGCACGAAAACCAAAATACGAAAACAACACGATTAAAGCCATTGGACGAGGCCATCAATATCTCGAGATGCTTGACGAGGTGAGCTGTTCTGAAAGATCTCTACACCACCAAACTTCCTTTAGAAATCATGGCATCCAGATCGTCTTTGTGCGTACCAATCAAAGAGACAATCTCAACAAAATTGTCTCCGCCACCGTCAACATCAACGGAAATCGTTGTTTGTCCACGGAATTGAGTGACTTGAACAAAATCAGCAATCGCCTCACTCACCGGATCATAGCCTTCCAGCAAAGCTGAAATATCAACCTTATCTCCTTCAAGGGTGTTAAACCCCATCACTCGATCAGCCTCACCATCCCCCTCAAGAAACATGAAAGTATCAGCCCCCCCATCTCCAAACAGCAGGTCGCGGCCACCGCCTCCGATCAGAATGTCATCCCCATTCCCACCGAATAAAATATCATTACTATCATTCATCATGGCGGAAACAAATTGACGACTGCCATCTTCGTGCGTCATCATAATGACATCTCCTCCCACCAAAATATCATTTCCATTTCCCCCAAAAATTATATCTCGACCATCACTTCCAACCAAAAGGTCATTGCCATTATTCCCATTCAGAAAATCATTTTCTGTTCCACCAAATATCTGGTCATTGCCATTATTGCCAAACAGCAGGTCATTGCCATCAAACCCATACAAAGTTGAAGCCCCGTGCCCACTGAAAAGAATATTTCCTGATTTTGTACCAAATATACTATTGTCAGGGGCTTCCAGAGATAGAGCAACAACGGCAGAGCTATCACCCCCCTGATTGTCTGAAACAGAATAGGAGAAGTGATCCTCTCCCAGATACCCTAGAACAGAGGAATAGATAAAATGCCCGTCTTCCGAAAGGGATACAACTCCACCAGCCTCCGTCCGAAACTCCCCTGCATTTGTAACAGTCAAAATATCCTCATCAACATCGATGTCATTAGCAAGTACATTGCCTATAACTGAATGGATTCCGTCTCCTATATATAAATCGTCATGCGCTTCTGGAGCAGAATTCGATGCAACAGCGGCAACAACAAAATAAGCCGTCCCTTCTGAAACCCCTTCAAATCCGTCATGAATAGAATATGTCACAAGGTCAACCCCGACAAATCCATCTGCAGGACTATAAGTAAACCTTCCATCTTCCTGAAGATTGAACGTGCCACCATTGTCTGTCTTCAAGATAGACGCCGAAATATGAACGGTATCCCCGTCAGGATCATAATCGATACCATGCCCATTATCTGCCAGAATATTTCCTGATAATGTTGTGTTCTGATCCAGAATAAAATCATCCGCCTGTGCAACCGGAGCCTGATTATTGATTTCCAGATCAGTCATATTAACAGATGAGTGATCCGAGAAATTGATATAAAAAGAACGGTCTTCCGGTGAAGCCATAAAATAATTTTCGATTGTGACACCGCTTGCAATGTGAATAACAAGATTATTCCCGACTCTGCTGACTACCAGATCTGATAAAGAGATATTCCCTTCCACTTGAAGGATATTTGTTCCTTGGGTATCACGGATAATATCTATTCCGTCTCCGGCGGCAAAAATGTACGTATCATCACCTTCTCCGCCTTCCAGAACATCATTTCCAGCTCCACCGATTAGAATATCGTTTTTATTGCTTCCAATCAGTTTATCATTTCCATTTTCACCGTATAGAGTTACAGACCCTGGCAATGATGAAACAATAGATCCACTCAATATATCATCGCCATCGCCCCCTCTTACAGTTCCACCACCAAGAAGATAAATTGTATTGGCTTTATCAGAACCGATGATATCATCACCACCATGCAGTGACCCATATAAATTCTCTATATTTAAAATCGTTCCGGAATCTCCCTTCCCATCATTCGTGTATGTTCCGGCTTGCAGATTGGCAACAACCCCTTGCCCCCCATCACTAATAAAGGTTACAGTGTCAATCCCATCGCCACCATCAATAAACAAACTTCCATGATAAGAAGATTCCGTCCAAAATGTATCGTTTCCACCCATGCCGTATAAGGTGTCATTTCCACCATTCCCTGCAAAAGTGTTATCCCCATCATCACCAATAATCAGATCATCAAAACGTGTTCCGTCAACATTCTCAATAGAAACCAGAGTATCAACACCGCCTGTTCCATCATCATATGCAATACCCGCACTTAAATCGACATGGCCGCCATGAACGCCGGAACCTGTATAATTTCCGAGAGCGTAGGTATCTCTCCCGTCCCCGCCATCGATATAATCATTCCCTTCTTCGCCACACAAAGCATAATCATCGCCTACTCCGCCGTATATCTGATCGTCTCCCTTATCCGTATAAATAAAATCATTTCCCTCTCCGCCATACACAACAATGGGATCAACAGCGATTGATAGAAAACTATCATTGCCTGCTTTAAGGTCTATAACAACATTTGCGCCAGAATTGATTGTATTGATACTGATTAGGTCTTGACCATTTCCCGTCTCATAGGTCGCTGAATTCCCCTGAGCGTCGGCATATAAATCAGCCAGAGACACAGTTTCCCCATTTTGAAAAACAATCCCTGTCACATCTGTGCCAGACTCTACGGTCAAGACAGCATTCCCGTTATGATCTTCAAGAATCAGGTTGCCGTCTGCGGAAAAGGCATAACGCATATCAACCCTGTTAAAATCTGTTGCATAAACAGTATTGTTTCCGGACTGGTCTGAAACCGTTGTCAATGCATTGATACTGACATGATAGGTATCATTCCCGACACCACCATTCAGAAACGCTGTTCCAACACTCAACGAATAGAGTGTGTCATTCCCTTCACCACCAAACAGCTTATCCTGTCCACCACCGCCGTTCAGAACATCATCCCCGCCCAATCCATAGAATGTCTCGTCACGACCCTCTTTCCCTGTCCAGTTTTCAGCCCGCCAGCTTCCATCGATAGATGCCGATTTTTCGCCACCAAGAAAAACAATATCAAGATCAGAAATCGAATATGTTCCATCAACTGTAATACTGCCATGATCGGCAATTGTAATGACATTCCCCGATATACTGACATCACTCGGGCGGATATCCGCCCACATATTCAAAGACGTCAATTCTCCGTTCAGATGCAAAACATCATGTCCGGATGTATAGGTCAGATAAGTTCCGGAATCCTTGGCAGCAGGAAGGCTTCCCCACACAGACACGTCATCATTGCCATAACCTGATACAAAATTTATCACCGCGCCAACAACAGGAGCAGACCGAAGAGTCACAGTGTCTCCGAAATCCGTCCCCCGGTAATTGGCTCCACCGACCAGAGAATAAGAGTCAAGAGCAGACATCAACCAAGAGCTCCCAAACCCGCTTCCTGATTTCAAGTACCCCTCTCCGTATTGGAACACTCCGTTGATTTCTGCCGATGCCGCTATTTTTTTCTCAAAAGAATAATATCCTCCTAAATAGGGAACCAAATGAATATTGAGCGAGGATGCAACATTAAAAACACCATCTGATCCCGCAGTAGAAAAATCATTTTGTCCAAATTTTGAAAGTGTATGCGTGACATTTGTATCAACAATCTGCGTAGCAGCCTGCCCCGTCACAACCAATGCTTCAAACCCTGTTGCATTGATGGGAGCGTGATCTTTTCCCAAATAATATTGATCGCTGATCTGGTTATAAATACCACTGGCAATCGAATAGCTCAAACGATCTGTTCCCGCACCGCCATCAACTCCTTGCGAAGGAAAAGAGAGAAGGGTCATGTTTTGATTGCCGGAATCCCCGATAATCTTGCTCAAATTCTCTATCGTGAGCGTATGTCCGTTAAAATTATACGTTCCATCTGATACTTCGACAAAATCCCCTGATCCTATTAACTCCAGAGAATTCATACTGCCGATTTTTCCTAAAATCGTCTCAACATTCTCCAATATATCCATTGATCCATTCGGGTCTTTAACCGCAATCGATCCATCGGCATTCCAATAAATGACCATGTCCGAATTGCCAGAAGAATATTGGTAATTGACAGTATCATGACCAACACCGCCCCAGATAAAATCACGACCGCTTGTTTCATGTATCAGATCATCTCCGCCCCCACCGACAAAAAGAGCGGCCTTCCCAAGCGAAGCCGCACGTCCGGAAGACAAATAAAAGGGATTACTGTCTAGGATGGAAAAGTTAATACGATCAAAAATAGCGTTCGTTGAATCTCCCCAATATCTGGTCATAGCCTCTTTAAAAGCCGTCGGATTTGCGTCACCATCCAATGTATGAAGCTCCTCGATACCGTTCATGATCTTGGTTATAATTTTCTCTTTACCAACGATTGGAGGCGGAGTCCCTCCCCCTGCCACTGACCATGTGGTATCAGACAAATCCAGAGTCAAAATACCAAAATTTTCCGATGA
>DIMG01000001.1 GCA_002425415.1 Micavibrio sp. UBA5572
ATTAATTTAGGGGGGATTACCCCTTCGTAGGAAACTGTATATTCTATCCGGTCATGTGGAATTTTATAATCCTGTAATGTCATGATAACAGATACAGAAATATTTTGATGGGCAAGACGCTCTTCTTCATAAATGCCAATCCGTGCAGGAAGAATAAATTCCCGCACGGTTATAAAGGTCATGTTTTTATTTGAGTCAGGCATTATTAACTACTGAATAACGGTATTAACATTCATTTCATCACGAACGCGTTGTCTCAAACGGTCAATAGGAAAGCTGTTTTTTCCATCTGTATAATGCCAATATGTCCAACCATTACAGCTTGGTGCACTCTGTATGGCGGCACCAACCTTATGAATAGATCCTTTATATTGATTTGTACCATCATTGGTCACAACGCTTCCATCGGAAGCAACTTTTGCCTCTATTTTATTTTTACTGTCAGTAAGAGTGGCTCCAGGTTGGATCAATCCACGTTCAATCAACCAGCCAAAGGGCACTCGAGGTTCTTCGCGCTTGGCGGTCATGCCGTGTAAAGCTTCTTCGGAAAGGGGCTCGGCGGCGGCAATGCGTTTTTTGGCGAGCTTGATATAAGAGTCCTCGCGGTCAATACCAATAAATTTTCGTCCCAGTTTTTTTGCAACAGCTCCCGTTGTTCCTGATCCGAAGAAAGGATCAAGCACAATATCTCCGGGCTGCGTTGTTGCTGTTAAAACACGATAGAGTAATGCTTCCGGTTTTTGGGTTGCGTGACCTTTTTCGCCGTCATCAGTTTTTATGCGTTCTCCGCCATTGCAGATGGGTATCGTCCAGTCGCTACGCATCTGGATGTCATCATTCATGGTTTTCATGGCTTCGTAGTTAAAGCGGTATTTGCTTTTTTCCGATTTGGCCACCCAGATCAACGTTTCATGGGCATTGGTAAAGCGGCGACCACGAAAGTTCGGCATAGGATTTGATTTGCGCCAGACAATATCATTCAAAATCCAGAATCCCAAATCCTGTAAAATGGCACCAACACGGAAGATATTGTGATAGGAACCAATCACCCACATTCCGCCATCATCAGTTAGCAAATCCCGCGCGGCAGTCAACCATTCTCGGGTGAATTGATCGTATTCCTTATAGGAGCTGAACTGATCCCAGGCATCATCGACGGCATCAACTTTTGAATTGTCCGGACGATGTAAATCGCCCTTCAACTGCAAATTATAGGGAGGGTCAGCAAAAATCATGTCAACAGAGCCTTTCGGCAAACTCTTCATGATTTCAATACAATCCCCCTGATAGATATGATTCGTTTTGAGTTCCAAAGCTGATTTGGTCGATTTAGCTGTGGATTTCTTGGGGGTAACTGATTTTTTTACTGGCATTTAATTCGTTCCTTTCAAAAGCGCAAAGGAATCATGAATCATTTGGGACTCGCCGTCAAGCTTTTTTAAATTCAATTCATTTATGTGAATCAATAAGTTATTAATGATTCTTCAAGTATCGAATATGATAAAAAGCAACAAAATGTACGGTTTCAGGGGCTTATATTCTTGAAAGTCGCTGTCTGCGTTTGAGAAACGAAAGAATAGATTGAAAAAGAGACATTCCCCCGACTGCCATTAGAAGTTTATAATATACCCCCTGCCAAAGGCCTCGTCCGATTACATAGATATTTGGATTATTTGGAGATAAATAAATTTCAGTTTCAGGCTCGGAATAGGTTGTCGGAAAAAATTGTGAAAACTCGTCTGTTTTTTTGAATTTTGTACCTGAGCTATCTTTATAAGTGATCTTGCGTTCTGTACCGGACGCAGATGAATACTTTCCTGTAACAACAGAAGCCGTTTGGATGAAAGTATTTTCTTTTTCCAAAAAATAATACCCTCCATAAATGCATCCAAGGGCAAAAAGGACAATGATTGGAAAAATGGCTTGTTGCTCTTTGTCATGTTTACGTAACAATAATGCTACCGCTGTGCCATCAAGCATGGGAAGTGATTTTCTCTCTGAATCGCGTTGATGGAGCTTCCTATTCATAAATTTTATTTTAGTTTCACGTAGATTTTTAGGAATAAAAATTTTCTTTAACTTAAAAGCCAAATGAGCGGCTCCTAAAAACCACACGCAAAAAGTTACGGTTGTAAGTGGCGCAAATGTAAGGGTGCCATATAAAAGACAATTCCCAGCAAAAATAAGAATTAGGGCAATTATCGGCCAAACATACCCTGTCGGCGTTACCCAGTTGGGTGAGTCTTTAATTACTTTTATGCGCGTATAACTTCCCGGAATTTTATTCTTTAAAAGGGAAGAACCGGACAAAGATTCAGCCTTGACCATTTGCCCGTTATCGTCAACATATTCAAAAACGGGGTAATATATTGTCGATGAACGGTTTTTGTGTTCTGAAGATCTTGCCCGCACACCAATAATTTTTGCTTTGGTCATTCTCTGTCCGCTCAGTTTTAAAAAATCGGCAAATATAATCAAGAGTCCTAATGCCCAAAGAATAAGGCCGCCCAGCACAAAAACCCCTTGTATATAGGCCGTGAAAATATTCCATAAAAGAAAGAACCAGTTAAAACTATCAACCACAATTAACCTGCTTGTTTTTGAATGAGATCGCGCACCGGAGAAAAGCTCTTGCGATGATGAGGTGTTGCGCCAAAATTATTTAATGATGACAGATGATGCGCCGTTCCATAGCCCGCATTATCCGCCCAATGATAGTGCGGATACTCTATATCCAATTCCGTCATGATCCGGTCACGCGTGACTTTGGCAATGATTGACGCTGCGGCGATTGAAACAGATTGACAGTCGCCCTTAATCACTGTTTGGTGATCCCATTCCCAATCTTTTGGTGAGCGATTGCCATCAATTAACACCTTGTCGGGGGTGGGGGAGCAAGTGGACAATGCCCGTTTCATCGCCAGAAAAGTAGCTTGTAATATATTAATCTGGTCTATTTCTTCAACGCTGGCTATTCCAATCCCGAAAATGCATTGGGTTGTAATTGATGAAAAAAGCATATCGCGGCGAATGGCAGAAAGCTTTTTGCTGTCTCGGACTTGTGACCAAACAGGATGATGCCGTTTGACTTTGGGAATATAAGCACATGCGGCGACAACAGGCCCTGCTAATGGGCCACGACCAACCTCATCCACGCCGTAAATGACGGGCAGATCACAGGCATCTTCCAATTCAAAATTTGGTCTAGTCATATTTTCAAAAGCTCTTTCACGTTTCGGGCGATAGAATTTTCTTCGTCTGTTGGCCAAATTAAACTCTCAAAAGTGGGTAAAAAGGACAACCGTTTTTCTATATTTTTGCGGATAATGTTTGAATTCTCTCCAATTCCACCCGTCAGGATTAAAGCCTCCATGCCGCCCAGACTGGACATCATCATGCAAACATGTTGCGCGACTTTATGCGAAAAATAATCAAGAGCAAACGCAGCTGAGGGGTTTGAAGATGCAGACAGTTCTTTCACGTCATTTGAAATACCGCTCAATCCCAAAAGACCGGATTGATGATATAAAATATCCGATATGTCATCAAAAGACTGGTTTTGCTCTTGTCCGAGAAAAAGAAGGAGTCCAGGGTCAATACTTCCCGATCTTGTTCCCATGGGTAATCCCTCAAGAGCGGTTAGCCCCATCGTACTATCAATGCTTTTTCCGTTTTCTACGGCACAAATACTGGCACCATTTCCCAAATGGGCAATAATCAGTTTTTTTGGATAGAGTTCGGGGCGATCACGTTTTATCTGATCGCAAATGGATTGATAGGACAGGCCATGAAAACCAAAGCGGCGCAGCCCCATATTTCTTAAATATTCGGGCAAAGCATAAGCATCATAAACCGGATCATGCCCCACATGAAACGCGGTATCGAAATCTGCAAATTGAGGAAGGTCAGGAAAAATCTCTGCCATAATCGCGATGGCTTGCAGGTTATGCGGTTGATGGAGCGGGGCAAATCCATTCAATGATGCCAGATTTTTTATGACTTCGGGTGTCACAAACACAGGGGCGTGATAAAACGTCCCGCCATGAACAACCCGATGCGCCGCAGCCTTAATATTAAAGGGCTGTGTGTCTTTTAAAATCAATTCAAACGCCTGTTTAAATGATTGAACAGCCGATCCGGATTCTCCGATTCTGGTGATTTTATCTGCAGCCAGAGGAGAGAGATCATTCAGAGAAAAGACACGATATTTGACACTCGATGATCCGGCATTGATAACCAGTAATGCATCAGTCAAAGACGTCATTATTTGAACGCTCCCATACTTCGTGCGGCCGCAACTTTAACCGCAAGAGCGCAAGACATGAGCCGTGTATCAATACTGTCAGACCGTGAGGTGAGTATAATAGGCACACGTGCCCCAAGAATAATTCCCGCAGCTCTGGCATTCGCCAGAAAGGTCAATTGCTTGGCAAGGATATTACAGGATTCAAGATTAGGTGGAATAATGATGTCAGGATCACCGGCGACTTCGGATAGTATCCCTTTGCCAATGGCTGCTTCTTTGTTAATGGCATTATCAAATGCCAAAGGTCCATCCAAAAGACCATGTGTAATTTGCCCGCGTTCAGACATTTTGCAAAGGCACGCAGCGTCAATCGTTGCCTGCATTTTTGAATTGACTGTTTCTACCGCTGCCAACAAAGCCAATTTGGGTGTCAAATCCAAGCCAAAAAGAGATCTCCAAAAATGAATGGCGTTTTGACAAATGTCTGCTTTCACATCCAAATCAGGAGCAATGTTGACAGCCGCATCTGAAATAACCAAAGGTTTGTGGTAAGTGGGAATGTCCATTAAGTAGGCATGAGAAATGCGGCGTTCCGTCATCAGGGATCTGGTGACAATGACAGCATGAAGAACTTCATCTGTATGCAATCCACCTTTCATAATGGCACTGACTTCAAATTTTGCAGCCATACTTGCCCCTTTGGCAGCGGCATCATGACTATGTTCGGCATCGACAAATTCCCAAGAAGAAATATCTATTTTTGCTTCCTCTGCGGCCGCTTCAACACGCTCTTTAGGGCCTATTAAAACAGGTTCAATCAGTTTTTTGGCGAATGCTTCTGATGCAACTTCAATATCAGAGGCTCTCACCGGATGAACGATTGCAGTGCGCAATGGGTCGTGTTCGGCGCATGACGCAATGGCATTTTCAAAACAGTCTACGCATTTTTGCATGGTTATTCCCCTAGAATTTTACTGGCGATTTCAAAACTATTTGGCGACAGACCTTTTTGTCCGATGATGGTTTTTAAAACATTTGCAATCATATCTTGCCGATGTTGATTGAATTGTTTCCAGTCTCTTAAAGATGTTAGCAACCGTGACGAGATTTGTGGATTAACCGGATCAAGTTGGGAAATAAATTCTCCGAACAATTTATAGCCACTGCCATCTTGAGCGTGAAAAACAACAGGGTTGCGCATGGCAAAAGATGCGAATAACGATCTGACACGATTAGGGTTTTTGATATGAAAATCGGAATGTTTTGATAGTTCGCGGACATTATCAATCGTGTTTGGTCGAACGGCACGTGCCTGAGCCGCAAACCATTTATCAATAACCAAAGGAAATTCCCGATATTCTTTATAAAAATGGGCAAGAACGTCATCACGATCAGACCCCATGGTATCAATCAGAGCATTGACCGCCATCATGCGATCCGTCATGTTATCGGCGTTGAAATAATGGGATTTTGCCATCTGCGTTGCTTTGGTATCCCCACGGCATGTCAACAAAGACAATACAACAGATTTAAGGCTACGCGCCGCCATGGAATTGGCATCCGGTTTATATTCCCGCGCCATATTTAGTCTGTAATATAATTCATTCAATAATGTTTCAAATTCTTCCAGAATATCGTGTTTGATGCGGCTGGTTACTAGGTGAATGTGATCCGGTTCGATAATGGATCTTTCTTGAGAAATAATCGAAAAATCAGGCAAGGCCAACATGCGGGCAATCAAAGCCAGATCTTGTTGTTCTCCCATTGATTGGCGCAACAACATTTCTACTGTATCAAGATAAGCGCGATCTGTTACAGCCATGTGCCCCGCTTCAACAGAGTCAATCATCCGGTTGATAAGACGCAAAGATAGAATTTGTGAAGATTCCCACCGATTAAATCCATCGGTATCATGAACCATCAGAAAACGAAGATCTTCTTCGGATAAATCAGATGTCAAACGAACAGGGGCAGAAAAATTCCGCAAGATAGAAGGAACGGGTTTTGTGGAAATATTCTCGAAAATAAAACTTTCTGATTTTTCTTTCAAATGAAGGACTTGTGTCGGAATAATTTCGTCACCGTTTTTATTTAATAATCCAATAGCAACCGGAATATGCATTGGCAGTTTATTACCTTGTTCGGGAGTGTCCGGCAAATGCTGGCTCAAAGTAATGGTAAATTTCTTTTGGTCAGCATCATAATGTGTTTTTGCCGTGACTTCCGGCGTTCCGGCTTGCGAATACCACAATTTAAATTGTGTTAAATCCAATCCTGATGCGTCTTCCATACAGGTAACGAAATCATCACAGGTTACAGCTTGCCCGTCGTGGCGATCGAAATATAAATCCGTTGCCTGACGGTATGTTTTTTCCCCCAATAATGTGGCTTGCATGCGCACGACTTCCGCGCCTTTTTCATAGACGGTTGTTGTGTAGAAATTATTGATCTCAATATATTGATCGGGACGGACAGGGTGGGCAAGGGGTCCCCCGTCTTCAGGGAACTGCATACTACGCAATCCCTCAACGTCATCAATCCGTTGAACAGATCGTGAATTCATATCGGCAGAGAACTCCTGATCCCGATACACGGTCAAACCTTCTTTCAAGGAAAGCTGGAACCAATCCCGACACGTGACGCGGTTTCCTGTCCAGTTGTGAAAATATTCATGTCCGATGACGCTTTCGACACGATAAAAATCAAGGTCGGTTGCCGTTTCGGGGTGAGCCAGAACAAGCGCGGTGTTGAAAATATTCAATGATGTATTTTCCATTGCGCCCATATTAAAATCACTGACCGCGACAATGTTAAACCGATCAATTTCATATTCGCGGCCATAAGTTTCTTCATCCCATTTCATGGATTTCTTTAAAGACTCCATGGCGTAATGGCATTGGGGTTGATCACCATCACGAACATAAATCCGCAAATCAACTTTACGGCCTGAACGGGTCACAAAGTCATCTTGAATATACTCAAGACGACCTGCAACCAAAGCAAATAAATAACAAGGTTTGGGGAAGGGATCGTGCCAGACAACAAAATGACGACCACCGTCAAGCTCGCCAGTCTCGACAGGATTACCATTCGACAGCAAAACCGGACAATCCTCTTTGCTGGCTTCAATGCGCGTAGTAAAAACCGTCATAACATCCGGACGGTCTTGAAAATAGGTAATACGGCGAAAGCCTTGCGCTTCACATTGCGTGCAATAAGTATCACCAGATTTATACAAGCCCTCAAGCGCTGTATTTTTTGCAGGGTCAAATTTGGTGGTAATTTCCAAGGTAAAATGATCGGAAACAGAGGAAACAGTTAAAGAATGTTCATCAACTTTATAATTTTCAAAGGACTTTCCATCCAGACAGATAGAGATTAATTCCATACATTCTCCATCCAGAATGAGGTCAATCGCAGCAGGATTGGTACGGGTGTAAATAGCTTTGGAGGTAACCGTAGCCCCAGACTTATCAAGAGAAATGATTAGATCAAGCTTTTCGACCCTAAAATCAGGAACCAGATAATCTTTCAGATAAACGGTTTTTGGTGCTGTTTCAGTGCGCATAGTAGCCTCTTCGCCAATGGGGGATGTGCCAAGTAATGCTTGACAGTAATTGTTAATATTTCAGAGAGTTGTAGCATATATTGACCTGTTTATGGTGTGTCTTTTTCAAAATTATTGCTATTTTCATAGAATTAGGTATACGTATTACGAAAATAGGAGATAGGGCATGCATCAAAAGTCTTTAGAGGATTGTGTAACAGGTTATCCGAGTGACGCAAAAATCACCCCCAAATTGTGGCCGCTCGCTTTGACAAGGCCCTTGTGGACTTCATGTGTAGTTGGGTTCCTAAAGAGATATTAAGGCTGACTCGTTTCGGTACGCCTGATTATAAAATGCGGAGATTGATCTCGATTCCTTCTGCAAGACTGGCATTTGAAAATGCAGTACGCAGTAAAGTTCGTGGTTTTGGTATCGAGTGTGAAGCAGCACCAACTGCTCATTTGATTCTGGAATGTCTTGCAGATGACCCACGTTTAAGCGAAGCCGTTACTCCTGATTTTTTAGAAATGTCTTTTTCCTCTGAGTTAAGACAACAACAATGGCGGGCAGCAACATATTATTTCCAAGCCTCCGAAAATTCAAAAGATCACCGCGCAGCTATTGATGGGAGAGCAGTTTCAAAATTATTTCAAGGTTTGAGGGAATGTGGGCAATGGGAGTTGGTCGCCGAAGTCTTAAAAACAACTGAGCATAATTTTCCACAACGTCTAGAGATTCTTTCTCCCAAAACTGTGAGGGATATTTTCTCTGAATGTGTATCCTATATTGAACAAGGGATGTTAACGGCAAGTCACGGTGCAAAGCAGATTTTACGTCATACTTTTTCCCAGCCGGAATATCGAGGCTCAGATGGAATTAATCCTGTTGATGTTGAAAGATTCAAATCTCATTTTAGAACTCTGATAAAACAAAATGGTTCTGAGCGTCAAGAATTGGGTGTATATATAGAACAATGGATTGAATATGTTGAGGTCTGCACAGCAAATGTTTTTGACCGTGAGGAAGCTCTTCGCTTAAGGGAACACTTTACTGCGTTGCTGTCACTGCCTGATAATATTGTCGTGACGTCTCATGCTCGTGATTGTCTCGAGGCCATCACTGCATTTCCTGCGCTGAGTCGGGAATAGATATTTATTAATAAAGAGAAGAAAGGCACGGAGATTTATCTTTGTTCCTTTCTTTATATTTCTTTATTGAATCTTACCATGACAATATTTGAATTTTTTACCGGATCCGCATGGGCAATTTCCGTTGCGAGGGACATTGTTTTCCCAAGTGGTTGAATCATTCTGGTCAAACCGTTTGCGGAATTGCAGTGTGTTATTGGCCTGTGGCTGGGCTCGAGCCGAAGAGCCATTTACATCCAAAGCAGGATCAGTTCGTGTTGGGCGGGCTTGTTCTTCTTCCTTGGCGCGTTGTTCTTCAATCATCTTTTGATAGGTCTGTTCATCAATATTTATTTCAACAATGCTTAATTGTTGAACAATTGTGGATTTGATACGTTCCATCATATCGGAAAACAAATTGAATGCTTCAGATTTATATTCATTCAAAGGGTCTCTTTGGGCAAAGGCGCGTAAATTAATCCCTTGGCGTAAATGATCCAAATGAAGCAAATGTTCTTTCCAGTTTTGATCCAATAGGCGCAGAACAAAAGATTTTTCAATATGATTAAAGAACGGATCTCCGGCGCGTTGACGCTTTTCTGCCATTTTGGCATCAGACGCCGCAATCACGCGGTCAATTATTTCTTCTTCGGCAATGCCTTCTTCTTTTGCCCAATCTTCAACCGGAAGATCGAGGGCAAAAAGATTTTGTAACTCGACTTTTAATCCTGCCATATTCCATTGCTCAGCATAGGCATTTGATGGGATAGCCAAAGCGACTTGTTCTTTAATCAAGTCATGGCGCATATCGTCAACCATTTCGGTGACGGTTTCTGCCGCCATAATTTCATGACGTTGTTCATAAATAACCTTCCTTTGGTCATTCATCACATTGTCAAATTTCAGCAAGTTTTTACGAATTTCGTAGTTGTGTTGTTCAACTCGTGTTTGAGCACGTTCCAGAGCTTTGGAAAGCCATGGGTGAGCGAGGGCTTCCCCGTCTTTCAGACCAATCGATTTATTGGATAAGACGGCTTCAAGGGCTTCGGGACTAAAAATACGCATCAAATCGTCTTGGGTTGACAGGAAAAAGATTGATGCCCCGGGGTCACCCTGACGACCCGAACGACCTCGCAACTGGTTATCAATACGGCGTGATTCATGGCGTTCAGTGCCAATAACATACAAGCCACCTGCATTTAAAACGATTTTTTTATCGTGCTCGATTTCTTCCGAAATCTTACGTTTTAATTCTTCTCGTTGAGCATCGGTTGCATCGGCGGGAATTTCATCTTCCAAGCGCACTTGTAAATTACCGCCCAACTGAATATCTGTTCCCCGCCCAGCCATATTGGTTGCAATCGTCACAGCACCAGGATGTCCGGCCATCGCAATGATTTTTGCTTCCTGTTCATGGTATCGCGCATTCAACACCTGATGGGGAATTTTCTCACGTTTTAAACTGGCAGATAGGGCTTCGGATTTATCAATCGACACAGTGCCAACCAAGACAGGTTGTTGACGAGCATAACATTCTTGGATCAAAGATATAATTGCTGTTTCTTTATCTGCAATGGATTTATAAATTTTGTCATTATGATCGACACGGGCAACCGGAACATTGGTTGGAACTTCAACAACCCCCAATTTATAGATGTCCATAAATTCAGAGGCTTCGGTTAAAGCTGTTCCCGTCATGCCCGCCAATTTCGGATAGAGACGGAAATAATTCTGGAAGGTTATTGATGCCAGAGTTTGGTTTTCATTCTGGATTTTAACTTTTTCCTTGGCTTCCAAAGCTTGGTGCAGACCTTCGGAATAGCGGCGACCATCCATCATGCGTCCGGTAAACTCATCAATAATGATAACCTTGTCATCCTTGACAATGTAATCGGTATCCCGAGAAAACAGCTTATGCGCCCGTAGTGCCTGATTAACGTGGTGTACCAATGAAATATTTTGGGCATCATACAAGCCACCCGAAGTCAAAAGGCCTTCTTCTATCAGAAGAGCTTCAACGCGCTCGACTCCAGCCTCGGTAAAGTTAACAGTTTTGGTCTTTTCGTCTTTTTCAAATTCTTGTTCGGTAAGGTTTGGAATAAGCTTGTCAACGGCAACATACATATCTGTTGCACTTTCGGCAGGCCCGGAGATAATGAGAGGCGTTCTGGCCTCATCAATCAAAATCGAGTCAACTTCATCCACAATTGCAAAGTTAAATGGGCGTTGTGCCATGTCGGATAAAGTGTACTTCATATTATCCCGCAGATAATCAAAACCAAATTCATTGTTGGTTCCATAAGTTACATCGGCAGCATAAGCCGCTTGGCGATCGGTATCCTTCATATTGGACAAAATGCAGCCTACGCTCAAACCCAACCACTGATACAATTCCCCCATCCATTCGGAGTCACGTTTGGCCAGATAATCGTTCACGGTCACAACATGGACACCTTTTCCTGAAATAGCATTCAGATAAACAGGCAAGGTTGCCATCAAGGTCTTACCTTCACCTGTGCGCATTTCTGCAATACGCCCCTGATGCAAAACCAATCCACCAACCAATTGGACATCAAAATGGCGCATACCAAAAACACGATGTGACGCTTCACGTACCGTGGCAAAGGCATCATGCAAAATATCGTCAAGCTTACTGCCATTTGCCAGTTTTTCACGAAATTCGTTTGTTTTGGCTTTTAGCTGGGTATCACTCAAATTCCGATAAGACTCTTCCAGTGCATTAATCGCAGCAACGTCAGGGCGCATATTTTTAATAATCCGGTCATTGCTGGAGCCAAAGATTTTGGTGGCAAGATTAAGAAGCATAATGAATCAATTCCTTTTCGTAACGCTTTCATATAAGCACTTCAGCGCCATACGTCAATGAACAGGCCTTGACTTTTCAGCAAATAAATCAAGCTTACCCCCTTGCATAATGTGGCATTATGTGCGCAAATACGCCGCACTATTCAGGATGGTTAATTTCCTTAATATTTTTTATGAAGAGGTAACTAATGAACAAGACATTTCTCGGTTTGGCTTTCGCCATAATCGTAGCCGCAGGGGCAGGATATGCCGTCTTTGCAAAGATGGGTTCTGATACGACGGCACAGCCTGTTGCTCAACAGCCAGAAGTCGTTGCTGCTACAGACGCGCCAGCAACTATAGAAACTTCAGCAGCAACGGAAGAAGCTGAAATAGCTGCAACCGAGCCAGCGGCAGCTCCGGCATCCCAGAAAGTGGATAATAGCGATAATCCGGTTGTTGCTATCGTTAATGGTTCTGAAGTTCATCGCACAGATGTTCTGGAGTTTATGGGCTCTTTGCCTCCACAAATGCAGAAACTTCCGCCTGAATCTATTTTTCCAATGGTTCTGGAACAAGTCGTTAATGCTAAAATTGTAGATGAAAAAGCGTCGGCTGCTAATATCGAGCAAGATCCGCAAGTGGCCAAACAAATGGCAATGGCTAGAACTCAGATCATTCGTGCGGTTTATGCAGAAAAAGAGATTGAGGCCAATTATAAAGAATCCGATACCAAAAAAGCCTATGATAAAATGGTGGCGGATCTTCCAAAAGTAGAAGAAGTCAAAGCCGCTCATATTCTTGTAGATGAAGACGCTAAAGCAAAAGAAGTTATTCAAAAACTTCAGGATGGCGCAAAATTTGCTGATCTGGCTAAAGAATATTCCAAAGATAAATCCAATGCTGGAAACGGCGGCGATCTGGGATATTTTGCACAAGCCGATATGGTCAAAGAATTTGCAGATGCCGCATTTGCGTTGGGTAAAGGTGAATACACAAAATCACCTGTAAAGACCCAATTCGGGTATCATATCATTCTTCAAGAAGACAAACGCGTACGTCCTGCTCCGGCTTATGACGATGTTAAAGACGAATTGGCAGGCAAGGTCAAACGCGATCTTTTGAACAAAATGATCGAAGAATGGCGCGAAACAGCCAAAGTTGAAAGATTTGATTTCAACGGTAATCCTGTTGCTGACGCTCCAAAGACAGCAACGGAATAGTCTAAAAATATAATTGAATGAAAATCCCCTCGGCCTATAATTGGCGGGGGGATTTTTATTTGATCCCTCATAAGGAGAATATATGTCCTATCGTATAAGTTGTGCGGAAGCCTTGGCTGCCCCCGCACCGGATATGCCGACCAAGAAAATTGTTTTGGTTGCTGCTGCGGCGTTGATAGATCGTAAAAAAAATGTCCTCGTGGCGCAAAGGCCGGAAGGCAAATCTATGGCAGGATTGTGGGAATTTCCGGGTGGAAAAATCGAAACAGGTGAAGTCCCTGAATATGCCCTTATGCGAGAACTTCGGGAAGAGCTTGGGATTGAAACTCGCCCTTGTGGCATGTTTCCAGTTGGGTTTGCTTCGCACAATTATCCTGATTTTCACCTGATTATGCCTCTTTTTGCCATTCGCGTCTGGCGCGAAGAGCCTTCATCTCGAGAAGGCCAAGCCTTGAAATGGCTGCCTGTTCAGGAGTTATACACCCTTCCCATGCCTGAGGCAGACAAGCCCCTGATTTCACAACTGGAATCCAACCTCTAAAATGTTTATATTAAACTGATGTATCGTTCGATTTATGACCTGAAAGATTTTTACAACAACTCAAGTGGTGACTTGGTGCGCCGTGTTGTTCAAAATCATCTGGGATCTTGGTGGGATAATGTCAAGGATCTAAGAGTCGTTGGCATTGGTTATGCCCAACCTTATTTGGGAATGTTTCTTGATAAAGCTGAACGGGTTATCTCGATTTCTCCTGCGGGGCAGGGCACGTATCATTGGCCTGATCCTAAAAAAAATCTGGCGGCTTTGGCAGAAGAATCCGAACTTCCGATTGAAACAAATTCTGTTGATCGTGTTTTACTCATTCATTCTTTGGAACATGCCGAGCTTTTACGTTCGAATTTGCAAGAAATTTGGCGCATTTTGAAAAGTAATGGACGTCTTATTGTTGTTGCTCCCAATCGTCGGGGATTATGGTCACGTGCAGAATGGTCTCCTTTTGGACAAGGAACTCCATATTCCCGTGACCAATTGAGATTTTTTCTCCGTGATAATTTGTTCGTTTATGAACGGTCTGCCTGCACACTTTATACGCCTCCGATCCGGTGGAATATTGTTCGCAATGCTTCCGATACAATGGAAAAGTATTTACCGTGGCTATTCCCGGGCATGGGGGGGCTGCATGTGGTTGAGGCGAGTAAACAAATATATTCCGGTTTGCCTCAAGTTGCAGAAAACCGTGTTATTGTTCGTGGCCGTCATGGTCTTTTACCCAGCCCAGTACCGGATATGCGGACAAATAATTCAAAGATCAGCTAGAAAAACAAAAAATAAAAAAGGCAAAAAATGTATCAGTCACTCCCCCTTGACCAAATTCGCCAGAAAATCGACGGTCTGGATAATCAAATTCACGATTTGTTACTCGAGCGTGCAGACCTGATTATGGCGATTTCTGAAGAAAAGAAAAAAGCCGGAATTCAGATTGTACAGCCTGCGCGAGAAGCTCGAATGATCCGCCGTCTAATGACCCGTCACAGAGGCCCTTTACCAGAAGAAACAATTGTACGTATCTGGCGCGAATTGGTTAGCTCGGTATCGTTGTTACAAACCGGATTGAGTGTTGCTGTTTATGTCCCATCCGAAGTTCCAGAATATTGGGATATGGCGCGTGATTATTTTGGTAGCGTCTTGCCGATGCAGCGAGCCTCTTCGACATCTGAAACTTTGGATCTTGTCAGAAGTGGGAACGTTACATTTGCGGTTATTCCTTTTCCTGATAAAGGTCTTTCAGACCCTTGTTGGAATGGACTTATCCAAGACATTGAGCACGAAAAAGGTTTGGCCGTTATTCAAAGGCTGCCATACGGACAAAAAGAGAATTATAATTATGATCGCCATCCGGCGTTGGTTGTTGCTCAATCGAAATTCGGGGAGTCCGGTGATGATTGTTCATTGTGTTATCTTGTGAATGAACAAGCAAGAACAAAAGAGGAAATTATTTCCATCTTAAAGGAATCTGGCGTAACAGAATTTGATTTATATGGAGACGGTGTGTTGATTATTATTTCAATACCAGAATATTTTGAAGGGACTAGCAAAAAAATCGTAGACCTAAGGGATAAAATGTTCAGCATTGGTATTAGGATAGGGCTGTTGGGCGGCTATCCGTCTCCGCTATCTTATAAAGAATACAGAAAATAATTATTCTGATCCCAATGATTTGCGCGATAAATCTTTGGTCTTATTGGGGGATCCATCCCAGTTAATAGGTGGAATCTGGCCAATGCGCATCGGACCAATAAAAATACCATTATTCTGGATAAAAAATCCGGTGTCGAAATAACTCTCTCCCGTTTCCGGATCGGTTGAAGCGATCATCTTCAAAAAATTTTGGGCGATGGCCAAATCTTTTTGTTTGATTTTACTGTTTTCCGCCAGACGATTGAACAAGGCTTCCATTCCTTTAACCCGTGTTTCAATTCTGATGTTTAAATCCAGATCACTATTGAGTCCAGCATAGCCATTGCCATTGATTGATACGTCCCCTGACTTAAAAAAAACATGATTGAAAATTAAAGAGTCATCCAGTTTTTGCCACTCTTTAATATCATTATAAATCATTGTTTCTGGTATTTGTGTGGGCAAAGTGAAATTCAGCAAAGCATAATCAATATTAATTCCGTTGCCGCTATACCGTTCCGAAACTTCTATTCCTTTGGCGGCTTCAAGATAAAGAGTTAGGCCAGGCAAAGGAAATCCAACAAGTTTTAATTCTGGGATGTTAAAAATAACATCAGGGGATATGCCTTCGTTTAAGGGAATTTTTCCGGAAATCATTCCGGAAAAAATAACTTCTGGTGGGAACGGAAAACCTGTCACAACAGGTTTTTCACCCTCTATTTTAAAATTGTTTTGAATAGGTAGTTCTGCCCAAAATACATCAATATGATCTTGCATATTTCGTGCAACAAAATACCACGAAATGCAGTATATTCCTGCAACTGCAACAATTACCAATACGCAAAAAACCAAAAGATATTTAAAAAGCTTTTTTATCCGTGACATTTTCTTGCCTCGAGTTCTTCTTTAACCAATCGATTGGATGCGTCTTCAATACTGTTTTTTATACGATCCAAAGCTTCTGATGCTTCCAATCCGGGCGGAATAGGGGGAAGAAATTCAAAAATTACTTTTCCCGGGTATTTAAAGAACGCTTTTTTCTTCCAGAACAAACCGCTATTTAAAGCCAAAGGAAGAATGGGAATGTTTGTTGCCTCATACATGCGTATGATCCCCCCTTTATAAGGTTTATTTTCTGGTGTGTCTTCTATCGATACCCGTGTTCCTTGCGGGAAAATCATCAAAGGACGGCCTTGCTCTTTAATGCGCTTTGCTCCGGCAATAATCGAATTCAAGGCAACATCACGAGATCCGCGATCAATAAAGATCATTTCGGCTTTGCTCGCCAGTAACCCCCACAAAGGAATAAATTTCAATTCACGCTTCATAATAATGGCCGGATCATAAAACAAAACATGCATCTTCATAGTTTCGTATGCGGAGTAATGTTTGGATGCCACCAGAAATGCACCGTCTTTCGGGATGTTTTCTGCACCACGTACAATAAAATCAAGCCCCAGAACGTATTTTTCTAAAATATGAACCAATTTAAAGTACAGGGTCAGAAATATAACGAATTGTTTTCTCGGCAAAAGGGTTAGCGGAGTTAGAATAATGCAGCATACTGCTGTCATGCCATAAAAAGCGATATTAAAAAGTATCTGTCGGATAAAAAGGATCATGATTTTGGCTGCTAAACTTTTCTATTGGATGAACGAAGGGGGAAAAGGTTGCTTTTCGTCAGGATGGATCAAAACGCGATATAGGCTGACAAGTAGTTTATGAAATTCGAGAAATGCTGTTTTCCAGTATACTCCATGATCTGGTGAAAAATCTTGAGGTTGGACGGCATAAGGAACGAGCGGCGTTGCCGGTAAAACATGCCGAAATTCTAACAGTGAGCGGGGAATGTGGTAATTTGAAGTAATAAGGTAGACTTCCTTGATTTTATTACTTTCGATCCAGTTTGAAGCCTCAAGGGCGTTGCCTATCGTATTGCCAGCCTCTCGCCCCAAAGTGACATCAAGTGGATCAATGGCTTTTTTATCACCACCCCACAGTTTGAGCAAATCATCTAGGGTTACTCCGGAATGAACGCCACTCACCAAAAGATACCTGACTTTGTGGCTTGCCAATAAATCAAATCCTTGGCTAACCCGATTGCTTCCTCCGGTTAGAACAATTGCAGCATCAAGGGAGCGGTCGGGAGGTTCGGTTGAAAGGGAGCTGATGGTTGCACAAAAAATTAAAAAACCGGCACTCCAGCATAAAACAGGAAGCCCAATGGTGACCAACAGGGTCAAGAGCATATATCTCAATATTTTGAACATAGGCGCAGATTACGGCATTTCACGTAGAACACGCAAGGCTGTAATACGAGCCGCCATAACAGCCATAATGGCTAAAAGAAGGGGAACAGCAACAAAAAGAGACCATTCGGCTCCTGACAACGTCATTTCGGGGAGTGTTCCCGGGTTATTTCTTGAAATCAAAGATAATAGCCCGAGCGTTGCCAATCCGATCAAGATGCCGAATGATACCCCTTTCAGCGATTGAACAAGGATATAACGAACAAATTGGTTGGTGATATAGGAATCTGATGCTCCCATAATATGTAACAGCTCTAACTCGCGATGATGGATTGCCATCCGCGACCTTACCGCTCCGGCGACGACTGTCGCGGTAACCAGCATAATTAGACAAAAAACACCTAGTGATACCAATCTCAACCCGTTTGCCAGCTTTAATAAATCACTTAACCACGCATCATGGGCATCAACAGTGGCGTTGGGTGATATTTTTCGCGTTGTTACTGCAATTTTGCTGGTAATTTGAGCGTTACGCTCCGAAATAGTGACTGTAATCAATGCCGGAATTGGTAGATCTTCCCACAGACTGGACACATTTCCAAGCCATGGAGAGAGTAATTTTTCCATATCCTTTTGGCCAAGACGCTGCGCTTTTTGAACACCTTCAATTTTTAGCAATCCTTGTAACAAGCTCTGAACTTCATCTTCGGATACATTTGCAGCAGGAATTTCAATTGTGATCGAATTTTCAAGTCCGGATGTCCATGCTTTTGTGATATGCCCCAGTCCGACAATCCCTGTTGCTGCCAAAATAGAAAGAAAAGCCATCAGGGAAATGAGCAAGACCAGAAACTCTGTTCCTAATTTTAAATGTAGAGGAACGTCATATCCGACACCACGTTTGGGAGAAATAGAAAAAATTCTAGACATCAACATTCTCCTTTATTGTTGTAGAAGATGTTGAGGGATTGAAAATATGAAGTTGACCATTCTCTAAAATCAATCGTGAATGGGGTAAGCTATCCAGAATTTGTAAACTGTGGGTCGCAATCACGATCGTTGTTCCCATTTTATTAAGCTGTTCAAACAACCCCATCAATTTCATGCCGATTTCATCATCAAGATTTCCCGTTGGTTCGTCCGCCAATAATAATTTCGGGTTTGCTATAACCGCACGCGCAACGGCAATCCTTTGCTGTTGCCCACCGGACATAGTTGGTGGAAGACGATGCATGCAATCTCCCAACCCCACCCAGTCCAACAACTCTTCAACATGAGCCTTGGTTTTCTTTTCGTTCATACCGTTGATCCGTAAGGGAAGAGCAACATTGTCAAAGGCCGACATGTGGGGCAGTAAACGGAAGTCTTGAAAAATAACTCCTATATTTTGACGGAGAGCCGCAAGATCAGTTCGTGATAATAAATTTGTATTCTGGCCGAAAGCTTGAATCGTTCCGCGTGTCGGACGACGTCCCAAATAGAGCAAGGACATAAGAGATGTTTTTCCTGCGCCACTGGGGCCACATAGAAAATGGAAAGATCCGGAGGTTAAAGTGAATGTGATATCACTCAAAACTTCGGGGCCTATACCATAACGTAAACCAACATGTTCAAATTTAATCATTGAAACTATAAACCTTGCTTGCTCAAAGAGACTCATCGACTTATTATCAATACATGAGACTCTTAACGGTTTGAAGGCATGATTTTAACCTGTCCCTCTTGTTCTGCCAAATATATGGTATCATCTGACACGATTGGAGAATCTGGTCGGCCGGTACGTTGCGCAAAATGTAAACACCAATGGGTACAAAAATCAGAAAAAGATTCGCTCGATGACTTGATTAGTCGTATTCAATCAGTCGAATTGGATGAGATAGGCTTTGAAGAAGTTGCTTCCCATGAAGGTCAAGCCAAAGAATCTTTTGTTCAAAAGTTATTAGAAGCAATCGCTTTAAGACGGGCTCGTCTGAATTTCTGGAGCGATCGTAAAATTCTAGATTTTAAATCCAGATTGAACCGAATCAAGTCAAGCTTATCAGTTGATAAAAAGACCGTATCCAAAGTGTTGGGTGGCATGGTGTCCGCCGTTCTTGTTTTTTCTGTATTGGCTGGCGTTATTATTCTATCCAGAAATCAAATTATTCATTATTTTCCAAATACTTCCAAATTTTTCTTAAACCTTGGGCTGAACGGATCTCTGGATCATGGTTTGCCTCGACCAGAATCTTCCCTTGCCTTTGATCGCTTGGAAATTTTTGATGATACTCACGGAACCCCCAAATTATCTGGAATGTTGATAAATCTGACCAAGAAGGAAATTGATGTGCCTTCATTATCCATCAATATTCTGGATGAAAGTGGCCAAGTCATGATGAGTCAGGCGGCGACCATGTCCGAACACGTCATTTTGGCAGAAGGCCAGTTGGATTTTGAAATCGATTTAAAGGACAAGATACCGCATACAGCCAAAAAACTCGAGATCAGGTTTTCTGACCCGTCTGCGGAATTGCCTGTCCCAGAAGACCACGAAGACAACAGCGAAGGCAATAGTAGTCATGAACCAGAAAGGCCAATTCACCCTATGTCAGAATCTCACCATTAACGGGATGCAGGATAGTTGGACGGGAATTTCTCTTGATCGGTTTCTGAGGGAGAAGACAGAGATCCTGGCTTAATTCCGCACCCACAAAGGACAAGCGAAAATACCAAGAACAATCCTGCCAGTAAGATAGCAGGCCTAACACTGAAGATGTGAAAACGATTAGTCATGAATATAGAAATAACACACAAGAAGAAGAAGGAAAAGATGAGAAGCAAACTGATTGGACAATTTGTAATTTTTTTACTTTCTTTTGCGCTTATCACAGGAAATATTTCAGTTTTCCAATTTTGCCATGCTCAGACAGACTCGGAAGAACAGGAACAGGAAGAAGAAAACTATCCATTTAAGGCGGAGCTGAAAGAAGATTTTGTAACCGTCGAAAGATATGATGGAAGTCTATTGATGAAGACTCTGGAAGTGGATGATATGAACAGGGATTCTGCCTTTTTAACTCAAGATAAAGAAAAGCTGACCATCATCAATTATTGGGCGCCGTGGTGCGCGATTTGTATGGTTGAACTTCCTGTTTTGAGGCTTTTTCAAAAAGAAAGACCCGATATTCGCGTTTTGTATGTTGCGGAAAATAGAGATGGTTTTTTTGCGGCAAAAGAGGTCATAGATGAAAAAGAACTGCCTTACGAAGATAGTTTTTTCGATGCTAGAAATTACATAAGAAGATGGTTGAGCATAAAAATATTTCCAACCAGTATCATTGTTTCTCCGGACGGAAAAATTCTTTATCGTGTAGAAGGAGATGGAAATTGGACTTCTGCATACATGCAAGAATTTCTAAATTCTTTAAAATAACAGTATATATGTGTGCAAAGTTAAAGAAAGTTAACCTTTATCAGGCATTTTGGATAGATAACGCAAAATGGAATATCGACTATGAGCTATGTAGCAGGTGACCCCATCCAACAGATCAGCCAAGATCAACTTGATGCGCTGGTCAGTCTTCACCAAAGATATTTGGAAGGCCGCATCGGTGGCCGACGAGCATCGCTAAAACATACGAATATTTCCGGCCTTGATCTTCGACATCAAAATTTAAAGCAGGCTGATTTTTCAGGTTGTATTATGCGTAAGATGGATCTTTCTAATACAAACTTTCAAGAAGCCGTTTTATATGCTTGTGATTTAAGTTTCTCAAATCTGCATAATACCAGTTTTGTACGAGCGGATATGCGCGGATCTAAAATTGAAAGCGCAAACCTGATCGGGGCAGATTTGGAGCAAGCCGATTTGCGGGTTGGTGCAATTACACAAGATGGAGCCTATACAACTCCTCAACCGGTAAATTTCAGAGGAGCCAACCTATCAGGAGCACGTCTGGCAGGAACCATGGCCAATAATGCGGATTTTTCAGATGCTATTATGTCACGGGTTAATGTTCAAAATGCTGATTTAAGAGGAGCAAAGCTTGAAGGGGCAGATTTGACCGGTGCGGATATGAACGGCGTTCAGTTAGCTGGAGCTGATCTTAAAAATGCGATTTTGACCGGTGCAAATGTTAAAATGGTTATGGATAAATTTGACATGTCCGGTGCTATTACCGATGAAAATATTGGCCCTTCGGTTGCTGATTTACAAATTCCATTGGTTAAGCTGATTGATGAGCATCAACTTTGGGTCAGAACATCGGGGGCAGAAGGCCGTCAGCTTGATCTATCGGATTATGATTTGCGTGAAATTGGCTCACTCAAAATGGAAAAATTAACAGCGTTACGGGCGAAAAGAGCCAAATTTTTTGCCATGAATCTGTTCAAGATAGAATTGCAAAGTGCTGTGCTTGATGAAGCCGATTTTAGACGCTGTGATTTGGAAGAGGCTGACTTTCGCGGTTCAAGCTTGCAACGTGCAAAGTTTTCTCATGCCAAAATATCAAGGGCTAATTTTTCATCATTGTTGTTTTCAAAAGAAAGCAATCATCGTTTGGCGCATTGCGATTTGCGTTGGGCGGAATTTCGGTATGCAGACCTGACTGATGCAAAATTAAAAGGGGCAATCTTGCATTATGCTGATTTGTCCTACGCAAACCTAAGTGGGTGTGATTTGCGCGAATGTGATTTCACAGGGGCAAATATGGAGGGAGCTATTCTGGATGACGCGAATCTGGATGGGGCAATTCTTGAACGTCAACAGACAGGCAAAGCATTTTCGCTCGACTCACTCAAACAAGAAGATGAATCTTGACGGCACTAAACTTTGCTTGTCAGTTCGGGGACGGCTTCAAATAAATCCGCGACCAGACCATAATCGGCCACTTGAAAAATCGGTGCGTCGGGGTCTTTGTTAATAGCCACAATAACTTTTGAATCTTTCATTCCTGCCAAATGCTGGATAGCACCGGAAATTCCGATTGCAATATAAAGCTGGGGTGCAACAATTTTTCCTGTTTGTCCTACCTGATAATCATTCGAGATATATCCGGCATCGACTGCAGCGCGGGATGCGCCGACTGCTGCGCCAAGTTTGTCGGCTAATTGACCAATGATAGAAAAATTTTCAGCCGATCCAACTCCGCGACCACCGGATACGACAATTTTGGAGGAAGGGAGTTCTGGACGTTCGGATTTGGTTAGTTCAGCTTTAATAAATTTGCTTTGACCTTCTGCCCCAAGACTTGAAGAATTTCCAGACTCAACCGAGGCCGAACCGCCAGATACAGAGGCTGGAGCAAAGGCTGTCATGCGAATGGTCATGAGTTTAATCGTGTCTTTGCTTTCAACGGTCGCAATGGCATTTCCCGCATAGACAGGGCGTTTGAACGTTGTTGGAGAAATAATTTCCATCACATCGGAAATTTGTTGGACATCCAATAGACCGGCAACACGCGGCAAAATATTTTTACCAAAAATTGAAGCAGGAGCAAGAACATGGGAGTATCCCTTTGCTAATTCCGCAATGACAGGTGCAAAAACTTCCGGCAACTGATGATCGAGGGCGGGCGTGTCAATGCCAATGACTTTGGCAACACCAGCAATCTGACTTGCCATTTGCACGATGTTGTCAATGTCAGATCCGCCCACTAACAAATGAACATCATCAGAAAGTTTAAGGGCTGCTGTAACACAATTTAATGTCGATGATTTAAGACCACCTGCACTATGTTCTGAAATAACCAATATGGACATGACTAGATTACCTTTGCTTCATTCTTTAATTTGTCAACCAACTCGTCAACCGAGGCAACTTTAATACCAGCACTTCTTGTGGCTGGTTCTTCCAGTGATAGCAGAGTCAGGCGGGGTGACAAATCAATTCCCAGATCTTCTGGAGATATTGTTTCCATTGGTTTTTGTTTGGCCTTCATAATATTGGGTAAGGCCGCATATCTGGGTTCGTTTAAGCGAAGGTCTGTTGTAATAATAGCGGGTAAAGAAATTTGTAAGGTTTCCAATCCGCCATCAATCTCTCTAGTGACTAACGCCAAAGATGCGGATTCAATAACAACTTTCGATGCAAATGTCGCTTGCGGCCACCCCATAAGAGCAGCCAGTATTTGACCGGTTTGATTGCTGTCATCATCAATCGATTGCTTACCCATAACAACCAATGAAGGTTGTTCTTTTTCAATGAGGGATTTCAGAATTTTGGCAACTGCCAAAGGCTCGACTCCGCCAAGATCCGTAGGAACATCTGTTTTGACCAAAATGCCCCGATCTGCACCAATAGCCATCGCGGCTCTAATGACATCTTGTGCTTTATCAGGTCCAATTGATACAACGACAATTTCGCTGACTTGGCCTTTTTCCTTTAGTCGAACGGCTTCTTCAACCGCAATTTCATCAAACGGATTCATGGACATCTTGACATTGGTCAATTCAACGCCGGATTTATCAGGTTTGATCCTGATTTTGACATTGTAATCCACCACACGTTTGATAGGGACAAGAATTTTCATGGTATTTAAAGTCTTTCGGCTGGGTTCAAGTAGAAAAAAACCACATTGTGGCAAGAAGAACAAGACATAGTGCCTGCAATCCGACACGAAGTTTCATAAGGTTATTGCTGTGCTTTTTATTAAAAGCTCCACCTTTCATCATAGAAAATATTCCAAGACCCAGAACGGCTAAAACAGCGGTGAGTGTGCATATTGTAAGGATTAAAATAAGAGGTTCCATGGGAAAATTCTAACCTTACTTGGCCTTGGTGGCTACCATAAAATAATTAACATCGAGGTCGTGGGGAGCAAGAGCGAATTTGCCATGAAGCGGTTGGTAAACCAAGCCACTTGCCGTTGTTAACTGCAATCCTGAGGCTTCGATCATTCGTGCCAATTCGGATGGTTTGATAAATTTACCCCATTCGTGAGTCCCTGCCGGAGCCCAATTTAAAACGCGCTCTGCGACAATAATTCCCAAACCGTAGGATTTCCATGTTCTGTTTAATGTCGAAAAAATTACACGGCCATTAGGCTTGAGTAGACTGGCGCATAAATCAATAAAATGACTGGGGCGTGATACATGCTCTAAAATCTCGAGGGCGGTAATCGAATCAAATTTTAGACCCTTTTCTGCCAAGTCTTCTGCTGCGCCGCAAAAATAGTTGATTTGCAAATTTTGATCTTGAGCATGTGTTTTTGCAATATCAATGGCACACGCATCCGCATCCGCGCCTGTAACCTTGGCGCCTAAACGCGCCATAGGCTCACAAACCAATCCTCCTCCGCATCCAATATCAAGAATCGATTGACCTTTCAGATCCCCTAATGCCTTTTTAATAAACGCCATGCGGGCGGGGGTCATCTTATGCAATGGGGCATAAGTCCCTTGCAAAGCCCACCAATCTGAGGCATGCGCAGAAAAGTGAGAGATTTCATTCTGGTCTATGGTCGAGATTCGGGACGTTTTTTTTCTTGCGTTTATCATAGTGCACAGAATAAAGACTTTTTCTTGGAAAGACTATAGGCAGTTTTTCAGAAAATTGTTAAGCTGCACCTGATTTTTGGGAAAATAGATATTTAGATGGCGAGAATAGTAGTTAAATTTGGTGGAACGTCAGTTGCTGATCCTTCACGGATAGAAAATGCCGCAGACAAAGTCTTGGCAGAATGGAAGCGTGGCAATCAGGTTGTGGTTGTTGTCTCTGCTATGGCGGGGATTACCAATCAACTGGTGGATTATTGCCAGCAAATTGATCCGGGCTGTGATGCTTGCGAATATGATGCGGTCGTTGCCAGCGGGGAACAAATCACCAGTGGATTGATGGCCTTGGCTTTACAAAAAAGAGGTTTGAAATCTCGATCCTTTATGGGATGGCAAGTGCCCATTATTTGTAACGAGCAACATGGACGTTCAAGGATTGATAATATTCCTCCCGAAAAATTATTATCCGAAATCGAAAATGACATTATTCCGGTTATTGCAGGGTTTCAGGGCATTAGTAAGTCCGGAAGGGTCTCAACATTGGGGAGGGGGGGGTCAGATACCACTGCGGTGGCCGTGGCAGCTGCGCTTAAAGCACATCGTTGTGATATTTATACCGATGTGGACGGTGTTTATACAACCGACCCGAGAATGGTTTCTTCAGCAAAAAAACTTGATCGCGTTTCCTATGAAGAAATGCTGGAAATGGCAGCTCTTGGCGCAAAAGTTTTGCATCCAAGGTCAGTAGAGCTGGCTATGGCGTGGAATGTTCAGGTGCAGGTTCTATCAAGCTTTGAAACAAAAATCGGAAGTGATCTTCCGGGAACAATTATTGTAGGGGAAGACAACATCGTGGAAAAACAAATTGTTAATGGCGTAACTTATACGCGCAATGAATCAAAAATCACTTTGCTTTCTGTATCGGATATGCCAGGTGTCGCCGCTGCCATTTTTGCGCCTTTGGGGGGGGCGGGAATTAATGTTGATGTGATCGTCCAGAATGTTTCTCCTGATGGAAAAACAACAGATATGACATTTACAGTGCCAAAATCTGATGCCATAAAAGCAAAAACCCTGCTTGAAAAGCTTGATTTTCTGGCCGATACAGAAATTCGTATCGTTAATAATATTGCCAAAATTTCCATTATCGGAATCGGAATGAGCTCGCATACCAGTGTTGCAAAAACCATGTTTACAACATTGGCAGAGAATAAAATTAACATTCAGGCTATCACAACATCTGAAATCAAGGTGAGTGTCCTGATTGATGAAAAATTTACAGAGCTGGCCGTCAGGGCATTGCATTCTGCGTTTGGTCTCGATCAGGAAGAGGCTTCCTGATATTATGGCGGATGACCATAACTCAAAAAAAGAATATTTAGGAACGGAATCCGAGGATCTGCTCAGGGATTTTCATACAGATCTCAGTGTTGGTGATATTCTTCAACGTGCCCGTATACGTCTTAATGTAACACTGGAACAAATCTCTCATGAAACACATATTCAGGTTTCATATCTTGAAGCTATCGAAGAAGGGCAGTTGGATAAGCTTCCGGGAAGAATTTATGCGCTCGGATTTATAAAAACCTATGCCGAGTATCTGAATTTGGATGGTGATAAAATCATCCAGCTTTTAAAAAGGCAATCAGGAAAAAAAGTTGAGCCAAAGCCTTTGTCTTCAACCTTGCCGGTGGACGAAGATCATTCTGTTCCTGAATTTAAAACTGTTTTAATTATCTTTGTTCTTTTGGCTGCAGGGTTAACTTTATATTCCTTCTCTTTCGGTTCTACCGAAAAACAAAAAACCATTCCTGGAGTTCCTAATGATTTAAAAGAACAAGTTACCTTGTTGACCAAGCCTCAAGCCGTAGCCAAAAAAAATCTTGTACCCAATGAAAAAGCTATATCTGAAAGTGAGGAAAACTTAGAACCATCCTTACCAGAACAAATAGACCATCATCCAGTTGTACTAAAAGCCATAGAGAATGTCTGGTTGGAAATTCGCACGCCAGAAAAGAAAGTTATTTTGTCCCGTGTTTTATCCAAAGGCGAGGAATATTGGGTTCCGGAGGATCAGACAAATCTGGTTATGACCTTGGGAAATGCGGGGGGATTGGAAATTGTGGTTGATGGAGAAACCCTTCCGTTTCTGGGCAGAAAGGGGCAAGTGATACGGTCTTTATCCCTGAACCTCGAATATTTGAAAGATTTGTTGAAAAAAACATCTAAACAGTCCATGTAAAGATCATGAAAAGCGACCATCAAGACATCGCATCACACCGCCCTTGGCGACACATCACCCGTAGACCTTCCAGAAAAATCTGGGTGGGGAATGTTCCCGTGGGTGGGGATTCTCCCATCACAGTTCAATCCATGACCAATACCGATACACGGGACATTGCCGCAACGGTGGCACAAATTCAAGCGTTGGAAAATGCTGGTGCGGATATTGTGCGGGTATCTTGCCCTGACGAAGATTCTTCGGCTGCGTTGAAAGAGATTGTAAAACAGGTCAATGTGCCGATCGTTGCCGATATTCATTTCCATTATAAACGTGCCATTGAATCTGCAAAGAATGGTGCGGCGTGTTTGAGAATCAATCCGGGAAATATCGGGTCTGAAGACCGTGTCCGTGATGTTATTCAAGCAGCAAAAGATTATAATTGTTCGATCCGGATCGGTGTTAATGCCGGATCACTCGAACGAGATTTATTGGAAAAATATGGTGAGCCATGCCCAGATGCAATGGTTGAAAGTGCTCAACGCCATATTAAAATTCTTGAAGATCACGATTTTTATAATTTCAAAATATCTTGTAAGGCTTCAGATGTTTTTCTGGCCGTTGCCGCCTATATGCAATTGGCCGATGTTTGTGATTATCCGCTTCATGTCGGTGTCACCGAAGCCGGAGGATTAAGATCAGGCACAATTAAATCTGCAGTTGGAATGGGTAATCTTCTTTGGGCGGGGATAGGCGATACAATCCGTGTATCTTTATCGGCTGATCCTGTCGAAGAAATAAAAGTCGGATTTGATCTTCTAAAATCCTTGGGTCTGCGTCATCGCGGTGTCAACGTCATTTCTTGTCCGTCTTGCGCCCGTCAGAATTTTAATGTGATTAAAACCGTTGAGGAAATTGAAGAACGCCTTGAACATATCTCAACACCAATGACTCTTTCGGTCATTGGTTGCGTGGTCAATGGCCCGGGTGAAGCCCTGATGACTGACATTGGCCTGACAGGAGGAGGAAGAGGAACCCACCAGATTTATTTGGACGGAGAAACCTCTCATCGCTTGATGGAAGGGGATGAAAATATTGTTGATCACCTTGTCAAATTGGTTGAAGAAAAAGCAAAGACTCTCAACAACAAAAAAGATGTAGCCTGATTCCCTCGTGTCAAAATTTTAGTTTTGAAAGAATGGAGCAATATCTCTGACGATTAGGGGAATAGTTCTCGTTTGCAAAATAGTCGTATTCCTATTATACACACTACCACCATGGAACTTTTGAAAAAACTCGCGCCGATTGAGGCCAGATATAGCGAATTATCCTCTCTGATGGCCGAAGGGACAGCCACAGGGACTAAATTTGTCAAAATAACCAAGGAATACTCTGATCTGACACCGGTCATAGAGACCCTCAATGCTTATAAAAAAGCCCTGAACGATAAAGCCGACCTTGAAGCCATGCAAAATGATCCTGAAATGGGGGAAATTGCCCGTGAAGAGCTTTATGAGCTGAATGGAAAAATACCGGAGCTAGAGCATCAAATTAAACTCGCGCTCATTCCGAAAGATACAGACGACGAAAAGAATGCCATTCTGGAAATTCGCGCAGGAACAGGGGGCGATGAAGCCGCTTTATTCGCGGCCAGTCTTCTTGGTATGTATAAAGCCTATGCTGCCGAGCGCGGCTGGCGTTTTGAAATCGTTGAAGCAACGGAAAATGATATTGGCGGCATTAAAGATGCCGTGGTCGAGGTTTCAGGAACGGATGTTTTTTCCCGCCTGAAATACGAATCCGGTGTTCACCGCGTGCAACGCGTGCCGGAAACCGAAGCGTCTGGACGCGTACATACATCTGCGGCGACTGTTGCCGTTTTGCCGGAGGCTGAAGACGTTGATGTGGATATCAATGATAATGATTTAAGAATCGATGTTTTCCGTTCACGGGGAGCGGGTGGACAGTCTGTTAACACAACCGATTCTGCCGTACGTATTACGCATTTACCAACCGGATTGGTTGTTGCCATGCAGGATGAGCGTTCGCAGATTAAAAACCGTGCCAAGGCGATGAAAATTCTGAAGTCACGCTTATATGATCTTAAGCGGCAAGAATCTGCCAGTGAACGGGCAGCAGATCGGAAATCACAAGTTGGAAGCGGCGATCGTTCGGAACGGATCAGGACATACAACTTCCCACAAAGCCGCGTGACCGATCACAGAGTCAATCTGACTCTGTATAAAATACATGACATTATTGTCGGTAAAGGTCTGGATGAGATTATTGATGCCTTAACGACCGAAGAGCAAACCGAGAAACTATCCTCTCTCGGAATATAGGTCAGAAGGGATTAATTTCCAATATCTTCATGGAGTTGTTGCATTTCTTTAATGTATCTATCGAGCATGTTTTTAAGGGCATCCCGTAAATATGGCTCCATGTCCTCATCACCACGAGGGGATATCGAAATAATTTTGTCATAAAGAGAGCGCGTTTCCTGAGACACATTCAAGATGATATTGCTTTCGCTCAAGCGATCGTCAATCATATCGCGAACAAACCCGCTGACATTCACTTTCATGTCTTGTAATTGATCGTATTGATCCTTGCGGATCATTAAACAAACGCTTTTAAGGTCTTTCGCCATTTTTGTTCCTTACTTCAGGTGAGCTAACGCTGTATTTTATATACAAAATAAAAACTACGCGAAAACTATATAAACTTTATTAAAATTTCAGAATGAGCAAATCTTATATCACATATTATATCTGAATATAGATTATTTTATGGTTTTTTTGATTTAAATCTGGGAAAGTCGGCTGCGAAAGAAGAGAAATTCAATCATGTCTATTCCCGCCAATGACCTTTATGAACAAATCATCCGTATTCTGGGTTCTTCAGATATTGAAACTGCCGCATTTGAAGCCAGAATATTGATCGAGGATATAGGCGGGGTTTCAATGACAGATTTGCGTCTTGATAAATCTATAACTATTTCATGTGAAATTACGGAAAACATTGTGGGTTGTGCACGCAGGCGGGCAGCAGGTGAGCCTTTGGGAAGAATTCTGGGGTATCGTGATTTCTGGAAAGACCGGTTTCACCTTTCAAAAGACACGCTTGAGCCCAGACCGGATACAGAAACTTTAATCGAATCTGTTTTGAAAAGTTTTGGAGGTCATCCGCCGGAAACAATTCTGGATCTTGGGACGGGTAGTGGATGTATTCTTTTGTCTCTTTTGCGTGAATTTCCCAAGGCAAAAGGGATTGGAATTGATTTATCCATTGGGGCTTGCCAAACCGCCAGTTTAAATATGAAGCACCTTGGTTTTTCGAATCGTTGCACTATTCTGAATGGTTCATGGTGCGAACCTTTGGAAAAGTGGGCTAAATTTGATCTGATTGTGTCGAATCCCCCCTATATTCCAAGTAAAAATATCCCGAATCTACAAAAAGAGGTCAGGAATCATGACCCTATTTTTGCTTTGGACGGAGGAGAAGACGGTCTGACCCCCTATAAGAATCTGTTGCCAAATTTAAAAAACCATTTGGCGGTTGGTGGTCGTATATTTTTTGAAATCGGTGTTCATCAGTCGGAAGATGTCATGCGACTCGCCAAAGACTCTTGCGCGACTCTGATTCGCATAACCAAGGATTTGGGCGGGATTCCAAGGGTTGTTGAAATCTCCTATGGGGATAAGTAAAAATTCTTTTGACAGGGGGATTGCCTGAATCGGGTTGGCTGTGCATTCTGACCCCAGTTCACGTGAAACAACAAAAACTAGATGTTGTTGCGGAGCTCGGTTCAGAAAACTACCGATAGTAGTCCTTGACTTTCAAAGGACTTTTCAACTTATCCACAATCGGGTAAGCTGAAGGTGAGTTTTACCGAATCAGGGGAAACAAGTTAGGAGAGCACATGAGATACGGATCCGGCGCAAGAAGAACGCGCAACAGTAGCAACAGTCATAATCGCGGTGGTAATGGTAACCAGCGCCGCGGAATTCAAAACAAAAACAAGGTTTTTGACAGCAATGGACCTGATGTTCGCATTCGTGGAACAGCTTATCAGATTGTTGAAAAATATATGGCTTTGGCAAAAGACACAAATTCGGCTGGTGACCGTGTTTTGGCAGAAAACTATCTTCAATATGCTGAGCATTATCAACGAATTATCAATAGCTGGGAAGAAGAAGATGCCAATTTTGATGCGTACAACAACAGCACGTACGATCGGTATAGCAGAAACACATCCCAAGCCGATGATGAAGCGGACGAAAATAATAAGCCCGAGGAGGATCTCGGCCTTCCGAGTAGTATTTTAGGGAAAGCTCCGGAAAAAACGGTCTCGTCCAAATCATCTGAAATGGCAGATGCCTAGGATTGTAAGGTTTAAGCGATCCCTAAAATATTCCCCAATATGTTATTTTAAAAGAGCCGTCAGGCTCTTTTTACATATTTGCAAAAAATTAAGGAATTGGGCTATATAATTCCTCATGATTAAAGATGCACTTAGAAAAGCATTTGATGCCATTGTCGGGCAAAAAAAACCGTCAGGTTCAGAGTTGGAGCCGGATCATGTCGTTTATGCCATTGGAGATGTCCATGGTTATTCCGATGCTTTGGACACATTACTCAGAGACATTAAAGCAGATATAGCAGATCGCCGAAAAACCAAGCCGCACATGACTGCAGAAATGGTTTTTCTTGGTGACTACGTCTCTCGCGGACCTGATTCAAAAGGCGTTTTAAATATCTTAGCTCAGGAGCTTGAAAGTCAAGTCGGCGATCGTATAAAAAGGACTTTTTTAGCGGGAAATCACGATTACCTACTGTATAAAATGCTAACTTTAGAAGATCCAATGAATGCCGTAGAGCTGGCGAAAAGTTTACTGGAAAATGGAGATTTAAATACAGCCGCCAGCTATGGTGTTTTTCTGCAAAATGAGATCGCAGAATCCGGACAACAAATCAGATTGAGGGGGGCAGGTTTGGTGGTAACTCTCCAATCACTTGACGGGTATGTAAGACAAATGAAGGCGGTCATTCCGAATGAGCACATAAATGTTCTAAAGCGGATGAAAATTTCTTATCATACACCTGATGCCCCTGAATTTTTCTTTTGCCATGCGGGTGTTGACTGGACCAAACCATATGATTCTCAGGAAAAATATGTCTTGTTGGGCATTGGCAATCAGCATCAACAACAAATCAGCCGTCAGTTTGCTCTTCAAACCAAGGGAGCAAGGGACATTATCGTTGTTCATGGTCACACACCAAGATCTGGGGTGGAGTTTGAGAGGAATCCTTCCTCTGATATAGGAGGGCGTATTTCTACCGATACTGGCATATTTACTAAAGATGGAAAATTAAGCTGCGGTGTACTGGGCAATGGGCGTCTTTTGGATGTTATCCAAACAAAAACCCAAGATCTCCCGTATGATAGAAAAAAAATCCCGATAGCGCAGGACTATGAATCAAGAGCACCAACAAATTCGTCGTATCCTCTGGACGCTGCCCCAAAGTAGGACTAGATTTATCCATAGAATAAAACAAGCGAATCTAAAAGGACATTGGCTATGGATTTTGAACGGTTTAGCGAAAAACTGCGGGCTCTTTTGCAAAAAGCACAAACTTTGGCCATGCGCTCTGACCATCAATCGTTGGAGCCTGAACATATTCTCAAAGTCATGCTGGAAGATGAGGATGCTCAAGTCCAGCGTTTAATTAAAGCGGCAGGCGGAGACTCTTCACGTCTTAAAAAAGATATTGAAACCGCATTGGCAAAGCTACCCGCTGTTCATGGCCCGGGGGCTGGCGGCCTTCGTCTTTCCAGTGACCTTTCCAAAATTTTTGATTCTGCAATGCAATTGGCAGAAAAAGCAGGCGATAAATTCCTGACGACTGAACGTTTGTTGCAAGCCATGACACTTGCCCCCAAAACAAGCGACATAGCAGGGCATTTGCAAGATGCTGGCGTTACCGCCAATGACATGAACACAGCCATCAATGATCTTCGTAAAGGGCGCACCGCCGATAGTGCCAGTGCCGAAGATACATTCGATAGTTTGAATAAATATGCGCGGGATATGACCGCATTGGCGCGGGAAGGAAAACTTGATCCTGTTATTGGGCGCGATGAAGAAATTCGCCGTACCATTCAGGTTCTTTCACGCCGCAGTAAAAATAACCCTGTTCTGATTGGAGAACCTGGCGTGGGTAAAACAGCCATCATTGAAGGCTTGGCACAACGCATTGTGAATGGGGACGTGCCGGAATCTTTACGCAATAAAAAATTGATGTCACTTGATCTCGGCAGTCTGATCGCCGGAGCAAAATTCCGTGGTGAATTCGAAGAACGACTGAAAGCTGTTCTTGATGAAATTCGCAACGCATCAGGTGAAGTTGTCCTGTTTCTTGACGAACTTCATACCTTGGTTGGAGCTGGTAAGGCCGATGGTGCAATGGATGCATCCAATATGCTCAAACCTGCACTGGCGCGCGGCGAACTCCACATGGTCGGGGCAACAACACTTGATGAATACCGCAAGCATATCGAAAAAGACGCTGCTCTTGCTCGGCGTTTCCAGCCTGTCTTTGTGAGTGAGCCGACCGTTGAAGATACAATTTCAATTTTGCGTGGCCTGAAAGAAAAATATGAAGTCCATCACGGTGTCAGAATTACCGATGCCGCAATTGTTTCGGCGGCACAATTATCCAATCGCTATATCACCGACCGGTTTTTGCCGGACAAAGCCATTGATCTTGTTGATGAAGCCTCTTCACGGTTGCGGATGCAAGTGGATTCAAAACCGGAAGATATTGATGAGCTGGATCGTCGGATTATCCAGTTGAAAATTGAACGTGAAGCTTTGAAAAAAGAGTCGGACGCTGCATCAAAAGACAGGTTGAAAGCTCTGGAAACTGAACTCAAAGATTTAGAAGATAAATCCGCAGGTATGACCGCCCAATGGCAAGCCGAAAAGGAAAAAGTTTCAAAAGGTCAGCGGCTTACCGAAGAGCTTGATCGTGCCAGAATTGAATTGGAACAGGCTGAACGTGGCGGTGATTGGGCTAAAGCCGGAGAAATCAAATACGGTAAAATTCCACAACTTGAAGCCGATTTAAAAACAGCAGCGGAAACGTCTGCCAAAAATATGATTAATGAGGAAGTCACACCGGATGATATTGCCAGTATCGTCAGCCGATGGACAGGGATTCCGGTTGATAAAATGATGGCAAGCGAGAATAAAAAACTTCTTGAAATGGAAACAAAACTTGAAGAGCGTGTTGTCGGTCAACACGAAGCGGTAAAAGCTGTGTCCGCTGCTATTCGTCGGTCACGTGCTGGATTGCAGGATCCTCATCGTCCAATAGGATCATTCCTGTTTTTGGGGCCTACCGGTGTCGGAAAAACAGAGTTGACGAAAACTCTGGCAGAATTTTTATTTGATGATGATACTGCTCTTATTCGTCTGGATATGTCCGAATACATGGAAAAACATTCTGTCTCCAGAATGATTGGGGCGCCTCCGGGCTATGTCGGATATGATGAAGGCGGCGCGTTAACTGAATCCGTTCGCCGCCGTCCGTATCAGGTGGTTTTGTTCGACGAGATTGAAAAAGCCCATCCCGATGTTTTTAATGTGCTGTTGCAAGTTCTTGATGACGGACGTTTGACCGACGGGCAGGGTCGAACCGTTGATTTTAGTAACACCGTTTTAATTATGACTTCGAATCTCGGGGCAGAACATCTCGCCAATCAGGAAGAGGGGGACGATGTAGAATCTGTGCGCGGAGCCGTCATGGACATGGTGCGTAAATTCTTCCGCCCTGAATTTCTCAATCGTTTGGATGAAATTTTGCTGTTCCGTAGGTTGGGACGGGCTCAAATGTCGGGTATTGTTGAAATCCAGCTTGGTAATTTGCGGAAACTTCTGGCTGGACGTCGTATGGTTCTGGAATTGGACGAAAAGTCCAAACTCTGGCTGGCAGAACGGGGTTATGATCCTGTGTACGGGGCAAGGCCTCTGAAACGAGCCATTCAGACCAATTTGCAAAACAATCTGGCTGAAATGATTCTGCGGGGCGAAATTTCGGACGGGGCAACCATTTATACAACAACGGGTGCAAACGGCTTGGAATTTACAATTGAGAACGAAGGGAAGAGGGGTAAGAAGTCTGCTGCTTGAACTTTATACCCTTTTATTTTCATATTCTCAGTATTTATTCATTGTCTTGATTGTTCAACACAACAATTTGCGGTACATTTTGAATGTATCACAATTGATTCATCCAACAACAACCAAAGATTTCCAGATATGTCACGCGCCATTAAAATATTTACATTGCTTCTTATGATTTCCCTGACCTCTTGTTCGACAGTCACAGAAGGGTCGATGCAGCAAGTGACATTTGAAACGCCGAATGCCGAAGGAGCAATATGTACGGCTGAGATTGGTGTGAACCGTCTGAAATATATTATTAGACCTCCACAAACCGTTTGGATTAAAAAATCATCAAATGACATGTCCGTATCGTGTGAAGCTTCCGGATTGAGGGAAATGAAAAAAATTGTTGAATCAAAAACGGCTCCGTCAACGTTTTTGAATGTCTTTAATGGCATATTGCCCGGTGCGGTTATCGATGGAGATTCTGGCGCAATGTATAAATACCCTGAAAAAGTTGTCATTGATTTTGCTGGTATTGTGGCAACGTCACAACCAATGCCCCCCTACCATAATCTGGATGGACTAAATCCCACCCACGAATCCACGGTTGAAGACATGGGGCCAGATACTCCGGCGATCAGACAAGATTCGATTGATAAAATACGTCATGACGAGGCTTACGATCAATTTAAACGTGAGCAGGCCGAAGCTGCAGCTCTTGAAGCAGAAAAGCAATCCCGCATAGATTCTCTTGACGGTGGGTTCTATGGGGATAAAGGGGCAAGCAAGGGCACACACTAACATGGGATCCTATTTTTTCTGTGGAATTGGAGGCAGCGGGATGCTGCCTCTGGCTTTGATACTGACCGGACAATCTGTAAAAATAACGGGTTCGGATCGATCATACGATCAAGGAAGAACACCGAAAAAATTTGAATGGTTAAAATCCCAAGGGATAGAAATTGTTCCCCAAGATGGGAAAAGTTTGACCACAGACTACGAAGCGTTAATTATTTCCTCGGCGATCGAAGACTCTATTCCTGAAGTCGCAAAAGCCAAGGATCTTGGAATACCGATTATCAAACGCGCCGAATTACTGGCTAGTCTTTTTAACAAGGCACGCATCAGTATTGCAATTGGTGGCACCAGTGGAAAATCAACAACGACAGGTATGCTGACTTGGATCATGTTCGAGGCTCAAAAAGATCCAACCGTTATGAACGGTGCAAATTTTCTTAATTTTGTGAGTCCTGCCAGACCTTATGCCTCATCACTGGTCGGAGATCCCGATCTTTTTGTTTCCGAATGTGATGAAAGTGACGGTTCGATTATTCTTTATCATCCAACAATTGCAGTGTTGAATAATATTGCTCTTGACCACAAACCGATTGAAGACCTTGTTCCGATTTTCCGGACATTTCTTTTCCAATCCCAAAAACAGGTTCTTAATCTCCAGAACGAAACGATTTCCGAACAATTGGCTGATGAATTTTCTGCAACGGCGATCACAACGGGAATTAACCACCCGAGCGCTGATTTGAACGTCACGAATTATGCCCCGACAGCAACAGGATCGAGCTCAACGATTGAAGACAGGCGAGGCAAGCAATCGTACACGCTTATTCTCAAAGTTCCGGGAAAGCATAATATCGAAAATGCCCTCTCCGCTCTGGGGGCGGCTATTCAGGCAGGGATCGAATTGGAACAAGCAGTCAAGGCACTTGAGACTTTTTCCGGCGTTAAACGCAGATTAGAAAACATAGGAAATTATAATAATATCAATGTAATAGATGATTTCGCTCATAATCCGGATAAAGTAAAGGCTTCATTGTCCACATGTAATGAACATTTTGGTCGTTTGCTGATAATGTTTCAAATGCATGGTTATGGTCCTTTGAAGCTTATGAAAGATGATCTGATTTGTGCCTTTGTGGATGGTATGAAGAGTGGTGACATTCTTTATATGCCTGATGTTTTATATCTGGGGGGGGCTACAGATAAATCCTATACCTCGCGCGATTTTATCAATGAAATCAACGAGAGGGGGGGCATTAAAAATATAAAAGGGGAGTGGCTTGAAACTCGTGAAGGGATATTAGCCAAACTTGTAAATGAAGCTCGCGCCGGTGACAGGATTATCATCATGGGTGCCCGTGATGATACGCTGTCAACATTTGCCCAAGACGTTTTAACGTCTCTGCAAAATCACGCCAGAAACTCACAGTCATGACAACTATTTTTCCGACCTGCACCGAAATCAGTTTTCCAAAATTCACGGATCATCGCGGGTCATTCCGAACACTCTGGAAATATGACTCGGAGAAGAATGCTCCTGTTTTTATTCAAGATAATCTGGTGCATTCTGGAAAAGAAGGGACGTTACGGGGGCTGCATTTTCAAACCCCACCTTTTGCCCAAGGTAAATTTATAACGGTTCTAAAGGGTGGGATTTTGGATGTGGTTGTTGACATCAGAAAAAACTCACCCGATTATGGACGGGTTCAAAGCAAAATCATCAATCAACATAATCATTTTGGGTTATTTATCCCCAAAGGTTTTGCTCATGGATATATAACCACGGAAAATGACACATTGGTTCTCTATAAAGTTGACGCGGCCTATTCTCCACAATCAGAACGTGGCATTCTTTGGAATGACAGAATTTTAAACATCGATTGGGGGATTGGTGTAAACAGATCCATCATAGTATCGGAACGCGATCAGAAATGGCCGGAATTTTCAAACTTCCACACGCCTTTCACACAAGAGAGCAACGGAGAATAAAAATGAAAATCCTGTTATTGGGAGCAAGTGGTCAACTTGGCCAATCGATCTTGTCTGTAAAGAATGCAGCCGATCAAGGCTATTTGATCCCGACACATCAAGAATGCGATATATCGGATTATAAATCTTTGGAAGACTATATCACTCAACACGAAGACATTGCTCTGATAATCAATGCGGCGGCTTACACAGATGTTACGGGTGCAGAAAAAGACCCCAAAACTGCAAATTTGATAAATGAACGTGGGGCATCTTTTATTGCAAGGCAATGCAAACTCTATAAAATTCCCCTCATTCATATTTCAACCGACTATATATTTGACGGAGCGCAACCAAAAGGGGTTGGTTATACTGAAACCGACAAGACCAATCCTGTAAACACCTACGGGCAATCAAAACTCGGCGGCGAAAAAGCCATCCAAGCCACGCTGGATCACTATATTATTTTGCGCAGCAGTTGGATTTTTGGACAAAATAATAATAATTTTCTTAAAACTGTTTTGCATTTGGCGCGGGAAAAGCAGGAACTTGAAATTATTGCCGATCAATTTGGTTCACCAACACCATCGGATGATCTGGCGAATACTATCGTGATCCTGTCTAAAAAAATACTCAGCCAACCGGAAACTGTGGAGTGGGGGATTTATCATTATGCAGGCCAACCATCTGCTTCATGGTATGAACTGGCAGTCGAAATTGTAAACTGTGCGAAAGAAAAGGGGATATGCCCTCCGTCTGTTCAATTGAAAGCTGTCAAATCGCATGACGGATACTCGATTGTCAAGCGCCCACAGAACTCGGTGCTTGATTGTAAAAAAATTATGAATGTTTTTGGTATAGACCAGCCGGATTGGAAAAAAGCCATTGATACAATCATAAAATAAAATATCGCGTAGAGGTTATGCAGCTTTTTCCTTTGTTTTTTCTTTGGCTTTTTGCATATCCCAAAACCCTTCCCATTCATTCAAAGAAAGATCGGTCAGTGCTTTTCCCTGTGACTTGGCTTCTTGTTCCATACCACTAAAACGTTTGTAAAATTTGGCGTTACAAGACCTCATTGCTTCTTCGCATTCAATGTCCAGACGACGGCTTAGATTAACCAGAGTAAAGAAAACATCCCCCAATTCTTCGGCTTGTTTCTGTTTGTTTCCGGAGTTGATTTCATCACGAAATTCGTTGAGTTCCTCAATAACCTTATCAATAACATCTTCCGTTTGTACCCATTCAAATCCGACTTTTGCCGCTTTCTTCGAAAGTTTTTGCGCACGCATTAAAGCCGGAAAATTCATCGGAATATCATCCAAAACGGATTTCTTTTCGGACAGTGATTTTTTTTCCTTATCTTTGGCAATTTGCCAGATTTTTAAAACCTCTTCGGAATTTTTTGCAACCTCGTCACCAAAAACATGGGGATGTCTGGACACCAACTTTTTATTCAAAGTATCAACCACATCGGAAAAGCAAAAAAGTGCCTCTTCTTCCGCCATACGAGAATGAAAAACAACCTGTAACAACAAATCGCCAAGCTCTTCTTTCAGGTGTTTCATATCACCACGATCAATGGCATCAGCCACTTCATAAGCTTCTTCAATCGTGCAAGGCACAATTGATTTGAATGTCTGTTCTATATCCCATGGACATCCGGTGTCTTTATCGCGCAATCGCGCCATAATCTGAAGTAATTCATCCATAAGGGGGGTATTTTTTTCTGTCATTCTTGTGTCATACACTGTCAACCACATGGATGCCAAGCAAAACAAAAAAATCTGCGAAATATTCAAAAAAACCTTGTTAATTCCATAACTGTGTTATAAAAGCGGCGAAATCAAAAAATTACTATTCATAACTAAGCTAAAACATAAGGAATTGGAATGACTGAACAAACACAAGCAGCAGAAAATGAGTTGATCTATGCTGGCACTCTTCCTGGAACAGAAAGAAAAATCTATGTTTCCCCTCTGAAAATGAAATGGGATGATGCAGTTAGGCTTGCTGTCAGCTTCACAACTGATGATAAACCAGCCGGATCGTTTGAACTTCCATCAGATCGGACGTTAAAAGCAGCATTCCAAAGCATGGCAAAGCTTGATGGATTGGATCCAAAGGGTAAGTACTGGACATCGTATAGCTTTTTGATGTGTTCAACGGTTCTGAGACCAGACGATGAAAATGTCCGTCAAGTATCAAAAGATAAAAAATATTCAGTTTGTATTATTTCAAGATAAAGTCCGGATCACATTATCGGATAATCACCTTAATATGGCCGCGCATTGCGCGGTCATTGTGTTTTCAGAGCATCGGTGGTTGCCCTATTTTTATTCAAATATACACCTTAATATTGTGGGTAAGTTGTAAGTTTTCTATATTTTAAGAAGTTTATGTTATATTTTTGAATCGACTAATTTATTAAATCTGGGGATAGGATTATTTTGGGCAAACAAAACTGCCAAGCGGATAAAGTTCAGCTGAACAAGCGTCAAGCTGGAAATATCTTTTTTGCCCTATTTGGTGCGGTTGCACTGGTCGGTATTCTCGGTGCTGGCGTGATGACCTTTATGAAAGGTCCGTTGGCGACCTCGGTTAAAATTACCCGCATGAATACGGCCGAAACCCAAATGGCTATCGGCGCACAAGTGGCGGTGATGGCGGCTGCGAATACGGCTTCCAGCGGAGATTGTGATAGTGACGGGTATGTCGAGCCTTTGGAATGGCGCGCTGCCGGAGCCAGTCCTGCCCCAACAGGGGGCGGGCTTATTCCGTTGAGTATCGGTGTATCCAAAAAAGACCCGTGGGGGACAGAATACGGATATTGTTCGTGGGATCATGGATCAAGCGGCGTGTGTGATGATGAAACCGGAGCGGGGGATAACCCCGCCGAACGGCTTCGAGGCGATAATGACAGTGGCGTTTATTCTGTGGTGGCGTTGATTTCTGCGGGGCCTGACAAGGTTTTTACCACGACGTGTCGTGATTTTGTGACGGCGGATGTGAATGCGGATGGAGATCTGGAAGATTCCGGAGATTTGCCTTTGGTGTCGAAGGCTGCCGAAACGGATGATGATATTATCTTTACCTATACTTATGACGAAGCCACGGGAGCGTCCGGTGGGTTATGGAGTATTAAATCCGGTGCGCCGGA
>DIMG01000011.1 GCA_002425415.1 Micavibrio sp. UBA5572
CTTTTTTCACTACAGGTTTTTTTACTGCTGGTTTTTTGGCGACAACTGCTTTCTTCGCTGCGGGTTTTTTGACCGCAGGTTTCTTAGCAGCTGGCTTTTTAACAGCTGGTTTTTTAGCTGCTGTTGCCTTTTTTGCTACTGCCATGTTTGGTTTCTCCTGTTTGAGGTTAGAACATGATTCGACACAGTGTATCTCGAAATGAGAAAAACTCAAAACGAGTTTTTCATGACAGGTTTTTTAAGCCTGCTATGTGGCATGATGACAACAGGTGTATGAAATATATTTGTGGGGTAAACAAGTATTTACGCTGTCAAATTTTCTACCCATAAACTGAGTTGTGATTTTGACATTCCACCAACTTTTGTTTCCACGAGTTCGCCATTGCGAAAAATCATAAAAGTCGGTATGCCCCGTATTCCAAAGCGCGTAGGGGTTTGTGGGTTTTCTTCAATGTTGAGTTTGACGACTTTTATTTTGCCATTCATTTCGTTTGCCAACTCATCAACCAATGGTGACATCATCTTGCAAGGGCCACACCATTCTGCCCAGAAATCGACCAGAACTGGTTCTGGTGAATTGAGGACTTCTGATTCAAAATTTTGATCGTTGACGTGATTGCTGGACATATTTGTCTCCTGATTATTACCCAAATATTTAAAAATGATTCTTTTATTCCTTATAATATTGGCGTGAGCCGACTCAAAATCAAGACAAGTCTTGTTCCCGCCCACAATTAAAATTCCTATTATATCTCAATGGGCATCAAAATAGCGCGATCTGTCCATAATAGGGCGCAATGGATAGGTTTGTTTTTGTAAATATTTGAAATTGCAGACTTATATGCTCTGAGTTGGTCTTTGTATTCTTTCGGTATATCGTCAGGATTTTGTGGAGATGGGCGGTTAGATTTAAAATCAACGATCAGAATCCTTGTCTCTTCTATGACTAAACGGTCTATTTGCCCCGAAAGGATTCGTCCAGACCCTATTTCTCCGGTGACGGATACCTCTGCTAGCGAATCTGGTCCGAAAACAGAAGAGAATATTGGGTCATCGAGAATAGCCATGACTTCGGCGAGGATATTCTCCCTGATGTTCAAAGGAAGAGTTTGACTGCTTTTATCCAGAAATTTTCTAGCCGCATTTTTGCGTTGTGCTGGTGCGATTCTGGGCAGAAATTCAAAGAGTCTATGGGTCAGAATTCCGCGTTCAAAGCGATGTTCTTCTGCATTTTGTAAAGGGGAGAGTGATGGATCAAGATTTCGTCCAATCATAGATGGTTGTATATAATGGCGTGGATCTGATTCTTTTGGCGGGGGTTGATATAACCATTCTGGTGCGACAGAAGTCTTATCTCTTCTGGATATTTCAGGTCGTAGGTTTATTGGTGAACTTTGCTGGCTTTCAAAGCAGCGGATCGTGCTGGAGGTTTCTTTGATTTCAAGGCGATTAAACGCATTTTGTATCAACTGATACCACGATAATTTATCACTTTTTTCCGAAAGGCCATTCGATCCTACTTTACCACAGATATAAAGGCGATCACGTGGTCGCGTGAGAGCCACGTACAGCAGGCGCAGATATTCTTCATAGTCTTTATCTTTGATTGCTTCTCGTGCGTCTCCATATATGGGAGAGGTATTCTCTCTTGATGCAGCCCAAAGTGGGATTTGTTTACCATTACTGGCGCGTGCCCATAAAAATTTATTGATCTTGGATCCGGTTGGTTTGCTGGTTGTATCGGGCAGAAAGACAATTGGTGCTTCTAGACCTTTGGCTGCGTGAGCTGTCATAATTCTGACCTGATTGCCGCTTTCTTTTTCTGTGTCTTCCAATTGGCGTTTGATCTGAATGTCGTGTTTTTCCAGATGGGTCACCAGATTTTCAAGGCTATAAATCCCATCTTGTTCAGCGGTTAGGCAAAAGCCAAGAAATTCATCCAATGGATCCATACAATCTGGCCCAAGCAAAGTTGCAAATGACCGTCTTGCTGAGCCTTTTGGGTCTTTCGGGCATGGGCATGATAATGTTTCATCAAAGAAGTTGAAGGGAGAAAGTCTCCTCGCTTGTTCAATCTTTTTGTCCAGCCATGTGATGATGTTTTGATCCAGTGTTTGTCGGGATTTATCCCACAAACTTTGGTTTGATTTTCTATTTAAAGCCAAATTCATAACAGCTTCTTCATCCAGCCGGATGAAGGGAGATTTCAGGATGCATGCCAGAGACAAGTCATCTTCCGGCAGGCGGGCAAATCGCGCCAAAGCCATGCAGTCTTCAACTGCGATTTGTTCGCGTAAATTCATACGGTCTATTCCGCTGACCGCGATGTTGCGTAATTTGAGCTGGCGAATTAGATCACTAACCAGACTTCCTGTACGTGTACGTACAAGCACCAGAATGTCGCGTGGTTCGATGGGGCGGTTTTCCGAGACAAGGCGTTCACCGCTTTCGATCATTGCAAAAATGCGGTGGGCAATTTTGAAGGCAAGGTTATTGTCTTGTCCAGATTGTTCTGTTGCTCTTTCTGTTGAAAAAGGAAGTGACCATGTGGCATCGGGATTTTTAGAAGATGTTTTTTCAGTTGTCAGAACGTCCCATAGTTCGATCAGGCCAGATGATCCTTTGCGGTGGCTGTAATGGGTGAGTGTTTCGTTATGCGAAAGTCCCAATTGAAGTGCCAGATGGTGTTGTGAGAAGACTTCGTCTACCAATTTTAAAACGGGCGGTGTGGTGCGGAATGAAATATCAAGATTGACAGGATCTAATGTTCTTTTGGCCTGGGTTGATTTTTGCCCAAAATAGTCATACATCCGTGTGAAGGCTTGCGGATCAGCCCCGTGGAAACTGAAAATCGATTGCTTTTTATCGCCGACGACAAAGATACTGCGCGGTGTTTTGCTTTCTTTCCCCCAGCCGGACAAAAATTCGGCGCTTAAATACTGGATAATCTGCCATTGATGCGTGTTGGTGTCTTGTGCTTCGTCGACCAAAATATGATCGATGCCTTCATCCAGTTTGTAATGAACCCATTCCTGACCTTTTTCCTCGAGTAATTGGCGAGTTTTGATAATCAGGTCACTAAAATCAAGTGCGTTATGGCGACGTTTTTCCTGTTTGTAGCGTGTGATGGCTTCATGGGCGAGGGTCAGAAAATCGCGTGTTTGCTCTGCTTGTTTCAGGGTTGCAATTTCTTTTAAAAGTCTTTCAATCGTGTCTGCTTCCCGCAATATCAGTTCGTATTCCGCCGGATAGGTTTCATCGAATTTTTTGTAGAGTGTCCGCAAGGTTCTTGCTTGAGTAAAGAAAGCTTGTTCATACAGGTTTATTCTTTGTCTTTGTTCTGTTGGAGGCAGAGCAAACCAGTCAGCAATGCCTTGTCCTATTGCTGCATTTCTTGATCCACTTTCACACAATAATTTTGCGGTTCGCAGCAGGTCTTGTTTCGGGCGTGTGGTTAGAAATTGTTCAAGCAGGGATTCTTCCGTAGTGTCTGGCGATAAATCCATCAATTCCAGTAAACTTCGGCGTAAAGTTTCTCCTTGTCCGTATTCGGTCAAAAAGTTTTCCAGTTCTTCTGCTTTGTCCAGAATGCCTAATATCGTATCTTTCAAATTGTCGAAATCGGTTAAAAGAGCAATCTGGTTAAAAGGTTTTTCAAGATGGGGAGCTTTTCCACATTCGATGTCCCAAATAATGGACATGACTGATTTGGCCAAGAGGTCTCGTGCGTGGGTTTCTTCAATGACTTTGAATCCGGGGGTTAGGCCTGCTTCGATCGGGAAGCGTGCCAGAGTCGATTGACAAAAGGCATGGATGGTCATAATGGCCAGTCCACCAGGCACATCCAAAACTTTCGAGAAAAGCTGCCTTGCTGCTGTTATCATTTGTTCTGTTGGATGTGATCCGGTGAGAGTTTGTAACTCTTCAGTGAGTTTTTTCTCCTCCATCATTGCCCAGTCACCCAATCGTTTCTGGATGCGAATAGCCATGAGGGCTGCTGCAGCTTTGGTGAAGGTGATACACAAAACCTTATGAGGCTCTGTGCCTGCCCATTGTCCTTCGGGGTCTGGTAGAAGGAGTCTGAGAACGCGGTTGGTTAGAACTGTGGTTTTCCCTGAACCGGCGGATGCCGCAACCCAGACATCATGTTGCGGGTTGGTGGCTCGCCGTTGGTTTTCGTTCGGGTCTGGTTGGGTGTCAGGTTGGTCGTGTAAAGCGAGTGGATTTGTTGTCATTCGTCTTCCCTTGTGTCGGTTTCTTCGTCTCCGCCTATGACAGACCATTCACCAACACGTGCCAAATGGGCGTAGGCACGATCATCTTCATAAATGTGTTGGCCTTTGGGAGGGAAGGCAATATAGGGCGTTGTTGGGTCTTCAAATTGTAAAACAAGATTGAGCAATCCTTCTTCGGCTGCTGGTATAAGTTCGGAAAATGGTAATTTCTTTTGGCTTAGGCGTTTGGTTTCACCGTTATGGGCGACCTTCCAATATGCCAGTTCATTTATTTCCATTCTTTGTTCCTCAAAGCCGCCTTTGGATAAGATTAGCCCTTCGAGCGGTAATTGAGGGGATAATCCGTTGCATATCGAAACATTGGATGGAGGTATGCCTGTTTTGTAATCGATAATGGCCGCCCCTCCTGTTTTTAGGCGGTCGATGCGGTCGGCTTTGGCTGTCAGGGTAAAGCTGCGTTTGGTTTGAGGGTTATCATAGATTTTGTAGAAACCTTCGATTTCTTGTCGCCAAGGCAATGCGTCTTTGCGCCATTCGGTTTCAGTAGAGATAAACCAATCGGCAATTTTATCCATACGTGGCCACCAATAATGCCAATGGGGTGAGAGAGCTTCGACTTCAGAGAGTTTCTCTTGCGCAATAGTCATGAATAAATCTTTGGAATTTTTATCAAGTCCATGCGGTGTCTGTTGGACAAAGGATTCCAGGATATCGTGGATCAAAGTTCCGCGATCGGTGAAAATAGCGTCGTCTTCCAGAGGATTGACTCTTTTGAGTCGGAGAATCTTATGAGCGTAGACGCGATATGGATTGTTCATCCATTTTTCAATCCATGTTGCCGAAAGCTTCTCAGGTCTTTTATAGCGCGGTGGGCATGGTTGAGGGGCTTCGGGTTTTGTATAGCGGGATGTTGGTGCGTCGAGTTCGCGTGTCCAGTGGATCAGGTAGGTATTTGTCCAGTCTGGTGTGTCTGCCGAGGCGGTTATGAGAGTCGAGAGACGTTGCAGCCATCTGGCAGGGACGGTCTCTGTGCCGTCTTCTTTGATGGCGCGGGTGATGATGACTTTCTCTGCGTTTAATCCTTCGGTAAAATCATGAGCTGACAGGCCGATGCTGCGTGCAGCCGGCGGCAGGCCGAATTTTTTACGCATCGGGCGGGACATCCATGGGTCATGCGCTGGTTCTGACGGCCACATGCCTTCATTTAATCCTGCGAGAATCATGACATCGTGTTGAATAAGACGCGATTCAAGCTGTCCCAAGATGACAATGCGCGGGTGGCGCGGTTGTGTTTCGCGAAAGGTTTCCTGAATCATCAGGTTGCGGATAATCCCCGCCCATTCATTTAAAGGCATGGGAGGGAGGTTGCGCGCTTCAATGATGAGTTGAGACAGTAATGTTGAAAGGCTGTTGCTTTCGGGTTGTGACCAGAATATTCTCTCTCCGCCAGCAAGGGATTCAATTATTTTGGTGATTTCTATCAACATCTTCAGCGGCGCATGGATGCCGGATTGAAACTGGATCAGAGTATCGAATGATGCGCGAAGGATTTTCAAAAGATCTAAAAATTCTGTATTTCCTTGGGCTGTTATTCTGCGTTCAATTCCATTCAGTCCTGGTGCCGGTTTTGAACCGCGCAATATATCGCGTTCGAATTCTGCCAGCTGGAATTCTTGAGCCGTCAATGGATTGGTGAATAATGGGTGCTTTAAAAATTCCAGAAGAGGGATGGGCGCAAAGTCTTCTTCAAGCACTGTCATGAGGGTCGAGATAAAAATTCCCGATGGTGTGGTCATCAGGCTTTGTCCGGCACTATCGTCTGCGTCAATGTTCCAGCGTTTCAGAGCCGTTGTAACACGTCTTGCCAAAGCCCGATCAGGCGTTACAAGGCAAGCTGTTTTCTGTTCGTTGTTTAAAACTTCGCGTAAGGCTGTGGCAATAGTGGCGGCTTGTTCGCGGGCGTTGGCTGTTTCACAAATTGTAATGTTGTCGTGAAAATCATCAAGAGAATCGCTATCAATCAGAGTCTTGCCGAATGTTTCGGCAGGGCGCATGATGGCACGAATCAGACGTCTGCGCGGTGGATCGTCTTGTTCACAGGATGGCCAGAGTTTGATATCTGCGCGGGTTTTTTTCATAGCTGTGAGTAAATTTTTCATGGTGCGCTGGGGATGGGTGTCGTCAATGACAGTCCAGCTTTCCTCATCCAGCCCTAAATCCAGACCCGGGAGAATTACGGCTCCTTGGGGGAGGTTTGCGATGGTGGTCAGCAAGTTGGCTGTGGTCGGAATTGATCCGGTTGACCCTGCTGCAATGATGGGTGTTTGCGGCGGATGCGCTGCCCATAATTCAGTCAGTGCCTTCATTAGGAGGGCGCGGCGATGTGCGGGGTCAATTTGCCCGCGATGTGCCAGAATAAGTGGCCAAGCTGATGTAACAATTTCTAAAAAAACCAGGGTTTCTTGCCAATGGTTTGAAAAATCTTCATAGGGGACAAGCTCGGGCAGATTTGCAAAATCCAGACCTTCAGTATGAACCTGGTCTATCAGGGTTGCCAGATTTTTTGCCAAAGACAAACATTGATCAAAAGAGAGGTTAGAATCTTTTCTTTGGACTTGTTGTGCCAGAAGAAATTGTCTTTCCAATGATTTTATTGCCGGTGGGATATCGGTGCTGTCTAGCCCTAATCCTGAAAGGGTCAGATCCAGCTCGTCAGCGTCAATGTCGCCTAATGGCTGTAATCTTGGTAACAGGATGGCTTCATGATTGTTGAGTTCAAGAAACGCATCGCGCAGACCACGCGCTGCCCGTCTTGTCGGGAGAAGTACTCTCATTTTGGTCAGGTGACTTTGGCGGTCTTGTGTGTGGGGTTCAAGATTCAACAATCCTTGTGCCAGTTTCTTAAGAAAATTCTGACCCGAAGGAATGGTATAGAGTCCATGCGGTGATTGCACTCTTGTTATCTTTCACTGGTTGCGTGATTACTCGTAGTGGTCTGCGACCAGTTTATCGAGAAGTTTGACACCAAAGCCACTTGCAAACGGGACAGGACAGGTGGGTTTGGTTTTGGACATGGCAACTCCTGCAATATCCAAATGTGCCCATGGGCGGCCTTCATCAATAAACTCTTCGAGAAAAGCTGCGGCGGTGCAGGCTCCTCCCATGCGACCGCTGCCGATATTTTTAATATCGGCAAACTCAGAATCCATTTCTTTGCGGAAGGAGGGATCAAGTGGCATGCGCCAGATCTTTTCACCGGTTTGGTGTGATGATTTTTCAAGACCTTTCCAAAGCTTGTCATCATTGACGAACGCGCCGCAATGGTTGACACCGAGAGCAACCATGATTGCTCCTGTGAGTGTGGCAAGATCAATTATAAAGGCAGGATCATGTTTTTTCTGGATGTAGGTCAGGGCATCCGCCAATACCAAGCGGCCTTCGGCATCGGTGTTAAGAATTTCAACTGTTTTTCCTGCGTAAGACGTGACAATGTCGCTTGGGCGCGTGGCTTCATCCGAGATCGAGTTTTCAGCTAAGGCAACGGCGGCGACAACCGGCACTTTGCATTTGCGCGAAGCTAGGGCATGCATTGTTCCGACAACTGTCGCGGCTCCCCCCATGTCCATTTTCATGTCCATCATTCCTTCGAATGGTTTGACGTTTAGTCCGCCGGAATCAAAAGTGATCCCTTTACCAACGAGAGCAAGGGGTTTTTGAGCCTTTTGTTTGGCAGATCCCATGCCATCCCATGTCATAATAACCAGACGCGGCAAGTGTTCTGATGCTTGACCAACGGAGAGTAAGCATCCCATTTCCATTTTTGCGAGAGCTTTGTCATCAAAAATCTGAACTTTTACACCCAGTGGAGTCAGGGTTTTCTTGATGATTTCAGCAAAACTTTCAGGGTAGAGCTTGTTTGGAGGGGCGTTGACCAAATCGCGTGCTAAAAAGACCGAGTGAATCAGGTCTTTTTGTGTGGTGAATTCTTTTTCCAATGTTTTAACGGCGGCGGTGACAACCGAAATAGTTTTTACAGCGATGGTTTTTTTATTTTTTTCAACTGTTTTGAAGCTGTCAAAGCTATAAGCTCCCAATAATACACCCCCTAGAAGCGTGGTTACAGGGTTGGATGTTTTGCTTTTTAGGTCGTCACTATTCAAAAATACAGCATCCGTGCAACCTAAGGCGCGGAGGGCGGAGGTTAGGGTTCCCCCTGTTGTTTCAAGTGTTTCCGTTGTTGTTTTTGATTTTGAACCAAGACCCACAAGAATAACGCGCAGGAAATTTGCGCCTTTGGGCAAGGCAACGTTCAGGATCTGTCCTGCTTCCCCTTTGAATTTTGTCGAGGCGTTCAGGTGGTGGCTGAGTAATCCTGCGGTATCGGCATCAAGCTTGGCTGCAATTTTGGTCAATTTTTTGTCATCATATAGTGCCAGAATTGCGGTATCGGTTGAAGGTGTCGATTTCACAAAGTTGATTTGTGGAAGAGTTTTTTCAAAATTCATCATTTTTGGCTCGCTTGGTTGTCGAGAGGGTCTGTTTCTGGTAGAGACAATAAGTAAGTTTAGCCTATTCCATTATGCTTTGAAGCGCAAATGCAGATTATTGACCGTTATATTTTTCGCCAGATGCTGATTGCAACGATCTTTATCGTTGTGATTTTGGCTGTCCTTGTCTTGTTGACCCAGTCTTTGCGTTATCTGGAGCTGGTTATGAGTGCTGGGGCGTCGGGGTTAAGTTTCTGGTTGGTCACGCTTTTGTCTCTTCCGAGTTTTTTCGAGGTTATTCTCCCGATCGGGGTCGTGGCGGCCATTCTTTTCATTTATCATCGGCTGGTGATGGATAGTGAATTATTTGTGATGAAAGCTTTGGGGTTTTCACCGCTTAGATTGGCCAGACCTGCCTTGATTTTGGCTGTTGGGTTGGGATTCGGGTTGTTTGTGGTGATGGGGTGGATTGCTCCGACTTCCAAAGCTTCAGCGATTTTGATGCGGAAGGATATAAAAGCCCAGATGTCGTCTCTAATTTTTCGTGAGGGTGTTTTTACCCAAGCGGGAGATGGATTGACGCTTTATATTCGTGATCGCGATTATGAGGGGAATTTACTTGGTCTTGTGATCCATGATGCTCGTGATAAAGATCAGTCACCATCTACGGTTATTGCGTCGCGAGGGGTTCTTGTGTCTGCGGATTCCGGTCATCAGGTCTTGGTTTATGATGGGTCACGTCAGCAATATGATGCCAAAAGCGGCGTGTTGAAGAGGTTGGATTTTGATCGCTATACAATTGATTTGCCAGAAGAAACCCAGTCAACTCCCATTCGTCGTAAAGAGCCGGATGAACGGGTTTTGCAAAGTTTAATCCATTCTGAAGAGGCTAAAACCGATCGCTCAGTCAGACGGGCGTATCGTCTTGAGGTTCAAAAAAGATTTTTAACGCCGTTGCTTATCCCTGCTCTGGCTATGGTGGCTTTGGTGGCCTTGTTGATCGGATCTCATGATCGTCGCGGGCAGACAACAAGAATTATTGGGGCGGTTTCGGCTGTTGTTGTTATCGAAGTTCTTTACTTGATATCTTATAATTTGGCTAAAACTTCGTCTGTCGGGTTTGCTCTTATGCTGCTTACTGTCATGATTCCCATATTGGGGGGTGTCTTTATGTTGATGCGGGACAGAATTTTGTTGTTTCTGCTGAAATCATCCAGTTCCGAAAGCGCAGGTGCGTCTTGATTGTATCACCAGGGACAACATTATTTCGATATTTGGCGCGTGTTTACGGGTTTAATCTTTTGGCTTTGACGATGATTTTGCTCGGAATTGTGGCCTTGTTTGATACAATCGAGTTGCTGCGACGCGCTGCAAAATATGCTGATGTCGGGTTCGGGTTGGTTTTGAGAATGGAATTTTTGAGACTTCCTGAGTTGGCGATGACGATTGCCCCTTTTATCGTTTTGTTTGCGGCGTTATTTTCATTCTGGCAGTTAGGCCGGCGGCAAGAATTGGTGGTTTTGCGCTCTTCGGGTGTATCGGTATGGCAATTTTTATCGCCTATTGTTTGTGTGGCCTTGCTTTCTGGGATTTTTGTTGTTGCTGTTCTGGATCCAATCAGTGCGGCGTTTTATTCCCGATATGATGTTTTAAACAAAACTTATTTGAAACGTGAAAATGCCAGTGTGATTGCTTTATTTGATGAAGGGATGTGGTTGAAGCAAGCCACAGAGGGGGGGCATGCCATTCTTCATGCATCAAAAATAGAGATGCCGGAATGGCGGTTGCACAATGTTATGGTTTTATTTTTCGATCAAAATGATGTGTTTGCCGAACGTATGGATGCCCCTTCGGCACAGTTGAAATCTGGAAATTGGCTTTTGAAAGAAGCCGTTTTGAATATTCCGGGACATTCTTTCCGTAAATCCGAGCAAGCGATGATTCCAACCAATTTGACGGTTACGGATATCGAAGAGAGTTTTTCTGCTCCCGAAACGATGGGGTTCTGGAATTTGCCGTCCTATATCGGGACTCTTGAGGGGACGGGATTTGATTCGACACGGTTGCGGATCCATTTTCAGTCTCTTTTGGCTTTACCCTTGTTATTTGCCTCTATGGTGTTTTTGGCGGCTTGTGTTGCAATGCGGCAATCACGCCAAGGGGGAGGGTTTTCCTTTGTCCTGATCGGTGTTGTTGCAGGGTTTGTTGTTTTCTTTGTTTCTAATTTTCTACAAGCTCTTGGGGCTTCCCATCAGCTTCCCGTATTTTTATCAGCATGGAGTCCGGCATTGCTCTCAACTTTGGTCGGTATTTCCGTATTACTTTCTTTGGAAGATGGATAACTTCTTTTTTCTTGAGGTATTTTTGCAACAATCTGTTGTGACTGTTAAGTTCTCTGCCTGTGCTGTCTTGACGTAGTGAAGTTTTTCAAGCAAACCTCGCTGTGGGTTTTGTTTTAATAGCCTTAAAATTGTGAAAAGTTAATGTGTTTCTAACGGTTTTTTGGTTTGATTGTAGGGTGTTTCTTGTTCTGTTTGAATTGGTGGCACGTAGGTTGTTATTTTAAGAATTTAAAGGGGTTGCATGGTGGTCAAGTTTACTGAAAATTGGCGTTTGGCGTTTGCATTGGTTCTTTCTACAGGGCTTTTGTCAGCATGTGCGTCGTCAGAATATGGTGGCGTTTCTGATCCGATTGAAGGTGTAAACCGTGGTATCTTTAAATTTAACGATGCGGTTGATCAGGCAGTTTTGAAACCTGTTGCCGAAGGCTATCGTGCCGTTGTGCCATCTCCTGCCCGTACGGGTGTTCGTAATGCTTTGCGTAACTTGAAAACACCGACAACTTTGGCGAATAATTTGTTGCAAGCTGACTTGACCGGGGCTGGTGATACGTTGACTCGCTTCTTTGCCAATACGTTGTTTGGTTTTGGTGGTTTGGTTGATGTGGCTGGAATGGAAGGTGTTAATTACCGTGAAGAAGATTTTGGACAAACATTGGGTGTCTGGGGTGCAGGTCATGGACCGTACCTTGTTTTGCCTTTGTTAGGTCCTAGTTCAGTTCGTGATACCACAGGATTACTGGTTGACGGTTATACTGATCCTGTTCGTTTGTGGTTGGTTAATACAGATCGTGAAGGTTGGTATTATGGCCGTGTTGTTGTTACTTCTGTCGATAAACGTGAAGCGCTTTTGGATGTTCTCTCTGACTTGAAGAAAAACTCGGTCGATTACTATGCGGCGATGCGGAGTGCTTATATTCAAAAACGTGATGCGCAAGTTCGCGGAAATGATGATGCTGATCTTCCGGATATTCCGTAGATCTGCTGACTTTGTTCCAACGTTGTTTTTGGTAAATGGTCTTTTCATTTATTATGTTTTATACTAGATGTATGGCGATTATGTCGCCATACGGTGTTGTTTGAAGGGATTTTTTAATGGCAGGGTTTGTAAGGAAGTTTTCTTTGTTTTCCGTCGGGATTCTGATGAGCGTGCCTGTTGCTTTTAAGGCGCAGGCCTCTTTACCCGTTCTGGCCATTGATTCTGTTCTTCCATCTTTTTCTATTGAGGCTTCTGTTGCTGATGATAAAGCATCAGGTGCACTTGATTTTGTAAAGGCGACTGCTGAAAAAGGACTTACTTTTTTGTCTGATCCGAAAAGTTCTCAAGATCAAAAAACAAGAGAATTCAAAAAGCTTTTGGATAATAGTTTTGATCTTGATACGATTGCTCGCTTTGTTTTGGGTAAGTACTGGAATTCCGCAACACCAAATCAGCAAAAAGAATACTCAATCTTGTTCAAAAAAATGGTTGTTGAAGTTTATGCTGGGCGGTTTGGTGATTATAAGGGAGAAAAATTCGAGGTTAAAACCGTTCGTTCGATTGGTAAGACGGATTCCTTGGTCACGTCTTATATTGTTCCAGTCAATGGAGGGGATCCTATTCAAGTTGATTGGCGTGTTCGTCAAAAAGGAGCGGACTATAAGGTCGTTGATGTGCTTGTGTCTGGTGTGAGTATGAGTGTTACTCAACGGTCTGATTTCTCGTCTGTTATTCAGAGGGGCGGTGGGGACATTGCTGTTTTGATCGATTATCTCAAAGAAAAATTCTAAGACGATTTATTTTCCTATACAAAAATCACGAAAGATCATGTCGAGTAAATCTTCGACATCGACTTTCCCTGTGATTGACCCGAGGTGACGGACTGCCAGACGCAAGTCTTCGGCTGCTAGTTCGGGAAGTGGGGCTGTTATGGATCGTTCCAGAGCTTGTAACGATTTTTCAAGAGCAGTCCGGTGGCGTTGTCTGGTCAGGGAAGGTGTTTCCTGTTTCCCGATTTTTGATTGGATCAGAGTTGTCAATTGATGGAGCAGGCCGTCAAAGCCCTCACCTGTTTTTACTGATATGTTCAATTGTGCCGCGTTTTTATTTTGCTTTGAAATATCGGATTTATTGCGTACCAGAATAGATGAGTCATCAATCAAATTGAGAGTGTGTGCATCGGGGTCTTTTGTTCCGTCGAATAGAAGGATCTTGATATCTGCGTCTTCTGCTTTTTGAATGGCGCGTTTTATGCCTTCCGATTCAATTGTGTCGTGGTCACTTGATCCTAATTGATCGGGGCGCAGACCTGCTGTATCCGAAAGAATAACCGGATAACCACCAAGATTCAGGTGAACGTCGATGATGTCACGTGTGGTTCCTGCTATGTGCGAGACAATTGCGACATCACGTTGTGCTAGTGCATTTATCAGGGAAGATTTCCCAGCATTGGGTGCGCCGAGAACGACTAGTTTGATGCCGTCCCGTAATAATTCGCCGCGATGATTATCATCAAGATGTGCGCTGATCTGATTGATAATATCCGTCAGATCCGGTTTGACTTTGAGGATTAAATCATCCGGAAGGTCTTGATCTGAAAAATCAAGATCAGCCTCCATGAGAGCCAGCAATCTGGCCAAACGGTCTTTCCATCCGTCATAGATTTTTGAAAGTCCGCCTCCCATTTGTTGAAGGGCTTGTCTGCGTTGTTCTTGCGTTTCGGCATGGATTAAGTCTGCGACGGCTTCAGCCGAAGTTAAATCCATTTTTCCGTTTTCAAAAGCGCGGCGGGTGAATTCTCCCGGTTGAGCCAGTCTATGGTTGTGTTGGGTCGAGAGCGCGTGCAGGACGGCCTCAATAACCGATGACCCACCGTGAAGGTGGTATTCGACACTGTGTTCTCCGGTGAAACTGTGAGGGGATTCAAATGTAATGACCATCGCCTGATCCAGAATTTGGGATGGGTCATTCGGGTCAAGTAATGTCCAATACGTCGCATGCCTTGGTTTTGGCAGCGGTTTGTTTTTAATACTCAGAGCTTGAAGCCCTTGCCATGAAGCTGCCCCTGACACGCGGATTACGGCTATGCCCCCGCGTCCCGGTGGAGTGGATAAAGCGTATATTGTGTCGATCATCTTGATGCCGGATCTATTTTTTCTTTTTATCTGATTTGGCAGTTGATGACGGGTTGATGTTAAAATTCATGCCTTTTCCACCCATCTGTGTCATTTGATTCCAAAAATGACCTTGCATATCCGACCATCCTTGAAACATAGCGGGTAGCCATGTTTGAACCAGTTTGTCTGCCTCCATGGTCTGGATATTCTCGGATAATCTGCGATTCACCATTTCCATCAAATCTTGTTGCATGGGGAGTAGGTCAGGTAAACCAAAAAATTGGCGGGCTTCTTCAGGGGTGCATTCTACGTTGACTTCGAATCTCATGTTTTCTTCCGTTCTTTTGAGTTGGACGTTCTAATAAAACCCTTTGGTGGACGATTGTCTACTATGATTTTTGTCCGTAAAATGGTTAACTGATGTTATGGTTGATGATCCTTTTACAGTTCTGGATGAACCAGATGCGGAGACTGAGGGGCAGGTCTTTGCTGATCCTCGTCTTTTAGAGCGTGCGGTCAAGCGTATGAAGGGCTTGGTCAAGGGGAACGGCGTTGATATCGAACAAGTGATGCTGGGGGATATGAATCGGGTTTTTCAATATCGGTTTGGTGCGCGGGTGATGGTTAAACTTGTGCCAAAATATGGTATTCGAATGGAACCCGGGAAAAATATGGCGGCTGAATTGGCCACTTCCCAAGAAGATTTACAAAGAAAAATTCATAATATAGTTCTGGATACGCGGACACAGCCTGAAAAAAGACAGCAGGTTGTGGATTTTATTTTTTCGCGAACGGATAAAGGGTTTGGTATTAAGGATCAAGCGGTCACGTTTCGTACACTAGCGTGTGATTTTGTTTTACATGAGCAATGTGCTGCTTGTTCACATAGTGGAAAAATTCTCTGTTCCCAATGTCGTGGTAAAGGGGTTTCGACTTGTCCGATTTGTCGGGGCGGACGGCAATCAGCCTGTCATAAATGTGGTGGCGTGGGGCGTATGCAAACACCGCAGGGGTTGGCGTCTTGTGACCAATGTCGTGCAACGGGTAAGATTCCTTGTTCGAGATGTGGTGCTATGGGGCAGATTAAATGCCGGTCATGTGCTGCCAGCGGGACTACACCATGCCAGAAATGCTCAGGAATGGGGTGGATGTCCCATTTGGCTCATGTCGAAATTCAAGGACAAATCCAGTTTTCTTTTGATCGGGATGGATTGCCCCCTTTGTTGGTTGCCTTGATTGAAGAGCGTGGATCGTTTTTGGTATCTAAGGGAGATATCGAAGTTACGTTGCGCTCTCAGTCTGCATTATCATCCTCGTTGTCTTCTCCTAGCGTCTCTATTTCGGGCAGGGAAACAGAGGATAGTATTGTTTTGGAATATGATGTGACTTGCCCTTATGGCGCGATTGATTTTGATATTGGAAACAAGACTATTCCTGCAATGCTTTTGGGGTGGCAATCTCGCTTGATTGATACCCCTTCCTTTTTGGAAGAGATGACAAAAACTGGTATTGAAGCTTTGAGAGAGGCCGCTGGAAATAAGGGAAATCATGTCGAGTTTTTGCGACGGGCTGCTCGATTTGCAATCTGGCGTGAATTGATTTCACAGGTTTTGGTTTCAGGAAATTTACGCAAAGTTTGTGGAGTTATGTTGAACCGTTACAGCGCCGGAGTATCCCGCAATTGCATGCAGCAGATGGTTGTTTGTGCCGATCAGTCCGTGCGTTTGGTGACGCGTCGTGTTCGTTATTTAGGCCTTATCGGTGGACTTGCTTTATATGCAGTTGTGGCTTCATGGTATTTCTTATTTGATGGACGGAGATCAATTTCCGACTCATTTGGTGAGAGCGCTCCCTCTTCTTTGATAATAGGTGTTGATACTTTGCTTCCGGTTTTGGGAGTGGTTTTGGGGACTGTTTCTGGTCAAGTTGCTGCTATTTTACGTCAAAAATCCGTTTTTTCAGGGATTGTTGACGATGCTGTTTTTCGGGCTCATTTACCGCGTGCAGGGAAAATGGTGTGGTGGGCTTTATTCGGTGCTGTGATTCTTCCGGCTGTGATTCTGGCTTACGGTGTTTTTCAAGAGATAGACGATTTGCCTGATTGGCTTACTCGTTTGATGCCAATTTGATTTTTTCCAGACCTAGATCTTGAGCGTATTCCTGATTCAAATCGTGGATTTTATTTTTAAAGCGCCTGAGTTCTTTGCCTTTCAAGGAATTATCAACGATCATTTTGACGGATTTAGGATTGACCTGTACGCCGTTTACCAAAACTTCATAGTGAAGATGCGCGCCGGTCGAGCGACCTGTTGTCCCAACGTATCCGATTAATTGTCCTTGTTTGACGCGTACACCCGGATGAATACCTTTTGCATAGCCATTCAAGTGGGCGTAAGCCGTCGAAAGTTTTGAATTGTGACGAATGCGGATGTAATTTCCAAAGGAGCTGAACCGTGATGCGCGTTCGATGACACCGTCTCCGGCTGCGTAGATTTTTGTTCCTGTCGGTGCAGCAAAATCAACGCCTTTGTGCATTTTGGTATATCCAAGCACAGGGTGACGTCGCATACCAAAACCTGAAGACATCCGTCCATAAGCCACAGGAGTTCTCATCAAGCCTGCGGATTTTCTAATGCTTTTACCATCTTCGGTAAAGTAGTCTACTTGGCCATCTAGTGTTTCATAGCGATAGAATGCATATTGTTTTTCGCCCAATGTCATGCGAGCAAAAATAACATCGCCTGTTTTTGCAAGATAACCATCATTGGTACGATATGAATCATACAGGACTTCCATTTTATCACCTTGATGAATATCGCGCTGGAAGTCGATCGCGTAAGAAAACAAGCTGATTGTATTGGCGGTGATACGATCCGGTAAATCAGCTTTGTCTGCAGAGCCATAAACCGATCCATCTATTGAGACCTGACGGGCTTCCCGTTTTTTGGCAACTTGTTTTTCGTCAATTTTTGAAGAAATGTCGCCATCGTCTTCACGATAGACTTCAATTGTGCGTAATGGATCAGGCGCAAAAGACATTTTAGCGAATTGGTATCCTGATTCGGTATCTGCAGGTTCAAGGGTCAACGAAAACTGTTGTCCAGGCTTTAATCCGCGCAAGTTGTAGTGGCGGCTTATTTCGCTGATAATCGATTGGCTTTCGTTTCCACCGAGTCCGGCACTCATCAATGCTTCCCCGAAGGTATCGCCTTTTGCGATTTCAATGGTTTTTTCTTGAGCTGCGGGACTGGCGCTTTCTGTCTCTGCGACCATCTCGACTGTTTTTAAAACTTCACGGTCACGACGAATTTGTCCTGTACCATCACGGAAGTGATCCAGCGCAGAAAGGATTGCCCCGTTTTTGTTTCCAGAAGCTTGTGGCATCATCATGGATAAGATGTGATCGGCAGTTTCTGCTGAAGGCTGGGTATTTTCTAGCGCGGCCATAAATGTTTCATCGGCGGTTTGAATTTTTTGAGGGCCGATATTCCCGCTAGCATATAACCCAATAGTCAGAGCCAATCCTGCAGTTCCACTCACCAAATAGCGCAATCGTAAGCGATTGCCGCGCGTGAAAACATGACGTTTTTTGAGGTGCAAGGTATTGATCGTCAGTTCAATGGAGTTCTGGAAAAATCGATTTGCCCTGTAAACAAAGTTACGGGCTAGTAAGGTGTGGCTCTGGTAAGCCAATGTGGTTGCGGGTTGTGATGTCATGAGATGGGTTTTAGATCGTGATATCCGTTTCGAATAGTGTGACCAATTTATTTTCTCTCGTTTAGCTTCTATTTTTGTAGTCTTTAATTCAGCTTGATAGTCGTAGCATTATTATTGTTCTGTTCCAACAAGCTGTTGTTATTTACCCACATTCTCTTTTCTTTTGGTTTCACGCCGAAGAAGTAAAAATGTGCGCCAGTAGAGCTAACCGAGTTCGCGAACGGAGTCAATCCCTCCTTATGCCTTTAAATTCCATAATGCCACCTAATGGCCACAGGCTTTGCTAATAGCGGCATAGGCATCGCCTGAACCATTCAAGGAAAACGTGTCTTTGGTTTTTGTTCCACGAGAGGATATGCCCTCTACGACCATAGTTGATCCCTTCTGGATAGCAGTTGCCAATTTGGCATCCAATGCATCGCTTGGTGTCCATGCATTTTCGCCTTGACCCGCCAATATAAACGTCTCTCCATTGACGGAAATTTTAACTTCTCCACCTGATTTATAGGTATATCCAGTGATGTAACTAAACACATCTTTTGATTTTTCTGCGGGGCGGTGTGTAATCATGGCGTATATATCGCCACGTTTTGTGTACTTCCCTTCGGCCTTTTGTGGTTTTGCTGACATAAAACAGACTTGCCCGCCGGATTCTTTGTAGGTGTATGCTTTCCACATTCCAAAGCTTCCGAGTGGGGTCGGGCTTTGAGCGTGGCTTGTTCCCCCAAAACAGATCAGAGTCAATAAGGCAAGGGTCGTACCCAGCGTAACACGGCGTGCAGCAATTGATTTTTTGGTCATGTGTTGTTTCCGTTTTTATTTTCGGTGTCCGTCAGACGGCAGCAGGAGCTTTAAGTCGACAAGAATGATTTTAATGGATGTGGTCTTGAACTGTGCGAAGCGCACCGACCACCTGATTGCTTTTTATTATATACTCAGCTTATTATATACCCTAGCGATTTTGAATGAAAAGCCTAAAAAGTTATAATTTATGACAAATAAAATGGTATTGATAAACTTTATGGATAAATACTTAGAAAACGGGAGTGTTTATAATCTTTGGCTCACTGTTTTCTTTGATTTCTTATAATTAATTTACTATCAATAGATGCGTTATCCTATTTGCTTTATCTGAAAGAGCCATCATTATGCCTTCTCCAATTTTGATCTCGACAAAAATAGCCGGTTTCGGTCTTTCTTCATGTTTGTACAACGCTTCGGGGCCTTTATGCAGTGATGCGGATGAGTTACACGCAATCGGAATAAGCCATGCCGGTGCAGTTTTAAGCAAGAGTGCCACTTTGCAGGAACGGCAAGGCAATGAAGAACCTCGATATGTTGATACACGCTGGGGCAGTATTAACAGCATGGGATTGCCTAATCAGGGATATGAATTTTATGCCCGATTTTCAGAACAAGCAAAAACTTATGATAAGCCTTATTTTATGTCCGTTTCAGGATTAAGCCATGACGACAATCTTCATATTATTAAAGAGATTTCCGGTTTTGAAAATATTGCAGGGATCGAATTAAATCTTTCCTGTCCTAATGTTCCTGGTAAACCACAAACGGGGTATGATTTCGAGCAAAGTCGCCGCCTTCTTGAAATGGTTTTTACAGAAGTTAAACAGCCATTGGGCGTGAAGCTCCCTCCTTATTTCGACATGCCGCATTTTGAAATGATGGCCTCTGTCCTCAATGATTTTCCGATTTCTTTTGTCACTTGCGTGAACAGTATCGGCAATGGTCTGGTTGTTGATCCGGATCTGGAATCGGTTGTCATCAAACCAAAACACGGTTTTGGCGGGATAGGGGGTGACTTTATCAAGCCTACGGCGCTTGCCAATGTCCGCCAATTTTATACTTTGCTGGATAAAAGCGTTTCGATTATTGGCTGTGGCGGCGTTAAAACCGGCATGGATGCTTTTGAACATATTTTATGCGGGGCAAGTGCTGTGCAAATAGGCACCCAATTTATGCGCGAAGGGACAGGTTGTTTTGAACGCGTCGCCAATGAACTTACCGATATTATGCGTAGCAAAGGGTATCCTGATCTGGAAAGCTTTAGGGGAAAACTGAAGGATATATAGCCTGTGTAGGTATTTAATGTCTTTTGGACTGCCCACTGCTGTGTGCCTCCGTTTCTCAAATATATTAATTTTTGGGAAAAACTGGAGCGGGTGAAGGGAATCGAACCCTCGTGGCCAGCTTGGAAGGCTGGAGCTTTACCATTAAGCTACACCCGCGCTCGGTAGAAAAGGGTTTTAGCCCAATTTGGTCTTAGAAATCAAGCAACAAAATTTATTGATGTAGAAATTTTCTTTGTGGCGTCTTGGGGAGATCAATGACGGAAGATTTGTGGATAAGAAAGGCCATGATTGTTTGACAATTCATCTTTTGTCATATATATTTTGTCTATGACAAATATAGCGAGTATTTATCAACAGGCTAGTACTTATCCGCACGTGACGAGTGACGCCTTTGTTGCGAGTTCTATTATTGAAATTGCAGACGGTGAAGTTTTGCACGACCCTAATTTGGCGCGAATGGTGATTGAGCGGGAAGGGACTCCGTTGAGTTTACCAGATTCTTGTTCGGATGTTCCCACTTATAAAGTGGCATTAAATCGTGCTGATCCTCAAAAAGTATTTGAGCGCAGAGTTGCAATTATTGGCATCGGTTCGAATTGTTCCCCTGACGTTTTAATTAAAAAATTCCAGAGCGCCGGAGTAGGGGGAGAATTCCTTATTCTTCAGGCAACTCTTCATGAGAGCGCGGTTGTTCATGGTGCATTTATTGGTGGGAAAGCCACTGTTCCCGCAACGGTGATGCCCTATAAAGAGACTCATACCGATGTGACTGTTGGTTTTTATACTCCAGAACAGGCTGCGGCTTTGACTGGTACAGAGCCTAATTATGAGTTGCTGCAGATGAAGAATTCCCTGGCGGTACGTGGCTCTGATGCGGTGTCTGCTTTTGATCCAGGTGCGCTTTTATATGTGAGTGTGTGGGGTGCGTTGACGTTAGATAAGACATTACCGATTGCTCTACAAGATATTCCATCCCGTACTCAGCTACAAAAAATGAATAGTCCACAGATTATGCAAGAGGTGGCTGAACTTCTAGGCCGAAGCGGCAACGTTGAGGAGTTTTTTAATTCTATTCCGACTTTGCCCGTGGCGGAGCGTTTAGAGCATATTTTTAATATTCGAAATATGGGACGTGCATTGCCCGCGGAATTTGCCGGGACTTGTGTAAAAAAATCCAGTATCGCCGAGCTTTGCTCCCCTGAAAATCCAGCTCCGCATATCCGGTACCTTTGAGCAACACCAAGATAACTATTTCTTGATGTTTAAAATATTAGCTGTTCGGTACCTTTACTGCTACGTGATATCACTCTTCGGTTACCTCAAGTTCACGTGTTAAATTAAGTGTAGCAATCTGTTCGCTGAATGACACTAAATCTAACTTTGGAGCTGACCTTATCTTATCTTGTCGATGCTTATCGTCCATTTGCCCCGGCTCAACTTGCTGAAAATCTCTGGGATTTGCATTCGGAAACAAGCCAATGTCTAACATATATGCAGAGTAACGAGTTCCATCACTATTCGCCGCGCTAGTGTTAGAATTAACCAAATGGATAAACCTTAAATCAACAAGCTCTTTGATGGCTTGGTTAATTTGTGGGTACTTTTGTACCTCTGAATTTGACAAAAGAAAAGCATTCCATCTCCTATTGTCGATAATCTCTGTTCTAATTATGTGTAAATAATGCTCCAAGAGTACATCCTCTTCAGATGCATCCTTTTTCAAGGTATCCATCTTGTTCTTCACATTTTCAATTGCTTTTTCAATAACGTTCGGCTTTGAAATTGACCTGCCGCTCCCAAATAGAGGCTCCAAAGAAATTAGAAGACTGAAAAAGTCTCTTGGAACACCGCCGGACGCTAAACATAAAAACCTAAAAGCGTTATCTGTGATGAGGCTGTTATAGTCGACATTCACCCCCGCCTTCTGGTTAACATGCTCCAAAAGCTGCTTTTTAAAGGAGACGAGGCGGTCAAAATCTTGGAGGCTATAGTCAAGATAAATAGGTTGCGCATCGTGAGGAAGCTCAACCCCCACATAACTTTTGTCTTGAGTATACAGCTTGCTTCTATGCTGAATCGTTGCAACCTTGATGTATAAAGGAATATTTTTTGATACACGGTGGAAGAAATCTATAAAATAGGGCTGCTCATCCTTTCGAATAAAATAGAAATCATCGAGTATTAGAAATATGTCTTTCCCTATATGATGAATCACATCTGAAAAAAGCTCCTTTATATTCGACAAGTCGTTTTTTAAAATGTCGAGTTTATCTACCTTTATACGTTTTGATAGCTCAGTTTCATTAGATGCCTCAAAGGTTCCTTCTCCTTCTCCACCTAATAATGTTCCCTTTGCTTTAGCTGTTCCTTTCTTTGAGTTTTTTTCTTTAACCTCTTGGTCGTATGAATCAGGCTGCGAAAGGTGGTGATCTAGCAATTTAATTTGCTTTTTGAGCCGCGTTTTTAGTGGGTAAGATTTTTTGAATGAATTATATGAGTACCAAGGATATTTAGAGGCCACTTTAGGGATAAGCTGTTTAATTATCGCCTTTTGAACCTGAATAATTGAGTTGGGAAAACTAATATCCTTAAAATCTTCTAAATTGACATTGATGCATTCCACTTCAGCGATATCGCGGAGTGATTTTAGGAGCAATGATTTACCAGAACCGCGTCGTCCAAAAATAATATGATTTTGTTTTATTTTTAATCGACCCATTACTCCCTGTGAATCTAGATATTCGATAGAAGTCTGCTCGGTGACTCTCATGTTCTCTTCTATAAATCTGAGAACTGTTGTTAAATTTGTATTATTCATTTTTATTCTCTTCTAGCAGTGAGATCGTAAACTGTATGATGGCTCCTCGTATGTGTTTTACGTGTTAATGTTATGTTGCCTTTGAGTAGGCACGCAACTGTTTTCTTAAAGAGAGTGTTTTCTCCTTAATTTTTTTGTCTGCTCCCTTTTGAAGACCAAACGATCAGAAGCAATGACCGACACTAGTGAAATAGTTTAATCCCCCCTTGAGTTTGCGGTATTTCCCCCCTATAACAGGGGCGTAGTCAGCAGAAAATGTGTGCAAATCCCAGCATTTTGGCCAAAAATTCAAAATTTCTTTAAAAAACCTTTTGAAAACAAGGCTTTAGTGATGTGGTGGTTTGTTTTGTCTGGAAACGGGCAATCTACACAGTTCCTGCACAGGTAAATTTGAAGCAAAAAAATGTAATGGAATCAATAACATGGCCGGATACCAGTATGTGTATGTGATGAACGGATTGTCCAAAACCTATCCCGGTGGAAAAACGGTTTTGAGCAATATGACTTTGAGCTTTTATCCGGGAGCCAAGATCGGTGTTCTGGGGCCGAACGGCGCAGGGAAATCCACCTTGCTTAAAATTATGGCGGGGGTTGATAAGGAGTTTGTTGGTGAGGCTTGGGCTGATAAAAATGCGCGGGTCGGGTATTTGGCGCAAGAGCCACAACTGGACGAAACCAAGACTGTTCTTGAAAATGTTATGGAAGCGTGCCGTCCGATGCTTGATAAAATGGCTCGGTTTAATGCCATTGGTATGGAAATGTGCGAAGAGGGGGCTGATTTTGATGCGCTCACCGAAGAAATGGGCACGCTTCAAGACGAGATTGACCATGGCAATGGCTGGGAGTTAGAGCGCCAGATTGAAATTGCTCTGGATGCGTTGCGCTGCCCTCCGGGGGATGCCGATGTGACCAAGTTATCCGGTGGAGAAAAACGCCGCGTGGCCTTGTGTCGGTTGTTGCTAGAATATCCTGATTTACTGTTGCTTGATGAACCAACCAACCATTTGGACGCTGATTCTGTTGCGTGGCTTCAACGCTTCTTGCTCGATTATAAAGGAACAGTCGTGATGATTACTCACGATCGTTACTTCCTTGATAATGTGACCGGTTGGATTTTGGAGCTCGACCGTGGAACAGGGATTCCTTATGAAGGAAATTATACTGCTTATCTGGATGCCAAGCGCAAGCGGATGGAATTGGAATCCAAAACAGAGGCCACCCGCAAGAAAACCCTGTCACGTGAACTGGATTGGATCAATCAAACGCCTGAAGCGCGCCGTAAAAAATCCAAAGCGCGGATTGCGGCTTATGAAGATATGCTGTCCGAGAGCGAACGCGAGACAGTGGGGCGTGCCCAGATCGTTATTCCTACGCCGCCGCGTTTGGGCAATCTGGTCGTTGAGGCCATCGATATTACCAAAGGATTTGCGGATCGCTTATTGATCGATGGTTTGTCATTCAAATTGCCTCCGGGGGGTATTGTTGGTGTGATTGGGCCGAACGGAGCGGGTAAAACCACTTTGTTTCGTATGATTACCGGTGTTGAAAGCCCTGATAGCGGTGATTTTCGCGTTGGGGATACGGTCAAACTCGGTTATGTCGATCAAAGTCGGGATGCACTTGATCCGAATAAGAATGTCTGGGAAGAAATTTCCGGCGGCAATGATATTTTGCAAATGGGAAAAATTGAAATTCCGTCACGCGCTTATGTTGGCTCATTCAATTTTAAAGGCACAGATCAGCAGAAAAAAGTCGGGCAGCTTTCGGGTGGAGAGAGAAACCGTGTTCATTTGGCCAAAATGCTTAAAACCGAAGCAAACGTGTTGCTGTTGGATGAACCAACCAATGATCTGGATACCGAAACCTTGTCGGCACTTGAAGAAGCGTTGGAGCAATATCCGGGCTGTGCGGTTGTTATTTCCCACGATCGTTGGTTTTTGAACCGCTTGGCGACGCATATCCTTGCCTTTGAAGGAGATTCCCAAGTGGTCTGGTTTGAAGGCAATTATGAAGATTATGAAGCTGATCGCAAACGCCGTTTGGGCATTGATGCCGATCAGCCACATAGGATCAAATACAAGCCTTTGACGCGGGTGGCGTAGCAAAAAACTAAAAAATCTATAAAATAAATGGTAAGGTGCAAAGAATCCGGTTGACAGACGCGCCTTAGTTTCCTAAATCTCTCGGAGTTTTACAGCTCTCCTTTTTGGAGGGGTGTGAGGTTTATTGACATCATCTTCAGGCAACAGAGGTTATAAATATGTCCAAAGAGAAATTTGAGC
>DIMG01000028.1 GCA_002425415.1 Micavibrio sp. UBA5572
ACTGATTATTTGGTACAGCCCCAAATCAACGACTTCTTTTAGCGAAAGCACCCCTACATCAAATGATTCGTTCCCAAAATGGGTCGCACAAATGCCAGTTTTAGTGGCAGAGGGTGGATTAAAATTCGCATTCAACATCGTGGTCAGTACTTTCGAGCCTAAAATTTTTTAAAACCATAAAAAAGACTTCTTCTATACGGAGGAAGTCTTCAGACCACTGACGATGGGGAGGGCTATTTTTGTTATGGAGTGACTTTTTTCAAGCATACGACACCAAGACCTAGCTGAACCATACGGGTGGTCAGATCATAGGTCGTCGTAAGGAATCTACGCTATTGTGAGCCGTTTTAATCATAAGATTATATTTACCCTAATATCCACCATATATGCAATAATTTTTTTGCTGCGCGGCAAAAAAAATTAGGTGCTATACGATATTTTTTTCTTCGAAAGGATTTATTCCTTGCTTATCCTCGATTTCAACCACCCAAAGATCAGGGTCACGATCAATGGCACGGTGGATATAGCTGTCTGCATCTTGCTCGATTACAAGTTCAGTTTTGAATGCCGACATCCATCCCAATTTTCCATCCATATCACGAACCTGCATCAGCAGTTTAGCATGACCATTCAATAAACTGATTTTCAACAATAAAGTGCCAGAGGCAAACGCCCCTTTATTGACGATATAATACCCTATTCCCTGACCGCTCAAGATGCGCAAATGCGCATCGATCCATAACGAGGTTGGCAGGCGGGTTTCATCAGAATCAAACGTCATAAGGGGGATTTTATTTTCCTGCCGTACATATCCAAACGGTGATCCAGCAATTCGTATCCCAATTCATGGGCAATTTTCCGTTTGATTCGTTCCAATTCTTCATTCTTGAATTCAATCACCTCACCCGTTTCCAAATCAATCATGTGGTGGTGGTGGTCGGTATTGGTATCATAGCGTGCGAAGCTTTCGTTAAACTCGCGTTTAATGATAAGTTCCATTTCTTCTAACAAACTCAAAGTCCGATATACCGTCGCTATACTAATGGAGGAATCGAGTGCTTTGGCACGAGCATATACAGCCTCAACTGACGGGTGATCCTCTGCCTCTTCCAATATTTTGAGGATGGTTTTTCTTTGACCGGTCATTTTCAGACCTGCTTCTGCGCAACGTGTCTCTAGCGTTTTCATAATTTAAACATTCCAATCTAACTAAAGATTAGAATACACGTCTCAATGCGCAAGAACAATCATCAAAAGCTCAAAATGTCGGAGCTGTTTCAACGCGGCGCAGCACACGTTGGCGAGGAATTCTGACCGATACTGTTGTTCCGACCCCGATTTCAGATTTCAGTACTAAATATCCACCATGCATTTCTATCATTGCCTTGGCGAGCGGCAACCCAAGGCCTGTGCCTGCCGTACTATCGCGATGAGCAATCGAAGCATCGTGGATCTGGCCGAATGGTTCCAAGGCATACGCTATTTTTTCCTTCGGAATGCCCACCCCATTATCGGAAACATTGATTTCTATTTCGCCATTAGTCAATAATTCTGCTGATAAGATTATTTTTCCGCCAACATCGCTGAATTTAACCGCATTGCTCACCAGATTGATTAGAATCTGGCGAATGAGGCGTGGATCACCTTGAATATCTGGAAGATCCATTGGAACTTTCATATCCAGTGCAATATTAGCACTGAAGGCTCTTGAGGCCATCATCCGCACAACAGAGTCGATGACTTCTATCAAATTCACGTTATGTTCATCGAGTTCAACTCGTCCGGATTCGATTTTTGACATGTCGAGAACTTCATTGATAATTTCAAGCAAGTGGCACGCGCTCGAATGCACGTCCCCCATATATTCCTGATACTTCGGATTTTCAAGCTTTCCGAATGTTCCGTTCATCATGATTTCCGAGAACCCGATAATAGCGTTAAGCGGGGTTCTCAATTCATGGCTCATATTCGCCAAAAAGGCAGATTTAGCATGGTTTGCGGCATCAGCTTGATCTTTTGCCACACGCAATGACATCTCCATTTGCTTACGCAACGTAATATCCATCAATGTTGTTACCTGAAATTTTCTTCGTTGAGAAAGTTCCAAAGTTGCCGTGGTATAAAGCGTGTTGACGATGCTTCCATCTTTTTTCATCATCTTCATTTCGCCGGAGCTGCGGATAGAACTTTTCAGATAACGTTCATAATTTTCAATGGCTGTTCCTTGTTCATCAGGACTTAAAAGTACCGTAAAATCTTCTCCGACAACCTGCTCCCTCAACCATCCATATACGCGGACAAAACTGTCATTAACGCGAACAATCCGGCGATTGCGATCAGTCACAATAATCCCAACATTCGATGCATCAAAGATTGATGTCAGCAAAGAAATGGCGTCATCACGTTCCCTTTGCAACACAGAATCGTCAGACGAATCCGGTTGAGCCATCACATCCAACAAGACAACCTTCCCTGAAAAATCAAGCAACGGATTGATCCAAAAACCATAGACACGCAATCCACCCGGAAAACTTGGCAAGGCATGAATGCTGACCGGAACTTTCTGCCGGATACAAACTTCAAAAGCTTGTTCAAAATGACGGGCATTTTCGCTGTCCATCAATTGTCCGATATGGAATCCGACAATCTGGTCTTCTTTGCGATTGAAATATTCCAATCCACGATGGTTGATTTCGCGAACAGAAAAGCCGCCCCCTTCATCCGGACATACCAGAAAACGAGGGATGGGCATTGTTTCAAAGAGTGCCTTATGATCTACGATCATATCCGACATATTATTTAACCCATTGGATTGATTGCAAAACAAACTCGGAAGAAAAAACTTTCCCCCTTTACCACCTAACCACTAAAATATAAAAAAGCTGTTAAGTTCCATAAATGCGATCACCCGCATCACCCAATCCCGGAACGATATATGCGTTTTCGTTCAAGTGGCTATCCAAGGCCGCCGTATAAACCGGAATTTGAGGGTACTTGTCATGGTAAAGCTTTACCCCTTCCGGCGAAGCCACTAAAACCATCAAGGTAATACGGGATGGGTCTACGCCCCGCTGAACCAATATGTCTGTCGCATGAACAGAGGAGTTCCCTGTTGCCAGCATCGGGTCAACGATCAGAAATGGCCGATCTTGTGGGATTGTCGGCGGCATCTTGACCAGATACTCATGCGGCAAGTGCGTTTCTTCATCACGACGAAGTCCAATATGCGCCACGATCGAGTCAGGCATGACGGATAAGGGGCCATCAACAAGCCCCATCCCTGCGCGCAAAATCGGAACAATCACAGGTTCTTTGCAAGCCAGAACAGGCGCATTCATTTCTTGAATAGGTGTTGAGATTTTATTTGTTGTCATGGGAAGATTTGCGGTGACTTCGTACGTCATAAGCATGGAAATATCTTTTAACAAGCTCCGAAATTCGCTGGTCGGGCATGACCGTTCACGCATTCTGGATAGTTTGTGCAGAACCAGCGGATGATTCACGATAAATAAATTTGGAAACTCCGATGGCGTTATCATGCTTCTTTTTCCTGATGATCTAAACTTTGTAAAAACCGATTGAGAGGGCTCACTTCTTCATATTGTCCGGACTCCCCTTTGCCCAATCCGCAAAGCTGATCCAGATCAGCGCGGACATTGGCCAGAAGAGTCGGTACATCATCTCCGGGCAGTGGCTCCGCCACGCAAGAGGATACTGTGAATTTCATCCCCAAATCATCTTTCAAAGCATGATTGAACCGCGCAACAAACCTTAAGCCTCCCGTTGTATCAGAATGCTTCAAACTAACAACATACTCTCCGTTACCGGATACATATGCGTCATCAAAATTACGAATGGTTTTCAAAATAGCAGCCGAGACAGCTTCAAGAGCTTTTTCATCTGCACGAAGCTCGACATTATCAATTCTTAGAACAGCCATAGAGAAAGGCTGTCCCCGCCTTGATCTCCGCTCCAGCTCCCGCTCCAATTCACTGACCATGACTGTTGAGCTGCGCAAACCGGATGCGACATCCACGCCGAAATCCGATAAAAGTGCATCTTTTTCTAGTCGTTGCAATTGAACTGAAAAACCTTCGTATGTCTGCCAAAAACTATCAAAATCCTTGATGGAAGGAATATCAGGAGACTCTATAATTTTATTTGCTATTCCATGTAAGGTCAGCTGGATTGTTTTTAGTCGGTCAATGACCATATCATTCCGGAGTTTTTCAACAATCTCGGCAATTTCATCAACCATTACTGGTTCTAAAATATCTTTATTTGCACTATCCGGATAGAATGCCGCCCTCACAACCTGAGAAAACCAGATTGCATAGTCATTCGCAAATGCGCTCAATTTATTGTTGGAATTATGCTCTGAATTTTGATCCATTATCTACCCCTGCTCTGTAGTATAAACGAATTTTTACGCAAGGTTAAGCGGAAGCTTTCATAGAAATTAATCAGGAAGCCATTCTTTTTGAAGTTTTTCCAAATCACCACCCACCCGCAATGTTTCGCGGATTTCACGCATCAAAAGTGCAATCACGGCAACATTATGCTGGCTGACTATCTGGAAGGCCAGCATTTCTCCTGCCTTGAGCAAATGCTGGATATAAGCCTTGGAATACAGCGCGGAGGATTCCAGTCCCAAATTTTCATCAAGTGGAGTTGGATCTTCCTTAAAACAACTGTTGCGAAGGTTAATAAAACCGCTTTTTGTACCTTTCATCAAAGCTCTGCCATGACGAGCTTCTCTGGTTGGCGTCACACAATCGAATGTATCCATTCCCTGTTTGACCCCTTCAAAAATATCTTCGATCTTACCAATTCCCAATAAGTGAACCGGACGTTCGGGATGGATACGCTCGGGAAGCCATGACAAAATTTCATAGAAATGGACTTTCGTACCGCCAAGGCATCCGCCGATTGCCGTTCCAAAGAACGGGCGGCTGCGGGTATAGTCTGCGCTTTGTTCACGCAAATCCTTGTATATCCCTCCTTGAACTACCCCATAAACTGCCTGCGTTCCATCATGGGTTTTCTCAAAAGCGACAAGCGATCGATCGCCCCATCGATGACTCATATGCATTGACGCTTCTGTGTATTCACGTTCGGCGCTATGTGGCGTGCATTCATCCATCTGAACGATAAAATCTGCGCCCAATTTTCTCTGAATATCCATGGATATTTCAGGATTCAAGCGGCAGAGACTTCCATCTTTATATGACTTGAAGATTGCCCCTTCTTGTTCATCAATTTTCAGTAAGGATTTGTTTCCGGCCTTCCCTTTTCCTTTGATTTCATCCGCACCAGAGCCTGTTCCCAATGAGAAAATCTGGAAGCCACCGCTGTCGGTCAACATAGGACCATCCCATCCCATGAATTTGTGAAGCCCGCCCATCTTTTGAACCAAATCAGGGCCTGGTTGAATATAAAGATGATACGTGTTGGATAAAATTATATCGGCTCCCGCTTCACGCATTTGCGATGGCAGCAGATTTTTGACTGTGGCTTTGGTTCCAACAAAAATAAAATTCGGAGTCTCTATTGTCCCGTGCGGCGTTTTTAATTTACCCAAACGCGCAAAAGATCCTGCATGACGTTGCAGGATCTCAAATCCGAAATTCGGATATTCGATATTGGTTGCGAATTCTTCAGCCAAAATGATTATGCGCTTTTAGTAGCCGTAACCTTTTCGACTCTTGCCTTCACCTCTTGAAGGGTAGAATCCAATTTGGATTTAGGTGTATCCAAAAGAAATTTATCCAAACCACCTTTGTGATCGATTGTCCGAAGACCCGATGCTGACACGCGAAGACGTACCAAGATTCCAAGAATCTCACTGTACAGGCTTGTATCCTGAACATTCGGCAAGAATGTCCGGCGTGTTTTATTTTGAGCGTGGGAAACGTTATTCCCGAACATCAGGGTCTTTCCTGTAACCTGGCACTTGCGGCTCATGGCAAAATCCTTGTATCACTAATAATTAAATCGTTGTAAAAAGCTTTGAAGCTCGCGGAAGATAATGCAACTCCGCACCCAACGTCAAGTCTTTTGTTAGAAACAAAATAGGTGAAATATGTCACAAGTGCGTTCTTCAACCCAATCCGAACTCAAAGAAATCATAGAACTCCTTGATTCTATTGATGTTATTGAAGATAAGTATCCACATACAAAAGGCTCTCTCCGCTGGCTTTTCAGGGCTACAGGTCATCAATCTCCCCAACTGAATACGGCGCGTTTGGCTATATTTATGGCCAATTATGGTTTTTCAAGTCACTTTCCTTCTTCCTCCCCAAGTTTAGAATATGTAAATTTATTTGTACAAGATTGTTATGCAGGGACACAAAAACTTAATCGGCTTTGCGAACATTCCAACAGTGATTTACGCCTTTATGAATTAACCACCGAATCATTTGTTCCCGACATCATCAAAAATTCTATGCCTAGCCAAACAGCTGAAGAATTAGTCCGCGCCATGTCCTATGGGATGCTTTCGCTTGAACAAGATATTAACCTGATGGCAGGTGCAACTTTTGGCGCAGGGGCTCAAGACATTGCCCAAGCCATTATTGCTGCGCATACTCCCCCTTCCAGCCTTCAGTCCTCCTCTCTCATCGGCGATACACTTCTAAAACATAACAAAGGGGCAAAAGGGATGGATTGCCTGTTAACAATTGGCGGGGCAGAGTTATCCGCGCTTTGTGGGGCTATTATTTCCGCGCGTCTGGCTGGCGTTCCGATTATTCTGGACGGGATGGGCGGGTATGCTGCTCTTTTAATTCTTGCATATCATTGTCCGCACATTGTTCAGCATTGCGCCTTGACAGGAAAGATTGCTCCCAATGTTATTCCACAAAATGACGATTTATTATTTATTCCGCCCCCTTACGAATATATTTCATCTTTGGACTATTCCGCAGCGACCGGAATTAGCAGTGTTTGCCTGATTCCAATGCTTAAGAATGAAATTCTAGTCAGCCCATAAATCCAGCAGCGAGGAATTCTGTGAAAGCCACCCATTCCACCGTAACAATTCCCTTTGATAATCACTCTGTTAGAGGAGAATCTCTTATTGCCGCCCGCTGGATAGCCTTATTGGGGCAAACGCTGGCGGTTTTGATTTCGTATTACGCTTTAGATTTTGGTTTTCCTATTACGATTTGTTTGCTGGTGATTGTTGCCTCTGGCGTGCTTAATAATTATGCCACGATTAAAGATCACCACCGAAGTATGGACGCCACAAAATCCCTTGCCTATTTGTCTTTTGATGTTTTGCAACTCTCCACTCTACTCTATCTAACCGGGGGATTGGGCAACCCTTTCTTTGTTTTATTGATTGCTCCTGTTCTAATCGGGTCAACCATGCTGCCCAAATTGCAGCTGTTTATACTGCTCTCACTTGGTTTGGCTTGCGGGGTCTATCTTTCTCTTTTTTACATTCCCCTTTCTTGGCCGACCTTACTAATTGAAGAAGGCAGACTTTACATTTTGATAGAAAGTATAGCGCTTGGCATTACGCTTATATTTACATCTTTTTATTCTTGGCAAATTTCCGAGGAAAGCCGGTCTCTACAAAAAGCAGGATTTGCAGCGCACACCGCCCTACTGAAACAAAAGCAAGTTCAGGCATTGGGAGCTATGGCTGCAGCTGCCGTTCATGAATTGGGAAGCCCCTTGGGAACGATTACTATTATTGCAAAAGAACTTTCCCATGAATTGGGCAATGATTCCCGCTATAAAGACGATATTGACACTTTGATTGGACAAACGGACAGATGCAAAAAAATTCTAAGTAACTTCGGAAAAACACTTAAGGCTGATCCGACTTATCTGACAGACCCCCTCCCCCCGAAAGCTTTGCTACAAGGCATTGCCGACGGGTTTCTGATTGATCGTCCGGAAATTCGCTTCACAATAGATGTAACCGATTTTCCCCAGGATATCCTACTACCCCAGACTCCCGAGCTATCTCATGGTTTGGGCGTTTTTATCCAAAATGCTATTCAGCTCGCCCACACAACCGTTTCCATATTCATAAGCATTGGCAAGGGCGTTAAAATTACAATCGAGGATGATGGCCCTGGCTTCCCCGCCAAAATTCTTCCCAAGCTCGGTGAACCTTATACTTCTACAAGGATGGATAGTGGTAATAATATGGGGCTTGGGGTCTTTATTGCGCAAACCTTATTGGAAGATACGGGTGCCAATATTTTTTATAATAATAAAAACTCGGGAGGAGCTCAGGTCATTGTTCTATGGTCAGAGCTTTCTTTTCAATCTATGGTCTTGAAGAATAAGAAAAGTTGAATATACTAATTAAGGAAATATACTAATTTAGGAATCAAAGAAACGGAATAAGATGACAGATCAATGTGATGAAATTTCTGAAGTTAGCTTGAAAGGGCATCTTATTATTATTGACGATGACGAGGTTCTTTGCACCAGACTTGCGAAAGCTATGGAAAAGAGAGGCTATGAAGTCAGAACTGCTTTTTCTGTCGCAGATGGCATTAAAATCGCGGCGACATTCGAGCCAGAATTCGCAGTTGTCGATCTGAGACTCGCCGATGGCAACGGATTGGAAGTTGTCGACAAGTTGAGAGAAACTGTCGAAGATTGCCGGATCATTATGATGACTGCTTATGGCAATATTGCGACGGCTGTTGCCGCTGTTAAAGCTGGAGCCATTGATTATCTTGCAAAACCGGCAGATGCCGACATGATCGAAAAAGCGTTGCTTCAAACCGGAGAAGAAAGCTTTCCCGAGCCCCCTATTGACCCTATGTCTGCCGATCGCGTGAAATGGGAACATATATTGCGTGTCTATGAAATGTGCGGTCGCAACGTTTCCGAGACTGCACGTCGTCTGAGAATGCACCGCCGTACTCTTCAAAGAATTTTGGCCAAACATGCGCCAAAAGAGCAAGACATCGCATAAGCCATGCCCTCCTTCTCATCCCTATTTTCTGTTCATGTTACTTTTTAATTTAAACGGAAAGAATGTCAGCGGCATCTGCAATCTTATTGATAAGACGCTCCATTTTGGAAACATCATCCAAAGGATCAGGTGTTTCAAAACGCAGCAGAGTATCTTTTTCGTTAAAGACAAACAGGACGTTAACACCATTTATGGTCATCAGCGCATTGATGGCTTTGGTTCTTGCAGGTGTAAAATACGGGGCAAGCAGCTCTTCGCTGCGGGTTCTAATGTACGTTCCATGATTCCAATCAGGTGTATCCGGCGTGTATACTTCCTGTAAATCTAGTTGTGATGCAACGGCACTTAATTTGGCGGATGCAATAACACCTTCCGTTGGCATACCTGATTTCAGTTCCATTTGGATGACTGTCCTGTAACGCTTCCCTCTTGCATCTTCATCGAGCTGCGCCTCGGAATATACAGAGAGCCCATAGTTTCTGAATGCTCCGGACATGATTGGAGAGGACATCATTCCACCAGCAGCGTAGTTCAAATTATGCCGCTTGGCCACTTGCTTCCATGCTGTTTTCTGGCGCATCAGAATTTGTAACGACCAAAAGAATACACCCATGATAAATACGGCAAAAAAGACCCATAGCATAAACCAGATATTCAAAATAATACCCCTTCAGAAACAATCGAAATTGACTTTACTTCCATTACGATAACATCATTTCGGTTTTCTGATAAGTCATATAAAAACTGCCCGAGATGCCCGGGCAGTCTTGAAATATTTTTAAATAAGATCAGGCGGTTAGAATTTGTAACCAAGGCCAACACCAACCAGCCACGGATTAATGTCTACATCTGCTTTGATTGAATTATTGATTGTTACATCTGAATTGATCCAGACTTTTTTTACATCAACATTCAACGCCCAGTTTTGAGCCAAAGGAATATCAACACCAGCTTGCAGTGCCCCACCCCAGCTTGAATCGTATTTGATTTTATTAAAATCACCGGCATCCGGATTGAAGAAGTGTGTATAGTTTACACCAGCTCCCACATACGGGCTGATCCCTCCGACTTGTTCGATTGGATCAAAATGGTATTGAACGGTCAGAGTTGGTGGAAGAAGCCAAACATCACCGACATCCGAACCAGCAAGAGCACCTTTACCGTTAACGTCATGTGGGGTCACGGCTGCAATCAACTCAAGGCCGATATTATCAGTTAAAAAATAGGTCAAATCAAATTCAGGAACAACAGAGTTATCAATAGTCAAAGCATCGTTACCAACACCTGTCACGTCACCTTTTTCACTAGGAATAACGCCAACGGCGCGCCCACGCAGCAAAAAATCACCTGCGGATTTTTTGAACAGACCATCCTGAGCCATTGCAGACGCAGGAATCAAAGCAACCAAAGCTGCAGACAAAAGCAATTTTTTCATATTACATATACCTTTATATATTTTAGTGGATTTGGCTCAGAACTGCCGCGATTGTACTATATTTTCATCGCCTAGAACGTACGACAGAATGTCGCAACGGCCAAATTTTACCACTATTTATGGTTGTTTTAAATAAAAGATTTGCCCAAGACAGTCTTTTTGTATTATGCTTTTTCATAAAATCATTCCGGACGGAGAACACATAATTGTGGTCAAACGCCATTTCCTTCTTGTCGGCATATTTTTTGCGGCGGCGAGTCTACCATCATCGGAAGAACCAATTTTTGATCTTCCGCTGGACAATTCCGCGCAGATACCATTATTGAAACCATTCTCGTTAAAGAGCTTCCCTTCTGAAAAACGCATGTTAACTTTTCGTTATCAGCTATCTTCTGAGGGAGATTTAAATCCTAGGGGAATGTTTGAAACACAGAACAAAAGACTCATGACATTGGATTGCAATCAGCTGAGGCGTGGATTATCTATTGTTGTCATGTCAGCCATTCAGGTAAAAGAGCCAAATGAAAAACATAAGCTTGAACATCTTCAGTCTGATATTCAAAAAGGCCTTGATAAACTTCACTGCCTCCGAAAAACAACCTAGGTATTCGATTTTTTTTATTTTCCCGATTGTTGTTTTTGTCTTTGTTACGATTATTTGTGGAGAGTCCCACCGTTCATTGGCAGAGACGACCAGCACCGTTGATATTTATCTTCCTCAAGCTTTTGCGTTGGCTGATACCATAGGAGCTTCCCAATTGGAAGTCATGAAAAACTCCGTGGTTTTTTCTACATCCGTATCCCCGAATTCTCCACTGGCTCAATATCAACCTATGCTGGGGGGCAAGATTACTCTTGGGAATGATCTTCATCGTTATCACAAAGAATTTGTGGTTTTAGGCAGCAAAATCGAACGCATCGACCGTCCAGATTTTAATCAATATATGGTTGTTTTGACTTTGCTTTCACTATCCAATGAAAATGCCCATTTCATTCAGCATCACAATGGGTCACTCGATGATTTTTATACCTTTTTACATGACGGAGATCAAACAAATTTATGTACGCTTTATGCTCTTCAACAACATGTCTCCGATATTGAAATGCTGGATACAGCCTTACGCCTCGAACTTTATTTTTTAGGGCACGGGTCAGTCAAAGGAATCAAAGCGCTTAGAATAGTCTTGGAAAAAATGGAACTGAATTCTCTTTTCGAAGACTTCAGGGATTCTTACCGAGGGAAAGATTCTATCCAATTAAAAAATGTTCTGGATCGGATTTTTCAACATCGTGTGCGATATAACATGTCGTCTTTGTCCCAATGCAAAGGCGAACGTGTAATCCAGCTTGATCGTGATATTTATGACCGCGCAATCGAGCCTGCCAGAATGATTTTTTTACGGTCGCAGCAATATAAATCTTCATCAAAAAAATATAACCAATAAAAAATGGAGAGAAGGAATTCCCTCTCTCCATAAGGTATATTTGAGCCATCCAACTTGCCTACATATAACGGATCTTGCTGTCCGTATCTGAAAATCCCATTTGTGCAAAGCTGGCCAACGCTTCTTCCCGCGTGAGGGATTGTAGAGCCTGCCAGTCATTACTGGGTTTAAAACCAACAGGAACAGAGATAGATCCGCCTTCCCGCATGTTTGTTTCCTGAACAATTTCCGGAAGTTTTGTTTTTTTGGCTCGAGATTTTGATTTTGCCTTTACTGCTACTTTTTTAGATTTAGCCTGTGCCATTTCATCTACTTTTTGATCGAGCTTATAGAGTTCGTTACTAAAGAATCCTGTCTGGCGTCCCACCAGATCAAGCCCTTCTTTTACGCGTTCCAGACCCGATCTCAATCGTTCGTAACCTATGCCCAGCACTATTGCCGAGCCAATCGCCGACACTGCTGCAAACACAGCAAATGCCAATGCGACAACCACATATATTTCAGGCATATCAATACCCACCCTTCCTGTACAGTTTATTTGGAGATTGTGTTCAACACAAAACAACTTTCCCGTTGGTCTGTATTAACCGTGCTTATGTATCCAGTTTACACCTTTGGGGATTAACAAGCCCTAACCAAAGGGATAAGTTTTCATCAATTTTTATGGGGATTAAAAATGATTTGTATTTTAAAAATCAGAACCGGATAAGGAAAGATCCAATGTTTCAAGTCTTTTTACCTCATCACGCAGCCTTGCCGCTTCTTCGAATTCAAGATCACCAGCAGCCTTCAGCATTGCTGTTTTCATTTTTTGAATTTGTTTTGTGAGTGATTTCGGATCAAGCAATAATTCCTGATCGCGATCCGACATGCCAACCGCCATTTTTTTAGACGAAGTGTCTGCGGTGTCAGTTGTCCAACCTTCCGAGATTGCTTTCTTGATGCTTTCAGGTGTTATGCCGTGTTCAAGGTTATGAGCAACCTGCTTTTCCCGTCTGCGATCTGTTTCTTCCAAGGCTGCTTTCATGCTTTTGGTCACTGTATCCGCATACAAGATCGCTTTACCACCAACATTCCGCGCAGCACGGCCGATCGTCTGAATCAATGACGTGCGTGACCTCAAAAATCCTTCTTTGTCCGCATCCAGAATGGCAACCAAACGGCATTCCGGTATATCCAGACCTTCACGCAGCAAGTTAATACCGACCAGAATATCAAACTCACCCAACCGCAAATCACGGATGATTTCAATCCGCTCAAGTGTGTCAATATCCGAGTGCAAATATCTGACTTTCAGTCCATTTTCAGCCATATATTCTGTGAGGTCTTCTGCCATTTTCTTGGTCAAGGTCGTCACCAGAATTCTGCCGCCATCAGCCACAACGCGGTGACATTCATTCATCAGGTTGTCAATCTGGAATTCTGTCCCGCGAATTTCAACAGGAGGGTCTATCAATCCTGTTGGCCTGACAATCTGCTCAACGAACTCCCCAGAAGTTTGTTCCAATTCCCAAGCCCCTGGTGTCGCTGAAACATAAATTGTTTGCGGGCGCATTTTATTCCATTCTTCAAATTTCAGGGGGCGGTTATCCAGTGCCGACGGCAATCTGAATCCATAATCCGCCAGAACTGTTTTTCTTGCCCTGTCGCCATTATACATGCCTCCCAATTGTCCGATCATCACATGACTTTCATCCACAAACAAAAGCGCGCCTTCCGGCAAGTATTCAAACAATGTCGGGGGGGCTTCCCCTTCTGCGCGACCGGTCAGGTAACGGGAATAGTTTTCAATCCCCTGACACATTCCGGTTGCCATCAGCATTTCAAGGTCAAAGGTTGCGCGTTGTTCCAAACGTTGTGCTTCAAGAAGTTTCCCTTGGTCATTAAATTCCTGCAAACGGATTTTCAGATCTCTTTTTATTGACCCTATAGCCTGTTCAATCGTGGGTCCCGGAGTAATATAGTGCGTATTCGCATAGACGCGCACAGCATTCATTGAAACAAATTTTTGTCCGGTCAATGGATCAAATTCTGCAATTTCCTCGATCTCGTCGCCAAACAGAGAAAACCTCCATGCCCGATCATCAAAGTGAACCGGAAAAAGCTCAACCGTATCACCACGAACACGGAAACTCCCCCGCTCGAATGCTATATCATTGCGTTTATATTGCAACTCGATCAGTTTTGAAATCAAGTCCTGACGATCCAGTGTCTGCCCCTTTTTGATTTCAAAGGTCATCGCATAATAATCTTCTTTCGACCCGATGCCGTATATGCAAGACACCGATGCCACAATAATCACATCGCGGCGTTCAAACAATGATCGCGTCGCCGCGTGGCGCATCCGGTCAATTTGTTCGTTGATCGTTGATTCTTTTTCAATATAAAGATCGGATTTCGGAACATAGGCTTCAGGCTGGTAGTAATCATAGTAGGACACAAAATACTCAACGGCATTTTCGGGGAAAAATGATTTCATTTCCGAATAAAGCTGGGCAGCCAATGTCTTGTTGGGAGCAAGAATCAGCGCGGGACGTTGTGTCGCCTCAATCACATGAGCCATGGTAAACGTCTTGCCTGACCCCGTTACACCAAGAAGAACCTGATCGCTCAACCCCTGTTTCAAGCCCTCGATAAGGCTCACAATCGCTGTGGGCTGGTCTCCCGCAGGGTCAAAAAGTGAATGAATTTTGAAAGCTTTTTCTGTCATATCTTATGATATATACAGTTCTTGATCTATTTCATCCATATAATCCTTGATTTAATTTACGGCAGAGCAAAAAATGAATCATAATGGCGTTCTTTCCTTTCTTAAAAACCGCAGATCATCAAAGCTTGCCAGCTTGTCTGCCCCCGCCCCATCCCCTGATGAGCTACATGATATTCTTACCATCGCCGCCCGCGTTCCGGATCATGGGAAATATCATCCATGGTATTTTATCGTGTTAAAAGATCAGGCGAGACAGGACGCAGGACAAATGTTACGAGCCTCTTTCGAGATAGAAAATCCTGATACCGTACCCGCAAAGCTCGACCTTGAGGCCGAGCGGTTTTTGCGTGCACCATTGGTTATTGCTGTTGTGTCCCGCATTCGAGAAGGCAAACATCCACAATGGGAACAATTCTTATCCTCTGGCGCAGCTTGCTACAACCTTTGTCTTGCAGCCAATGCTATGGGATATGGGTCAAACTGGTTAACCGAATGGTACAGCTACTCCCCTATTTTCAAAAAGTTGATGGGACTGGATCAGCAAGACCATTTTGCCGGATTTATCTATATCGGCACGACCACAGAACAAAACGAGGAGCGCGAGCGTCCCGATCTTAAAAAAATCGTGACTTATTGGAGTAAAGACACAATTTCCCTTAACAAGGGAGAGGGATACGGAATATTAAAAGCGGGCTTTCCTGATTCCGGCGTTGAGCCATTATAGTTTTATTATATATTTTTCTATATTCTCTACTGATGGGATTTTCTTTTTATCCAGCGATCGGGCTCTGTTTTTTCTCTCTTGCAACATTGGCATTAGGAACAGCGCATGCAGCTTCTTGCCCCTCTCCCGTTCCCAACATCAATATGTCCGTTCAATTTGTTGAAATTCCTCCGGTTTATAACTCCAATTTCGCAGAAAATATCGGCGGGCATTTAAGGGGAGGAACTTCGGTAGAAATCACTCCTAAAACCCAGAAATCAAATTCAATATGCGGATATATCAGCCAGATTTATCTTAAAGTCGTTGTTAAATCCCAGATCGGCGTCTCTGACCGATATCCAGTTGGAAGTTGTCAGTACAATGTTATTCAAGCGCATGAGGCAAAACATAAATCTATTCTCATGAATTATTTCAAGGCTCTTCCTGCCACTCACCGCGGGCGTTATGCCCAGCTTTTAAATGGTGGAACCGGTTATATTTTGGGACAAGAATCTTCTGTTCAGCAAACTCTTAATGCGTCTGCCGAACAATTTAAAAGCATAATTTCAAGCGAACATGCCAAGTTGCAATATGACTTTGTCGACCGTCAGGATCTTGTTAAACAAGAACTTTCGCGCTGCTCAAACTGGTAATTCAGCTTTTGGGTTTCAAGGTCGGAAAGGCTATGACATCACGAATATTTGTGCTGTCTGTCAACAACATGACCAAACGGTCAATACCGACCCCCCATCCGCCCGTTGGCGGCAAACCATATTCAAGCGCGGTGATAAAATCGTCATCAAGCATCATGCTTTCCTCATTCCCACCCTCTGCCTGCGCGACTTGATCCTGAAAGCGTGCCAGCTGGTCGCGGGGGTCGTTCAATTCGGTAAAGGCATTGCATATTTCCCAGCCATTGACATAGCTTTCAAAACGCTCTGTGAGGCGGGGATTTTCCCGATGTAATTTCGACAATGGGGAAATGTCAAACGGGTGATCGATGACATGGGTTGGCTGCACCAATTTATGTTCTGAAGTTTCTGCAAAAATATGTTCGACCACCTGACCCCAGTTTGATTTAGGATCAACTTTAAAGCCCAGCTCTGCTGCTTTGGCGCGTGCTTCTGCTGCTGTCTTCAAAGTTAGAAAATCAAATCCGGTTTCTTCCTGAACCAAACCGACCATACTCTTACGTTGCCATGCAGAGCCAAAATCTATCACGATGTCGCCATATTGAACTTTTGTTGTTCCATGGACGGCCAAGACTACATACCGGACAAGGTCTTCAACCAAAGTCATAATGTCGTAATAATCCATATAGGCATGATAACCCTCGATCCCTGTGTATTCAGGGTTATGTTTGATTGAAAGGCCTTCATTGCGAAAGTTGCGCCCGATTTCATAAACGGCATCAGCAAAGCCACCGATAATCAAACGTTTCAAAAATAGTTCCGGTGCGACACGTAAAAAGAAATCTGAATCGAGCGCATTGTGATGGGTTACAAAAGGTTTTGCCGATGCCCCGCCCATAATCGGGTGAAGAATCGGTGTTTCGACTTCCATTGCGCCCATGTTATTCATGAAATCACGAATGGCACGAATAACCACTGTGCGGGTTCTCAGAACATTCCGGCTTTCTTCATTCATGATTAAATCAAGATAGCGTTGGCGATAGCGTTGTTCGATGTCGGTTAGCCCGTGATATTTCTCGGGCAACGGCAACATGGATTTGGTCAACATCGTCAGTTCTTTGACACGAACCGACAATTCTCCGCGTGGTGTTCTGCGGACAGTCCCTGTCACACCAATAATATCTCCCAAATCGCAATATTGGAGCTTTTCCATTTCGGATTCAGGTGTTGAGTCCTTATGGGAAAAAACCTGAATTTTGCCGCTTGGGTCAACCAAATCAATAAACATGCCGTTATTGCGCATGGCCATAATACGACCGGCAATATGTACCGTATCTTCTGTTTCTGCGCCTGATTCCAAATCGGCATATTTATCCTGTAACTCGCCTTGCTTATGAGTCCGGTCAAATTTATGGGGAAAGGCGTTCAGGCCTTGTTCTTCCAATGCCGCCAACTTCTTCAACTTTGCAGCTCTAAGCATGTTATCGTCCTGTGGATGAGTTTGCTCTGAAGGCATAGAGGCTGAAGTTTTCTGTGTCATGATCTTTTCTATATGTTAAAATTAAAGTTGGTTCGTAACGAAGTGATTAATTCCTGAAATCTGGCTGAAATACAATGAAAAATCAAGTAATCCCACCAAAATCATCCTGCCAAAGTGGCCATCAAGGCGGAAATGCCTTGATTATCATTCTGGTTACCATCGCTCTTTTGGTTGGATTGACGCTCATGATTACCAGACTTTCGTCGAAAACGACAGGAAACATCAATTCCGAGCAAGCACGGATGATGGCAGAAAGCATCATGCGCACGGCACAAACATACGAAGGATCAGTCCAACGCCTGATGAACGTCAATCGGTGCAGCGAGAATGAGTTAAACTTTGATAACACCGAAACAGTCGTGAGCTATGACAATACAGGAGCTCCCTCAAACGGGCGATGCGATCTGTATGGTGTCGAAGGAGCCGGCCTGAGTTACACGCCCCCTAACCCTGATTTTCTTGATCCCAGCAGGTCTGCCAAAACCCAGTATGGCGAATGGGCATTTTATGGAACACAATGCATTCTTGAAGTCGGAGATGGGGATACAACCTGTGGCGATGCCGAGATCGACCTGATGATGAATCTCCCCCATATCCGAAGAGATATATGTATTGAAATCAATAATCTGAACGGGATTACCAATCCATCCGGAGAACCCCCAACAGAGGAACACAACAATAGCGGACTTGGTTTCAAAGGTGCTTATTCTGTAGGGACAGGAGATCCTGAAATTGGTGAAGGCGTTAGCGGCGCGGAACTCATTCGCCATACAACCGGATGTTTTAAAGATAATGCTGGATCTTGGTCAGGAAGCTACATTTTTTACCATGTGCTTTTGGTAAGATAGAATTAAACCAATTTCATCATTCCGATAACATTGAATGACTGTAGCCTAATCTTCAACCAAGACAGAGTAAAATGTTTGCAATGGGGTTAGAGTGGCTTCTTTATCTCCACGCGCCATAAATTCCACACAATTATCAGCCAGTGTTTTTGCACTTACCACAACCCTGCGCGGCATGCCCATCAGGTCAGCATCCCCCAGTTTTTGTCCGGCCTGAACACCTTGACGGTCATCATATAACACACTAATTCCAATCGACTTCAGTTTGGCGTAAATTTCTTCGCAACGGCTTATATCTGATTCATCCCGACATAAAGATACCAGATGCACATGATAAGGGGCGACTTCGTCAGGCCACACCAATCCACGATCGTCACTTAAAACTTCGGCAATTGTCCCCATAATACGACTTGGTCCAATCCCATAGCATCCCATCACAACTTTTCTTTTTTCTCCATCGACACCGGCATATTCAACATTAAAAGAATCAGTAAACCGTGAACCAAGTTTAAAAATATTTCCAACCTCAATGGCTTTAAGCTCTTCAAGATTTTTTTCGTCGCCCTCTTTATAGTTCGGGATAATGCCAGCCAAAGCATCACGATCATTCATCAATTCCTTGTTAATCGCAATGTCAGTATCAGGAACACGGTAGACAATGTCTTCACCGTATGGCGTAACGGTTTGGAACTCATGTGAATATTTTGAAAACACTCCACCAGAGGCATAAGTCAACAATGTGGAATCGCCTAACCCACAGCGGCGATACACATTTTTATAAGCTTCAATCGCAAGTTTATAAAAATCATCCAAGCCTCGTTGATCCATATGAAATGAATACATATCTTTCATGCGGAATTCACGGCCACGAAGTAAGCCTGATTTGGCGCATGGCTCGTTGCGAAACTTTGTCTGAATTTGATAAACGGCCTTCGGCAAGTCGCGGTAAGACTGAATGAATCGTCCTATTAACGGGGTTACAACTTCTTCATGCGTTGGCCCCAATGCTAGATCTCGATCACCAGCACCTTTTAATTTGAACAGAACGTCCACCTTATCCCATCGTTCGGTTTGATCCCAGATTTCACGTGGCTGCAATGCTGGCATCAGAATTTCTTGCGCGCCGATAGTCTCCATCTCTTCACGAATGATGTTTTCTATATTGGAAAGAACCCTTAACCCCATAGGCAAATAAGAATAAACCCCCGCCATCAATTGATCGACAAAACCTGCTTTTGTTAAAAGCTGGGCATTCCGACTAACGTCCGATTGGGAAACATCTTTAACTGTTTTGGTAACCAGGGCACTTAATCTCATGATAAAAACTATAACTTTTGTGGAATATCCTCAGATACCAACAGATATTCCAGATAAATACAAGCAATAAACTATGCCTTTATTCAGCTATAATATAGACTACAACTATGCTCCAAACTGTAAATACCCAGCCACAACCTTCTTTTTTCTGCTCGGCTTTAGCCATCGGGGCAAAGGGGGTTTATTACCTCAATGATCTGGGGGAAATTAAAGAAATCCCTGCTACCCAAGCCAAGCTTTTGAGTGGACAAGCCAACTCTCTTCTGGTCTGCCATATTCCTTATACACGGCAAAAAATTGGGGCGGCTGATTTACGTGCGTTTGACCTTCTCGAGCTTTATGCATTTGTTCATCCAACACAGTTTTCTACGCCTACTCCTGCCGGTATCGCGAAGTCTTTGGGGTTGCCTGCAGTTGATGATTTGCTTGATACGCCTATGCTGATGATTGACTGTGTCAATGCATTGCTTGCTGATCTGGCACATCTCCCTAAAGCGGAAAAATTAATCGAGTTGGCAGAAACCATGGGGCTGAATGGCAAAGGATGGTTGTGGACTCCTTATGTTTTGTCAGCTTTGGGCGTGTCTTATGATGCCAGCACCATCCATAATTCTTCACGGATGCGTTTAAATGTCTGGTCGGACTTGCCGGAATGGGCGGATGATGCGCCTCTGCCCCCGCCATCCCAGCATGGTATTAGCGGCGATGAAACGCGGCAACGCTTGTCTGAAATTCTGCTTTCGCGTTCTGATGCAGAAATCCGGCCAGAGCAATCCAATTATTCTACGCGGCTGGCGGAAGCTTTCGAGCCCATGTCTGCGCCGGAAAGCCCGACCATAGTTCTGGCAGAAGCAGGAACAGGCATTGGCAAGACCCTTGGTTATCTTGCTCCTGCTACTTTATGGGCAGAAAAGAACGAAGGCAGTGTTTATATTTCGACCTATACTAAAAATTTGCAACGTCAAATTAGTACAGAAATAAAACGTCTTTATCCCGATAAGGATTTGCGTGACCGTAAAGTGACCATTCGCAAAGGGCGCGAAAATTATTTGTGTTTACTGAATTTTGAAGACCTTGCCGCATCGATTGCCACAACACGCAGTATCGGTGCTGCTATTTCTGCCGGATTAATGGCGCGTTGGGTCATGGAAACCGAAGACGGCGATTTAACCGGATCAGGATTTCATGGATGGTTGCCCGGCCTGATGGGAATTGGGACAACTTTGTCCTTGGCTGATCGGCGTGGCGAATGCATATTTTCAGCGTGTGACCATTACCACAAATGTTTTAGCGAACGCGCTATTCGTAAATCGGCACGAACCCCGATTGTGATTGCCAATCATGCCATAGTAATGATTAAGGCCGCGCATCATGATGAAGATCTTGCCCGTCATATTATTTTTGACGAGGGTCATCATATTTTTGATGCGGCAGATGGCGTATTTTGTGCCGAAATGACGGGTGTCGAAATGCACGATTTGCGCCGCTGGCTAATTGGCCCCGAGGGAGGTCGAAAATCACGCGCACGCGGTTTAAAAAAACGGTTGCAGGATTTATTGGAAGACGATCAAGCCTCAATGAAATTGATGGAGGATGCGTTACACCATGCACGGTTTCTTCCTGAATTTGACTGGATGAAACGGCTTCAACACAATAATCCACAAACCAATGCAGAAGCTTTTCTCGGGTTTGTTTCTCAACAGGTTATGGCGCGTGCCAATGGCCGCGAAGGGTCTTATTCAATCGAGACCTCTTTATTTCCCTTGATTGAGGATGCTATTCCTTCGGCGCAGCAACTCCATGACAATATGAAAGCCTTGCGTAAGCCGATGCAACGTCTTGCGGCGCGGCTTCGACAAAAATTATCAGAAGAAACAGACACTTTGTCCCCCGATACACGCAAACGCCTTGATGCGGTTGCAGATTCTCTTGATCGCCGGATCAATGCCATGCTGACTCCTTGGGTCGGGTTATTGGAAAATCTTCTTGATGGCGTTGAACAACCGCAATTTGTTGACTGGATGGAAATCAATCGTCTGGAAAAAACCATTTTTGATATTGGTGTTCACCGTCACCACATTGACCCAAGCAAGCCATTGGCAGATTCTTTGAAACCCCATATTCACAGTATGGTGATAACATCGGCGACATTGCGCGATGGTATCAGTGAAGATTGGACTGCGGCAGAAACTATGACGGGGGCAAAATATCTGGACGAAACGCCGATCCGTTTTTCCATTCCGTCCCCCTATCGTTATGCCGATCAGACGCGCGTTTTTGTTGTCACCGACATCGATAAAACCGATATGGATCAACTGGCTTCGGCTTATCGAGAATTGTTTTTAGCCTCCCAAGGCGGAGCCCTCGGAATTTTTACCTCGATTGCGCGGTTACGGTCTGTTCATCATAAAATTTCAGGAAAATTATCAGAGTCCGGTTTGCCGCTTTATGCCCAACATGTTGACGGCATTGATACGGGGACACTGGTTGACATGTTCCGCGAGGATACGCATTCCTGTCTTTTGGGAACAGATGCCGTTCGGGATGGGGTTGATGTTCCGGGTGAATCATTACGCATGATTGTGTTTGACCGCGTGCCATGGCCGCGTGGAACAATTTTGCAAAAAGCCCGTAAAAAAGTTATGGGCGGCAGCAATTTTGACGACCGTTTGACCCGCCTTAAACTCAAACAAGCCTATGGGCGTTTGGTGCGGTCATCAACCGATCATGGAGTTTTTGTTATGCTGGATAACGCCACTCCGTCCCGCCTTCTCACGGCCTTTCCCGAAGGCGTGGTGGTTGAACGCCTCGGCATCGCCGAAGTGATTAAAAGAAGTAAAGAGTTTTTACAGCAATAAAAAACCCGACAGTGGGTCGGGTTTTTGGAAACTTTATGTTTTAACGTGTTACGCCGCTTTGACGGCATCCAGCATTGCTGAAACGATGGTGATGCGTTTTGACAGGCGGGTTTTTTCTTCCGCTGTGTCCGCATAGCCCATGTCTTCATGAAGACGCGTCAGCTCTGCTTGAAGGCGTTCGCTTTTTAAAGATTTTAACGGAACTGCCTCTTCAGCCAAAACAGTGCAGTTGGTCTGGGAAATATCCGCAAAGCCACCTGCGATAAAGATTTTTTCGACCTCACCGCCTTGCTCACGGATGATTTCAACCACGCCCGGACGCACAGACATAACCAAAGCCATGTGTCCGGCACGAACACCGACATCGCCCTCTTCACCCGGAATACAAACCTGAAAAGCCTGTTCCGAGATCAATTTTTGTTCGGGCGATACCAATTCAAAGTTAAAGAGCGTGTTATCCATGATTATGCCGCTTCCGCTGCCATTTTTTTGGCTTTTTCAATCACCTGATCGATATTACCGACCATGTAGAACGCCGATTCAGGAATATGATCCAGTTCACCGTCACAGATCATGCGGAAACCTTTGATGGTTTCTTCCAAAGATGCAAACACACCCGGAGAGCCAGTAAAGACCTCTGCCACATGGAATGGTTGGGACAAAAAGCGTTGGATTTTCCGTGCGCGGGAAACAACCAGTTTGTCTTCTTCAGACAATTCATCCATACCCAAAATCGCGATAATGTCTTGCAAGGCTTTATAAGTTTGCAGGATTTTTTGAACATCGGTGGCGCATTTGTAATGTTCTTCGCCGACAACGCGCGGGTCAAGAATACGCGATGTTGAGTCAAGAGGATCAACCGCCGGATAAATTCCCAATTCCGCAATCTGACGAGACAAAACTGTTGTCGCATCCAAGTGAGAAAAGGTTGTTGCAGGGGCTGGGTCGGTCAAATCATCAGCAGGAACATAAACGGCCTGAACCGATGTAATTGATCCTTTGTTGGTCGAAGTAATCCGTTCTTGCAATGTCCCCATATCGGTTGACAATGTTGGTTGATATCCAACCGCCGATGGGATACGACCCAAGAGTGCTGATACTTCAGCACCGGCTTGAGTGAAACGGAATACGTTGTCCATAAAGAACAAAACGTCTTGGCCTTCTTCATCACGGAAATATTCCGCCATCGACAACCCTGTCAATGCCACGCGGGCACGAGCGCCGGGAGGTTCATTCATCTGACCGTAAACAAGAGCCACTTTCGAAGCATCGGTATCTCCTGGAACCAGAACGCCTGCATCAATCATTTCGTGATACAAATCATTTCCTTCACGGGTTCTTTCACCCACACCGGCAAAAACAGATACACCACCATGGCCTTTTGCAATGTTGTTGATGAGCTCTTGAATGGTCACAGTTTTGCCAACACCAGCACCACCGAACAAACCAATTTTTCCACCCTTGGAATACGGGCATAAAAGGTCAATCACCTTAATCCCTGTAATCAATTGTTCTGTATCAGTGGCCTGTTCGGAAAAGCTCGGTGCTTCACGGTGAATCGGATAATATTTCTGGGCGTCAATCGGTCCGCGTTCATCAATCGGTTGACCAATCACATCAATGATCCGTCCAAGGACTTCTTTTCCAACAGGAACGGTAATGGCTGCGCCAGTATCTTTAACCGGATTACTACGTACCAGACCATCAGTCGAGTCCATCGCGATACAACGAACGATGCCTTCGCCCAAATGCTGTGCGACTTCAAGAACAAGCGTTTTGCCATCATTTTCTGTTGTCAGAGCGTTCATGATTCCCGGAATATTTCCGTCGGTGAACTGTACGTCCACAACGGCACCCAAAATCTGAATAATATTTCCGTTTGCTAATGTCATCTTTGTTTTCCTTCCAAATAAATTTTTATCTTTTTCTTTATACAGCTTCTGCGCCCGAAATAATTTCGATCAATTCTTTCGTAATATACGCTTGACGGGCGCGGTTATACTTGATCGACAGATTTTTAATCATGTCGCCTGCATTCCGTGTTGCGTTGTCCATTGCCGTCATACGCGCGGCTTGCTCTCCTGCACCACTATCCAAAAGGGCACGAAAGATTTGAACAGAGATATTTTTGGGCAAAATTTCTGCCAAAATCACATCTTCTTCCGGTTCAAAGCTGTATGGCGAAGCATCGACAGATTTGTTTTCATTCGCAGCAACAACGAACGGGATCAATTGTTGCGAATGTGGTGTTTGCGTTAGAACCGATACAAACTGGTTATAAACCAGCGAACAAATATCAAATTGTTCCCGTACAAACAAATCCAAAACCAGATCGGAAACTTTTTGAGCCTCAGCAAATCCAAGGCGTTTTTTACCGCCCAGACCTGTGATCGTTTCAATAATCAATGGCGCAAAATCACGTTTGAGAACGTCACGGGCTTTACGTCCCACGCAAACAATTTGAACTTGCTTGCCTTCGGTTCTCAGACGACGCACTTCGTTTCTGGTGTAACGAACCAGATTTCCATTGAAGCCACCACACAACCCACGATCAGAAGAGATGACAACCAAAAGGTGGCGTTGATCGGAACCTGTTCCCACCAAAAGCTTTGGACCTGCATCACCATGTACGCCATCCGCTACACGTGAGATCATTCCGGCCATTGCTTTTGCGTATGGCTGGGATGCTACGGCAGCGTCCTGAGCCCGTTTAAGTTTACTGGCCGCCACCATTTTCATGGCAGATGTGATCTTCCGTGTTGATTTTACGGAAGCAATCCGATCACGATAGTCACGTAAGCTAGGCATATATTAGATCCCTTTTTCAGTTGGAATATTAAGCCGCCAAACGCGCCACATAACCCTTGGTGAATCCATCAAGGAACGTAGAAATTTGCGCTTCGATGTCATCATTCAGGGCTTTTTTCTCTTTGATCGAGGCCAAAATTGATGCCCCTGCCGAACGCAGTTCAGACAGTAATTCAGACTCATAGGCACTGACATTTACAACAGGAACACCATCAAGATAGCCACGCGTTCCAGCAAAGATCACAACAACTTGTTCTTCGGTGGTCAATGGTGAGTATTGAGGTTGTTTCAACAACTGGGTTAAACGAGCACCACGTGCCAACAATTTTTGAGTTGCCGGATCAAGGTCGGAAGCAAACTGGGCAAAGGCTTCCATTTCACGGTATTGAGCCAATTCCAGTTTAATCTTACCTGCCACTTGTTTCATGGCTTTGATTTGCGCAGCAGACCCAACACGGGACACCGACAAACCAACGTTAATTGCAGGGCGAATGCCTTTATAGAACAAACCTGTTTCAAGGAAGATCTGACCATCGGTGATCGAAATCACGTTGGTTGGAATATAGGCAGACACATCACCGGCTTGCGTTTCAATGATCGGGAGAGCGGTCATTGACCCTGCGCCGAAATCATCATTCAATTTACAAGCCCGTTCCAAAAGGCGTGAGTGAATATAAAACACGTCGCCCGGATAAGCTTCACGTCCCGGAGGGCGACGAAGCAGCAAGGACATTTGACGGTAAGCAACAGCTTGTTTGGACAAATCATCATAAACTGCCAAAGCGTGCATTCCGTTGTCACGGAAATATTCGCCCATTGCACATCCGGCATAAGGTGCCAAAAACTGCATCGGAGCAGGATCAGACGCGGTTGCGGCAACAACGATCGAGAATTCCATCGCGCCGGCTTCTTCGAGTTCTTTCACCAATTTAACAACAGTCGAACGTTTCTGACCGATGGCCACATAAACGCAGTACACGTGGTCTTTCGGGTTATCCGATTTATTTGAGTTTTTCTGGTTGATGATGGCATCCATCGCAACGGCTGTTTTACCTGTTTGACGGTCACCAATAATTAATTCACGTTGCCCACGTCCGATAGGAACCAAAGCATCAATCGCTTTCAAACCGGTTTGCATTGGTTCGTGAACGGATTTACGTGGAATAATCCCGGGGGCTTTGACTTCAACACGGCTGAATTGGGTTGCATTCAAAGGGCCTTTACCATCAATCGGGTTACCAAGGGCATCCACAACGCGGCCAAGCAATTCTTTTCCAACAGGAACCTGAACAATTTCGCCAGTCCGCTTGACGATGTCGCCTTCTTTAATTGCTCGGTCATTTCCAAAGATAACCACACCGACATTGTCGGCTTCAAGGTTCAACGCCATCCCTTTTGTTCCGTCAGGGAATTCAACCATTTCACCTGCACGAACGTTGTCCAGACCGTATACACGGGCAACGCCATCACCGACAGACAAGACCTGTCCGATTTCGGCGACATCAGCCATCGCACCAAAATTGGCGATTTGTTTGGTCAAAATTTCAGAAATTTCTGCTGCACGGATATCCATATTATCCTACCTCTTTCAATGATGCGTTTTGATTGGAATTCGAAATCATGGAATTTTTCATCCGTGATAATTTTGATTTAACGGAGTCGTCAATCATCTGTGACCCAACAGTGATTATCATACCGCCCAGAAGTTCCTGATCAACTTCTACGAATAAGCGAACAGTCTTTCCGGTTTTTGTGGCCAGCATTTGCGCCAGATTTTTTTCTTGTTCTGCCGTCAATGGATGGGCTGCTTTTACAAAAGCATCAACTTGTCCCATGCGCTTGGCAATTTCACGATGGAATGCACTAATAATCGATTTCAATGAGTATAAGCGGCGGTTTCCTGCCAGAACACATAAAAAATTGGATGTAACTTGTTGAAATCTCGCAGCCTTCGCCACCTCTTGAACAGCCGCTTTCTGACGAATTGCGCCATGAACAGGACTTTCTACAAAAGAGAGGAACTCTGCGGAATTCAGCAGCGAGGCTTCCAAAGAAGCCATATCTTTTTGGACGGCTTCGAGAACACCTACCTTTGCAGCAACATCAATCAATGCAGCGGCGTAACGGCCTAATACGATGTTCCCAGCACCCGAGGCGGAGGAGGACTTTGCCAATTCCTGATCCTTTCCAGAATAACTGAATAATTTGCGTTTTGTTGCGCTGAAGTAGCATATCAAAACGGGCAAAGCAAGGGAAAGTGTTATGCGTTGCAATGCCGCAGTTTAAGCCAATTAGAGCAAGCCCAATCTTTGTTCCAATGCGCCACAAAAAATATGCCCCATCAGAATGTGCATTTCTTGAATACGAGCCGTCGAATCAGAGCAAGGAATCTTAATTGCCAGATCCGCCATCAAGGCAACTTTTCCGCCTGTCTCTCCCGTCAAAACCACAACTGAAATGCCTTTTTCTTTTGCCGCTTCAATGGCTTCAATGACGTTTTTACTGTTCCCTGACGTGGTCAAGCCAACCAGCATATCGCCAGATTGCCCCAAGGCTGATACTTGTCGCGCAAAGATCTGCTCATATCCATAATCATTGGCACAAGCCGTCATGGCCGATGGGTCAAGGCTCAGGCAAAGGGCTGCAATCGGCTTTCTATCCTGACAAAGTTTTACGGAAAGTTCTGCCGCAATATGCTGAGCATCAGCCGCCGACCCCCCATTCCCACAAAAGAGAATTTTCCCGCCCCCTTCTATACAAGTCACGGCCATTTTCACCCATTTTTCTAACGCTTCCCCCATGGTTGCAAAGGTTTGCGACGCAATATCTTGATGGTGGCGCGTTTCCTTACTCCAGAAGTCCTGAATATCCAGCATTATTTCTTCATCCTGTTATAGCTCAGCTCGTCTTCGTTTAACTGGAATCCGACAACAATCTGGAACTGGCCAGAATCTTGCCCGACCATCAAAGGGATGGTCTGGCGCAGTCGGTCTTGTTTATGAATTGCAGGTTGACCCTCGCTATACACCATGGATAAAGCAAACACGTCTTTGGAAAGAATTTGCCCTTGCGGTGTAATGACACTCAGAAAATACGGATAGGTATAGTTGGCTTCGCTTGCACCGTTTTTCATCCCTACAGGCCCCAGAATTCCGTCAAAATCGAGAGAAATTTCTAACGTGACGCTATTTGGTGAAACCTGACAGGTGGCATCCAGAGTGCTGAATTTTGCAGCGGCTATCAATTCATCCGCAATCGGTTTTTTAGGTGTCGAAAATTGGGTAATCTCTGATAATTCTCCCAAGACTTTCAGTTGCGGGCAGTTGTCCGGCAATTTAACAACCTGTGTTTGACCATTAACAGTCATTGATGGTTGCTGTGCAGATTCTGCGGTATTGGCTGTATTGGCTTTTGGCCAATTGATGGATTCAATACTCTGTCCTATGGATTGTACGGCTTCACACCCTGACAATCCCACTCCCAAAACAGATAGAAAAATCAACACACCGATATTGCGGTTCATTATCAATGCTCCAGTTCAAATAAAAAATTACAGAATGAACAATAGCGAAAAGAAAATCCATGGCAAGTCCGCTCTCAATCTGATACCCATTTTCCTATGATTAAAACGGATTCTCCTTTGAAAATTATCCTATGCGCACCGAGAGGCTTTTGTGCCGGTGTGGATCGCGCCATCCAAATTGTCGAAAAATCTCTGGAAAAATATGGAGCGCCGGTTTATGTGCGCCACGAGATTGTCCATAATAAATTTGTAGTCGAGACATTGCGCTCAAAAGGTGCTGTGTTTATTGAGGAATTAAATGAAATTCCCGAGAATCATTATGATCGACCTGTGATTTTTTCGGCGCATGGAGTTCCAAAATCCGTTCCTGCTGACGCACAGAAACGCAATATGTTTTACATCGATGCCACTTGCCCTTTGGTAACCAAGGTTCATTATGAGGCCGCAAGACACCATAAAATGGGACTGGATATTATCCTGATCGGCCATACGGGGCATCCGGAAGTGGTTGGCACAATGGGGCAACTCCCTGAAGACAGCGTTTTTCTGGTTGAAACAGTTGAAGATGTCGAACGGTTGAATGTCTCTGATCCAACCAAGCTAGCCTATTGCAGTCAAACAACTCTTTCCGTTGATGATACCTCTGCGATTGTCGAGGCTCTTAGACAAAAATTTCCAGCCATTATCGGCCCTAGCCGCGAAGATATTTGTTATGCCACCACCAACAGGCAAGAAGCCGTCAAGGCAATTGCTCCGAATTCTGATGCCCTGTTTGTTATAGGATCACCCAATTCATCCAATTCAAACCGCTTGGTCGAAGTTGCCAAATCCTATGGTTGTCCGAAAGCTTTTTTGGTTCAGGATGAAAGTGATATTCCGTGGGATCGGATCGCTGATATTCGAACACTGGGGTTGACGGCTGGTGCCTCTGCTCCAGACATTCTGATTGATAATGTTATTACCGCATTGGGGAAAAATTTCGAAGTTAAGGTTGAAGAAGTCGTTTTAACCAAGGAAAATGTCACGTTTAATATTCCGCGCCTTTTACGTGAAGCCGAAGAACAACATGACGTTCGATAATCTTTTATTAAGTCCTAATATTATCCTTTATTTTTTTGGTTTGATTTTTGCCATGATCTGTACGCAGACCAAAAACAGACAAAAAATGATGTTCTTCAAGTTTTTGGGAGACTATTCGAATGCGACTTATAGCATTCTTATGGGGGGGTTATCCGGTGGATTGGCCGGATTTATCGCAGGAACTGGCGGGCTGACACAAGCTTTAACCCCGGACAAACATCTTTCCAAAACCTTATGGCCAAGAATTATCGGTGCAAGCATTCTCTCAATCATGAGCATCTATTTTTCCTACAAAGCCCCTGCCGATCTCTTACCGATTGCGGCGGTTGTCGGATGTCGTTTTATGGAGCTTAACCGTAATCCGGAACGTATCCGGCTGGCCTACTATCTTTCCGGATTTTTATGGATTCTCTATTTTTATTTATTGGGAATTTATTTACTGATGGCGACTTCTACCATCATGAACATCATGTTTTTAATCGGCTTGCTGCGCCACAGGCCGAAACCCCCTATTGATCTGATCTGATCTGATTTTAACAAACGAATATTGCCTCCTCAATTATCATCCTATATGCTTGATACATGGCTGTTTATACTCACCTCTCGGATCATGAAATTTCGGATTTACTGACCGGATACAATATCGGATCTTTCATATCTGCCACAGGCATTCTCCAAGGAATAGACAATACGAACTACAAAGTCTCTACAGATGAAGGCGCATTTATCCTGACTATATTCGAAAGTCGCATTGCCCCTGATGACCTTCCTTTCTTTCTGTCTTTTATGGATCATTTATACAAAAATGGTATTCGTTGTCCTGCTCCGGTTTTAAGGAAGGATTCCAGCGCACTCTCTTTTTTTGATGACAAACCTGCTGCGTTATTTCCCTTTCTTGATGGTCACGGTGTTGACTACTCTGACATTATTCCTGTGTTTTGTTTTGAGCTCGGGGTTGTTTTGGGTAATATGCACAAGGCAAGTCAGAGTTTTCCTCTTTCGCGGATCAATTCAATGGGCATAGAGGCATGGGATTATCGTTTGCGCAAAGTTGGAGAGAGCGCCAAAGAATTTATTGATATTTTAGAGCAAATCAAGTGCGCGTGGCCTACGAGCCTTCCACATGGCGTCATTCATGCCGATTTTTTTCCTGATAATGTTTTTATTCTGGACGGGCATATTCATGCCATTATAGATTTCTATTTCTCGGCAACTGATTTTCTGGCCTATGATCTGGCCATTGCTCTGAATGCATGGTGTTTTAGTTCTGATCACACGCTTTGTGCAGAAAAAAGTCAAAGCTTTCTGGACGGGTATCAATCTGTCAGACCCTTGACTCAAGAGGAAAAAGACTCTTTTCAAATTTTGTGCCAAGGAGCTTGTTTGCGGTTTCTATCATCACGGTTATATGATCTAACATTCCTTGACCCGAAGGCTCTTGTTACCCCCAAAGATCCAACAGAATATATCAAGAAACTGGAATTTCACTGTGCCAACAAAATCTTCTGATTCATCCTCTTCAATTGTCGAGCTTTATACCGATGGTGCCTGTTCAGGAAATCCAGGCCCTGGTGGCTGGGGAGCTTTGCTTCGATGCAAAGGCAATGAGCGCGAGCTTTGCGGCGGAGAAGCCGAGACAACCAATAACCGCATGGAGCTCATGGCCACCATTCAAGGACTCCGTGCCTTATCAAGGCCTTGTACCGTCAAACTCTATACCGACAGCAAATATGTGTTACATGGCATTACAGACTGGATGGCAGGATGGAAATCCAGAGGATGGAAAACTGCAGATAAAAAGCCGGTCAAGAATCAGGATTTGTGGCAGGAACTGGATGAAGAAATCCAACGACATGACATCAAATGGATCTGGGTCAAAGGTCATGCCGGACACATAGAAAACGAGCGAGCCGATGAACTCGCCCGCTCGGGAATTCCAAAAATTTAATTTGATTTACCTTACCACGTTCTGAACTCACCAGAGTCCATATGAACAAAGCCTTGGCGTGCGTAATACCCTACACCGCCTGCTTTCAGATTGGTTGCAATTTCACGGATATGTTTGGCATTGACATCTTGCAAACGAACATCAATTGCTTGGCCGGACATGTGCAAGGATCTCTTTGCAACACCCCTTGAATGCGATCTGAGCATTGCATTGGTATGCGGAGAGCGGTAGCCGGAAATGACTGAATATGGATGGCTTGTGCCGGTGTGGCGATGGACGGCAGAAATAATATCAATTGCACGGGGATCCATCGGAAATACTTCGTTTGCCCGAAAATCACGCATCACATAATTTATGCGCTCAAACGCTTCAGGAAGATATTTATTTCCTACACGGTAAACGCCTGAAAAGACTTCACCCGTATGAGAATTTTTAAAAGATACATTGTAAGCGCCGCCAGACGGCATAGCCAGCGCAGGTTTGACACTTGCCGAAATCAGCGCAGACATTGAAAGGGTTAATCCGCCTTTAAGAAAGCTGCGGCGGCTCAGCAAAGACTCAGAACCAGAATCTAGAAAAGACATTCGTCACCTATTCGGATCGGTTAAAAATAAAGTGCTTTTCAGTACAACACGGGGTGTACAAAGTAAAGTTACTTCTATTTAGCAAAAATAATCTATTGCTGAAATACATTCGAAAAGAGGAAGATGAATTATCCCCTGATATGTCCATTGTAAGTATTCTTCTCCAGACATTCAAGAAGTTTTGTTTTTACTTTGATATAATAAAATTAACTTCAAATCATTGGAAAATCAATTTGACCATTGTTTTTCAATACGTTGATGAGTTCTTGATCCAAATCATAAATGTCTTGTCCGTATACCAATTCTCCGTTTTTATTTTTCCATATTGTAAAATAATATAGATAAACTGGTACAGGTTCTATCGCGTTTACTTCGCGGGTTTTTCCTTTAACCAAATAGGAATCGAGACGATCTTCCGACCAATTTTTATTTTTTCCTAAAATAAAATTCGCAATTCTTCTTGGTTCGAACAGGCGCACACATCCCGAGCTTAAAGTGCGATCATCCTTTTGAAACAAGTTCGGGGAATTTGTATCATGTAAATATATATCGTAACGATTTGGCATCAGCACTCGGATAACGCCCAATGCATTGGCTGCACCAGGCCCCTGCACCATTTGAATTGACTTCAAATCTTTCTGGGTCATATTTTCCCAATCCAAATCTTCGGGAGAAACTTCAACCATACGACCTTCTTCTTCGGATTTAACGCGAAAAGCGATTCCCTTTTCCGCCAATGCCTGAGGGTTTTTTCGAAGTTCAGGCAAGTAATCTTCCTTTTTAATCGTGTCGGGGACGTACCATGACGGATTAAAGCGAATACCAACAATTTCATCGACAAAGCTCATCGTTTGACGTTTCTTGCGTCCAACAATGACAGGCATTTCAAAAACGGTTTTGTTTTCATCAACCGCTTTTAACCACATAGCAGGAATATTCACTTCGATATATCTGGAAGGCAACGGACGTCTGACCCAGCGAAGGCGCTCAAGATTTGCCAATATCTTAACCAGCTGGTCATGAGGCCCCTCGTTCATGGCTTTGATTGTTCTCGGGCCAATCACACCATCGGCTTTCAAGCCATGAGCCTTTTGAAAATCAATCACGGCCTGTTCCAAATTCGTGTCGTATACTTCGGAGCTATGTTCCAAAGGTCGAGATTTCAGACGTTTCCTGACCTGATCCGTAATCTGGCTTGATTGACCCAGGCGCAACAGCCCCGAATAGGAAATCTGGTGGACATTCTTTTGTGCATCTTCTGCATATTGCTTTAGAACCTGATCCAGCGCTTTGCGCAGATCGTTATAAATATCGTCTTGAGGAGCCAAGAGTTCAAGCACATGTTCGGGATCGGATGAAGAAGATAAAATATTCAATAAAGAATAGGCCGCAATACCTCTTGACCATGACGAGGAATCTGCTCCCGCTTGTTTTGCAGACACCCGCATCCCAGATATATCGCCGCCATATTTAACAACTGCGTTTGTCAGTAAAATTTCTGCTTTGACCTTTTGTTCCTCTTCAGAAAATCTTGTGTCAATCAGTTGGGAAATAGTTGTTTTATCGTAGTTTTCCGGATTGAGGCCATGGGTATAAGATTGACGGATCAGCTCAAATACCTTCTTGGCATCCGACGTATATTTTCCATTAGAGACCCATAAAAAATCTCCATTATGGTCTTCATAGAATTTTAGAATGTCTTGTTTATCCGCAAGACGAATCGCATCTACCCGACCGGATTTGATAACATCCAATATGCGTACGGCCTCGGGTGCCAATATTTCCTCTTGCGCAATAGCGGGAAATGGATGTGATGCAATACCCCCGAAAAGAACACAGCAAACAAGTCCTATACTTGAGATAAATTTGCGATATTTAAATATCGGCATAAATATGTTCCTCTGATTTTGCTCCTGGGTGCGTGACCGCTCCATTAACTGCAGGACCTACCAGTTGCGCATATTTCCACAAAACACCTGATTGATATTTATTTTTTCGTGGCGTCCATTTTTTGCGGCGTGAGGCCAACTCCTCGTCACTCAAAGAAACTTCCAATGTTCCTTTGTCGGCATCAATCCTGATAATGTCGCCATCTTCAAGCAACCCGATAGCCCCCCCAATAGCAGCTTCAGGTCCAACATGACCAATACAGAATCCGCGTGTTCCACCTGAAAAACGGCCATCGGTAATCAAAGCAACTTTTCCGCCCATGCCTTGTCCATATAAAGCCCCCGTTGTCGAAAGCATTTCCCGCATTCCGGGGCCTCCCTTTGGCCCTTCATAACGAATAACCAGAACGTCGCCTTCTTTATATTGGCGATTTTGGACAGCATCAAAACACTCCTGTTCGGAATCAAAACACCTTGCCGGCCCTTCGAAAGACAAAGCTTCCATGCCTGCAATTTTCACAATTGCGCCATCCGGTGCAAGATTTCCTTTCAGACCAACAACACCCCCCGTCATAGAGAGTGGTTTTGTAATCGGTGCAATGACATCCTGATCTTCAGGGAAGGTGACGTGTTCCAGATTTTCAGCAATTGTTTTTCCCGTGACGGTCAAGCAATCTCCGTGGAGGTATCCACCTTTCAAGAGCTCTTTCAAAACAACCGACACGCCGCCTACATCAAACAAATCTTTGGCAACATATTTTCCACCCGGCTTCAAACTTGCCAGATAGGGGGTCTTGCGCATAACTTCACAAACATCATGCAGATCAAAATCAATGCCTGCTTCATGTGCCAGTGCAGGTAAATGCAGCGCGGCATTGGTTGATCCCCCTGTCGCCGCGACAATCATCGCTGCATTTTCCAATGATTTTTTGGTAACAATATCGCGAGGGCGAATCTTCTTTTTAATCAGCTCAACAACTGCTTTTCCCGATGCCGCCGCGTATTCATCGCGGGTTTCATAAGGGGCTGGTGCTCCGGCAGAACCAGGTAGAGCCAAACCAATGGCTTCTGACACACACGCCATGGTATTGGCTGTAAACTGGCCGCCACATGCGCCAGCGGACGGGCATGCAACACATTCCATTTCTTTTAAATCAGCGTCAGAAAATTCTCCGGTTGCATGTTTTCCTACGCCTTCGAAGACATCAATTACTGTGACATCTTGTCCACGAAATTTACCCGGAAGGATTGATCCACCATACATAAAGACTGATGGCACATTCAAACGCACCATCACCATCATCATACCTGGTAAAGATTTATCACAGCCAGCCAAACCAACCAATGCGTCATAGCAATGACCACGCATTGTCAGCTCAACAGAATCCGCAATGACATCCCGCGAAGGCAATGATGATCTCATCCCTTCATGCCCCATGGCAATTCCATCAGTTACGGTAATGGTTGTAAATTCGCGGGGGGTTGCTCCATTTTCTGAAACCCCTCTTTTAACCGATTGCGCCTGACGTTGCAGTGCTATGTTACAAGGCGCGGCCTCGTTCCAACACGTCGCAACACCGACCAAAGGCTGATGGATTTCTTCTTCGGTCATGCCCATCGCATAATAATATGATCTATGCGGTGCGCTTTTTGCGCCTTCGGTCACATAACGACTGACAAGTTTGGATTTATCCCACTGCATAAAATATCCTCTGATAGTAAATTGAGTTAGTTTCCGTCTTGATCTGTATTTTGATTGGACTTGTCCCGTTTATACAAAAGATCATCAATGACGTTGCGTACTTGCGCTGCATTGGCCAGAAAAGGAATGTAGGAAAAACGCGAGCCTGTCCCCGTCAAAACAACTGTTCCATAATTTAAAAAATGACCAACAATCGTGCGTTGAATTTCAACACTTTCAACCCGATCCAGCCTGACTTGAACCGTGTCAACTTTGATAATTCCAGATCGAAAAAATATCCGTTGATTTGTGACAATCAGCATCAAAATCGATTTGAGAATAAACCCATAAGCGAAGGCAAGGCATGAAACAAAGCATATAAAATAGCCTAAAGGCGGAGCAACAATCCCCAATAAAAATGCAATAATAAGAATAACAACGGCTTTCCAAAAAATGGCATTGGAAATCTGTCCTTTAATAAGAACTTCTTCGCCTTCTCTTAAAGAGGCTGGTAAATCATGCTGACGGGCTGACAAAACTTTTTTTGGATCCATACCTCCGCTACCTTTCTTTTAGTCTTCTCTTCTCTTTTGCCGTTCCAATATGTCCATTGACTACGACTAACCGCTACGGGCTTTTTCGATTGCCTTACGAAACCGGATTGGTTCTGCCAAGTTCGGCATAATCATTTCGCCAACGCCCATTCCGTGAATAATCAATCGGCCAAAATCAAAAATCCGTCCCCAGAATGGTTGTTGAACCGAAACACTTTCAATACGATCAATGCTCATTTCTCCGACATTTCGGGCAATCAGGCCTCGTTTATAGACGATACGATTACTGGTCACGACTATTTCGGTGGTTGCTTTTACAACCATCATTTGCGCAAAACGTAAAACCCCCATCAAAAACATCAACAATGCCACCAATTTAATGACAGGATGCATTTTTCTGACAACAGCCAACCATCCGTCATCCGGTTCGATTGGATAAGACATCATGATCTTTGAAACGGATTCAGGCAAATAGCTGATGAGAATTTCCATCGAGACCAACAACGATAAAGCAAAAAACAAACCCCAAACAATCGCCATCACAGCCTGAACATCATAGAACCAGTGAAATCTGGCGATATAGATAATATCTTCATCAGAGGATAGCGACTGTTGGACGTAGAGCATCAGGATTCATCTCCAAGAGAAATCCCCAAAGCGCGCGCGGTATGAACCAAAGAACTATTTGCATCAATCGCCTGATATGCGGCAATGGCTGCTTCAATCGGAACATCAACAACTTCACGATTTTTCCATGCCACCATGCGATCGAATTTTCCTTCGGCAATCAGATCAACGGCGCGCACACCAAATGCAGACGCAATCAAGCGGTCATTATAGGTTGGCGAACATCCACGCTGCACATGTCCCAACACTGTAACACGCGTTTCAGATCCTGTGGCTCTAAAGATCTGGTCACCAACATAGTGACCGATACCACCATATCTCAGTTGACCGTCACTAAATTTCATTTGAGCGGCGTCCCCTTCCAGAGTTTTAACTGCCTCGGAAACAACAACCAAAGCGAAGTTACGTCCACCCTCTTTAACCTGAGCAATTTTCTTTGCAACACTGCTGATTTTGTATGGAATTTCAGGGATCAGAATAACGTCTGCTCCTCCGGCGATTCCAGCGGTCAAAGCAATATGACCTGCATCACGCCCCATGACTTCGAGAACCATTACACGATCATGGGATGCCGCCGTTGGCTGCAAACGATCCAAAGCTTCGGTTGCTACAGAAACGGCCGTATCAAAACCAATCGAGGTCTCTGTTTCTCCAATATCATTATCAATGGTTTTTGGGATACCAACCAGACGAATACCGCCCTGAGTAGCCAGTTTGCGTAAAATGGCAAAACTGCCGTCCCCACCAATGCCGATGACCGCTTCCAAACCCAAACTTTTGAAACCATCTATGATTTCTTGTGTCCGGTCTTTGATTGTTCCGTCCGGCATCGGGTAGGCAAAGGGATTCCCTTTATTGGTTGTTCCCAAAATTGTGCCGCCCATCCGCATGACGTTATTGTCAAACATTGCGGGGGTCAAAACCTTGTATTCAATAGGATCACATAACAGCCCTGCTGTTCCATCCAAAATCCCGTATACTTCCCAACCCAAAAGATCTGCACGATGCACCGCAGCTCTGATCGCTGCATTCAATCCGGCGCAATCCCCACCACTTGTCAGGATACCAATTCTTTTCTTTGTCATGTTGCCTCTAAATTCAAATAAAAGGAAAAGCCCCTACAGCGTCAGGGGCAGATGATTCACCATACTTGGATTAGGAATAAACGTAAAGACCCGCTTAAATTCTTTCTTCATCCCTACAATATAATTCTATACGTTCCAGTTGTTTTTCGGAGATTGGCCTTGCCTCCTCCCACATGTTATTAAACATAATTCTATGACTATCAGCAATCAGGCCACTCTGGATAATTGTGACGCGCATATCATCCCATTCAATCAAAGCGTAACGATCTCCATAGATCTCCATGGCCATCGGGGGGATTCTACCCTCCGGCAAAGTCCGGTAGGACGATACGGGACTGGTTAGAAAACAGGCTGTTTCCGGAATAATAAACCGTTCTCCCCAGCCCCTTTGCTTTCTTGCTTCCAGATAAACCGGATTTGAAACTCCGGCATAGCCAATCCACTTTTTTTCGTCCCAAGATATAGCCAGCAACTCATCCTCAGGCTTTTGCAAGACCGAAAGAATGTCCTGATCCAGATCGGCAATAAAATTCTGGCCGGAAAATGTTCTTACTCCATAATCGGCCTCACGGATAGCTACTCCGTTATTCTTGAGGAATTCAATTCGAGAATCCTCGAAGGCTTTACGAATGGCTTCTAATGTCTCAGGACGCGGGGAATACAGCCCGCGCTCCAAATTGTTGATGGATGGCAAGGACAAGCCTGCTGCTTTGGCCAGATCATCCTGTTTCCAATCCAGCAGGGCTCGTGCCGCCTTAATTTGTAAAAGTGTTATCATACAGGCTAGTCTAGTAGGGATTCTGATATGGAACAACTGCCCGATAATACGCATGAGGATATTCTTCATATTTATCAAATATCCTGTTCATAGTTCCGTCCAGTATCATTTCATCCAGCGCTGCATTGACGGCATCGCGAAAAACGACATCTTCCGCCCCGAACACGTAGCTAACCGGATAAATCCGCACCGGATGGGACGCGTCCAAGACCTTCAGTTTACCTGGATTGCTTTTGTTATATGCCCCGAAAGTATAAGCATCAACAATGGTAAAGTCGGCTTTGCCTGTTGCGACATTGACCAGAACCTGAGAAAAATCTGTCATATTCGGCAATGCCATAATTTGGGCTTGGGGAAAGTCAACTTTTGCGATATTGACAGGGTTATCACCGTCCAGTGCTACCATTTTGATTGAAGGGTCATTCAAGGCAGATTGCGTCTTGAAACGATCATCCCCCTCTTTCACCACCACAAAAACCGGTTGGAACATTATAGGACGGGAGAATAATGCAAATTTTCCCACATTTGGGTGAACCCAAAATCCGCTACACAACATATCGAATTTTTTGGCTTTCAAATCTGCTACAACGGTTGCCCACCCTGTTGGTACGGTAAAATCCAGCGTTAGTTCCAGCCGATCCGCCACAACTTTCATGACATCGGCGTTAAAACCGATCCACCCACCTGTTGCCATGTCTTTTTCCAGCGCAGGACGATACTCGACATAGCCGCAGCGCAAAGTGTTCGTTTCAATAATTCTGGAAATTCCACTTTCTGCCTTTGCTTGCCCACTAAAGAAAGAGAGGGTCAGGCAAAGTGTTAAACTCAATAATTTGTTCATTTAGATCTCCATTTTCCGAAAAACTATCACATAAGTTATATGTATTGCAAGTTATTAATTATGCATTATGCATATTTTTAAAATAGGGTTGGTTTTGGAGTTGAATGGCGGTTCTGTTGTTAATTTACAAATTAGATTACAAAACAGCAAAAACCTGATATACATCTAAAAATTTTAAGTGAAGATGTTAAGATGGTAGATGAAGACTCCTTGCGGGATCAATTAGTGGATCTTGCACGACAGCATAAGAGTTTGGACGAACAAATCAATCAGATGGCGACCTCTCAGGCCGTTGATTTTTTGACCATAGCCAAGTTGAAAAAAGAAAAACTCAGACTTAAAGACATGATTTCACGGATTGAAAGCATGCTTATTCCGGATATTCTGGCATGAGTGACAGCGATCAAAATCCTCTCGTTGGCGTTATTATGGGGTCTCAATCCGATTGGGCAACCATGTCTCACGCTCATGACATTCTTCATAAATTGGGCATTGCCCATGAAACCCGCATTATTTCCGCTCACCGGACACCGGATCGACTTTACGATTATAGTAAATCAGCAAAAGGCCGTGGTCTCAAAGTTATCATTGCGGGGGCTGGTGGTGCGGCACATTTGCCAGGTATGACCGCCAGCCTGACCCCTCTGCCTGTTTTGGGAGTTCCTGTGGAAAGCAAAGCGTTAAGCGGTATGGACAGTTTGTTATCCATTGCCCAAATGCCCGGGGGCATTCCTGTCGGAACACTGGCCATCGGCAAGGCCGGAGCCGTCAATGCGGCTTTGTTGGCGGCCTCTATCCTGTCTTTGAATGACCCTGACCTAGCTGTGAGACTTGACGAATTCCGGAAAGACCAAACCGATCATGTCGCAGACATTCCTCAATAAACCGGCTCGCACTCTGGGAATCTTGGGCGGAGGCCAATTGGGGCGCATGTCGGCTTTGGCGGCGGCTCGGCTTGGGATCAAAACCCATATTTTTTGTCCCGATCAAGAATCTCCGGCGTCTTATGTTGCGGCACGTAGTTTTGTCGCGGCTTATGACGATCAAGCCGCACTTGCGGAATTTGCCCAGTCTGTTGATGTTATTTCCTATGAATTTGAAAATATTCCAGTTGAAACAGTGCGCTATTTAAAGACTCTCAAGCCTGTTTTTCCTGATGACGACTTACTTGAAATTGCCCAGCACCGCTGGTCAGAAAAGCAATTTTTGAACGATATTGGTATTCCAACGGCGCAATGGTCAAAGGCGATTTGTGCCGATGATGTTCGTGTAACGCTTCATAAATGGGACGCAACGTCTTGTATTATAAAAACAACCAGACTTGGATATGACGGCAAGGGGCAGGCCAGAATTGAGACATTATCCGATATTGATACCGCGTGGAGCAGCCTTAAAACCGAAGAAGCCATTGTTGAATCTCTGGTATCCTTCAAGCATGAAATATCCGTGATTGTGGCACGCGACCAGTTTGGAAAAACAGAGGCTTACTGCCCTGTCCTGAATGACCATAAAAATCATATTTTATCCAAAACAACCGCGCCTGCTCCGCTGAATAATGCCCTTTTGAATGAAGCCAGCCAAATGGCAGTTAAACTAGCCGAAAAACTGGATCTGGTTGGCGTTTTAGGGCTCGAGCTTTTTGTAACAGAAGACGGACAAATTATTGCCAACGAGATTGCTCCACGCACCCATAATTCAGGGCATTGGACAATTGATGCCTGCGCTGTTTCCCAATTCGAAAATCATGTGCGTACAGTGTGTGGGTTGCCGGTTGGAAAAACAAATCGTCATTGCGATGCGGTTATGCTCAATTTGATCGGCGATGATGTCGCATTGGTTGAAGATTATCTGACACAGGCCAATGCCTGCATCCATCTTTACGGCAAGCCCGAGATCCGCGCTGGCCGCAAAATGGGACATATAACCTTGCTAACCCCGCTTAAAAAATGAGTGACTACTGAAACGCCACTTCATTGAAACTACGAAGTTTGCGGCTATGTAGGCGATCTTCCCCAATGTCTCGCAAAAGCGCCATGGTGAGAAGTCCGATTTGCAAATGTTGTTCGACCCGTTGGCGGTAAAAATTCTCTGCCATTCCCGGAAGTTTCAACATGCCGTGTAACGGTTTATCCGAAACACAAAGCAATGTTCCGTATGGAACGCGAAAACGAAATCCGTTGGCGGCAATCGTGCCTGATTCCATATCCAGAGCAATCGCGCGGCTTTGGCTAAGCCTTGCATTCTTGCGAATACTTGGGCGCAGTTCCCAGTTCCGGTCATCAACCGAGGCGACGGTGCCTGTACGCATAATCTTTTTCAAATCATACCCCGTTAGCCCGGTCACATCACTGACTGCTTTTTCAAGTGTCAGCTGAATTTCCGACAAAGCCGGAATGGGAATGGATGGGTGCAAATCACGGTAAAGGACGTTGTCTTCGCGCAAATATCCGTGTGCGAGGCAATAATCCCCAAGATTTTGAGAGTTTCTTAGTCCAGCACAGTGCCCCAGCATAATCCATGCGTGGGGACGCAAAACAGCAATATGATCCGTGATTGTTTTGGCATTAGAAGGCCCCACACCAATATTAACCATAGTAATGCCCGATCCATCGGCACGTTTTAAATGATAGGCTGGCATTTGCGGCATTCTTTTACCTGTTTCATCAGCCGCATCAGCAGGAAGACCAGACATATTCTTGTTATAGGTAATAACATTTCCTGGTTCGACAAAGGCCGTGTATTCGGAACGACTTTCACGAATAGCGGGATCATCACTGGCCTGCATGGTTTGATGGGCAATCTTGATGAACTCATCGATATAAAATTGATAGTTGGTGAAAATCACATAATTCTGAAAATGGATAGCGTTGGTTCCAGTATAATGGCGCAACCGTAAAATCGACATATCCGCCCGTGGTGCGGTGAATAATGACAAAGGCTGATCTTCACCTTCTGCCGGATGATATGTTCCATTAGCGATTTCATCATCCATAATGGATAAATCAGGCAAATCAAAAATATTTGCCAAGGCTTCCATGTGCCGTGGGGTCAACTCGCCTTCTACGTGGAAATCTTCTCCCAACACAAAGTGGATGGGCATAGGTATCGTACTATATCCGACCTCTACCGGAACATCATGATTTTTCATCAACAAGCGAATCTGTTCACGATAATAGTAATCAAAAATATCAGGGCGGGTCAGCGTGGTTGAATACGTTCCTGGTCTTGGAACAAAGCCGTATGACAAGCGACTGTCTACGCGTTTGGCATTTTCGACTTTTATACGAAGATATGGGTAGCATGCAGACGCACGCTCCTTGGCAAATTCCTTGCTTTTTGAAAACTCATCAAATCGATCAAGCAAAGTCTGGCGAGAGTGATCGTATAGCTCTTTAATACATTCAACCGCTTCGTCAGCATCCGTGAATTTGTAGACTTTATTAAACGACTTCATAAATGACATGGCAAACCCTTTATTGCTTTAATCATAAAGGAAAAAAACCATGAAGTCTACGGGATCAGTTAAGCGGGCAGCCCCACCAAAGTCCTTGCGAACTCTTCGGGATGGAAAGGTTGCAAGTCTTCAATATCTTCGCCGACACCAACTGCGAAAACAGGGAGGTTGAATTTATCAGCCAGCGCGACGACAACGCCGCCTTTGGCAGAACCATCCAGCTTTGTAACAACTAATCCCGTCAATTTAACAATACTCGAAAAGGTTTCAACTTGAGAAATTGCATTCTGTCCGGTTGTCGCATCCAGAACAAGAATGACCTCATGAGGAATTGAATCATCTTTTTTCTTGAGAACACGAGAAATTTTTTCAAGCTCGGCCATCAGGTTGGCTTTATTATGCAGTCGACCTGCTGTGTCTATCATCAAAATATCCATGTTGTCCGCTAAGGCTTTTTCGTACGCATTATATGCCAATGCCGCCGAGTCGGATCCGATCTCACTGGACACCAATGGGCATTTGGTGCGATCCGCCCAAATTTGTAATTGTTCGATGGCGGCGGCGCGGAATGTGTCTCCGGCAGCCATCATGACTTTTTTATGTTGGCGGTAATGAAATTGATACGCCAGTTTTCCAATGGTTGTTGTTTTTCCAACACCATTGACGCCGCAAATCAGAATGGTGCGTGGGCCATTCCCCACTTTTTCTACGGACAATTCCTTGGCTGTATTTTTCAGGATCATTGCTATTTCTTCCGCCAAAGCCAACTGAACTTCATGGGTCGCATTTTCTTTATCAAATTTTCGTACGCGCAAAGACTCGACCAGACGGTTGGCTGTACCGGGACCCAGATCTGCTTCGATCAATAAATCTTCAAGCTGGGCAAGTGTTTGCTCATCCGGTTTGCGTTTGGAAAATAAATTTCCCAAGCCACCACCGATCTTATTCGAAGATTTTGACAATCCTCCGGTCAGACGGGATAACCATCCCCCGCCCATCTCGTCTGCTTTTTTAGATTGTTGGGGAGGATTTTTTGCACATGGAATTTCTTCCAACTCATCAATAACTTCAGTTTCAGTTTCGTTGAGTTCGTGTTTTTCGAATTCCGGGTCTATTTGTGCCTCATATTCCAGTGGCGGCTCCAAATCCGGTTCATTCGGATTGTGAATAATCCGGTCTTCTGCTTCTTCTTGCTCTTGTCGAGCATTATTATTTTTTTTGCGCCAGAAAAACATTTCGAACCTCACAGATGTGACTATTTAATATCTTTTGTATCTCTATTGTCTTAGCACAAGACCGCTTGGAACTCCAACACGGAAAGGTTTTTTTCTATGCGGCAATTTTACCGATCAGGTGGCCATCCCGAATACCTGCTATTTCCACTATTAACAAACTCCCCAGCGGGCTTTCAATATCAAGTGTAATTTCCGCGAAATGCTCGGATCGGCCAATATTGCCCTGTTCAACCACAACCTGACAGCGTTTATTTTTAAGTGCTTCATGAAGCCTTGCCACCTGAAGATTTCCCAGTTGACGCAGGTGTAACGCCCTATCTTTACGCACTGCCAATGGAATCTGGGGCATTTTTGCAGCCGGAGTTTGTGGACGTGGTGAATACGGGAAAATATGAAGGAATGTCAAATTGCATTCCTCAACCAGTTTCAATGTATTCTCAAACATTTCATCTGTTTCTGTCGGAAAACCCGCGATAATATCCGCGCCGAAGACCATATCAGGCCGTAAAGACCTTGCTTTTTTACAGGTATCGATCACATCCTGACGCAAATGACGACGCTTCATGCGTTTTAAAATCATATCGTCTCCGGCTTGCACACTTAAATGCAAATGCGGCATCAATCGCGGTTCATTGGCGATCAAGTTCCACATCTCTTCATCAATCTCTACAGGATCAAGAGAGGATAACCGTAAGCGCGGCAGTTCCGGTACTTCACGGAAAATAACGCTCATCATATACCCCAGCGTGGGCTCTCCCGGTAAGTCTTTGCCATAGGACGTCACATCTACTCCTGAAATAACAACTTCGTTATAGCCTTGCTCAACCAGTTTTTTGACTTGGGATACAATGTCATCGACCGGAACGGAGCGGGAATTGCCACGTCCATAAGGAATAATACAAAATGTGCAACGGTGGTCACAGCCATTTTGAACCTGGATAAAGGCGCGGGCGTGGCCTTCAAATCCTTCCAGCAAATGTCCTGCCGTTTCGCGCACAGACATAATGTCATTGACGATTACTCTTTCCGTGATGGTTTCCTGCCAAGTCTCTGATTTTAATTTCAAATGATTGCCGATGACTTGATTGACTTCGGGCATTTCGGCATAGGTTTCGGGTTTAATCTGGGCAGAACAGCCCGTTACTATAATCTTTGCATCAGGATTTTCACGTCTGGCACGACGAATGGCCTGTCTGGCTTGACGCTCTGCCTCTGCCGTAACTGCACAAGTATTAAAGATGATCGCGTCTTCCATACCTGCGTTACGGGCATGAGACTTCATGACTTCGCTCTCATACACGTTGAGGCGACAGCCAAAAGTCTGGACTTGAGGGGTTTTCGATCTGGCATTCATCCCCCTTCATGCCAGAAAAATTTGCATTTATCAATTTTTATGATAAACAAAAGACATAATAACATTACTTTTACTGCACCTACTGCTCCATCTCGCCTTTGAACACATAGGATACAGGGCCGGTCATGCAGATATGGCTGTCAGAGTCTCTCCATTCGATCTGGAGGTTGCCACCATCCATCTCTATTGTAACTTTGCTCTCTGTGTAGCCCCTGTAAATGGCAGCGACTGCCGTTGCGCAAGCACCAGAGCCACAGGCCAGCGTCATTCCCGTTCCCCGTTCCCACACCCGCATCCGCAGAGTGTGCCGATCTTTAACCTCGACAAACTCTACATTTGTTCGATCAGGAAACATCTTGTGATGCTCCACCTGCGAGCCAACTTCCTCCACCGGGTACTGTTCAACGTTGTTGACGAAAAACACGCAATGCGGATTGCCCATATCAACCAACGTACAATCCTCACCTTTGAGGGGCGAAGATTGAGGTTGGGGTGTGAAAACAGGCTTCCCCATGTCCACCGTAATCATTCCGTTTTCAGCCTGGGTACAAGATACAAATCTTGAAATCGTTTCAATCCTGACTTCGGCTATGTTCTTCTCTCGAAAAATGATGTCAGCTATACATCTCATGGCATTTCCACACATCCGAAGAACCGAGCCATCCGCATTAAACATGGACAACTTCACATCTGCTTTATCGGAAGCCTCCATAAAAATGACCTGATCACAGCCAACCCCGAAACGGCGGTCTGCCAGTTTAAGTGACAACTCCGCCAAATTCCCAAAATCCCGAATACGTGCATCAATAATGACAAAATCATTCCCCAGACCGTGCATTTTGATAAATTGTATTTTTTCCATGACTTTCATTTCCCTGAGGCTTTTGTCTTATAAAAATTACAATATTTCCTTGATCTTTCAATGGCAATAGGGCATATACAGGTCAAATTAGCCCGCACATCTTGTCCAGATCGTGCCCAAGGGTGCACCACAGTTGGCGAAGGGTCGCTCACTGTGGCAAAACTGTTTGTAAGGATTTTTGACGATGTTCCAGTCTTTGACTGAAAAATTAGGTGGTGTTTTCGATAAGCTTCGCGGCAAGGGCAGCCTTTCCGAAGAAGATGTTAATCTGGCGTTGCGCGAGATTCGGGTGGCGTTGCTTGAAGCCGATGTCGCACTTCCCGTTGTTAAAGATTTCGTCGAACGTATCCGCGAACAAGCAATCGGACAGGATATTATAAAATCTGTCTCCCCTGCCCAGCAAGTTGTCAAAATCGTCCATGACGAAATGGTCAATCTTTTAGGGGCTGACAATGCCGAACTAAAAGTCGATGGAACACCTCCGGTTGTTTACCTGATGGTTGGTCTTCAGGGATCTGGAAAAACAACCTCGACCGCAAAAATTTCCAAATTTCTAACGGATAAAAAACGCAAAAAAGTTTTAATGGCTTCTCTTGATACCTACCGCCCTGCGGCTCAGGATCAATTGGCGCAACTCGGCACGCAAACAGATATTGCCACTCTTCCTGTTATCGCTGGTGAAAATCCTGTTCAGATCACAGAACGCGCCATAAAAGCTGCCAAGCTTGAAGGCTATGACATTCTGATGCTCGATACAGCGGGTCGTCTGGCTATCAATGATGAGCTGATGAATGAAGTGGTGGCCATTCGTGATCTATCCCGCCCGACCGAGACTTTATTGGTTGTCGATGCCATGACCGGACAAGATGCGGTCAACACTGCCAAAGCATTTGACGAAAAGATCGGCATTACAGGCTTGATGTTAACCCGTGTCGACGGGGATGCGCGCGGTGGCGCGGCAATGTCGATGCGTGCCGTGACCGGCAAGCCGATCAAATTGCTCGGTATCGGCGAAAAATGGGATGCGCTTGAGCCCTTCCATGCCGACCGGATTGCAGGCCGTATTTTGGGCATGGGTGATGTTGTCTCGCTTGTTGAACGCGCAGTTGAAACTATCAACCAAGACGAAGCCGAAGAAATGGCGCGTAAGTTTCAGGACGGCAAGTTCGACCTGAACGATATGCTATCCCAATTCCGCCAAATGAAAAAAATGGGCGGCATTGGTTCTTTGATGAAAATGCTACCCGGTCTGGGGCGTTATGCCGACCAAATTGATAATGCCAATCTGGATGATAGCGTCATGAAGCATCAAGAGGCCATCATCCAATCTATGACAAAAAAAGAACGCGCCCAGCCAAATTTATTAAACGCGTCTCGCCGCAAGAGAATTGCCACAGGATCAGGATTAAGCGTTCAGGATGTTAACCGTTTGATTAAGCAGTATGAACAAATGGAAGGCATGATGCGCCGCATGAAGAAAATGGGCGTATCCGGAATGTTAGGGGCAATGAAAGGTTTCATGGGGCAAGACGATCAGGAAAAACTGACCGCTTTGCAACAAGAAGCCGGAACGGCTCCGGGATTTTCTTTGTCTGGCCCAATGGCCGGAATGGGACAAAGAAGCATGCTTGGCCTACCTGGAATGGGTGGATTTGGTCATGGCGGAACTAAAAAGAACCGCAAAAAGAAGAGATAAAATTAGAAATAATTTTTGGATGTATCAGGCAATTTGTTGAAAGGAGAACTATAACATGGCACTGAAACTAAGACTGGCTCGTCACGGCCGCAAAAGAGCACCTATCTATGCAATCGTTGTTGCTGACAGTCGCGCACCTCGCGATGGCAACTACATTGAAAAAGTAGGTGTTTATGATCCACGTCAGGCAAAAGACAGCGACAAACGCGTTGTTTTGAATGGCGAACGTATTCAACACTGGTTAGGCATTGGCGCACAACCTTCCGACCGTGTTGCATATTTCATTGGTAAAGCCGGTTTGGCTCCTATGCCCGAGCAAAAAAATAGCCCGGAAAAATCCAAGCCAAAAGCCAAAGCACAAGAACGCATCAAGGAAAAAGCTGATAAAGCCGCTGCTGCCGCTGAAGCTGCTGCGGCCCCTGCTCCAGCTCCTGTTGACGAAGCCCCTGCAGAAGAAGCTCCGGCTGAAACTGCTGCCGCTGAAGAGCCTGCTGCAGAATAATCCACACCGTCATCCCCGCTTTATGCGGGGATCCGGTACTTTTAAAGCGTGCAGCCTTGCGAGGCTGCACTTATTTTCTTCTGGATCCCCAAGGAAAATTATATATGGCTGACAAACAAATCCTTGCTGCAAAAATTCTGACCGCCCATGGCGTACGCGGGTTTGTCAAACTGCGTGTTTTTCTGGAAGACCCCGAAAATATTCAAACCTATTCCCCTATTCTGGATCCCAAGGGGCGGGCTTATAAAATCACTTTGAAAAATCCGATCAAAGGCGATTGGGTTGCCTCAATTGAAGGCATTACCGACCGCAATGAATCCGAAAAATTACGCGGGGTGGAACTCTATGTTGATCGGGAAGCTTTACCCGCTCCCGAAGAGGGTGAAGTTTATATTGAAGATTTGATAGGATTGTCTTGTCTTGATGCCAGTGGTCAAGTTATCGGCGAAGTGATCGATTTTCAAAACTTCGGTGCCAGCGACTTGATTGAAATTCGCCCTGCGTCCGGTGGAAAAACCTATTATTTACCGATGGTTGAACCTTATGTCGGTGAAATAAACACCGAAGAACGCACCATACGCATTGAACCCGCCGAAGAGTTTATGGCTTAATCAAACCATGAAATTTCAGATTCTCACCCTTTTTCCTGAACTTTTTCCTGGCTCTTTGGGACATTCGATTACTGGTCGTGCGTTGAATAATAATCTGTGGGCGCTAGATGCCCGCAATATCCGTGATTACGCTTTGGACAAACACAAAACCGTCGATGATGTTCCTTTTGGTGGTGGCGCGGGCATGGTCATGAAACCGGATGTGATCGAACGCGCTTTGCTGTCCTTTCCCGAACACGGTCGCCGGATATATATGAGCCCACGCGGCACACCCCTTACCCAAAAACTCGTTCAAGATCTTGCCAAAGAGCCGACCTTAACCATTCTCTGTGGTCGGTATGAAGGGGTCGATCAGCGCATTCTGGATTCCTATAATTTTGAAGAAATTAGCATTGGTGATTATGTTCTCACAGGTGGCGAGTTGGCGGCGCATATTCTGATGGATGCCACGGTGCGATTATTGCCCAATGTTCTGGGTAATGACACCACACCGGATGAAGAAAGTTTTTCAAACGGATTGTTGGAGTATCCTCACTATACAAGACCAGCGAACTGGACAGATACCTCTGGACAAGACCACCCCGTCCCTGACATCCTAACCAGCGGGCATCACGGAAAAGTTGCAGAGTGGCGGCAAGAGCAATCTTTAGCTTTGACCAAAGCAAAACGGCCAGATTTGTTAAAATTGCATCAGAAATCGTAACAAAACACTTGAAATATCAAGATCAATCGAGGTATAACCCGCTTACCTTTAAAAAAATAAAAGAGCCGCCGGAGGAAACTCTGATTACGGGTTCTCAGATAAATAGGAGCTAACATTATGAATACACTACAAAAATTTGAGGCCACTCAGGTCGCGAAGCTGCTTGAAAATAAAACAATTCCTGATTTTTCTTCCGGTGATACCGTTAAAGTCAATGTTCGCATCGTTGAAGGAACTCGTGAACGTATTCAGGCCTACGAAGGTGTTTGTATCGCTCGTGGTGGTCATGGCGTGAATGCCAGCTTTACTGTTCGTAAAATCAGCCACGGTGAAGGCGTGGAACGTGTGTTCCCCTTGCTATCCCCGCGCATTGACAGTATCGAAGTTGTTCGTCGCGGATCTGTCCGTCGTGCAAAACTGTATTACCTTCGTAATTTGCGCGGTAAGAAAGCCCGTATTACCGAGAAAAAAGATTACAAGCCTAAAGCATAGATTTTTTGGCTCACAGTTTAAAACCGGCTTCAAAGCCGGTTTTTTACGCGCGATAAACAAGAGATGGTGGCGCTAATTGACAACCACTAAACGACTTGTCAGTTCAAATGGTGATCCATCGATGCGGATCGCGGTTAGCAGAACGTCCTTGTTTTCGGCAAAACTGAGCATCAGTTGTTCGGGAACTTGCCCGACCTGATGCAGCTTTCCTTGAAGTAACACTTCAACAACGCCATTTATACGGTCAAACAAGACTGTTTCAGACCTTACAAAGTTGGGATCATCAAACAAGATTGCCACACAGCCAGATTCGGTTATCAGGAAATCACTAGAAATATCATATATATTCAACATTTTAGCCCCCTTTTCGTGCATTGCAATATTTTGCATCGCACAATGAGAGTCTAGCAAAAACGGGTTAATCCGGTCTTACGAAAAGATAAAATTTGAACTATTGGTTGAGTTGGGGGGCTGGAATCGAAACATTTTCACCTTACCGTCCATTTCAATTTCACAGCCAGATTCAGTGACAGTAAATATTCCAACATTTTGGTAATGGAAAACAGCTGATTCAGTCACGCGCATAATGCCTGCCCTTCCTTTGTTCGGGGGAAATGAAAGTGCATCTGATAAATTCCCCGTTGGGGAAATAAATCTATACATTAAGTCGTCATCTCTTTTTCTTAGTACCACTGCTTTTATTACAGAACCATCAGGGTTTGAGGATGCCTCACAATAAGCCGTTGTTAGTGGAACAATCTCGATGTGTTGTGTTGTTTTTGGGACGTCGGCAGCTTCGGAAAACGTATTGGCAAGCGGTATCAAGCCAGCGAAAATAAATGCTGCGCTTGATAAAGATACGACATTGCGTTCAGATCTGCTGCTCATTAAAACAACCCTTTTCAACGTTTGTGAAAGGGTTGTATAATTCAATATTATGAAAATGTCAAGGAGTTCTTAATTAATTTGACATCTTTGGGGCATGAAGGAAAATTTTTGATTTGTCTTTTTATCGTTTCGGACCCAAAACAGGCCCTATTCCTGGAGCTTTACAAGAAATTTGATTGGCAGACGCCTGAGAAACGGTAAAATCTCCAATCGACTGACCATTTCCTTTTGGCAAGGTAGCATCACCTTCATAATCTTTTCCCGGGCGAGCTCCAAAAATCCTGTTTATCCCGCTATTAGAGACATCCTGCAAATTCTGACCGAACATCACAGCATTGCCGGTTCTGTCTACTATTGCTGCGGTTCCAGCGTTTGCGTCAAACTCACATGTTAAATCCGGTGCTGGCATATCATACCCCTTTTCGTTATTTACTACTGCCTAATAGAGATTATGAATGCCAAAAGTTAATAATATGACAATATGGTTTAAGCTTGAGAACCCACACGGTTTTTCGCTATAAGTTTCTGATGTCACAAACATTATTCGAAAAAATCTGGAATGCCCATATCGTTCACAAGGCTTCTGACGGGACTTGTCTGATCTATATTGACCGTCATCTGGTGCATGAAGTTACTTCCCCGCAAGCATTTGAAGGGTTGCGGATGGCAGGACGTAAGGTCAGAAATGTGGGGGCAACCCTTGCCGTTGCCGATCATAATGTTCCGACAACCAATCGGGCATTGGGGATTAAAGATCCTGAAAGTCGCCTGCAGATAGAAACACTGGAAGAAAACGTCAAAGCATTTGGGATTACCTATTTCGGAATGGGAGATGTGCGTCAGGGGATTGTTCATATCATTGGCCCTGAACAAGGATTTACCCAACCAGGAATGACTATTGTTTGCGGGGATTCCCATACGTCTACGCATGGGGCTTTTGGCGCGTTGGCGTTTGGCATTGGAACATCTGAAGTCGAGCATGTTTTGGCGACTCAGACCTTGATCCAGAAACCTGCCAAAACCATGCGCATTACGGTTGATGGTGATCTTCCCGAATTTGTGACCGCCAAAGATATTGCCCTTCATCTTATCGGCTTGATCGGAACATCGGGCGGGACAGGTTATGTGATCGAGTATGCGGGGTCTGCCATCCGCAATCTATCTATGGAAGGTCGTATGACCATTTGCAATATGACGATCGAAGCCGGAGCGCGTGCCGGTCTGATTGCACCGGATGACAAGACGTTCGACTATATCAAAGATCGTCCCATGGCACCGCAGGGTGCGGATTGGGATAAGGCTGTTGCTTGGTGGAAATCTCTTCCAACTGATGACGATGCCATTTTCGATCAAGACATTCATATTGAGGCCAATGATATTGCGCCGAGCGTGACATGGGGAACATCACCGCAAGATGTTTTACCGATTACAGGGGTTATTCCCAATCCCGATGACGTGTCTGACCCCAATAAGCGGGCATCGATGATACGGGCTCTTGATTATATGGGTTTAGTTTCAGGTACAAAGTTGACAGATGTTGTGATCGATAAAGTTTTTATCGGGTCATGCACCAATGCCCGTATTGAAGATTTACGTGCTGCGGCAAAAATTGTTGAAGGCAAAAAAATTGCTTCCCATGTTCAGGCTATGGTTGTTCCCGGGTCAGGGCTGGTTAAGGCACAGGCCGAACAAGAAGGGTTGGATCATGTTTTTCTTGAAGCCGGATTTGAATGGCGTGAACCAGGATGTTCTTTATGTCTGGGTATGAATGAAGACCGTCTTAATGCAGGTGAGCGATGCGCGTCTACTTCAAACCGTAACTTTGAAGGCCGACAAGGGCGCGGAGCGCGCACCCATCTTCTCTCTCCTGCTATGGCTGCCGCCGCCGCCATTACAGGGAAGTTAACAGACATCAGAGAATTTTAAAAATGGCCACCACACAAATCAACAAAGCTCTGCAACGCATGTATCACTTGAGAGGTCAATCTCATGATGCCGCCAACCAATTGTACCAACGGATATATAAGCTTCAGGATTTGCCGAAGCTGACTCCAGAACAACTCCTACAAATCAAGGCAGCTCTAGACTTAAAGCCTGTTATCACTGTTGATTACAGTGAAATCGATTTTCCGCGCGCCTACCGTGTTACCCCTTCGATTGCTGTCATTCATATATCCAACCGCGAGCCAGATTTTTATATGTTGACGCCAACAGGATATAATGGAGAGTTTGCACAGCCAACCGATGCAATATTATTAACTGGGGAAAAAGAAAACATGGTCTCTAACTGCTTGTTTTTAGGAGGGCATAGCTCCCCAACTTTTGTAATCTCTGGCTTTAAAAAAGGTGTAGTGATCCCTGACGATTACTCAGATACGCGTTCTTTGCACACGACTGCCCAAGGAAATTTTATGGCAGATTTCAATTTTTTTGCACGAAAGGAAAATCCAAACCTTTGGGAAGAAGGACGTCTTCTCTCCAGCAATCTCTCCCGTTCATTCTTTGTGGTAGAAGGTAGGCATTACCTTGCTATCAACAAGGATGTTCCAGAACATACGCCTGTTGGATATATTCCTGTATCTCATAAATTTTTCGTCTGGAAGTTTTGGGATGAATTTGATCGTGCGATTGGTGTAGAACCTCCGCCTATGCCCACACCATTGGCTGAAGAATACGAAAATTTAAAAATGAGGATCGGAGAACAAGAATGCAAGCCTTCGTAAAACTAACCAGCATTCCTGCTGCCTTGCCTCTTATCAATATTGATACGGATATGATTATCCCGAAGCAATTTTTGCGCACGATCAAACGCACAGGTTTGTCAGCGGGGTTATTCTATGAAATGCGATTTGACGAGCAAGGCAATCCGAAATCCGATTTTGTTTTGCATCGTGAGCCTTACACCAAATCCACTATTCTTGTAACCGGTGATAATTTCGGTTGCGGATCTTCACGGGAACATGCGCCTTGGGCGTTACTCGATTTTGGCATTCGGTGCATCATTGCACCGAGTTATTCGGATATTTTTTTTAACAATTGTTTTAAAAACGGAATTTTACCCATTTCTATTCCTCAAGCCCAACTTGATGAATTAACCGCCGCCGCCGAAGAAAAACGCGAGATTACAATTGATCTGGAACAACAAAAAATTGTTTGCGGCAATAGTGTATATACTTTTGATATTGATCCATTCCGCAAACATTGCCTGATGAACGGGCTCGACGATATTGGACTGACTCTTGAAAAAGAAAGTCTCATTACTTCTTACGAACAAACACGCGCACAGGATAAACCATGGCTATAGAAAAAAATATTTTGATTACTGCCGGTGATGGCATCGGCCCTGAAGTCATGAATGAAGTTCAAAAAATTATTTCATTCTTAAATCACGAAGGGTTAGCCAATTTTCATGTGACCGAACGTCCGATTGGTGGCGCATCACTTGATGCTCACGGTGTTCCGGTGACAGACGAGACACTGGAACTCGGAAAATCGTCCGATTGTGTTTTGTTGGGGGCTGTGGGCGGCACTCAATGGGATCATATTGATTTTGCGCTTCGCCCTGAAGCCGGACTGCTTAAAACCCGCAAGGAGCTTGATTTGTTTGCAAATTTGCGCCCTGCTCTGGTCTTTGATGCCTTGATTGATGCATCGACTTTAAAGCCTGAGATTATTCGCGGTCTGGATATTCTGATTGTTCGCGAATTGACTGGTGGAGTTTATTTTGGCGAACCTCGCGGGATTTTTGATTTGCCGAATGGTGAGCGTCAGGGTGTCAATACGCAAGTATATACAACATCTGAAATTCATCGTGTTGCTCGCGTTGCTTTTGAACTTGCACAAAAACGGGGTCAAAAACTTTGTTCTTGTGAAAAAGCAAATGTCATGGAATCCGGAAAGTTATGGCGCGAAGAAGTTTCCAAATTGGCGTCAGATTATCCTGATGTTTCGTTATCACATATGTATGCGGATAATTGCGCGATGCAACTTTTGAAAAATCCGCGTCAATTCGATGTCATTGTTACCGATAATTTATTTGGTGATATTTTGTCCGATGAGGCATCGATGTTGACAGGATCTCTGGGCATGCTGCCTTCGGCGTCTTTAGGGGCTCGGGACGCAAACGGGCATCAGAATGCTTTGTATGAGCCTGTTCATGGCTCTGCCCCCGATATAGCGGGGCAAAACAAAGCCAATCCGATGGCGGCAATCCTCAGTTTTGCAATGGCTTTGCGCTTTTCTCTTGACCTTCCGGTTATAGCTGACCATATAGAGGCGGCAGCCCGCGCCGTTCTGGATCAGGGTCTTCGTACTGGTGACATTATGGCCGAAGGCTGCACCCAAATCGGCACATCACAAATGGGTGATGCTGTCATTGATGAACTGAAAATAAAACTTATGAAGGCTGCATAATATTATGGACTACATGAAGATCTCCACAGGAAACGACATTCCTTTTGATGTGAATGTTATCATCGAGAACCCAATGGGGGGAGAGCCTGTCAAATATGAAATTGACAAAGAATCCGGCGCAATGTTTGTTGACCGTTTTCTGCATACAGCCATGTATTACCCTGGAAATTACGGATTTATTCCTCATACACTGTCCGGTGATGGAGATCCTGTCGATGTTCTGGTTATTACGCGTCAAGCCGTTGTTCCCGGATCTGTCATGCGCGTTCGTCCGGTTGGGGTTTTGTTGATGGAAGATGATGGCGGAATTGATGAAAAAATTATTGCTGTTCCTCACGCTTCTCTTTATCCCTATCACGACAATGTCGATGATGTTGAACAAATCAGGCCTATTTTGCGTGAAAAAATTTCGCACTTCTTTAAACATTACAAAGACCTTGAACCCAACAAGTGGTCAAAAGTTCTTGGCTGGGGAGATGCACAAAAAGCTGGTGAACTTATATCCGAAGGCGTTGAGCGTTATAAAAACAGCCTGTAATTTATACGATAAATATCAAACAAGACGACCACTTTCGGGAGAAATAAAATGATACAGGAAATTGATGCACCAACCCTTGAACAATGGCTTCAATCCGGTGATGCCATCTTGATCGACGTGCGCGAGCCAGACGAATTTGCATCCGGACATATCGAGGGCGCGGTTTCCATCCCTCTTTCCGTGTTTCCGAAAACCTATAATCACGGCCATTATCCGGCAGATAAAAAAATTGTGTTTCAATGTAAGGCTGGCGGACGGTCTATGCGTGCTTGCCAATTGGTATGTGACATTGCCGCCAATGAAGACAATGTTTTTAACCTTGCAGGCGGAATTGGAGCTTGGGTATCAAGTGGGCGCGAAGTCGTCTCCTAATCGGATTGATCCAATTCGTAAACAATATCAATAATTTCCAATGATTGCGTACCGCCTGCGGTGCGCAATGTTACTGTGTCGCCTATCCCTGACTTCATTAGGGCGCGTGCCACTGGCGAAACCCAGTTGATCTTACCATGATCCATGTCTGCTTCATCTACGCCGACCAGCTTGACAGTTGTTTCAATATCGTTTTCGTCAACATAGGTCACGGTCGCGCCAAAGAAAACATGTTCTATATTTTGCTGGCGTTTTGGGTCAACAATTTCCGGCTTTTCTAGTCTCTTGGTCAGATAACGCACGCGACGATCAATTTCGCGGAGCTTCTTTTTATTATAAATATAATCACCATTTTCGGAGCGATCTCCGTTTCCGGCGGCCCATGAGACTATTTCAACAATCTTTGGACGCTCTACGCGTATGAGGGTTTCAAGTTCATCCGAAAGCATTTTATGTCCGAATGGTGTCATCAGATTTTTGACATCAGCAAGAAGAGTGTCGGGTTCTTCGAACCCGCCTTCCATTTCGTCATCATTTTCTTTGGTAAATGCTTTGCTCATAGCATCAGATTGTAGTGTTTCTGATCTTTCGTAGCAAATATATTGTTATTTCCTCGGGAAACAGTGTAAAACCAGCATATGAATGATAATTCCGATGATATTACCCGCCTTGAAACCATGATTGCCCATCAGGAAAAGCAAATCACGGATTTAAGCGATATGACCAGTTCCCAATGGAGAGAAATTGATACGTTGAAGCAACAGGTCTATTACCTGATTTCCCGTTTTAAAGATATGGAACAGGATCATTCAACCAGCAAAGCAGATCGCGTACAAACAGTCTCGGAAATGGCTGCTGCTGAAAAGCCACCGCATTACTAATTATCATGTCTATTTCAATTGGTTCTATCAACATTGAAACCCCTGTTTTTCTCGCCCCTATGTCGGGGGTGACGGATTTACCTTTCCGGCACATGGTCAAAAGATTTGGTGCTGGATTGGTTTTCTCTGAAATGCTGGCATCACGTCCCATGGTTGAGAATGCTCGCAGAATGCGAAAAACAAGAGAGTGTTTTGATTTTGTTGAAGAACATCCCCTTGCCATTCAAATTGCCGGATGCGAGCCGGATGTTGTCGCAGAAGCCGCGCGGATTTGCGAAGAACGCGGTGCGCAAATTATTGATCTTAATTTTGGATGTCCGGTCAAGAAAATCGTCAATAATATGGGTGGGTCGGCGTTAATGCGCGATGAACCTCTTGCTATCCGGATCATCGAAGATGCAGTTAAGGCCGTTGGCGTTCCTGTCACTGTCAAGATGCGGTTAGGATGGGATCATGACTCAATCAATGCTCCCCGTCTGGCCGAGATGGCAGAAAACGTGGGTGTTAAAATGATTACGGTTCATGGACGAACGCGCAACCAACTTTATACAGGGCAAGCTGATTGGGATGCCATTCGTGAAGTCAAATCCAGAGTGCGTATTCCTGTGATCGTCAACGGAGACATTCTGACACCGCATGATGCGTCTTTGGCTCTTGAAAAATCAGGAGCGGATGGCGTAATGATCGGGCGTGGAGCCTATGGCAAGCCTTGGGTTGTCAAACAAGTGATGGATCATTTATCAACCGGACAACACTCTCCCGCCCCATCAGGCTTGTTTTTAAGAGACTTGATGCTCGATCATTATGACGCGCTAATTTCTCATTATGGCGTTGATGTCGGAGTTAAAATTTCTCGTAAACATATTGGCTGGTACATACAGGATTTAAGAAATTCCGAGTTTGTTCGATCAAAAATCAATGCATCGACTGTGCCGGATGATGTCAAAAATATGATTTTCGAGTTTTTTGAAACTTTGTAATCATTCAAAATTAAATAAGAAACCGCGTTTGCCCGCATGCGCCTTTATTCTTCTGAAAGCTTTTCTTCCAAATGTTTGACTGCATCAAAAAATTCCTGCTTGGTTTGTTTGGCATACGGATTGTCCCGCTGAATAGCTAAAAAAAGTTCGTCGCTGTCGTAACGGATCATCTCGACCATTTCGCTTAATAGCAGATAAGTTTTTGTTTTTTGATGAATTTCAGGCACATCCATTTTTGAAAAAACTTTGGCCATCATATGGGTTAAACCTTGCACATAGGCCATTTCCTTATCATGAAGTTCCGGAGTTGTTTCATGGACAGATAGTCCCAAAGTCTCTGACAGATATTTTTTAATACAATTTTTTCTATTGGTTCGGCCAATGTCACATAATGTTATGTTCAGGCCATGAATGCCCAATTTACCACTTTGAGGGCCAAAAAGCGGATGAAGGCTCAAATACTCGACTCCATCAGGAATGAGGTCAGTAACAATTTTGATTGGATTAACTTTTACCGAACATAAATCAATCAAGAGCTGGTTTCTTTGAAGTTTATGACAGATTGATGACACAGCGTCCATCAAATGAACCACTGGCACACACAAAACAATAATTTCGCAATCACAGATTTCATCCAACGTCCCGAGTTTTACGTTATACAAAGACGCAATATCGGACAGGTCACGATGAGAATCATAAACAGTCACTTCAAAATACGGGATCAGGTATTTCAGCATAAACTCGCCAAAGGCTCCGACACCCATAACTCCTAATGTTTGTCTCATTTTATTCATTTTTTACCTTACCCAACTTTTATTTGATGGTCATAAAATCCTAATATGTACCAGTTTATATGGCTTTTCCCCTTCTATCTACTGGATAAATCAGCTAAAAAGGGCGTGTATTTAATATTTATGGAGAGAATATAACATGACGTCCGCATCGCAATCTCTGGAATCTGATTCTGGCCTGACCATTCGCACTGAAACCGATTCTTTTGGTGAAATTGAAGTTCCTGCCAATCAATATTGGGGGGCGCAAACTCAGCGGTCTTTGGGAAATTTCAAAATTGGTGGCGAAAAAATGCCAGCCCCATTAATTCGGGCGCTTGGTATTATCAAACGTGCTGCGGCTCAAACCAATATGGCTTTAGGTGTTCTTTCTCCGGAAATCGGGAATGCCATTATCAATGCTGCCGAAGAAGTCATTGACGGGTCTTTGATTCATGAGTTTCCTCTGGTTGTCTGGCAAACTGGTTCAGGCACTCAAACAAACATGAATGCCAATGAAGTCATTTCGAACCGTGCAATCGAGATGGTCGGCGGCGTCATGGGATCAAAGAAACCCGTTCACCCGAATGACCATGTCAATATGGGGCAATCCTCGAATGATACCTTCCCGACAGCGATGCATATTGCAGCAGGTGAACAAATTTATCATGAGTTGATCCCTGCCCTTGAATATCTTCATGCTGCTCTTGATGCTAAGGCCAAGGCATTTGACCATATTGTCAAGATCGGGCGCACTCATTTGATGGATGCAACGCCGCTGACCCTTGGTCAGGAGTTTTCAGGTTACGCCAAACAAATCGAGTTTGGTATTGACCGCATCAAAACATGTTTTCCACGTTTGATGCAGTTGGCACAAGGTGGAACGGCCGTTGGAACAGGAATTAATTCCAAAGCAGGATTTGCCGAAAAATTTGCCGCAGACGTTGCTCACATCACCAGCCTTCCCTTCGTAACAGCAGAAAATAAATTCGAAGCATTGGCCGCGCATGATGCAATGGTCGAAGTTTCAGGCATCCTCAATACGATTGCCACATCTCTCATGAAAATAGCCAATGATATCCGATTATTGGGATCAGGGCCACGGTGCGGTATTGGTGAATTGGTGCTTCCTGCGAATGAGCCAGGGTCTTCGATTATGCCAGGCAAAGTCAATCCAACCCAATGTGAAGCCATGACCATGTTATGTGCTCAAGTCATGGGCAATCATGTTGCCGTGACCATCGCCGGATCGAACGGGCATTTTGAATTGAATGTGTTCAAGCCAGTTATCATTTACAATGTGTTGCAGTCTATCCGTTTGATTGCCGATGGCTGTCACAGCTTTACCGATAATTGTATTGCGGGTATCGAAGCCGATGAGCGGCGCATTGAAAAATTGATGTTTGAAAGCCTGATGCTGGTGACGGCGCTTAACCCTCATATCGGGTATGACAACGCGGCGAAAATAGCCAAAAAAGCCCATGAAGAAGGCTCTTCTTTGAAAGAAGCCGGCGTGGCCTTGGGGCTGTTAACCGAAGAACAATTCAAACAATGGATTGTTCCTCAAGATATGGTCAAACCGCGTGACTAAGCGTCCTCCTAATAATCAAGACAGGCCTGATGAACTATTATCAGGCCTTCTTTCTTCGCCTGTCATTAAACGCTCTGTTTCAATTTCCGGACATTCCACATCGGTGTCATTGGAACAGCCGTTTTGGGATGAGCTTCTTTCCATTGTTGAGCAAGACAAGACGACACTTTCGGAATTGGTTGCCCACATAGACGCAATGCGCCAGATCAACTTATCCAGCGCATTGCGTCTTTACATTCTTTATCGGCTTAAAAGTTAGGCTATTGCCCTAACAATCCGCCCAACGCTTTTAGAGCTTCTTTTTTTATATCATCTTTTGATTTTTTCTCGGGAGCTGGTGCCGGTGCCGGTGCAGCGTCCTGACCAATATCTTGCATAGGGACTTCGGTTCCTATTATGTCTTGGGATACGGGTGCGGATGTCGGCTCTGGTGCTTGGTCTGTACCCAAGAATTTCCCTAGTTGCTTTTCAATCAGTTTATTGACTTTTTTCTCGAGTTTCCCACGCAAGTAATTTTCAATAACATCCCCGCCCGCTTTGGTTGGGTTATCCAATGATCCTTTGATGGTAAAATCAAAGGGCGGAATATCTGTATCTTTAATCGTCATGGTATTTTTCAAATCAATTGTCCATTGGGGCAAGTTTATATTTCCTGTCCCGTTCAACGAAGCCTTAGCCCCATCAAATAAAATCTTTGAAAAATTTACGATGCCGTTTTGAATTACAAATTCAGATACAAAAATTGTGAACTCTGTCTGACCATTTCCAAATGATCCGAACAATGTTCCTGCCCGCTCCATCGGTTTATAACTTCCTTTAGCCGCAGTTGCGAGTTGGACTGCATCGACCCCTTTGACAATAATGTCCCGTCCTTCGATATTCCCTTGACCTGAAAGCGTTTGAACCAATGCCGCCGGAGATAATCCGGTTGCATTGACATTGAAATCCACCTTGGAAATTGTTCCGGAAATTGTATCGTTGGGTTTACCCATTAACGCACTTTGGAGTTTTTTACCGTCCACATTTTCCGCATTCATTTGAGCCATTATGCCCAATGGATCGCGTTCACCTGATCCAGTTTTTATTTGTCCAGAAACAGCGGCTTGACCACCAAACAATCCAGCACTCATATCCTTGATGTCCAGAGTCCCGTCGTTCAGTAAGAAATCAAGATTGGCGTTTGAAAAATTCCACATATCATACGCTAAAGATTTTGCCGTAATTTTTAAATCTGCATTAAATTTTTTCATCCATGCCACATCAATGGCTTCCCGTGACCATTTCGCGCCACCTTTTGGAGATTGCGGGGCAGATTTAGATGAACCAACGGATGATTGTTGCTCTCCGCTCACCATCGGGATGACCAAATCGCCAATATTTAAAGCACCGGATATGGTTGCTTTTGGTGACGTTTCAACATCAAAATTTCCGTCTAACGATGTCTTTCCCAAAGTTCCTTTCAGTGCCGAAACATGATACTGATCGTCACCCCATGCAACATCACCAGAAAGAGACAAAGCCCCCGTCATGGTGCTGCTTGGTATAAAGGATGGCTGAACGATCCTCATCACTTCAGGAAAGTTCGGATGATTGAGTGAAAACTTCAGTTTATTGATAACCGGCGTACCCAGTATCCCAGCAACCGTTCCTGCTCCTGATGCTGTACCTCCCCAGACTCCAAGGTTCATATCAAATCCCAAAGCTTTTAAGCCTCCGGTGACTTTGCCATTGATTGTCGCCGCTCCTATTTTTCTGGGAAGTTCAGGCAATGTGACGTTATAATTTCTGGCCACTGCCTCAACGTCGGCAATATTTGTTTTGAACCCTATATCAAGATCCGATAATTTTTCTGTGTTACCGATTGTTCCGGATGACTTGATTGAAATGCCGTCCGGTAATTCGGCATCCATTTTATTGATTTTCAATGAGCCTTGAGATGATGATATATCAAAGTGAATATCTTTATAGGATTTTTGACTAAGAACGACCTCTTCTATATCGCCGCGCATCCGGCCTTCAAAGGGGACGGAAAACCCGAAGGATTTCTTTTCCGAACCAGCGGATTCTGCAATATCAACCACATCGGATGAAGACTCATCGCTTGTGTTAACACCCAATTTTTTTTGTATCTGGTCTATGTCCAGTTTTTTGACTGTTGCCACCAAATCGACTGTCTTTTTATCATCAAGCGTGACACTTCCTTTGAGGGAAATATCATTTTCATCAAGCTTCAAGTTGCTTTGTTCCAGCAAGATCTTGTTCCCCGACATGGTCGCCGTAGCCGATACAGATAAATCATCCATAAATTTGACTAATGGCGACGCAGATCCATCGGCTTTTTGATTGGATCTCAAAGAAAAAGAAATTTGGGGAGTTTTTGTTTTATCGGCCAAATTTGCAGCCGAGAAATTTCCTGCATAATCCAACTCTCCAAGCAATACTTGTAAATTGCTGAGTGCTATTTTTTCCGGAGAGTAGGTGATTTTTCCAGAGAGTGAGGTTTTACCCTGCAATTCTTTGGGAATTTCAGGAGCATCATCGCCCGAGAACGCAGCCAATGCCACCCCAAAATCTGTTACTTCAAGAGACATATCCCCTTCAACCAACAGTATATCCTTATTGGTGATAACACCAGAATATGCCGCGCGAATATTGCTTTCGGGCAATGCCAGTTTTATTTGAACCGGATAGATTCCATTGTCCATATCCATATCAGATGTGTTGATTTTGGCTTCGACTTTACGTCCACCATAGGTCAATCCACCATTCATTTCGAAAGGGCCTGACAGGCTGTCGGCCTTTAAACGTAGATCAACATCCTCAACCGCGTGACGTGTTCCTGAAGATTGGTCATCCCATATAAAAATACCGTCTGTAATTTCTACGACATTCAGGGAAACATCCATGGAAGAGGAGGAATCAGATTCACTCTTTTTATCGGTGTCAGATGTTGGTTTTTCCTGTTTGTCGACGATCTGTTTGGTCATCCATGTCTGTTGACCATTTTTGAGCGTTACCAGAGTCATCTGCGGCTCTTCCAATGTGATGTCTTTTACTTCGATTTTTTTGGATAACAGAGGGAAAAGTGCCACTTCTATATCGGCTGATTTGATTGAAATGATTTTCTGGTCGTTGGCAGATACGGTTAAATCACTCACGGTGATATGGGGCAGAGGCAACAGGGATATGCCGATATCCCCTTTCCAATCCACTTGATAACCAGTGGATTCACTAACCTTATCGACAATCATACTTTTATATTTTTGTTGATCGATTATGCTGGGGACAAGTACACTCACGCCACCAGAAACCAATACCAGTCCGACGGCAGTTCCGGCGAGGTATTTCAGCCATTTGGGAGTTTTCGGGGACGGGTCATCAAAACCTTGAACATCGGGATTAGAAGACTTGTTATCAGACATAGGTAAACCTTTGGAAAATTTGTGAAATACAAAAAAACAGAGCCCTGTCTTTTATAAGATATGGCTCTATAGAATGAAAAGTCAAAAATTGGTTTTTTAAAGGTTATGCCGCCATATATTGCCCACCATTGACGGTCATGGTCGCTCCATTAACAAAAGCCGACCGATCAGAGGCCAAAAAGACCACCATATCGGCAATTTCTTCAGGTTTTCCCATGCGGGCAGCAGGAATTTGCCTGACAATCGAATCCAAAACCTCTTGCGGCATAGCGGAGGTCATATCGGTTGCGATATATCCCGGGCAAATTGCATTAACCGTAATACCTTTGGCGGCACTTTCCTGCGCCAAGGCACGAGTAAATCCCAACATTCCGGCTTTGGCTGCCGAATAATTACACTGTCCCATCTGACCTTTTTGACCGTTTATTGAGCTGATATTGATAATCCGTCCGAATTTTCTGTCTCTCATTCCTGAAATCACAGCGTGGCACATATTAAAACACGAGGTTAAATTGGTTTCGATAACCGCATGCCAGTTTTCTTCCGGCATTTTATGAAGCATTCCGTCTTTTGTAATTCCGGCATTATTCACCAGAACATTGACCGATCCCATTTCCGCCTCAATTTTAGCAATGACTTCCTTACAAGCATTAAAATCGGCAACATCGGTTTTGAAAACTTTTGCTCCGGTTTCTGTTGCACATTTTTGCGCGGCGTCCTCATTGCCGTGATACAAAGCCGCGACCTGATACCCTTCGGCAATCAAACCTTTTGTAATCGACAAACCGATTCCGCGCGTTCCACCTGTTACGATTGCTATTTTATTCATTACCCATCCTCTCTTTTAGAAAAATTTATTTTTCGGACATCCCTTTTTGAGGAGTCACAAGTTCAAGATTATATTTTTTAACTATCCCGTCCATAAATCCGTTGTCAATCAGGAAGCCAAGGGCACTGTCAACCATATCCTTCATTTGCGGGCTATCCGCCGGAATGCCCATCACATGAGGATAAAGGCGCAGAGGCTCCACGTCTTTCACCATTCGTAGTTTTCCTGCGTTATTTTCAAGAAAAGCAGCCATCTCATCGCTATCCGTATTTATAATATCGGCCTTTCCGGAAACAACCGTCATATAATATTCTGCACTCTGAGCCATCGGGGAAATCGATGCAATCCCTGCATCCGGAAAAATTTCTTTAGCAAGATTATAGCTAAAAGCACCGTCAACAGCCGCGATTTTTACATCCGGTTTGTTAATCTTGTTTATATCCCCATCAAAACGGTTATCGTCCGCACGAACCCACGAATAAATCGCGCTGTAATACAAAGGACGGGTCAAAAGAAAGTTTTTGTATTTGGGAGCATCCGGCCACATAGAGACACAAGCCATATCATAACGCCCTGCTTTTAGGCCTTCGCCAATATTTCCCCAACCAACCTCTTCAGTCCATTCGATTTTTAAATCCAGAGTTTTTCCAATAGTATTCATCAGGTCAAACGATATTCCTGTTTTTGATGATGGATCATTCAGGTCTTGATAATAAAAATATGGTTTCCATGCGATATAACCACAACGAATTGTTCCTGTTCTTATAACGCGCTCATACGCAGATTCTTTTTCTTCGGCTTGAGCCAAAGTTGTACTTCCCATCAAAAGAAGAAAAAAGAAAACAAATATTTTCCTTGTCATGTTTTTATTCCTTTTTTATTTCGGTTCTGGTTACGACCGTTCAACACACATGGCAATCCCCATGCCGCCGCCAATACATAATGTTGCCAAACCTTTTTTGGCATCACGACGTTTCATTTCATGAAGCAAGGTGACTAAAATCCGTGTTCCAGATGCGCCGATCGGATGTCCCAAAGCGATTGCGCCGCCATTCACATTGACTTTTTCAGGATCAAGTTTGAGTTCTTTCAACACGCTGCATGCTTGAGCTGCGAAGGCTTCATTGGATTCAATCAAGTCGAGGTCAGCTACGCTCCACCCTGCTTTTTCCAATGCTTTTTTACTTGCCGGAATAGGTCCCGTTCCCATGACGGATGGATCAACGCCAGCGGTTGCCCATGATTTAATCGTCGCCAATGGTGTTAATCCACGTTTTTTGGCTTCGCTTGCTGTCATCAGGACAACGGCTGCTGCACCATCATTAATGCCGGATGCGTTTCCTGCTGTGACTGTTCCGTCTGGTTTGAATGCGGGACGCAGTTTGGCCAATGTTTCATTTGTTGTTCCGGCACGGGGGAATTCATCGGTATTAACGACACTATCTCCTTTTCTATTTTTAATTGTCACGGGGACTATTTCGTCTTTAAATTTTCCTGAGGTTATCGCCGTTTCGGCGCGTTGTTGGGATGTCGCCGCAAAATTATCCTGATCGGCACGGGTCAGACTATATTTTTCTGCCACATTTTCTGCGGTAATTCCCATGTGGTAGTTATTAAATATGTCCCACAAACCATCATTTATCATGGTGTCTACTAATTCGGCATTTCCCATTTTTGTACCGTTGCGCATTGCTATACAATGCGTTGATTGGCTCATGCTTTCTTGCCCGCCTGCCACAACGATATTCGCATCACCATTTTTGATTGATTGAAAGCCTAAGGCCACTGTCCGCAAACCTGATCCGCAAACCTGATTGATGGTCATGGCTGTTTTTTCAACTGGAATGCCAGCAGCTATGGCGGTCTGACGGGCGGGGTTTTGTCCGCAACCGGCAGTCAGGACGTGGCCTAACAAGACTTCATCAACATCTGATCCAGAAATTCCGGCTTCAATCATTGCGGATTCAACAGCAATCTTTCCTAAATCAACGGCGGTCAAGGTTGACAACCCGCCTAAAAAAGATCCTATAGCGGTTCTTTTTGCTGAAACAATGACGACAGACTCTTCGATCATGGTGTTATTTCCCTTGGACTTGAATTTATAATGTCTGGACTATGCAACGATTTAGGATTTTTTCAAAGACTTAAGCTTTGCTGCAATGCAAATTTTTCAAGGATTTTATCCACTTTGACAAAGGCTTCCAAACCTGTTCTTCTGCTTTTGATCCCACCATCATACTGATGTGTCCACAATCAGGTTTTATGACCTCTGCATTTTTCAACTGTTTTGCCAGTGCATTAGATGACGCTGGCGGAACAATCTTGTCTTTTGAAGGAATGACAACAAAGCTCGGCTTATTAAACTCTTTCGGGTTAATGGATTGCCCTTGTATTTTCCATTCCCCTTTTATCGGTTTATTATGGATGTACCAGTCATTGACAGATTGAATCAAAATACCCGCAGGTAAATCTGCCCCGCCGTTTACCCAGTCTTCTACTGCGACAAAAAGTCTTGCCTGTTCTGACATCATATCCATTTCCGCAAAGGCCGAAAATTTTCTAGCCACCATTGACGGGTCAATGCCTGCAAAAATTAGTTGCAGCCATTCATTGGGCATATAGTCCATGTGGGTTACCCGAACTAAACCTCCTTCATTGACCCATTGATGAATTGCGCCTGTAAAACTTCCTTCGCCGCCGGTTTCAAAATCCCAAGGGGTTGCGATAAAAGCCAGTCCGTCAAAAACATCCGAATTCAGTTCTTCAACCGCTGCTAATAAAAGCCCCCCCATGCAGTATCCCAAACCAATAAGCGGCGTATCTGCTTTTTCCTGTTTTAACCAGTTCAATAATTTCTTGAATTTGCATCCGATGGTATGATCGAGATCACATAATTCAGGGTCTTCCCGCATATTACCCCATTCCAGCAGAAAGACATCAAAGCCTTGTGCACAAAGCCAGCGCAGCAAAGATCTTTGATCGGGAAGAATATCGAGAATCTCCGACCCGTTAATCATGGACGGAATGACCAAAATTTGTGCGCGGGAAGATTTGCGCCTTTTATCTGTTTTTGCTGCAAACCAGATCAACCGCGTTTCTCCATCCGACCAAACCACACTGTTATGTTGCGGGGCTCTTCGGTGCTCATGCATCTGGTATCTGCGCAAACCTTCAACCACTTTTTCCATACTTGCTTTGGTGCTCTTTCCTTCTTCGTCTGCCCAAAAATCATTGCCAAAAGATTTTCCACGAATCAAACGCGGTTGCGCCATCGAAGCTGATGCAAGCCCCAATTGCATCATCAACGGCCTTTGCCGGATTGCGGGTTGCAGCAAAATATCTTTTGTTTGTCTTGCCATTCTAACCTTTGCGAAGTTTTGCGAAACAATATTATGACATTATAAAATATCACGCAGCAAAATATTTGTGTCGCACGTGAATTTGTGCTTAATTGTAAAGATGATCCTGCAACATTTTACACCATAGGTGCAAGGCAATGGCTTCTAAAAAAGGTGGCGACAAGCCCACAGTAATTAAAAAATATGCAAACCGTCGTTTATACGACACTGGGCGCAGCAGTTATGTAACGCTAGATGATTTATGTCAGATGGTTAAGGAAGGATATGATTTTGTTGTTTATGATGCCAAATCCGGGGATGATCTGACTCGTTCCGTTCTGACTCAAATTATTGTCGAACAAGAATCAAAAGGTGGGCAGAATTTACTGCCAACAAATTTCCTGCGGCAGTTGATCGGCTTTTACGGCAACAATATGGGTAAGCTTGTTCCCAACTATCTGGAACAATCCATTAACGATTTTACTCAAAAACAAGAGCAGTTCCGCGAACAGCTGAACAAATCATTCGGTGGAATTTTCCCGATGAATAGTTTTGAAGAAATGAGCAAACAGAATATGGCTTTGTTTGAACAAACCATGAAAGCTTTTTCCAACTTCTCTCTTCCAGGTCAGAAAACCGGAAGTGACGATGAATAGAATTTGATTGATTGAAATTAAACCGCCCGCAAAGGGCGGTTTTTTGTGGTTAATTATTACTGCTTCGTCATATTTTCAGGAACGTGAAGATTAGCCCATGGGCGATCCATTGTCGGTAGACCATAGACAAACCCTTGAATATGATCGATCCCGTCTTTGGTCAAAATATCTGCCTCGGCCAATGTTTCTGCTCCTTCCCCTACAGTTTCCAAATTCATGGCAGATGCCAGAGAATGCAACGTCCGGATAAAGAGTTTATTCTCTTCTTTTTCCATGTCCCTGATAAAAGACTTATCAATTTTTACAATATCCAATGAAAGATCTTTGAGTTGGGTAAAGGCGGTTTGGCCTGCTCCAAAATCATCCAGTGCAATTTTACATCCCAAATCCTGCAATGTTCTGATAACACGCATTGTTTGATGGACATCATTCATGACGACGCTTTCAGTAATTTCTACGATCAAGCGTTCAGCAATATTGGTATGGTCTCTTAACTCTACAACTATGGATTTTAACCAATCAGGGTCGGTGAAGGTATGATTGGATACGTTGACCGACAATGAAATTTCAGGAAATTCTTTCAGCTCGCGAATTGCTTCTCGTGTTGCAAACGTATCTACCAAGCGCGTTAAACCCATCTTTTCAATCGCGCCAATAAACTGCCCCGCAGAATGGACTTCGCCATTTTCATCAATTAACCGTATCAGGCTTTCATGGAATGAAATACTATTTGTTCTTGAATTTACGATACCTTGAAATGCCATTTTAACGCGGCCATCTTTGAAGCCCTTTAGAAAGTTATCACCGATATTCAATATGTCTCGGAAATTTTTAACTTCTTCTCCCAATTTTTCGGAATATTCGATAAAACATCCTCTGCCTTTATTTTTGGCATCCATTAGAGCGAGTTCTGCCCTACTCAAAGCAGAAGAGGCAGATATTCCTTTTTCCGTCAGGCGCACTCCGCCAATGGACACCACTTGATGGATCGATCGTTCTTGCACTGCCAATGTTTGGTTGTAAAATACTTTCAAAATTTCTTGTGCAATATCATGCATTTCACCCGCAGACCTGTCTTTAAACAAGAGTGCAAAAATATCCCCTGCCACGTGATATAGATCTGCTTTTCCCGCTGTAATGACACGCAGCATCTGCTCCACTTGTTCCAAAAGATCATCTGCGAAGCTGCTGCCATAAATTTCATTGACCAAGGACATCCGGTCAAGTCCCAGTAAAACCAGAAATCCTTTATTCCCATCTTCTTCTAAGTTTTTTTCTATTTCTTTTTCCAACACACCCAGAAGGTTGCGGCGATCTCCATTGCTACTAAAAACAGAGCTGACTGTATTTTTGAAGCCAATTTTTCGCGCAAGGCGTTTTTGGTGTTCGATTGTTTCAATATCCAATGCCATCAAACTCTGGATTGTTGTTTTTTTGTCCTTTGGATCAAATCTTGCAACCCCTGTTTCAATGACAGGAATGGGAGTTCCATTGGCACGTATGAGCCTATATTTTAGGGTAAAATTCTTTTCTTTTTCCGAGGATTGACCAAGCGCATCAGCAATTGATAGCTGCCTTGCTATCACATCATCATTCAAAATGAGCCGTTTAAAGCTTTCCTTGTTTCTTGGAAATTCTTCTTCTGCCAGACCGAGAACGCCCATAACATCACCGATAAATTCATATCGATCTTCATCTACATGATACAAATACGCCACCTGTCGGCTTGCACGCAGAGACGACGACAAATGTTGTAGCCAGAGTTTACTATCCGCCATAATTCTTTGAGCCCTTTATTACTTTTTAGGCTCTCTATAAAAAACGAGTTCTTCGTTAGGAATATTCGAAACCATTATATTCATTGTGGCATAAAAAGGTTAGCGGGTTATTTAAAATTTATCTAAAATTTTATCTATTTTACAGAATTTCAGAAAAATTAGCGTATTGCCTTTGCAACCCGATCACGCGCATCAATTGCCAAATCCATGGCTTCTGCACGCCCTTCATGGGCGACTGTCGATATGATGCCTTTTCCGTATGTGAACAATACTGATGCCGAGCTTGAGCTTCCTTGACCGACGCAGGCAATTTCATAAGACGAGCTTTGTTCTACTCCAGATGCTTTGGCTTGTGACGGAACAGCGGCGAAATCACCATTGCACCGCGATTTTGCCCGAGCCAAATACTGGCTTATGACTGTATCAAAGGATGACGCTCCCGCTGCTTTACGCATTTCTACACTTCCATAAAGGCTTTGGGTTTTCCAACTATAGGCTTTATATGATGAAGGATCTCCCCCTGCCACCTCAGACAGACCTCCTTTTACAGGAATGCCCGCAGTTTCCAAAAATGACGCATATTGCACGGAAGTCGGGAAAAGGCTCGAGGTATTTGTATTTACTGTCTCTGGTCTTGTCTCCGGCTGCGCCATGGATGCTGATTCTGTTCCATAGGACGGCTGAACATAGGCGACTTGCTGCGCTGTTATTTTAGTCTGCTCTTGTTGCAACGCCCTAATTTGGGCTTCCAATTGGTTTACTTTGGCCTGACTTTGCTGAAGCATTGTTTGAGCTGTCGACGCAGATGCTTGCTCTGCACCACTTTTGGCTTGATATTGAGCGAGTTGGCTTTGTAATTGAATAAGCTTTGCCTCAGTCTCACCCAGTTTTGTGCTTTTTTGTACCAAGTCTTCTTTCAATGTCGCCAGTAATGCTTCGCTTGATTTTTCATTGGTCTGAGCCTGTTGTATTTGCTGGGACATTTTTTGAGCCTCGCTCAAGCGACTTTCCAAAGAGGCCAGTTTGTTTTCTTTCTCTGACATTTGAGCCGTTAACGTTGCTATACTTGCATCCTTCTTAACCAGCTCGGTTTGAAGTTGTTGGGTTTTCAGTTTTAGATCCTCTACTCCTGCTGATACTTGCTCCATAGAGGCCAGCTTGCTTCCACGCTCTGTCAATTGTGCGTTTAAATTCGCAATATTTTCATCTTTCTTAGCCAGTTCAGTTTCAAGCTGTTGTGTTTTCAGTTTCAGATCGCTGACTCCTGCTGACACTTGCTCCAAAGACGCCAGTTTGTTTTCTTTCTCCGACATTTGAGCCGTTAACGTTGCTATACTTGCATCCTTCTTAACCAGCTCGGTTTGAAGTTGTTGCATCTTCACACTTAACTCAGTTGCATCTGATGAAGCTTGATTCAAAGAGGCTATCTGGGTTTCCAAAGATGTAACCCGCGCCTGTCCTTCGGCCATTTTCCGTTCGTAGTCTTCGACTTTGGCTTGGCTGCTTTTCAGATCCTCCTGCAGGGCTACAATTTTTTTACTCAATTCACCAGACTTGTTTTGTTGCTCTGCTTTTATTTCTTCTATAGCTTTTTCAGCTCTAGCGCGCTCATCAACCGTTTTGTTCAGTGACGTTTCCGCATTTGCCAAATTTGACTTCAGCAGAGCTATTTCCTGATCTTTTTCAGGGGAGGCTGCTTGTTGTAAGGTAGTCAATTGTGCTTGCATGTCTTTAAGCTTCCCGTCTCTTTCAGAGAGCTGGTCTTCCAAGACATTCAATTTTGCAATTTGGGCACTATCGGCAATTTTAGGGTCAAAGAGCATCATTTCGATCTCTTTCTTTTCTGCAACGCATTTTAGACGCTCGTCATCCAGCATTGCACCAAGCCTGCGGATTTCACGCTGACTTTCCTGATAACGCCGCGTTGCTTGTTCTAAATCCCAACTGCCTCCCGCACTTTTGATCTGACCGGATTCATTTTCTTTTTGAAGCTTATCAAAATTTGCTTGAAGAGATGATTTTTCACCCTGAAGGGTTTCCATCTGAACTTTTAGTGTTCTGATTTCCTTTCTAAGAGCGTTGTCGTCTTCAGCAACTGCCAATTCCTGCTGTTGTGATTTGACTTGTTCTAAGCTTGTCTTTAGCGCCGTATTTTCTGCTTGAAGCGCGGTAATGCGGGCGGCCATTTCTTGTTGACCGTTTTGTGCGTTGGCCGTATCGGTTGTGGTTGCAATTTCAACCTGATTTCTTAATGTCGCGTTTTCAGCTTTTAATGCTTCGACTTGTTGGGTCATACGCTGTGCGGTCTGGCTGTCTTTTATTGTGCTTTCTTTTTCCAGATCGGCCAAACGTTCTTTTATCTGTTTGTTTTCCGATTCAGTTTCCTTCAGCTTTGCATTCATTTCACTGGCCGCTGCGCTTTGCGCTTGTGCCAGTTGCTTTTCAAATTCCTGACGGGATTCAGAGAGCGATTTTTTCAGTTGCGTGTTTTCTGCTATGAGACTTTGAATTTTAGCTTCATTTTCTTTGTTGAAAGACTCGTTTGAAGATGGCGCTGCGATGATTTGTGATTCAACTTTTGTGACCGGAACGGATGTTTCGGTTGATGAAATTGGCTCTGATCCCATTGATGGTTTTGGACGGGCAGCCAAAAGGCCTTCTACACTTGGTTCTTTGGACGATTTCGTGTCACCGGAAGCTTCAGAAGATCCGCTAGAAGGTGTGATTTCATTTGCTTTAGAGTTCAATCCTGAAAGACATGTGACCAGTTCAGTCCGCCCGTCTTTGAATTTTTCCATTTTATAATCGAAACTGTTGCCTGCAAATTCTATTCCCAGTTTTTGAGATAATTCGAGCGCCTTGAAAAATTTTTCATCGCGACCAAGGGCGATTACAGCCACTTGAGAAGATTGCGGAACGACTTTGAACGTTTGCTTATTTCCCGATCCGGCTTGGAGAATAATTGTTTCTTCTCCTGTCCCGTTAAAAACAGGGGTTTGGAAATCCAGAGCCAAAGAATATTCCCCGTTAGTGCTTCTTGCAAAGCTGATAATCGAGCTGTTGTCGTATTTTTGTGCCATCGTGCAGTAATTTCCCTGCGCGATACTGGCAACCCGACTAACAGCCCATGAGGATTTTGCCGAAACAGCAGTGGAAGCCCAACCGGAATTTATTGGCATTACGAGTGCCGAACATCCTAGTAACCCTGCTATAATGGCGGCTGAAAGATTGCTCTTGTTCATTTTGGACTCCTCGAAATATTCTTTATGGGTATTGGCTATTTATAGTTTTTGTATCGTCTCAATAACATTAGCTGGGAGAGACATCTGTCCGAATGACCAGAACCTTATGTCCGGACGGATCTTTATACATTTCTCCAACGGGTCTCACTGTTTCCGAGCTGTATTGATTTAATGCACGGTACACAGCATCTTCAAATGTTCCTACCTGTGAAACGGATTCTTTTAAGGCGTAGTTTTTTTCAGATTGCCAGATTACGCTCACATTTGCATCCTCTCCCCAAACCTGCAGGACTTCAGCCAAAGGGGCTCCCGAAAGACCAAACCATCTTGTTTCAGGAGCCGATGATTTTTCTGCCTGTGGTTTAAAAATAGAAGACAAAGAATTTGTTACAGATTTTTTAGTTTCCGTTTCCGATGCTGATGACTCTTGGGGAATCGGAAGATTGGTTGTGACAGTTGATGCAGGATTCATCATGACAGGTGCCATGCCTTCCGAACGGAATTGGGAATGAAGTTCTGACACTCCGGTTTGTTTCAACAAAAGGCCTACTGCATCCTGAAATTTTCCGATATGCGAAAAATCAGAAAGCAACGTAGGAGAATCCGGCGATGCCCACATCAAATCAACCGATTCACGTTCAGACCAACGACGTAAAACATCCCGTATGTTTTCGCCTTTGCGGGCACGCCAACTTGCTACGATTTGTGGTTTTTTATTATTGGTTGGAGACATTGAAATTGCTTGTTGCAAATTTTGTGAGGCAGATACAATTTCCGGCGTGAGAGGCTGGGGCATGTCTATGCCCGAAGCTGGGGAAACATCAGAAAAATCTTTGTTGTCCTTGATAGAATTACCTTCAGATAAATTATATTTCTGGCGGATGGAATCCGGAACATAGTGTTCATTAAAAACTTTGAGTGCAGGAGCTTGATCGTCAATTCCTTTCGCCAGACTATAATCCTGCTCAACTTTTACTGTGTTTGTTGAAACAATGTTGCCTTTAGCAGATTCGGAAGAGCCTCCAAATGTGGCTTCAAATCCAGCCTGAGCCTGATGCGGTGTTGACAAAATGACCAATGCCACCAATGCATAGCCAGTTTTTTGAAAGATGTTCATCATCATGACCTTCCGAATATTATGTTTATAAATGAATATGCTTTGTGTGATTACATAGCGCAGATAAAAAATCACTGCAATCTTATTACAGGCGATATAGCATAATATCCCAATGAATTTTCAGGAAATATCGCTTATTCTGTCGGCTCCACCGAAGGTCGCCTCACCCAATTTTAATGCCAAAGAGGCATGCATAAAGTCATCCAAATCGCCATCCAACACAATTTGGGCGTCTGTCCGCTCAACACCCGTCCTTAAATCCTTAATCATTTGATAGGGTTGCAAGACATAAGACCTGATTTGATGCCCCCAACCAATATCCGATTTTGAATCGTACTGGGAGTCGCTCACGGCTTCCCTTTTCTTCAATTCAAGGTCATAAAGCCTTGCTTTCAACACTTCCATGGCGGCTGCGCGGTTCTGGTGCTGGGATCTTTGCGCCTGACAGGACACCACAACACCTGTTGGGTTATGGGTAATTCTGACCGCACTATCCGTTCTGTTGACGTGCTGCCCCCCTGCACCACTGGCGCGGAACGTATCCACACGCAGATCTTTTTCCAGAATCTCTATTTCGATATTATCGTCAACAACCGGAGAAACGGCCACCGATGCAAAACTGGTATGACGGCGGGCATTCGAGTCAAACGGTGAAATCCGTACCAAGCGATGAACCCCGCTTTCGTGTTTCAGCCAGCCATAGGCTCTTGCCCCTTCAATTTTTATCATGGTCGATTTAATGCCCGCGCCGTCGCCTTCGGTTTCATCCAGATAAGAGACCTTATAGCCATGGCTTTCTGCCCAACGTACATACATTCGCAGCAGCATTCCCGCCCAATCACAGGCTTCTGTCCCTCCGGCTCCGGCATTGACCTCCAGATAGGCATCATTTTCATCTGCTTCACCGGATAAAAGGCTCTGTAACTGGAGTTTTTTTGCTTCTTTAGCCAAATTTTCGATTTGATCGTAAGCCTCTACGATCAAAGAGTTGTCCCCCTCTTCTTCCGCCAGTTCGATCATTTCCAGATTATCATTAAGGATTGTTTCAACGCTACGAACCTCCTCGATTTTTTGTTCGAGGCGATTCTTTTCTTTCATCAAAGCTTGGGCTTTTTCAGGATTTTCCCATAAATCATGGGAAGCCGATAATGCATTGAGTTCATCCAGACGAGACAGTGCTACATCCCAGTCAAAGATGCCTCCGTAACAATTGGAGAGCATAGCGAATATCATCAACCAATGCTTGAACATCTGCGCGCATCGCGTTGTTTTCCTTATCCTGTCGGGTTAGGCTGCCGCTTGTTGGTCTTCATCATCCCCATGATATTGAGCATGGGCAAAAGTGATAAAGCCTTCTGTCAGTTCCATTTTGTTTTCTTCAGTAAAATTGCCACTGAACAGGTTGTGATGCATCACAGGGGAATCTTCAGACCAGACGGCTCCACCGAATGTGGCTGCTTCTTTGACATTTTCAGGACCAGAGACCGTGATGCCTTGCAACAATTCCAGATCAGCCATCAGTTTAACAGCATCAGAAACGGCCATAACAGGTTTATAAGCAGCCATAAAGCCACCAATAAAGCGTTTGCTATGGGCGGTCGTTTTCAATTTTTCGTGGCTGCGTTCGCCGCCAGCAATTACCAAAATATCGTAATCCGCAGCCAAAGCGTTGGAGAGCGGTTTGTCAACAGGGTGATTCAATCCCCAGTTACTGCCACGCCAACCATTCACCAGTGAGTTTTCTACACTTACTATATGTGGAGTCCCGCCTGCTTCCAAAATCGCTCTTTGAAATGTTGTCATTTCGATTTCGTTAAATCCGTTTGCGACTAAAATTGCCGCGCTCATACCTGCAAGCGGTTTATGCATTCGTTCACACTCCTTTGAATGTTTATGGTTTGTTACGTTCGTTTTTATTTCGTTTTTATTTTCGTTCGTCCCCTGACTTAACGCTACCAGACAAGAAGCCGCATGGGCAATTTTAAATCTTATCTTCCGGAGTAGGTTGCGGGCGAATCGCTTATGACAATGCCCCCAAAGGTGGAGCGAACAATGTTCCATTTCCCTTCAAAAGTCAAGAAAAGTTTTCAGTTTTGCCTTTAGGCTCTTTCCAAACATTCCCCAATATTCCTTCTTCCAAATTTTGAAAGGTTATAAAAAAATCGTATTTCAGTCGATATGGATAATATTATCTGCCTAAAACCTCAAATTAAGGAAAAAGCACCTTTACAAGTCTATTCCTTCCCCGTAAAACCGACAGGCAATCAAAGAGAATCTACAAATTCTCAAGATGTCTTTCTACAATAATTGGTTAAGGAGCAGTCAATGAAAAGCATCCGCGGTATCGCCCTACTGACCCTCATCACGGCCACGTCGCTGATCGTGTCGGGTTGTTCGGGTTTTAAAAGTCAATCAGAAGTCGAAGCTTTGAATGAAGCTCAGGCTGTCGGCAGCCCATTTACTCAGGCCTTGGCCTCAGAATATCGGGATATGGCCAATCGTGAACAAAACGTCATGTTCGATTATCCAGATGCGCTACATTTTGCGCGCAAAGGTCTGGCAGCAGCATCAGGCGAAATTGTTCTTCCTGAACCTGTTTCCGACTGGAATTTGAAACCAGAGCATATTGAGGAGCTTTCTGGCGCACGCGCCAAATTGATGTCGGCTCTGGATCGTGGCGCACGGGAAGCTAACCCTTCAGTTGCTGCTGTTGCTCAAGCCCGTTTTGATTGCTGGATCGAACAGCAGGAAGAAAACTGGCAAAAAGAAGATATTTCAGGGTGCAAAAGTCAATTTTTGGAAGCTTTGAATACTCTTGGTGGCGATCTAGCACCTCCACCGGAAGATGTTATGCCTCCTGTGACGGCTATTGCACCTCCATTGGCGCCAATGGCTGCTGAAGATGCGAAATATCTGGTCTTCTTTGATTTTGACTCATCTAAAGTCGACAACGGTGGATCAAGTGTTCTGGATTCAGTTGCTGCCGAGATCAAAAAACAAAACATCTCTGCCGTGGCTGTAACTGGTTACACCGATACATCCGGTTCGAAGAAGTATAACAAACGTCTGTCTGCCAAACGTGCCAATTCGGTTCGTGATGGCTTGATCTCTCGTGGTGTTCCTGCTTCGATGCTCAAAGTCGATAGCATGGGCGAAGAGAACCTTATGGTTCCGACTGCCGATGAAGTTCGTGAACCGGCTAACCGTCGTACCGAAATTACCTTTGAGAAATAAGGTTATATGAATCAGAAAAAGCCGACCAATTGGTCGGCTTTTTTATTGCGTGAAGTTTAGAAATAAAGAAAAACGTCAGAACATCTAAACTTCGTCGGGATTAAAACAGAAATCCTTATTGCAAAACTCGCAAGTCATAACAATTTTATTATCCTGTATTGCATGTTGTTTGTCATCTTCTGACAGTAACCCCAGAATTGACTGTAGTTTTTCAGGGGTACATCTGCATCCTTTTTGAATTTTATGGGGATCATAAACACGAATTCCTTCTTCATGAAACAGTCGGAACAAGAGCGTTTCATCGTGAAGCCTTGCGTCCAGAAGCTCTTCATTCGTACATGTTTCCAAAAGAATTCTGGCACGATCCCAATGATCTTCAACCGGCTTATGATCTTGAGGGATCAAGTCGCTTACGGGGATGTGTTGCAGCATAATGGCTCCTGCTCGCCACGAACCGTCATCTCCTTTTGCAACAGCCATTTTAATGGCCGTCCCGATTTGTTCGGATTGTGCAAAATAATGATGGATGGAATCCGTCAGACCTTGTCCACATAATTCAACAATTCCCTGATACCGTTCCGAATATTCGCCTTGGTCAACGGTAAATGCCAGATAACCATTTGAAACAAGTCTGCGTATTTCGGGAGAAGGATCTTCTTCTAAAATCTTTTCGAGCATGGCACGGTCATATCCTGCCGTAGCACGGACATCCCCCGATGAGGTTACATCGGCAACCAGCCTTAAAACCGGCCCTTCCCCTTGGGCTTGGAGGATAAATACGCCTTCATATTTGAGCATTGATGACAGTAGGATTGCCAATGTGGCCGTTTCAGCCACCATGGAGGACACTTTATCGGGATAAGAATGCGGAATAATCATATCATCGAGGACTTTTCCCAAGCGAACAATTCGTCCCCGCAGACTGGCACGTTCCAGATCAAATGTCAGAACATGGCTGTCATCAGGGAGTGGAAAGCTTACTATTTCAGCGCCATCTGCAGAAGGGTTTTCATTCCCTTGTTTGTCATCCGGTGTGTCAGTCATACGTAAAAAATACCTTTATTCACTAATATTTTGTTTTATAGCCCGTCCTTAACATCCACCAAGCAGCTCCCATCAAGACCGTACATAAACCCAAAAGGACAAAAAAACCTGTCCAAAGTGGTGTTTCGGCATGGCCGATAAATCCAGCGCGAAACCCATCTATCATATAAAAGAACGGGTTGAATAGTGCTATTTTTTGCCAAGTTTCAGGTAATGCACTCAAGGCATAGAACGTTCCTGACAGGAATGTCAAAGGGGTGATAATAAAATTTGTTACAGTTGCCATGTGGTCGAATTTATCAGCCCATAACCCCGCAATAACGCCGATTGTGGCCAACAGCACGTTGCCAAGAACACCAAAGATCAGGACTGTGCTAAGTGAATGGACGGGAATCGTTACAAAAAGTGATATGGCACCATATCCGAGAACACCGATCACCAAACATCGTAAAAGCGCTCCAATCATCAATCCGCTCAAAACTTCCCAAGGAGCCAAAGGAGGCATAAGAATATCGACAATATTTCCCTGAACTTTAGCGATTATCAATGACGAGGACGGATTTGAAAAAGCATTCTGAATCATCGTCATCATCAAAAGTCCCGGAGCCAGAAATTGCATCCCCGAGATGCCAATACCCTCAGCTATGTGCTGTTTGAAGGACAAGGTGAAAACCGCAAAAAACAAAACCAAGGTTACAACAGGGGCAATAAGTGTTTGCATATACACGTTCATAAACCGCCCGACTTCTTTTTCTACGAGCGTGAATAACCCCACCCAATTACAGCGACCTATTTGTCTTGGTTCGGGAAAAGTATTTTCAACGGGATGATTAGACAATTTCTTTATTTCCTTGTAATTTCATTCCATGAAGAAAGCATTTGTGCGCGAAAAATCAACCCCCAATCCGGTAAAAACTCCGGAAAATACGGTGAAACGCCGAAAAAAAATTACATCCAGCTATCTTGAAAATTCGGGAGCGTATTATCTACAGCGTTTTATGGCGTCTTCCGCTCAATTCAAACGGGTGATGACCCGCAAAATTGATCTTTCCTGTCGTGACCATCCGGATCAAATCAGGGAAGACTGCCTTTCTTTGCTTGACCAGGTGGTCATTAAATTTCTCGATCTTGGTTATCTGAACGATGCTACTTATGCCCAAGGGTTATACCATTCCTTGTCCCAGAGAGGTTTTTCACGTCAGAAGATCCAAGCCCAGATGAAAAATAAAGGTGTCCCGAGTGAATTGATTGCCGCGTGTCAGGGTGATGAAAATTCCGAACATGAGCTTGCAATGGCCGTTCGTTTTATTCGTAGAAAAAAACTGGGGGCATTTGCTATACGAGAGTCTTCACAACAAAAATCTCTCGCGTCTTTGGCGCGAAATGGATTTGGATATGAAACTGCAGCAAAAGCCTTGGCATTGTCCCGCGATGATGCAGAGGCTATGTTTTATAATTTGGATTAAGGCAATTCCATCCGTTTGCGAGGAAAAACCAGCGTCACGGTCGTTCCAATTCCTTTTTGGGAGATAATTTCAACCCTTCCTTCGTGCAAACGCATCAAGGAATGAACCAAAGATAACCCCAGACCCAAACCATAGGCTGATTTACTTAAACGCCCATCAATTGATCCGAATCTGGATGTCACACGTTCAATTTCAAACTCATCCAGACCAATCCCTGTATCTGTTACAGACAATCTCAATTCACCTTGATCGTCGACTTCCCCACTGACGGTGATATGTCCACCTTCAGGGGTAAATTTGATAGAATTCGATAGAATATTGGTTAGCATCTGGCGGATTGCAACTTCTTCACCGATCAAGTTTGGCAAAGAACTCAAATCAGGCTCTGGTAAAAACAATCCAGCCTCCTTGATTTTTGGCAACATCAAATCAATTGTTGTACCTACCAGTTTTTTCATGTCAAGGCGAGCCTCGCGCAACTCACGGTCACCCGCATCAATCCTTGATATATCCAAAATCTGGTTAATAATCGACAAGAGGTGCTTTCCGCTTTCATGAATATCGCGGGCATATTCCCAGTATGACCTGGGCTCGATCTGTCCAAAAACTTCGTTTCTGATAATTTCAGAGAAGCCGATAATTGAATTAAGCGGTGTGCGCAATTCATGGCTCATATTTGCCAGAAATTCTGATTTTGCACGGTTGGCAATATCCGACTCACGCTTAGCGTCCTGAAGCTGTGATTCTGCATCTTTCCTCTTGGTAATATCTTCAATTCCTGATTCAAAATAAACCATAGAGCCTTGTTCATCAAAGACAGGGCGGATGGTTTCTTGTATCCAGAATTTTTCTCCATTTTTGCGGATTGCGCTATATTCCAAAACATCTTGAGCATGATCGGATTCAAGTGCTCTTAATTTTTTCATCCGTTCATTCGGATTTAAGAAAAGCTCTAGGTGTGAGTTTCTAACTTCGCGCATCATCGCTTCAGGAGATTCGTAGCCGAAGATTCTTGCCATTGCAGGATTTGCGGAAATAATTTGTCCGTCTTGTGTTACTTGATAAATGCCATGTGCCGAATTTTCCCAGATTGAGCGATATTTTCTTTCCGCTTCTGTTAACGCCCATTCTGCGCGTTGACGTTCGTCTATATCTGTAAAGCTACCAACAACGCGCATACTCCGGTTTTCATCCATACGGATCATGGAAATTGTCATTTCAACGGCTCTGTATTTTCCTTCGAATGTTCTAATCGATGTCATGACTCTATAGCCAGTACGTAACCCTTTAATCATCTGCGATACAGCTTTTTTCTGTTCTTCCTGATCCTTAGGATGAATCAGATCGAACATGTTTTTACCAAGGCTTTGCTGGGCAGGAATTGAAGTCAGGCGTTGCCATGCATCATTCAAAAACAGTATGTCTCCACTTAAACTGATTTCAAAAATTACGTCGGAGATTGCATTTATAATCGCTTTGTTTTCACGTTCTGCTTTTCGCAAAACATGATTCAGGCGTTCTCTTTCATGAATTTCATTGCCCAGCTCCGAGTTTTTTTGTTCCAGAATTGAATACATTTCTTCAAGAAATCTTGCGCTGATTTGTGATTTCCACATAAACAAAAGAACAAAACCGGTCACCCCCCCCAAGAATACCAGAATCAACCACGGTACAATTTTTAACAGGCTAATTTGTGAAGTTGGAACAAATGTGCCTTTAATCAAGCTGGTCGATGATGCCATTCTTTTTTCAAGATTGATGTTTAATTTCCCGATATTTTCATACGATCCATCTCTACTCCATTTGTATAGGGTTGATCCTGTCTCTTTATTAAGGACAATATAGTTGGAAATATTTTTTAAATCCGTCAAACCTGAAAACAAGCTCTTCTGGTCTGCCTTTACAACGGCGAAAATGAATCCTCCCTGCTCATGATTTTTGATGTGATTGATAGGTTGTACCCACAGCATATTTTTGGCATATACTTCAGGAAGCTCTTGTACTTTTTTGAGTTGTATTGCGTCATTATCAATCAAAAGAACGAACCGACCGCTCTGCCTGCTGATTTCATCCTTATATTTTTCGATCACTTTAAGGCTTTCATCAACAATATGAGCCAAATCATCTTTGTTCCTTTCATACAAAGGAGTCAGATGTTCTATCGACAATGTTTTATCAACATAAAAGACGCAGTGAATATCTCCACTATCAAGATTTTTAATCAGCGGGTCGTATGTTTGAAGTTTTAATGCACGGTCTGACAATGTCTCTTGCGAATTTACATCCCTGAACAGCGATGTAATCATACCAAGATCATTTTCCAGTTTTTGAGTTCCTGCTTCTATAATCTTTTCTGCGGCAGTTTGAACACGCTCGTTTTCTTCAAGCAACATCTGGTTTACAAACATGTTTGCAACCAAAAAAGAAGCAATCGTCAAAATTAAACCGTTAATTAACACCATCGAAAATGCCATGTGACCTTTTGCGATGTCGACTAGAGATTTTTTTCTTTTGCTTGTTTTATTCAGGTTGTAATTCATGTGTCTGCAGGTTTTGGGTTGCTTAGAATCTATAGCTCCCATTTCGCCATAAAGGGCTTAAACAATCGCTAACATGCTCCATAAAAAACAGTAATTTTGTCATATTTTAGCTTCTTTTCCCGCGTTCTTGACTCCGGTCAAGCCTTTGTTTTCATAATATT
>DIMG01000027.1 GCA_002425415.1 Micavibrio sp. UBA5572
TTGTGCATAACATGCGAATGCCTCGCTGACCAAAAAAAAGAATAAGCAAAAACTGATGCTAATTGACTTGATAAGCCTCGGAAATGAAGCGTTACTGGTGTTAACAAAGGAGCAAAAAAGAACGGCGCTGGACGCCTTTATAGAACACAAAGCCCGCATTGACGAGATGCTGGAGCGCCTGCAAGCGGCAAGCGCAGATCATTTTGAAACCAACCCCGATGACATACGCTGGGGCGACGCAGGGTTTTTGGGAGACATTGCCAACGACCTACAACACATCACCGACCGTGTTTTCAAGGAGGGTGAATATGCCTAAAACCACTGAATACCAAATTGACCAGCTTTTAGAGGAAATCGCCAAGAAGCATTTGAACCTTGAAACGCTGGAAACCAGAAACAGCGACAGCCTTGATTTTCACGATGTGGCCGTCTGGTCTTTGAAAGAGGCTTTGCAGGAGGCGTATGAGGCAGGAAAACGGGGCGAAAAACAATCCTTGCAAATATAAAAGTTTGTTTTATAATTCATAAAAGATAGATTCATACGAACAAATTAAAAAGGTATGGCAATGGCGCATATTAACCGGCATATCAGGAGCAAGCTTCTCAAGGCTCTAGAAGTTAGTCCTGTTGTTTTTCTCAACGGCCCCCGTCAGGCCGGTAAAAGCACGCTGGTTCAAGCGATTGCTCAAAAAGAATACCCTGCCGAATATGTAACATTTGATAGTACAACGCAAATGGCTGCTGCTGCCAATGCACCAGAGAGTTATCTCAGAGAACGTAAGGGCGCATTGATTATCGATGAAGTGCAGCTGGTGCCTGAGATTTTCAGAGCTTTAAAAGTTGTTGTTGATGAGTTGCGTCAAGCGCAAGGCTCCAAACTTAAAGGTCGTTTTTTGCTTACAGGATCAGCCAATATCATGGCTTTGCCAAAACTCTCAGATCCGCTGGTCGGACGCATGAATGTTCTCACACTCTATCCTGTCTCAGGCGCAGAAGCGCTGGGCGGTAATGGTGATTTTATAGAACGATTATTCAATAAAGACTTTGAAGCAGATAAAAACAAACAAAATCTCTCTGACATTATTCGAACTGCAACATTCCCTGAAATATCGGGGGCAGATATCCACGAGCGCACAACTTGGTTTGATGGCTATCTCACAACAATTTTGCAGAGAGATGTCCGTGCGCTAGCTGAAATTGAGAAACTCAGCACACTTCCTAACTTGCTTCGTATTCTGGCTAATCGTGCAGGTGGCTTGGTCAATGATGCGGATATTGCTCGAGACGCGGGCCTTAACCCTGTGACCTCACGTAATTACAAAACATTGCTTAAGATGCTGTTCCTGACCTTTGAGTTAGCACCATGGTATCGCAACATTGGCAAACGGCTGGTAAAATCTCCCAAAGGGTATATGACAGATACGTTGTTGCTCTGTCACCTAATGCAATATGAATTAAGCGATCTGGAGAAAAACAGACCAGAGCTATTTGGCCATGTACTTGAAAACTTTGTGGCGACAGAACTGCTGAAGCTTATGACGTTCCGTGATGATAAAATGGATTTGTTCCATTTTAGAACCAGCGATAACAAAGAAGTTGATTTTGTTTTAGAAAAGCCAAATGGGCAATTAGTCGCCATTGAGGTGAAACAACGTGATAGTGTTTCAAAATCTGATTTCAAAGGATTAGAAGAACTGCAAAACATTACAGGCGATGATTTTGTTTGTGGTGTTGTGCTATATCGTGGCAAAGATGTCGTGCCTTTTGGGCTGAATTTATGGGCTATCCCGATAAGCAATTTATGGGGGTAATTTCTCTTGTTATTTTTTGAATACAAGTTATGATTAGAAGAATGAAAAAGTTTATGCACATATTTGTACTGGCTACTTTTTTGCTGGGTGGGTTTTTATCCTCTCCGGCTGTGCATGCTTTTGACGACGCTGGGTCTTTGAGTTGCATTACGGCGGATTGTGAACAATCGCAATCAGCTGATAACCAAAGTACAGATGATAACTTTCCCAACGAACGGCCTGCGGATAACCATTTGTGCGGCCACTGTGGGCATGGTTGTCATCACACTCATTTTTATGGGAACGCATCTGACTTAGGTCATAGCTTAAATGCTAATAAAAACAAGCAATTCAGCCTGAATTCCTCTATGGTCGCTTCTCAACTTATTTACGGTCTCAAGCGCCCACCTCGTATCTTTGCCTAAGGGCAAAGTGCGTCTAGATTTATCCTTATTATCATAGACTTTTGCCCGATCTAGGCCAGCGGCTTTGCTGGTATTAATTCCTATCAATCGAGCAAAAGAGATAAACTATGAATAAAAAAATACTTACTTTATTAACCTGTACGGCTCTGTTCTCTATGCCGTTACAGAGTAAGGCGCAGAATTTGGAAACAGATTTGTATCCTGTATTCCAAATTGTTTTAGAAAATAATCCCGATATAAAAATGAACCTTGCTTCTATCATGTCTGCTGAAGGACAAGCTCTTCAGGCAGGTCTTCGCCCCAATCCTCAAGCAATTATGGAGCTTGAAAACTTTGGGGGCGATGATGATTTTTCCGGCGTTGATGGCGCTGAATTAACCTTAGGGGTGGAACAGGAAATCGAAATTGCAGGGAAGCGTACATATAGAAAAGATGTCGCAAACTATGCTCTCGCTGCTGCTAAGCAAGAAGCGGTTTCTCAAATTTTGGCGACATTGGCAAGCACGCATCAATCATATGCAGGTTATGTCATCGCTCAAGAAAGACTGAAGCTCGCCGAAAGACGTCTGGCATTAGCTGATAAAACCCATGAGGCCGTTAAGAAGCGTGTGAGTGCAGCAGCAGCTTCTGATATTCAACACACCAAGGTAGATATCGAGCAAAAAGCTGCTGCGATTGAAAAAGCGCAAGCCATAGAAGAATTAGCCTCTGCCAAAGCGCAGCTAGAGCGTATTTTAGCCAGTGGCGTTGATCAAATCAATGAAGGGATTGGTTTTCTTCAGACGGCTTTTGATGTGCCGGAAAAAGAGCAACTGATTAAGGCGCTTGAAAACTTGCCACAAGCTGAAATGATGAAGCTTAAAGAACTGCAGGCGCAAAGCAATATAGAACTGGCCAAGGCTTATGGTGTGCCAAATCCTACAATAGGCTTAGGTATTCGTCGTTTTAACGAAACCGACAGCAATGCATTTATGGCAACACTTTCTATACCAATTCCTATTTCTGATCGTAATCAGGGAAATATAGCTCAGGCGCGCGCCGAACGGATAGTGGCTGAAAATGAAAACAGGTCAACTTTACTGTCACTCAAAGAGGCTTCTGAAAAAGTGTATCAACAGCTCCTTGCGGCATCTCAGGAAGTTAAATCCTATAAAAATGACATTATTCCAAGTGCTCAGAAAGCTTATGAACAGGCCTCTGAAGGTTATAATTCTGGTCGATTCTCCTTTCTAGAGTTATTGGATGCGCAACGAACACTCTATGAGATGCAGGAAGCTCAGCTTGATAGCCTGTTGAAGTTACATCAGGCAAAAGCACAAGCTGATTTTCTTATGAATGCCCATGCGCATTTAATTCAACAAACAATTTCTCTAAAAACAGGAGACCAAAAATGAAACATTACTTTTTAATAGCAGCTTTGCTGAGCTGGTTTATATCCCCGATTGCAATCATCCCAGCCCACGCTCAGGATGTGGATGGACACGCGCATGAAGAATCCCATGAAACGCATGATGAGGCCGAAGGCCATGCGCATGATGATGGAGATGAGCATAACGACCATGGCGAAGAAGCGGACAATCACGATGACCACGGCCATGAAAGTCATGAGCAAAAAGATGAGCATGATAATCACGGTCACGACACCCAAAAATCTGAGGAAGGTCATGAAGAAGGTGAAGATGGACATGGAGAACATGAGGAAGGTAAAGCTGAGATAGCGCCTGAATCTGTTCAGCGCATGGGCATTGTTATTGACAAAGTTTCTCCAGCAAAAGTGGACCAGACAATTCCTCTTACAGGTCGTATTACAATCAATCAAAATACAAAAGCCGATGTAAGAGCGCGTTTTGAGGGGATTGTACGGAGTGTTAAGGTCAATTTGGGGGAACGTGTTGAAAAAGGGCAGGTTCTGGCAGTTATTGAATCGAATGAAAGTCTCCAAGACTATAATGTAACAGCGCCGATTAACGGTGTTATTCTGGAACGTAATACAAATATCGGAGATGTCGCAAATGGTGACGCACTTTTTGTAATTGCAGACCTTTCAGACGTATGGGCAAAATTTCATGTATTTCCCCGTGATGCTGATTATGTACAAAGCGGACAACGTGTTTCTATCCATACGCTCGAAGGCGATAAAACCGCAATGGGCAAAATCGACATGTTGTTTCCTACGGCTGATGAATTAACCCAAACGCAAATTGCCATTATTGTCCTGCCTAATCCAGAACGTATATGGAAGCCAGGTATGACCATAGAGGGAGATGTTAGCATTGCTGTGGCCGAAGCACAGCTTGCCGTTAAGGAAAGTGCTTTACAGAAAATGGAAGAACTTGGGGATGTTGTCTTTATTAAGGAAGGGGATTCATACATTCCTCGTCCTGTAAAAACAGGCCGTAAAAGCGATGGTTATGTTGAAATCATTAGAGGGTTAAAAGCTGGAGAAGCTTATGTTTCCGATGGAAGTTTTATTGTCAAATCAGACATCTTAAAAGCCACTGCGGCTCACTCACATTAAAAATATAATAAGTAATGAAAAGAGAATTCTCATGTTAGAAAATATTGTTTCCCTATCTATACGTCACCGCTGGCTGGTGATGATTGTTGTGCTTTGCTTTTGCGCTCTTGGTATCTACAATTTTAATCGTCTTCCGATTGATGCTGTTCCTGATATCACGAACGTGCAAGTTCAAATTAATACTGAGGCCGCAGGATACTCCCCATTAGAGGTTGAGCAACGTATAACATTTCCGATTGAGACAGTATTGGCAGGCATTCCTAATCTTGACCACACACGCTCATTATCCCGCTATGGCCTTTCACAAGTAACGGTTATTTTTGAAGATGGCACAGATATTTATTTTGCCCGCCAGTTAATCAGTGAAAAGCTTCAGCAAATAAAAAGTGAAGTGCCAGAGGGAATAGAGCCAATTATGGGGCCTGTTTCAACAGGACTTGGAGAGATCTTTTTCTATACCGTTGAAGCTGAAGAAGGTGCGAAGAAAGAAGATGGTTCAGCTTACACCCCGATGGATTTATTAACCATACAGGAATGGATCATTGTGCCGCAGCTCCGTAATTTAAAAGGTGTGGTTGAGGTCAATACGATTGGTGGGTATGAGCAACAATTCCACGTCACACCGTATCCAGAACGCCTGCTTAGCTATGATTTGACGATCCATGATGTTTTAGAATCTCTTGAAAAGAATAATGACAATGTCGGTGCGGGTTATATTGAACGTAACGGGGAGCAATATCTTGTTCGTATTCCGGGCCAAGTTGAGAGCATTGAAGATATAAATAATATTATTCTTGCAAAGCGCGATGAGGTCACCATCCGTATTGGTGATGTTGCCGATGTTAAACTAGGTTCACCTTTGCGTACAGGTGCTGCAACTGAGAACGGACGTGAAGTTGTGCTTGGTACGGCCATGATGTTGATGGGAGAAAACTCGCAGGATGTGGCACAGCGTGTTGGGAAAAAACTGGAAGAGATTGCTTCTAGTTTGCCTGAAGGCGTTGTCACGAATGCAGTTTATGACAGAACAACATTGGTAGAGCGTACAATTAAAACAGTCGAGAAGAACCTTGTTGAAGGCGCTTTGCTTGTCATTGTTATTCTTTTCCTGCTTTTAGGTAATCTAAGAGCTGCTTTGATTACAGCGGCTGTTATTCCAATCTCTATGTTGATGACAATTACAGGCATGGTAGAAAACAAGGTGTCTGGTAATTTGATGAGCCTTGGCGCGCTGGATTTCGGCCTGATTGTTGATGGTGCAGTGATTATCATGGAAAACTGTATTCGGCGGTTTGGTATGGCACAGCATCAACTAGGACGCTTGCTTACCAAAGAAGAACGTTTTGATCTGGCTGCAAAAGCTACAGCAGAAGTCATTAAGCCAAGTATTTTCGGGGTGATTATTATTACGGTTGTTTATTTACCAATTTTTGCCCTAACGGGTGTTGAAGGCAAGATGTTCCATCCTATGGCTTTAACGGTTGTGATGGCATTACTTTCTGCTTTGGTGCTATCGCTTACTTTTGTACCCGCCGCAGTTGCAACATTTATCACAGGCAAGGTTGATGAAAAGGAGGGTCGCATTATCGGAGGCGCTAAAAAGGGTTATGAGCCTTTGTTAAGATTTACGCTACGTCGGCCTTTGCCTATTATTAGTTTTGCGATTGTACTAGTTGTCATCAGCTTATTTGGGGCAACAAGGATGGGAGCAGAGTTTATTCCTTCTCTTGATGAAGGAGATATTGCTATACAGGCTCTTCGCGCGCCAGGAACATCATTGACGCAATCTGTGGAAATGCAGTTTAAACTCGAAGAAGAAGTCATGAAATTTCCTGAAGTGCGAACAATTATAGCACGTATCGGTACGGCGGAAGTTGCAACGGATGCGATGCCACCCAATATTGCTGATATATATGTTTTGCTTAAGCCTCGTGATGAATGGCCAAATCCTGATAAGTTAAAAGCCAATTTGATTGAGGAAATGGAAATTGCGCTTGAGAAGGTGCCAGGTAGTGCCTATGAATTTTCTCAACCCATCGAACTCCGCTTTAATGAACTGATTTCCGGCGTACGAAGCGATCTAGCTGTAAAGATTTATGGCGATGATATGGATCAGCTTTTAGCTTCCGCTCAAGAGATTGAAAAAGTCTTACGTTCAGTTTCTGGAGCAGCAGACGTCAAGGTTGAACAAGTTACAGGACTTCCTACGCTCAGTGTAGTTCCAGACCGTAAACGTCTAGAGCGTTATGGATTAAACGTAGCCGATGTCCAAGAGGTGGTGGAAGTTGCCATGGGCGGTCGTGAAGCCGGTGTTCTTTATGAGGGGGATCGACGCTTTGACATTGTAGTGCGCTTGCCAGAACATTTACGCAGCAATATCGAAAGCTTGGAAAGGTTGCCTGTACCGCTACCCCTTGCAGAAATGGAAGGAGCTGATAGCAGGCCTGATTATGTTCCTCTTAAAGAGGTCGCAGATCTTAACATTGCTTTTGGTCCAGCACAGATTAGCCGTGAAAATGCCAAACGTCGTATTACTGTAACAGCTAATGTTAGAGAGCGAGATCTTGGTAGCTTTGTAGCTGAACTTCAAGAGGCGGTAAAAACTCAAGTAAGCCTCCCTTCTGGATATTGGGTTGAATATGGCGGTACGTTTGAGCAACTTATCTCTGCCAAAACAAGACTGATGATTGTTGTTCCTATAGCGCTAGCTCTGATTTTTGGATTGCTATTTATGGCGTTTAATTCTGCCCGTGCCGCTTTGGTTATTTTCTCAGGTGTCCCGCTGGCATTAACGGGAGGAATTGCTGCTTTGATGCTTCGTGATATACCTCTATCTATTTCAGCAGGGGTTGGTTTTATTGCCCTGTCTGGTGTTGCAGTCTTGAACGGTGTTGTGATGATCTCCTTCATTCGTGATTTGCAAGCTAGCGGCAAAGCTCTCGATGAGGCAATTATTGAAGGGGCTTTGACTCGTCTGAGACCTGTTCTGATGACAGCACTTGTGGCCTCTCTTGGATTCGTTCCGATGGCCTTTAATGTGGGCGCTGGGTCTGAAGTGCAAAGGCCATTAGCAACGGTTGTTATTGGTGGAATTATATCCTCTACCATCTTGACGTTGTTAGTTTTGCCAGCTTTATATAAATTCTTTCCTGGTAAGAATTTCTTGAAAAACCGCAGAAGAAGAAAGAGTGTTCAACATGGGGCATAGTCACCACCATGGCGACCCTTCTCAAATAGGCGAACGCCGTCTTTGGTGGGCCGTTTCCGCCAATATATTGCTGACGGTTGCACAGGTGATTGGGGGAATCCTATCCGGTTCCCTCTCACTTGTCGCCGATGCACTGCATAATTTCAGTGATGCTGCTTCACTCCTTATAGCATTGGTGGCAATCCGAATTGGTCGAAAACCACCTGATCAGTTCAAAACATTCGGCTATAAACGCGCGGAAACCGTGGCGGCGCTCATCAATTTGACCACGCTTATCATTATTGGCCTTTATCTGTGTTATGAGGCGATAAAGCGTTTCATTACGCCGGAACCGGTGGCAGGCTGGACGGTGGTTATCGTCGCTGGAATTGCATTAGCCGTTGATGTTTTTACCGCATTGCTTACTTACAGGCAGTCTAAAACCAGCATGAATATTAAGGCTGCTTTTCTTCATAATGTAACGGATGCGATGGCCTCAGTCGGTGTGATTATCACCGGAACGCTTATTTTGCTGTATGGCTGGGTCTGGACTGATGCGGCCATGACGCTCATTATTTCCGGCTATGTGCTGTGGCAGGGTTTTACCCAAATCCCGAAAGTTATTCATCTTTTGATGGAGGGCGCACCCGATGGTTTAAGCCTAGAGGATATAAGATCATCGATGGAAAAAGTTGATGGCGTAAATAATGTTCATCATGTGCATGTTTGGCAACTGGACGAACACCGCAACGCATTAGAGGCTCATGTTGTATTGGAAGAGAGTATTGACATGGATACGCTCAAAATCCGTCTTAAAAAGTTACTACACGATCAATTTGAAATAGAACATTCTACTCTTGAGTTTGAGTATAAAAAGTGTTCGCGAACATTTTAGGAGCGGACAGGACGAACAAAATCGCCTAGTCTAATCAATACAATCGCCGGAATTGTACCGCAAAGCCACGCAACCATTGACCATGGGCGTGGCTTTTGCTTTTTCCCTTCCCTGTTATAGCAAAAAGGTACTTCCGGAGATTGAACCCTATGCGGCGGGCTTAGGCGCAGGAGTTTTTTAGCGCCAGAAGATTTTTTTGGGTACGCGCCCCCACCGCCAATCATCAAAAAACCAGTCAGAGCAACGTGTTCAAGGTGCGTACCTTGGCGCGTACTCATGCGTACCTGACTGCAAAAAAGGAATTTGAATTTGTGGATTATTGTTCCCTTAACATTTTGTCCTTGTGCGCCGGAGTCGGCGGACTTGACCTCGGCATCCGAGTGGCGCAGCCAAATGCTCGAGCAGTCTGTTTTGTCGAGATCGAAGCCTTTGCGTGCGAAATCCTGGCAACGCGCATGGAAGACAAAAGCCTGGACGAAGCGCCTGTTTGGACGGATTTGCGATCCTTTGACGGCAAGCCATGGCGTGGCCTTGTGGATTGCATCACTGCAGGATATCCGTGCCAACCATTCTCGGTTGCCGGAAAACAAAAAGGCAAAGATGACCCGCGCCACCTCTGGCCAGATGTGTACAGGATTGTGCGGGAGATACGCCCACGGCTCTGTTTCTTCGAAAACGTCCCCGGACATTTACGATTGGGGTTTGAACAAGTCCATGATGACCTTCGAGAATTGGGTTACAGCGTTAAGGCAGGTCTGTTCTCAGCGGCGGAAGTCGGTAGCACTCACAAACGCGAACGCCTCTTCATTTTGGCGTACCGTGAAAGCGACCGAGCCAACGGGTGGCTGTCTCAGCTCAGAGAAATTCAAAGAACGGATGGATGCGGGCATGCCCTTGAGCCTGCGGGATCAGGTGAAGCATCTCTGGCCGACAGTCCGTGTCTCTTCTGCGAAAGGCCCGTGCCAGAAGGAGATAGAGAACAACAACCCGAAATGCCGTCTGGAAGTATCGGTGGTGAACTGGCCAACGCCGACAACACAAGATTTCAAGAAACGCGGTCCGAATTCATCGCAGAAAGGATTGGCGGAAACATCGGTCAACTGGGCGACGCCGAATACAATGGATCATTTACCACCTCGTTCGATGGAGGCAATGCAAAAAATGATGGGTCCAGGGGGAGCAAGAGCGGGAGCGAAAAGACCCAGCAATTTGAGAGAACAAATCAATTGGGCAACGCCGAATACGCTGGATCATCTTCCCTCCAGATCGCCCGAGGCGATGGACAGGCTGATGGGGCCGAACGGTCAGCGTGCGGGCAGATCCCGCCCGAGCAACCTGCGGGAGCAAATCATGTGGCCGACCGTGACGGCGCAGGATTCCAAAAACAATGCGGGGCCGAGCCAGTTCGTGCGGAACACCAAGCCATTGAATGTGGAAGCTGTTTGCCATTCCCACCCGGACCCGAAGGCGATTGGAACGGAGTCCCAGCCAGTCTTAAACCCGCAATTTGTCGAATGGCTGATGGGCTGGCCAATCGGGTGGACAGAATTCGCGCCTGTGGAAACGGTGTCGTCCCATTGGCTGCCGCTCATGCGTGGGGCGTTCTTACAACTGCAGCAAATGGAGGAAAATAAAAACCATGACTGATGCAAAATCCAAAGAGTTGAAAATCGAGCATGTATCGGTTGATGAGCTTATCCCTTATGCCAAAAATGCCCGCACGCATTCCGATACACAAGTGGCGCAGATCGCCGCGTCCATGACGGAATTCGGTTTTGTAAATCCAATCCTGCTGGGGGATGATAATATCATCATTGCAGGGCATGGGCGTTTGATGGCAGCGAAACTGCTGGGCATGAAAAACGTGCCGACCATTCGCCTCAACCATTTGAATGAGGCACAGCGCCGCGCGCTGGTGATTGCCGATAATAAAATCGCCGAGAATGCCGGTTGGGATGAAAACCTTCTTCGTGAAGAATTATCGGCGCTGGGTGATTTGGATTTTAATATTGATCTTCTGGGCTTTAATGCCGAAGAGCTTGATAATCTGTTCTTGGATGATGCCAATGCCTCTGGCGGTTTGACCGATGAAGATGCCGCGCCCGAAGTGCCGGAAACGCCTGTCAGTGTCCCTGGCGATATTTGGATTTGCGGCGATCATAAAGTGCTGTGCGGTGATTCCACGATGATTGATAGTTACAACGCCCTGATGGGTGAAGAGCTGGCGGACATGGTGTTTACCGATCCACCTTATAATGTGAATTACGCCAACTCCATGAAAGACAAGATGCGCGGTAAAGCCCGCCCGATCCAAAATGATAATCTGGGGGATGGCTTTGGCGATTTTCTCTACGATGTTTGCACCAATTTGATGATGGTGTGCAAAGGCGCAATGTATGTGTGCATGAGCTCATCGGAGCTTCACACCTTGCACGGCGCATTTGTTGGCGCAGGCGGTAAATGGTCAACCTTCATCATCTGGGCGAAAAACACCTTCACGCTGGGGCGCGCCGATTATCAACGCCAGTACGAGCCGATCCTCTATGGCTGGAAAGATGGGCATGAGCATTTCTGGTGCGGTGCGCGGGATCAAAGCGATGTCTGGTTTGTGAACAAGCCCGTTAAAAACGACCTACACCCGACAATGAAACCAGTGGAGCTGGTGGAGCGTGCTATTCACAATTCCAGCAAAACCAAGGATATCGTGCTGGATGCCTTTGGCGGGTCAGGATCAACCATGATCGCTTGCGAAAAAACGGGTCGCCGCGCCCGTTTGATTGAGCTTGATCCGAAATATGTCGATGTGATCGTCAAACGCTGGGAGGAATTTACGGGGAAGAAAGCAACTCTGGCCAAAAGTGACCAGAGTTTTGAAGTTTTGGCTGAAGAGCGTGCTTCTTAGGCGGTGATAATACGATAATACCGCACTCCATCAACGCGTTCGCTGATAATTTCTGCGCCTGCTTTTTTGAGGATGGAGAGATGCCCGCGTACGGTGTGGGATTGCCAGCCAGTTTGTTTGGATAGTTCCTCAATCGTAGCACCTTTATCGGATGTGAGCAGTTGCTCAACCAAGGCCTTCTTGGTGATTTTAGGCGCTGGCTCTGCGGATGTTTCCGGCGTTGTTTTGACGACCCCGGCGGGTTTGGCTTCGGCTGTTTTGATTGGTTTTTTGCTTTGTTTTTTCATGGTTTTTCCTTTCTGTTGTGATGTCCATGAACGCTTCAATTCAAACGCTTATCAAGTCAATAATCCTTAAAAAGTGAGAGAATATGGGACTTTCAATCAGGAAATACGCCACATTGCGCGGTGTGACCGAGGGCGCGGTGCGCAAAGCCATCAGCTCGGGGCGCATCACGCCGAATGATGATGGCACAATCGATGTGGAGCGCGCAGATCGTGAATGGAAAGAAAACACCGATGAAGCCAAAATCAATACAGGTCTGCCGGTAATGACCGAGAACATGCCAGCCGCCAACGGCAAGCCATCTTTTACCAAAATCAAAACCGCGCATGAGCTTTACAAGGCGCAGCTAACCCAGCTTTCCCTGCAGGAGAAGAAAGGACAGCTCATCAACAAAGACATGGTGAAAACGCAGGTTTATCGCCTGGGGCGGCAGGTTCGGGATAGCTGGCTGAATTGGCCTGCGCGTGTGTCGGCCTTGATGGCTGCTGATCTGGGCATTGACGAACACGCTCTTCATCAGGCGTTAGAGCGCTATGTGAGGGAGCATTTAAATGACATTGGAGAGGGAAAACTCAATTTCGATTGAGTATGACGCGGCATTTGTTCAGAACGTCTACCTCAAAAGTTTCACCCCCGAACCGCATTATGATGTTGCCGATTGGGCCGATAAATACCGCTTATTATCGGGTAAATCCGCAGCCGAACCCGGGGAATGGAAAACATCCCGCACGCCATACCTCAAGGAGGTGATGAACCAACTTTCCACCAGCTCGCCTGCACAGCGCATTGTGTTCATGAAAGGCGCACAGGTTGGCGGGACGGAAGCCGGCAATAACTGGATTGGCTATATCATCCATATGGCGCCGGGGCCGATGATGGCGGTGTCACCAACCGTGGAGCTTGCCAAGCGTAATTCCAAACAGCGGATTGAGCCATTACTGCAGGAAACGCCGGAATTGCGGGAACGGGTGAAGCCTGCCCGTGAGCGAGATAGTGGCAACACAATCCTGAGCAAAGAGTTTGAAGGCGGTCTGCTGATTATGACGGGGGCAAATTCGGCGGCGGGTCTGCGCTCCATGCCTGCGCGATATTTGTTTATGGATGAGATCGATGCGTATCCAGGCGACGTTGGCGGCGAAGGTGATCCGATCCTGCTGGCCGAGCGCCGAAGCGCGACATTTCGCCTGCGCCGTAAGATTTTTATGGTGAGTACGCCAACAGTGAAAGGAATATCCCGTGTGCAACGCGAATTTGAAAAAAGCGATCAGCGCTATTTTTTTGTTCCTTGCACATCATGTGGCCATTACCAGCATTTGCGCTTTACGCAACTGCGCTGGCCAGAGGGTGAGCCGGAAGAAGCAAAGTATGCTTGTGAGTCTTGCGGGCATCTCATGCATAATCATGAGAAAACCTTGCTGCTTTCTAAAGGTGAATGGCGGGCAACGGCGGAAAGTGTCGACGGCACGGTTGGTTATCACCTCTCATCGCTTTACAGCCCTGTGGGTTGGTTTAGCTGGTCGGATGCGGCGACGTTATTTGAAGAAGCCAAGCGCAATCCAGATCTCATGAAGGGTTTTGTTAATACGGTGTTGGGTGAGCCTTACGAGGAATCATCCGAAGCGCCGGAATGGCAACGCATTTATGAGCGCCGTGAAAAATACAGCCAAGGCGTTGTGCCGATGGGCGGATTGTTCCTGACCGCTGGTGTGGATGTGCAAAAAGACCGTCTTGAATGTGAGGTGGTGGCTTGGGGGCGCAACAAACAAAATTGGTCGGTGGATTATATCATCATTGATGGGGATACCGCCCGCCAAGACACATGGGATCGCCTATCGGCTGAGGTGTTAGAACGTGACTGGCCTCATGCTTCTGGTCACGCCATGCCCATTCGGGTAATGGCGGTGGATTCCGGTTATGCCACGCAGGATGTTTACGCCTTTGTGCGTCAGCACCCGCAGGCGGTTTGGGGTGGTTCGGGCGCACGCGCCAGTCAGCCCCGCACCGTGGCGGCGATTAAGGGACAGGAACGCGACACAGCGCTCATCTTGAGTGTTTCAAAAGCCGATACGGGCGGTAAACGCCGAGGTCTTCGCGTTTGGAACGTCTCTGGCCCCGTGGCGAAGATGGAGCTTTACCGCTGGCTTAAACTGGAATGGCCAACCGATAAAGATTTGGAAGATGGCGTGGCGTATCCGCCCGGCAGTTGTCACTTCCCGCAATATGGCGAGGAGTTTTTCAAACAGCTGACGGCAGAGCGTTGCATCACCCGTGTGGTGCGCGGCTTTCCGAAGCAGGTTTGGGAGAAAGACCCAACGCGTCAAAACGAAGCCTTGGATTGCCGTGTTTATGCGCGGGCAGCGGCCAGCATTTTTGGGTTGGATCGCATGTCCGATTATAAATGGCGGGCTTTGGAAAAAAGCCTCGGACAAGAGGTCATTATTCCAACTAAAGGCGTGGAAATGCCCGTGCCTGCAACGCCGCAACAGGCACAAACTGGGCAAACAACACAGAAACCGAAACGAAAGCCAAGAGTGCCGCAACGTAAGGCAATCAAGGCTAACGATCCGTATTTATAAGGAGTAACATTTATAAGGTATGACTGATACTCTCGTGTTCGAGTTCTAATTGAAAGCTGACTATGTCGTCAGGTTGAATGCTTGTAAGGATAAGAGAGAATTCTTGATGGATTGTGCCATCAATATCTCCATGTTCAATCTCATCCATAAAGTCTTTGACCTTAAATTCATAGTCACCATCTATTGTGGCTGAATCATCAAATAGCTCTAATGCTTTTTTTAAGTCACCGACGGTCTTGAGTTTGAGTGGCAAATCGTCTTGCTTTAATTTTGGTTTTAATTTAGCCGAAGCCGTATTCCAGTCTTTAAAACCAAGGGCTTGTGAGATGATTTCCATGCAGTGACCATGGGAAACATCCACCTGGTATTTATCGTTTAAAAATTTACGGACAGTTTTTGCCTTTTGCTTAAGGCTATCTTTTGTAGGTGTAGACATCTTATTCAACCTTTCTGGGACTGTATTTCTTTGCTCGCATTAAGAAAGTCCTAAAAAGTTGGAATTTCTTTTCAAGATATCTGAGAAATTTTCACCATAGCCTAATGGCCGCGAGCGGCTGGGAATTTCTGAAAAACCAACACAAGAATATTTTTTTATCATCAAAATGTCAATGATAGATCAGGAGAACGACGCATGACTGACACATTGCTAGAATTGCAAAGCCGATTGGTACAGGCGAAAGAAGCTCGTCATCGCCTGCTGACAGGATCGCAAGAAGTGACCGTCAGTCTGCATGGCTATGGCTCAACCACCTATAGCGCCGCCAATGTCGAGGCGCTGGAGCGTTATATTCACGAGCTTGAAGCAGAAATTGCCAAGAAAAGCGGCTCTGCCCGCCGCGGCATTATCCGCACCAGTTTTTAAGGACACTCAAATATGGTTCAACTTTTAGACAGTACAGGCAATCCGCTAAAGGCCAGCGATACGGCGCACCGCGCGGCATCTCACCGTGCACGTGAGCTTTCCAGCTGGCTGCCACCTTTAGGCTCTGCCGATAGCGATTTGCTGGGTGAATTGCCCACGCTGGTATCACGCTCTCGGGATTTAAGCCGTAACCATGGTGTGGCGGCGGGTGCGATGCAAACGCTTACCGATAATGTGGTCGGCACGGGTTTGCGTTTATCGGCAACGCCTGATTATCGAGCCTTAGGCAAAGATAAGACATGGGCGGATGAATGGTCACGCGGGGTGGAATCTCAGTGGCGGGCATGGGCGGAAAGCACGGATTGTGATGCTGCCAAAAGCCTGACCTTTGCAGGTATGACATGCCTTGTGTTCCGCTCCAGCATTGTGAACGGTGAAGCGCTGGCGTTGCCACTGTGGCTGGAAAACAGAGGCGCAAAATTCGCAACCACTATTCAGCTGGTAGAGGCAGATCGCCTGTGCAATCCAAATGGCAAGCAGGATAGCAAATATCTTCGCGCTGGGATTGAGATTGATGCCTATGGCGCGCCGCGCGCCTATCATATCCGCAAAAGCCATCCCGGTGATGCCTATTTGGGATTCGGCGTTGATATCAGTGATTGGGAGCGTATTCCAACAGCGACAAGTTTTGGTCGCCGCCGTGTTCTGCATATTCATGATAAGGAGCGCACAGGCCAACATCGTGGCAAACCGCTTCTTACCTCCATTATGCCGATGTTTAAAATGCTGGATCATTATGAGCGATCCGAGCTTCAGGCAGCGGTGGTGAATGCCATGATTGCGGCCTTTATTGAAACCCCGCTGGATGGTGAAAGCATTGGTGAGATGTTTGGCGGATCGGTGGATGATTATCTTGCTGCTCGTAATGAATGGGATATTCGCCTGCAGGGTGGATCAATTATTCCGATCTTCCCCGGCGATAAGGTTGCCCCCTTTACGCCAAGCCGCCCCAATAGCGGCTACGGCCAGTTCGTGGAAAATGTCCTGCGCCATATTGGTGCAGGTCTCAATATCCCGTTTGAATTGTTGATGAAGGATTTTTCTAAAACCAATTATTCAAGCGCACGGGCGGCACTCTTGGAAGCGTGGCGATATTTCTCGGCGCAGCGCCAATGGCTTGCCACCTACTGGGCAAGGCCTGTGTACGAGCTGTGGCTGGAAGAAGCGATTAACAAGGGGCTGATTGAAGCCCCTGATTTTTATGAGAACAAAGCCGCATGGACACGATGCAAATGGATCGGCCCCGGTCGTGGCTGGGTTGATCCTGTCAAAGAAGCCAAGGCCGCGCACCTTCGGATGCAAATTGGTCTTTCGACGCTGGAAGATGAATGTGCCAGCCAAGGTTTGGATTGGGAAGAAGTCTTGGAGCAACTCGCCCGTGAAAAAGCCAAGATCACGGAACTTGGTCTGACGATCAATGATGTGAACAGCATCTTAAACACCAACACTCAAGAAAAAGAGGAAAACGATGAGAATTTGGAACCGCATAACCGGTGATCCGTGGGCGATTACCGAAACAGCTTTGCACACGATTTTGGAAGTGGCCGCGCGTGAAAATGAAGCGCCCGAAGCGGTTGCTGCCAAACTCGGTCGTCAATTGCAAAACAGCTATAACGCTACTGAGCGTGATGGTGTCGCCATTATTCCTGTGACGGGGCCATTGTTTCGGTACGCCAATATCTTCACGGCGATCAGCGGTGCATCCAGCTATGAATTGATTGCGCGTGATTTTATGAGCGCCCTTGAAAACCCACAGATCAGCTCGATTATTTTGGATATTGATTCCCCTGGCGGTGAAGTCAATGGCGTGTCGGAGCTGGCCAGCATGATTTTTGAGGCACGCGGTACAAAGCCTGTGATTGCTTATGCGTCCGGTGATGCGGCATCTGGTGCGTATTGGATTGCCTCTGCCGCTGATGAAATTGTGGTATCGGAAACATCGGCGCTGGGGTCAATTGGCGTGGTTGGTATTTACCGTGGTAAATCAACCAAAGAATCTGCTGAAACGGTGGAGATTGTTTCCTCACAAAGCCCCCATAAACGCCTTGATCCGATGAGTGATGATGGCCGTGCCAAATTGCAAACGCGCATTGATGCCATGGCGGATGTGTTTGTGTCCACCATTGCCCGCAACCGATCCGTCACGCCTGATCATGTGCTGGAGCATTATGGCGGTGGTGATGTCATGATTGGCGCACGTGCCGTCAATGCCGGTTTGGCAGATCGTGTCGGATCATTAGAACGCCTCATCGCAGAACTTTCATCCCCGAAAACCCCAAGCCCTCCGCCAGAGGGCTTTTTTAGTTCAACCCAACCGAAAAAGGAGAAAAAGCCCATGAACCTTGAACAACTCAAAACTGAACACCCCGATCTGGTTGCATCACTCTACGCAGAAGGATCAGCCAAGGAAAAGCAGCGATTGAAAGATATTCTAAGCTGTGAAGCTGCCGAAGGCCGTGAAAAACTGGCGCAGGAAATTGCGCTCAATACCGAGATCAATGCCATGGATGCCCAGCATTTGATGAAAAGCGCCCCAAAGGATGAGCCAGAAAAACCCCAATCATCTTCGTTTGATCGCGTGATGTCATCCATCCCCAATCCTGAAATCGCCCCTGATGGGGATGATCATATCGTTAACGCCGATACGGTTGCCGATCGCATCGCCTCAACCCGCTAACCCCAAAAATAAAGGAGACCCAAAACCATGAACACTACAACTGGACACGCTTCAGGTTTTACCGATCAGGGTGAATATAAACCCTGTAATTTACTGGCGGGGGAATATCCCCGCATTGAACGCATCATCACCATTGCTTCTGGCAGTAACTTAACCAAAGGCGCAGTCCTGGGGCGCATTACCGCATCCGGAAAGTTTGTCTTAAGTGCTGCTGGTGCAAGTGATGGCTCAGAAACGCCCGATGCAATTTTGGCAGAAACGGTAGATGCAAGCGCTGAGGATAAACAAGCCGTTGTATATTTCAGCGGTGAGTTTAACGAGAACGCGCTCACGCTTGGCACTGGCCACACGGTGGAGAGTATCCGAGGGACTTTACGTTCCAAAAGCATCTTCCTTCGCTCAAACCAATCTTAACCCATAAGGAGAACACCCCCATGTCTGTAGATATTTTTAGCACCCATGTTCTGACCAAGGTGGTCGAACGGCTGGATCGTCCAAGCTCATTTTTGTTGGATGTATTTTTTGGCCAAGAACAAACCGAAGATAGCGAAGAAATTCACTTCGATATCGATAAATCTAAACCGCGCCTGACGCCGTTTGTGTCACCGTTGGTGGCAGGTAAAGTCGTGGATGATGAAGGCTATATCACTAAAAGCTTTAAGCCAGCTTACGCCAAGGACAAACGCCGCTTTGATCCAAGCCGTCCGCTTAAACGCTCCATTGGTGAAAAAATTGGCGGGACATTATCTCCGCAACAACGCCTTGAAGCTAATTTGAACCGCACATTGACCAAGCAGCTTGAAAACCTCACCCGCCGTGAGGAAGTGATGGCAGCAGAAGCCTTGCGAACTGGTAAAATCACTGTTGCTGGAGAAGATTATCCAACGGTGGTGGTTGATTTTCAGCGTGATCCTGAATTGACTGTGGCGCTGGCTGGCTCATCCCGCTGGGGTGAAACTGGTGTGAATGCGCTCAACAACCTGGAAGATTGGGTTGCTAAGGTGCAAGAAAAATCAGGTGCCGTTGCCCGCACGGTCGTCATGGACGCGCTGGCATGGCGTGTGTTTAAGGCAGATGCATCCGTTGAGAAGCTGCTCGATATTCGCCGTTTGCGGGATAACGCCGGTATCAATCTGGGGCCGATTGCTTTTGGTCAGGGCAATGAGCTTGCCCGCTATGTTGGCTCAATCGGCGATCTGGATTTCTGGGTCTATAATGACCGTTATGTCGATGAAGATGATCAGGTGCAAAAACTGCTTCCTGATTACACCGTTTTAATCGGCAGCACGTCCCAGCTTGAAGGGACGCGTTGTTACGGTGTCATTCAGGATGAAAAAGCGGCGTATCGCGCGCAGCGCTTCTTCTCTAAATCATGGCTTGAGGAAGATCCCGCTGTGCGCTGGTTGCTGTTGCAATCTGCGCCACTGCTTGTGCCGTACCGTCCAAACGCATCATTTTGTGCAACTGTGCGCTAAGGGAGGATTGAGATATGAAAATAACTGCAATCGTAACCCTGCATGTTGACGGCAAAACAATCCTGCCTGGCAAATCGGTTGATATTTCTGATGAGGAGGCAAAGTCATTGATAGATCGTGGCTTTGCCAAATCAGCGGATGCATCGGGTGTGGCAGAACAAAAGCCTGCTCAGACCCAGCAACCCGAACCCGCCATTGATGATGTGATCGAGGCGATTGAAATCCTCAATCCTGAAACCGATTTTGCCAAAAACGGCAAGCCAAAGGTGGAAGCGATAGAAGCCGTTCTTGGTCAAAACATCTCTGCCGAAACACGGGATAAAGCGTGGGAACTTTATCAAAAAGAGTTAGCGGCTGATGAGGCATCGGGCGATGACGTTCAGGAATAGCGCCATAAAATCGGTGGACGTGCTGTTTAATCGTTTCGGTAAAACGGCACGTCTTATCTTTGCTGATGAAACGGAAATTGATGCGCTGGTGATCCATCGCCTGCCTGATAAAATCACCGATGTTTTTGATGCGCGGGTGCATTCGGAAACAGATATGTTTGAGATGCGCCTTGCTGATATTCCTGCAGGTAAAACGCTAGGGTCTATTGTTTTAGATAGCAAGCGTTACACAATGCAGGGCGAACCCGTGAAAGATCAGCATAATCTTATTGTAAAGGTGGATGCTTATGCGGTTGAAAGCGGCGATTGAGGGTGACCTTAAACAATATATGAAGGAAGAATATCAAACGGCAGAACGCGCTGTGACGCTCGGCATTCGTGAAGCCACAACGGGGTTGAAAATGTCCATGCGCCGTCAGGTGCATTCCTCAGGTTTGGGGCAACGCATGGCCAATACGTGGCGCGGCGATATTTACCCGCGTGGGCAAAATTCCATTCGTGCGGCGGGTCTGGTTTATACCAAGGCCGGTAAGATCATGGCGGGATTTGATGAAGGCACGGTCATTAAATCAAAGGACGGCTGGTGGCTGGCAATCCCAACACCGAATGCGCCAAAGCGTGGTGTGGGTGGTAAGCGGATCAATCCATCCAACTTTCCTGAGCATCGCTATGGCAAGCTTCGCTTTATATATCGGCGAAATGGGCCGTCATTATTGGTGGTCGAAAATGTGCAAGCCTCTTACAGCCGTAAAACAGGCGATATGCGTGGCTTTCGTAAAGCCAGCCAGAGAAACCTGAAAACAGGCCGCAATCTTTCAACCGCAGTGATGTTCTGGCTTGTGCCACAGGTCAAATTATCAAAACTCATTCGCTTCGATGAAGAAGCCAAGCGCTGGTATGACAAACTGCCACGGCTGATCTTGAAAAACTGGCCTGATGATTAACTTTAAAATGACCGCCAAAACTAAAGTATTAGTTTATTTACAAGGATTAAAACAAACATGACATCAAAACGAGAACAGGCCTTAGCGGGCCTTTTTTTATGCCTGCAAAATGGGATGAACGGCGTTGCGGTTTTAAGGAATGAGCCATTGCCCACCAAGATCCCTGCATCGGGATTGCTCATTTTGCGTGACGGAGATGCGGGAGAGCCTGAAATAACGCTCTCCCCGACCAGGTATCACTATGCCCATGTTGCAGAGCTGGAGGTGCTGGTGCAAAAGCCAAAAACCGATGAACGTGACGCGGCATTAGATGAATTGCTGGTGGCGCTGGGTGACACGCTCGGCGCTGACACCACGCTCTCAGGTGCGGTGGATTACATGTCCATCGGCTCGCCTGAATTTTTAACCGAAACCGTGGAAGGTGCGCCCGCCATTAAGGCGGCAGTCGTGCCGATCACACTTGAATATACAACCCTTAATCCACTTCAATAAAGGAGAAACATATAATGTCACGCGCTTACGGGTGGAATGCCCGCATGTTACTTGGTTTTGAAACCACCTATGGTACGCCCCCGAATGCGGGGGCTTTTCATGTCATCCCCTTTGTCTCAAGCGATTTGGACTCTGCACAAGGGTTGATTGAATCCAATGTTCTAGGGCTTGGTCGTGATCCGACTGCGCCGTTTCAGGATGTGATCAATGTGGATGGCGATGTTGTTGTGCCGATTGATCTTCGCAATATCGGCCTATGGCTCAAAGCCATGTTTGGCGCACCAACCACCACAGGTGATGATCCCTATACCCATGAATTTAAATCAGGGGCAATCACTCTGCCCAGTATTGCAGTGGAAGTTGGCTTGCCTGAAATTCCTGACTTCCCTCTATTTACGGGTGTGCGTGCCAACAGCATGGCGTTTAACTTTGCGCGATCTGGTGAGGCGCAAATCACCGTTGGCTTGATTGGTCAGGGTGAAACACCGCAAACGGTAACGCGCGATGCCAACCCGATCCAAGAGGATTACACACGTTTTTCGCAATTCCAAGGCTCGGTCAAACAAGGCGGTCAAGCACTCGGCAATGTGACGTCTGCGGCGCTCACCTATAGCAACAATCTGGAGCGTATCGAAACAATCCGCGATGACGGCAAGATCGATGGCGTTGATCCAGGCGTTGCCTCATTAAGCGGGAACATCACCGTGCGCTATGCCGATACCACATTGATGGATTCGGCGCGTGCCGGCACACCGATTGATCTGGAACTGTCTTACATCATCGATGCAAATCGTCAGCTGGTGATTGAATGTCACGAGGTTTATTTGCCAAAGCCAAAACGCTCAATCTCTGGGCCGAATGGCATTGAAGCGTCTTACGATTATCAAGGCGCAAAAGATGCCGTGCTGGGCAACATGGTCACGATCACCCTTATCAACGATGTGGAGACTTATTAATGTTAAAACTCAATATCCAAACAGAAGCCTATTGGCTTGAGCTTGGACTGGGCGTGAAGGTTAAGGTGCGCCCATGCACCAGCCCGATTTTCTATGCCGCGCGTGCTTTTATGAACAAGCGTTTGACGGAGCTTGGCGAAGAATACCGCAAGCGAAAAGAGATCGGCGCATCGGTGGAAGATCTTCCTGATGTTGAAAATCCTGAAATTCGTGAAGCGCTGGCCGAGGAATATCTTGCACGCGGTCTTGCCCGAGCGGCCATTGTTGATTGGGAAGGTATTTTGGAATCTGACGGTGATGAAAAAGCGCCTGTTACGCCTGAAAAGATTGATGAGCTCATGACAGGGTTTTGGTCAATCGCTGCCAGTTTTTCTCAGCAATATACAGGCGTGCGGGAGTTAATCGAAGCCGAAAAAAAAGACTTGAGCGCCGCGCCGAATGGCACTTCGGAGACGGTGCAGGATATTGCGGAAACTGCTCCCAAACGTGCCAAGACTGCCCGTTCGAAGTCAACGCGCCGGAAAGCCTAGAAGGTTTTCAAGCCTGGGATATTGCCGTTCGCATATCCCCACAAATCAGAAACAGCTTTCCTCTATCTGAAGCCTTAAGCCTGGCATCCGCGCTGGGCTATGACATGGCCGTGATGGGAGAGCTGTTGCCCGCACTATCAACCGGTATCACCAAGGCTTTAATTAATAATCAAAACTCGTATAATTGAAATATTGAGAAATACTGTAATTATAGGAGAGACAATAATTGGGGTCTTACACAGAATTAAAATTTAAAAACTACGCACTTTTTTGGAGTAAAAACCACCTTTTTTCATCCAATGGAATGGGATTATTTCTTCCAGAAGATAGAAAAATAATTGCTTATGAATATGCCGATAATCATAAAGAAAATTATCCTGCCTATGTTCGAAAATTATCGAGCATAGTCGAGCGGTTGGACTTGATGGGATATACATTAAATCGAGCAGAAAAGGAGATAAAAGAATGCATCCACCCAGATATAACTTTAGAAGAATTTCTCAAAATTCTATCGTATATAGATTTAGAATTAGATGATACTTCTGACTTTGGAACCTATGAAACAACAGAAGATAGCATAAGATTTGAGAATATAGGGTTAAGTGGATATATATTAGCTTCTCCTGAAGCTGTTTCAATTTTAAATAAGTATCGGTACGAAGAAGACTTTTTGGAAAATAGACCTTATCTAGACCCTTTATTAGAGTTGAGGTGCTTGGCTGAAATTGAGAAATACTCTGATGATAATGTAGTTTGGGAGTATTACGATTTGGTAGAGGGTGGTTGGATTAATGAAAATGATATTGATGTAACAGGGGCATCACCTAGTTACCTAATTCTTACAGAGGGAAAAACAGATACAGAGATTATTCAAAAATGCTTGGATACATTTCATCCAGATATTAAAGATTTTTTCTTCTTCGCAGATACAGAAAACCATCCTTTTGGAGGGACAAACGATATAGCTAAATTTGTAAAAGGACTTATTGATATTAAGTATGGAGGACGTCTTATTGTAATATTAGATAATGATCTGGAGGGGAATAAAGCTTATCAGAAAATTAAATCTTACACCCTTCCAAGAAACTTTAGCGTACATGTTTTACCCGAACTTGAAGAATGTAAGAAGATGGAAACAGCAGGAACGAATGGCGTAACAAAAATGAATGTTAATGGACAAGCTGTCTCTATTGAATGCTTTCTTGATTTAAGCCTAGCAGGTGAAACTCCATTAATTCGTTGGACTAATTGGGATGAAAAAGCAGGTAAATACCAAGGCAGTTTTGAACAAAAAATTAAAAACAAACTCAAATCAAAATTTGATGACGCATATAACAATAGATTCAATGATTATAACACTAAGAAATTACAGCAATTAACGAGCTTTATCATAGAAAAAGCAAAAGAAATATATAGATAGCTACAGGCTAAAAACAAAAATTCACACCCCTCTTCGGAGGGGTTTTTTATTGGAGAAATTAAACCACCATGCGTTCACAAAAAAACATGTCGATCCGCCTTGCCGTGGTGGACGGAAAAAAGGTTGAAGATACCTTTTCTCGTATCGGTCGCACGGGCGAGCAGGCTTTTGAGCGCATTGAGCGTTCGACCAAGCCCGCCAGTATGGGATTAAAAGCCGTTGATACGACGGCGCGCGCCTTGAATAACGTGTTCCGTCAAGCTGCAGGACTTGTGGCAGCATATGCTGGGATTTCCGGCATTATATCTTCTGTGCGCTCGGTTAATGAAACCGGTATGGCATTTCAGGGATTAGGCACGGCGCTGGAAACCATCACAGGATCAAGCGCTGATGCGCGCGCAGAGATGAAGTTTTTGGAAGAACAAGCAGAACGCTTAGGTTTAAATCTTCTGGAAACCGCACAATCTTATATGCAGATTGCTGCCGCTGCCAAAGGCACGGAATTGGCGGGCGATGGTACACGTCAGATCTTTACCGCCATTGCCGAAGCCTCCACCGTGCTTCAGCTCTCTGTTGATCAAACAAACGGTGCGCTTCGAGCCATCGGACAAATCATGTCCAAGGGCAAGGTGCAGGCCGAAGAATTGCGCGGGCAATTGGGTGAGCGTCTTTACGGTGCATTCCAATTGGCAGCACGCGGTATGGGCATTACCACGGCAGAGCTTGATAAAATGCTGGAACAAGGTCAGGTGATTGCCGAAGACTTCCTGCCAAAATTTGCTGCGGAAATCCGCAAAACATTCTCCGATGGTGTGCCTGCAGCATCCATGACGGCGCGCGCGGAAATGAACCGCTTTAATAATGCAATTTTAGAGATTGAACGCACTATCGCCGCATCCGGCTTTTTGGATGGTGTGACACAAGGTTACCGCACCCTGACTGCAACGCTCGAAGATCCTGCGGTAGTCGATGCCGCGCGAGAATTAGGGCAAACATTAGGCTCTGCCATTGCCACAGCAGCGGAAGGCCTTGCGTTTTTGATAGAGAATGCCGATTTGGCTGTCACAGCCATTGGTGGACTGGTGATTGCCCGCACAGTTGCGGGTGCGGTAACGCTGTTAAATGCGTCCATTGCAGGTAATGCAGGCTTGATTGTTGGTTTGCACATGGCCAACAGCATTTCGACCGCTTTTGCCATCCGTCTTGTGGCGGTGGAAGCCGCAACCAAACTGGCAACACTGGCTATGGTGGGATTCCGTTCGGCCTTAATGTTGGTGGGTGGCCCCGTGGGGCTTGCCGTCTTGGCAGGCATTGCCGTTTTGAAACTCGCATCCGGTCATGACGCTGCGGCAAAAGCCGCCCGTGATCATGCGACTGAACTTAAGGAGATCAAAGAAGAGCTTGGCAAAACTGCCGAAGCTGCATCGGATTTAAGCGAGGCATTGAGCGAAAGTGAGAGCGTTTACCGCTTCACCAAGCAACTGGAAACAGCCAAAGAAAACATCATCGATCTGCAGAAAGAATTAAAATTCGGTGGTATTGGTGGATTTTGGGATCAATTTAGCCGTTTTGGAAAACCGCTTCAGCATGAGCTTTATCAAATTCGCCAAGCCTTCAATCAGGGTAAGTTATCGGCGACGGAATATTCCGAGGCGTTATTCAAGCTGGCAACCAAATATCCTGATTTCGGTGAACAGGCTGAAGAAGTTCAACAGCAGGTTTTTGCACTATTGGCAGCAGAACGCGCCGCTAAAAAAGCCGCCGCCGCGCTGGATGAATTGCGTAATCCCAAGGCCAAGATTGCTGCACCTGATGCGCCGACAACATCTGCCCCAGCAGAGGTTATCCCTGAATTATCGGACGCTGATAAAAAACGGATAACAGATCGCATCACCGAATTGCATGCGGAAGAACAAGCGTTGCAACGTTTGAATACCGCACGCACGCAAGGTGAAGCGGCTGTGCGCCGTGCCATGGTCGCAAATGAGCAGGATCAGGCGTTGCGTCGCTTGGGGTTGGATGTCACCGGCGCGCAAAGCGATGAGCAGAAAGAATACGCCAACCAGATCAAATCGCTGGTGGGTGATATCTATAAATTACAAGAAGCGGATAAAAATTACCAAGACACTATCCGTGAAAATAACAAGTTAGCGCAAGAGCGTGAACGGCTGGTTGAAGATGTGCGCCAGAAATATGATGCGCTGGATATGTCTTTATCGGCGGCAATAAAACGTGCGGGCGAATGGCGCAACGAGGCGCTGTTAGGGCTTGATAGTACCAAGGCAGGCTATGCCGATTTTGCCGCGCAGGTGGATGCGGTTTATAACGATATGATCGCCAAAGCCCGTGATGAGGATTTGCAAAACTCAAAACGCTGGGAAGACGGCATTAAACGCGGATTGCAAAGTGTCATTGATGAAGCCGATGATATGGCGAGTAAGGCCGAGCGCGGTGTCACCTCCATGTTTAAAAGCATGGAAGATGCGCTGGTTAGTTTTGTTACGACAGGCAAGCTGGATTTTAAATCCATGGCGGATTCCATCATTGCCGATATGGTACGAATGCAAATCCAGTCCAGCATCACAAAACCGTTGGCTGGGGCATTAAGCGGATTTTTAGGTGATGTTGCCGGATCATTGTTCGGATCTCCGTCATCGGGCGCATCGTCGGCAACCGCTCACACTGGCGGTGTGATTGGCGCTGACACTTTACGCATGCGTTCGGTGAGTCCATCTGTTTTTGCAAATGCGCCTCGTTTCCATACGGGCGGTATTGTCGGTAATGAAGTGCCGATTATCGCTAAACAAGGCGAAGCCGTCTTTACGCCTGGGCAGATGAAGCTTCTGGGCGGTGCGTTGCAATCCAAACCGAATGTTAGTGTATCCGTTCGTGTTGAAAATAACGTCAGCAATGCTCAAGCCAGAGCCGATGTCAGCCGTGACAGTACAGGCAATATGGACTTAAAAATCATCATCGAAGAAGTGGAAGGTAATCTATCGCGCAATATCGGACGCGGTGAAGGTTTAGCACCAACGCTGGAGCGCCGCTATGGCCTTAATCCTGCGGCGGGGAGTTATCGTTAAATGAGTGAAATAACATGGCCATCAACATTACCGTTGCCAACGGTGCAAGGATACGGGGTTCAGCCTGGGGAAGCAATTTTACGCACCGAGATGGAGGCAGGCCTTGCACGACAACGTCGCCGTTTTACCGATGTGCCGACCAAGGTGTCTGTGCGCTGGATTATGCGGCGGGATCAATATGCCATTTTTGAAGGCTGGTATCGCTGGCATGCCCGTGAGGGTGCAAGCTGGTTTGCCATCACGCTTTTGGGCGGACTTGGTCTTCTGGAACAAGAAGCACGCTTTACACGGCAATTTTCATCACGGCTTTTGGCGGGTGGGACGCTTTGGGAGATTACATCTGAGTTGGAAATCCGTGAACGGCCTGTTCTGGATGAAGGCTTGCTGAACTTGCTCTTAAGCGAAGATGCTCAAGGCATTATTACCGCTGGTGAAAACTTACACATTCTTGTGCATCAGACTTTGCCGCTCCGCCTTTATTAACCACTCAAACAAAAGGAAGACATCATGACCTTGCAGACCGATCTGCAGGATGCGGTGGCGCGTGTCCAAACGGACAGCCAGCTCCTGCACAATATCGTCCACGGTGACGATCAAACTACCGTTCCGACCGATGGCGGTAATGTCAAAAGCGCCTCCAAAGCCATCAAGGATATGGAAGATACCATTCAGGCGGGGCTGACAGACCTTGGCGCATCGGCTGACCAGCTGAATGCGGCTGTATCACAAACCGAAACCTATCGGGATGAAACGCAATCTTTGGCGCAGTCTGCCTTGCAAACAGCCAATGCCCTTAATCTGCCCACCAACATTAACGGTCAGGCGGGTAAATTGCTGGCGGTCAAACAAGCTGAAGACGGGTTTGAGGTGATTGAATCAGTCGGTGTGTTTTATGGCTTGCGTGCCGATGGTTCAAAGCTCACGGCGATCACAGGACAAGGCACATACAACGCCAATGATTTTGACACATGGTTCATCACGCTGCCGGGGGTGGATTTCAACATCAACGAGGACGGCCACCTCATCATCAATATTTAAGCAGGAGATAAAAACATGACACAGATTGATCTGGGCAATATCCGCATTAACTGGCGCGGAGCCTATAACAGCGCCACCAATTACGTGCGCCATGATGCCGTTTCTTATCAAGGCTCAAGCTTCATCGCCAAACGGACAGTGTCAGCCGTCACACCCGTTCAAGGCGATGATTGGGATTTGATGGCGGCGGGTACAGATCAGCTCACCCAAGAGGGCGATCTTCTCATCCATAACGGCGCTATTCCTGTTCGTCTTGCCCGTGGCGGCAATGCTCAGGTGTTGCAGATGGTAGGCAATCAGCCTGCTTGGCGGAATCAATCGCTCGACCCATCCCGCCGTGTATGGAAGCTGGCCAAGGTTAATGGTCTGGGCGGTTGGTACACGCGGGTTTATCTCATGGCTGATGGCACGATCAAAGCCTGTGGTTATGGCGGTAATTATTCCAACGGGGATTCCAATGGCTCTCATATTTATACGCCAAAGCGTGTGGCAACGGATAATCCCGATGTGCGCTTTGTGGATGTGTTCTCAGGTGGGATGCAGCATTATGCTTTGACCGCTGATGGTGAAGTCTGGTCTTGGGGTTTTAACAATTATGGCCAGCTTGGTCATGGCAACACCATTAATTTGGCAGTAGCCAAGCGGATTGAATATTTTGTTCAAAACAACATTCAAATTGCCAAAGTCATCCCTGGTCGTCCGAATTATTATGATCACGCCTGCGCTTATTTCTTAACGACCGATGGTCGTGTTTACGCCTGCGGGATTAACAGCAACGGCAATCTGGGTAATGGGACATCAGCAAACCAATATACGCCCATTCGCTGCGGCGCGTTGACCAATATTATCGATGTCTCGACTTCGGGTTTACCCCATACGACCTATGCTGTTCAAGATAACGGCTCACTTTGGGTTTGGGGATATAATGGTTATGGACAGCTTGGCCTTGGGGATACGACCAATCGGGAAACCCCCATTTTGCATCCCGCCTTCAATAATGTGATTAAGGCTTTGCCATCTTGCGGGTATAACACCGCTGGCTCTGGCCCGACAGGCTCTGGTCTTGTCTTATTAAGCGACGGTACATTATGGAGCGCAGGATTTAATGGGAATGGAGAGCTTGGCTTGGGTGATACCACGCAAAGGACAAGCTTCACGCAAATCGCTCTGCCCTCCGTTACCTTCACGGATATTTTTGTCGGCGATGGTCGTTATGCAAGCGGTGGCGGTATTACCGATCAAGGTGAGGTCTATCTCTGGGGGTATAACGGCTACGGCCAGTTGGGAACGGGCAACACCACAAACCAGCTTTCTCCGCAAATGCCCGCCGGTGATTTTCAAGGCAATGTGACCAGGGCCGCTTTTGGGGGTGGATGCAGTTATGAGGGCTGTATCTTACAAGCAGGCAACGATCTCTGGGGCGCTGGGTATTCCGGCAATGCTAATCTGGGAATTAACAGTTTTGCTGCTACCAATAATACATTCCAACGCGTGCTTGGGCAATCAGGCGTGATTGAAGACTGGAATTGCTATGGCCAAGGCACAGCCTCATGGGGGCTTGGTGTTTTGTATGACGACGGGCGCGTTGATGCCTGCGGAGAGAATAATTCTTACGGCGAAACAGGAACGCAGGCAGGCAACCTGCATGACGTAGCCACTTTAACCAATGTCATTTTCTAGGAGGCTTTTATGAACCTTAAATCTTATTTACAGACCCGCGCGCCGATCTTTGCCGAAAGTACCATCGCGCCCATTCACTTGGCTGATCTGAATGAACGGCATTATTACGCTTTTGCCGAGGATGTCACACCACCATCGGGTGGCAAGGCTGTGAGTGATCAGGAATTAAAAGAAATCACATCCAATAGTCAGTTGATCCGCCAGATTAAGGAAGAAGCAGGACGGCGCATCACCGATATCGCCCCTGTATGGAAACAGCAAAATGCCCTGGCAGATTTGTATCTGTTGGGGGATCGTACAGATTTGACGAAGGCCGAACAGGAAACGCTCACCAAAGCGCAAGATTTACTGGCGCAGGTGCAAGTGCTGCGTGAGCGCTCTAACGCCATCGAATCCTCATTCCTAAACGGTGTGGCGGTGGATTATCTGACCGATAAAGCATGGGAGGATGCCCCTTATGCCGAATAATGCCTTATCGGAAGCCTTGCGCGAGGCTTATGCCTCTGCGCCCAGTGATGTCGTGATTTTACACACGCTGGAGCTTCGCCACCCATCCTTTATCAATGATGACGATAGTTCTATGGCCATTCGGGTGGTGCGGGATAATCAAAATTTGACTGCCCGCATGGAGGCAACAGCGCCGTTAAACGCTGGAGAAATGGTTGAGTTTATCGCCATGGGTTTTGATCTGGAATTACCACCCGTTGATACTGCGCCCGTACCTGAAATCTCTATCACGCTGGATAATGTCAGTCGTGAGATTGTCACGCATTTGGATCGGGCGGCAGAAAGCCAGGACAAAATCGAAATCACCTATCGTCCGTATTTATCCGATGATTTGGAAGGGCCGCAAATGGACCCTCCATTTACGTTGGTGCTCACAGAAGTGAGTGCCGATGCCTCCCGTGTCACAGGCAAAGCCCGCATGCTCGATGTCGGAAACAAAGCCTTCCCATCAGAAACTTACAATGCATTACGTTTTGCGGGGCTGACGCGATGACACATTGGGCAGTGGATTATATCGGCAAGCCGTGGGTTGTCGCATCGGACGGTCCTGAGGCGTATGATTGCTGGGGCTTGGTCGTGGCGATCCATAAACGCCTTTATGGGCGGGATTTAATCGTTATCCCTGTCCAGGAAAACAATCTGCGCCAACTGATCAAAACCATTGATGCCCACCCTGAACGGGCAAATTGGGATGTGGTGCATAAGCCGATGGAAGGTGACATTGCCCTGATGCGTCAATCTCGCCATCCGATCCATGTCGGGATTTGGCTCGATATTGACGGCGGTGGAATGCTTCACTGTATGCAAGGTGCAGGCGTCGTGTTTCAAAACCTGCATAGCCTGTCTCTCACGGGTTGGAAAATCGAAAATTATTATCGTTATAAAGGACATGAACAACATGGCGCAAATTGCCATTCATCATAATCCGTTTCATCTGCATCAAAATGTTGATCTGTTTGAACCGCGTATCGGGCAGACCGTCCGTGGTTGGCTAGACGCGCGCGGCATTGCGGAGTTCTCAAAGCCGACCTTGTGCCTTGTTGATGGCGAACCCGTTCTGCGGAAAGACTGGGCGTTGGTTGTGATTGCCAAAGATACGGTAGTGAGCTTTATTGCTTTGCCCCAAGGCGGTGGTGGTGGCGGTAAAATCCTACGCACCGTGCTAACCATTGCCGTCATGGTGGCTGCACCCTATGCAGGGGCAGCGCTCGCTGGAACGCTGGGTGTGACCAGTGCGATTGGAACATCACTCTTAACCGCCGGAATTGCTCTCGCCGGATCGGCGCTGGTCAATGCGCTTATTCCGCCGCCAATGCCAAGCTCTGCCATCAGCAATTATAATGCGACCAGCCCCAGCCCGACATATTCCCTGCAGGCACAAGGCAACCAAGCCCGCCTTGGTGAGCCGATCCCCGTTGTGTATGGTCGACATGTGGTTTATCCCGATTTCGGGGCAACGCCTTATGCGGAATTCACGAATAACGACCAATTTTTATTCCAGCTCCATGTTATCGGTCAGGGCGAATATGATTTAGAGGCCATCCGTATTGAAGATACGCCGATCAGCTCTTTTGCAGAGATTGAATATGAAATCATTTCACCAAAAGGAACAGTCACGCTCTTTGATACGGATGTCGTAACTGCCCCTGAGATCGCAGGACAGGAATTATTAAGCACTGGTGACGGTGGCGACTGGATCGGTCCGTTTGTTGCCAACCCGTCTGAAACCCAAACAACGCTTCTGGCGCTGGATATGATTCTGCCGAAAGGTCTCTATTACGCCAATGACAGTGGCGGGTTGAATAGCCGTACCGCCTCATGGGATGTTGAAGCCCGTCTAATTGATGATGACGGCACAGCGCTGGGGAGTTGGTTTAATCTTGGCTCGGAAAGCATTACGGATAACACCAATACAGCTATTCGTAGAACATACAAATATCCTGTGTCTGCCGGACGCTATGAAGTGCGTGCCATCCGTACCAATGCCAAGGATGTGTCGGTGCGGGCTGGGAGTGATCTCAACTGGAATGCGCTCAAAGCCCATTTAGCCCACGATGATGATTTTGGCAACGTCACGCTTCTGGCCATGAAAATGCGGGCAACGGATAATCTCTCGCAACGATCATCACGGATGGTGAATTGCATCGTCACCCGTAAATTGCCGATTTGGGATAGCGTGACAGGTTGGTCTGCACCGCAAGCCACACGCTCTATCGCATGGGCATGCGCTGATATTCTTAAAAGCAGCTATGGCGCAAAGCTGGAGGATAGCCGTATTGATTTGCAAGCGCTGGTGGCCTTGGATGCGATCTGGACAGCGCGGGGTGATACATTCAATGGCGTGTTCGACCGTAAACTCACCGTATGGGATGCCTTGTCACAAGTAGCCCGTTGTGGCCGTGCCGTTGCCTTTCTCCAAGGCGGACTGGTGCGGTTTGTACGGGATGAACCAAAAACCCTCCCAGTGGCATTATTCTCGCCCCGCAATATCGTCAAAGGCAGTTTCAAAATCGATTATGTGATGCCGGGGGAAGATACGGCGGACAGTGTCACGGTTGAATTCTTCAATGAAAAAACATGGAAGCCCGATGAGGTAACAGTCAGCTTGCCCGATAGCAGCGCTGAACAACCTGCGACCGTATCGCTTTTTGGCAGTACGGACAAAGCCCATGCCATTCGTGAGGGACTTTATATGGCGGCTGCCAATCGCTATCGCAGACGGATGGTGAGTTTCAAAACGGAGCTGGAGGGCTTAATCCCGACTTATGGCGATTTGATCGCCATCTCACATGATATGCCGCGCTGGGGTGAAGCGGGTGATGTCGTGGCTTATGATTCTCCGTATTTGGATTTATCAGAAAGCGTGAGTTTTATTGAAGGCGATAGCCATTACATCGTGCTGCGTAAAAAAGACGGATCGGTCAGCGGGCCGTGGCTGGTCACTGCAGGTGCAAACGAACGGCAAGTCATGCTGGGTGAAGACTTGGACTTCACACCCTATACAGGCAGTGAGCAAGAGCGCACCCATTTTGCCTTTGGTATCGGTGAGCAATGGGGTGTCCTTGCCCGTGTGACCGCCGTTAAACCGCGTGGTGATCTGGTCGAGATTGCAAGCGTTGTCGAAAACCCGCTGGTTCATACAGCAGATCAATAAATCAACAATCAATAACTATAGGAGTAAAAAACATGTCCCTTGCTGAATGGGGCCTGCTGTTTGGCGTGCTTGCCAACAGTATTGGCCTACTTATTACCTTTGTGAAAATGGTTGCGTGGATTTCATCCAACATTGCCACGGTGAATGAGCGTCTCAACACCCTCGAAAACCAAGTCAATAACGACATCACCGGTCGCAAGGTCGTCGGTGAAATGCGCCAGGACATCGCCGTTATCAAAACCCAGATCACCGATATTCGGGATGATCTGAAAGCGATGCGTAGCCCCCCAATAAATCAAAAAGTTTAACCAACCAACCCCAAAACCATGAAAGGAAAAATATCATGCTGACATTACTTGGAAGCCTTCTGGGCTTTTTATCATCCGCATTTCCGGATTTTCTAAAACTCTGGCGCGATCACTCCGACCGCAAACATGAGCTGGCCATATTGGACCGCCAAATGGAAGCGCAACGGCAAGGCCACACTCAACGTTTGGAAGAGATACAGGTGCAGGCCGACATTGCCGAAAGCAACGCGCTATACAGCCACGCCAGCCAACCGAGCGGCGTGAAATGGGTGGAAGCATTGCGGGCATCGGTGCGTCCGATTATCACTTATGCGTTTTTCATTCTGTTCGCCACGGTGAAGACTGCCGCATTATTCAAATTATTGGATCAGGGTGTCGACATTACCGACGGACTGATTGCCGTATGGGACGGCGAAACGCAGGCATTGTTTGCCGCAGTGATGTCCTTCTGGTTTGGTCAACGCGCCTTGTCTAAGTTCCGCTCAAATCCTTGAAAAATAGCATCTTATTCACTTGATAAGCTTCGGGAATGAAGCGTTACTGTTACTCACAAAAAAGTAATTAAAAAACAAGGAGATATATAAATGAGCAAACTATTTTACAAGGCGATGATCGAAGATATTCAAAACGATAAATGCACCGATGCGGAGCTGGAGTCTCTGCTCGATGCGTTTGAATATACGGTCAAGAAAATGGCCACCACACTGGCCCGAAAATCTTGGTATGCGCTGGAAGACTACGCCACATCAAAACAGCGGGGCATCGACCGCTTTAATCTGACGCTGGAGCGCCGAAACGCAAACGGCCAAGAACAATGGTGGGGCAGCTTTGAATACGGCAGCAAGAAACTGAAAGTGATTGCTACGCTGGAAAAAGACTAAAATTCTCGCACGAGGGGGCGGAATACTCGCCTGAAAGCTTCTAACTTTTGCGTAAACCATTCATGTTGATCAAGCCAATCACTCTCATTGCTAATATCAGCAGATTTTTCGATTTTAATTACAGCCGTTTGTTTATCGGGATTGTTTTCCCACTCCAAAGCCTCTCCGAATGAGGCTTCAATGGCATCTTTTTGCTCATATAAATGCTCGTATTTCTCCTTCATATTTTTGTAGAGATATACGCCCGCAGCTAATTTCCCAGTTTGAGTGCTGATTGAGATACGCAATATAGCATTCGTCTTTCCAAGGGAGAAGTCTGACCAACCTTTAGCGCCAGGGGAGCGAAGTTTTGCGTCAGAGTTGGCTTCCAGATATTCAGATAGGTGCGACCAATATTTTAATTGCAGTTCTTGTGAGGCACTTAATCCTTCTTCTTCAATTTTTCGGGCGGCACGAGAAACGGTTGAGCTCCAATCATTCGGCTGTGAAATGACATTAAATTTTGGTGCGGGGATTGAATCATTAATACGCCATAATTCAACCTCTAGGCCAAAAAAGCGAAAATCTGTATCTGTAATTTTATTCAACCAGTCCAGTGCAGATCTGTGTTCTTCTGTAAATTTTGAGGCAACCCAAATAATGGTGACAGCATCAAGGCCAGCCGCATAGGTCATTAGCTGTCCGAGGTGCTTATGATCAGTTCTTTCAATTTGGTTTTCAATTAGAACCCAAGTGTCATCGAGTGTGTTCTTACAAAGGATATCTGCCCGAAATGGTCCCACATCTTTTTCTTGGGCTTCCAGCTCAAGTTCCAAGCCGATTGTATCGCCTAGAATTTGAAGGTGCTCCTCACGGGCAAGCCATGGCGTGAAGTCACGATCTTCTGTTTCCCAAATATGCCGAAGCTCAACGCGCTCTAAGCGCCCCAATGTTTTTACCATAAGCTGAATCTTTCCTGTTTCAGCAATTCTATCAAAACCTTGAAAATTTACAATGAAAGGAGAAAATAATGCGCCACATTACGCAAAACGGTATTGATTTAATTAAGCGGTTCGAAGGGTTTTCTGCCAAAGTCTATATATGCCCCGCTGGTTATCCGACAATCGGTTACGGTCACGTTGTTAAACCGCATGAGGATTTCTCAGCAGGCATTGATGAAGCACAGGCAGAGGAATTATTACGCCAAGATGCTGTTATCGCCGAACGAGCTGTATTGCGCCTGATTAGCGTGCCGCTAACAGATGGTCAATTTGATGCACTGGTATCATTCACCTATAATCTTGGCGGCGGTGCACTTCAACGTTCAACACTACGCCGTAAAATCAACCGCGAGGAACACGCCGAAGTGCCAGAGCAATTCATGCGCTGGGTCTGGGCTGGTGGCCGGAAATTGAAAGGTCTTGTGCGGAGACGTGAGGCTGAAATTAGTTTGTATGATTCCTACGCAACATCAGGCTCGTCTACCTGAATCCAATCAACAACTTCAAGAGTAAGTTCAAGTAAATCATAAGAGCTGTCGTCATAATCAGAACGCTCAAATTTAGCTTGAAATTTTGAACTGTACGGCACGTCAATCGAGTGTTCAGAACTGGAAGCGCCAATTCTAGCTGATGTTGATACACTACCACTCACAGATATATTACTTGCGTTAGTGATAGATGAAATATCTTCCATATATAGTTCTATATCTCCTAGCCCGTAGTTACCAGGACTAAAACTTTCAAAGCGTTCTAGCAGCTCTTCTTCAATTATCGGCTCAATAACTTCACGAAACTTTTCTAAGGCATCTTCTTTTAATTTATCAATACGCTGGGCATATGCAGGACGGTCATGATTATAAATAATTTCGCTAGGCCTTAGCTCTTTACCATCAATATAAACGATGCCATCTTCTTGAGAGTATTCAACCGTAACGTTGTTATCAATCTGCTCATTCATTTCAGCAAGATTCATTTTTTCTTCTAGCTTGGAAAACTTAAGTTTTGTCTTTGTGATATCAATTGGATCATCATCTAAAAGAAGTAAAAGAATTTCTGTAATATGAGCAAATGTTTTTACACAAATTACTATTTCAGATTTAGTTGGTAGGGGCAGGCTCTCGTCCATGCCGTGACCAGCTAAAGTTTGTGTATTCCGAATATTTGCAAAACCACTGACTAAACCAGCAATATTTCCTTTTATTTGTTGATTAGAATAACCCACACAATCTAACGATGCTTTTATTAATTTAGGCAGGTCGGCAATTCCATTAATAGGGTTATTTGATTCCTCTAAGATTGTTTTACAGATGCATTCTAGCGCAGACTTACAAAAATCAATGGTTTCGGGCTGAAAAGAGGAATAAGCCTTTTCAGCCTTTTCTAGTGTCAATTTTAATCGATCTAATCGATACCTTTTCTCAAATTCATAAGCGAGTAAAAAAGGATTATCCATTTGGGCATCAACCTATGCAGCATTCATCATGTGATGAATAATGGAATCCATTAAATTGCCGTTTAGTGCTTGTGATTGCAAAATCTGTTCCTCTAGTTCGTCGCATAATGCCAATAATTTATCCACTTTGGAAACAATACGTATTTGCTCTTCAAGTGGAGGGATTGGGATAACTAGCGAGTTTATTGCTCCTAAAAATAAATTAGATTGCGCAGTTGATTTTGACTTTTCTAAAATTTGACTCTGAACAAAAGGAGATCTAATTGCGTACATCAAAAATTTGTTAGCAGATAAGTCTTGGAAAACTTTAATTAAAGCAGCGCTTCGTACCATAACATAATGATTGTCTTTATCAACTAAACAGCATCTTCCAACGGAGCCGGAACAAGACAGAAGAATATCTCCTTTATCAGGATTACATCTTTTCCTAATTCTTTCAAACTCCTCATCCCCAACGTAATCTACTGAATTAAGCAAAATGCCAGAATTCGTTACATTTCTTGCAGATAATAAATAGTTCCCGCTTTCAGTTCTTTTCGGTGTTGCATGTTCCCCATCAGTAATTTTAGGACTGATATGCCCTAGTCTAACTAGCTGCCAAGTAAATGGTGTTTTAAAATTGATTTTTTCTCCATCCACATTTTCTACAGATTTAGTTTTTTTTATTTCACCCGATTTAATTAATTGCTCTTTTCTAAGTTTAATCTCAGATAGGGTATTCAAAACAGGAGTATCATTATTATCTTGTCGCGTCAGTTTTCCTTGAATAGCTAGTTGCAGAATTGTTGAGCGAAGGTCGGAAATGGATTCGATATCAGTAAAAAACGCATCAAAATTATCGTGAATAAAACCAGAGAAGTTGTCCTCTTTTACTAGGCTATTTAATGATGATTTAACGGTTTTCGTTTTTAATTCATCGTTATAATCTTTGTTATGTTTAAGCTCTTTCAGTAAATCAAAAAGCTCTTTTATCTTTTCTACAATACGATTTTGCTCCTCAGATGGGGGCAATGGGATATATAAATCCACAAATTTATTAATTGAAATCCCCCCAATAATGCCCGTCATTTCATTGGAAAATTGCTTAAAGAAGAATGGACTTTGATAAACATAAAACAAATATTCTGGAACGATGCCTGAAAAGGATTCGGTTGCATATAACTTATTACCAAAGCAAATGTCTTGTTCAGTTAGTGCAATTTTCTTTCCTGCGCTTCCACCTTCAGCGCAAATTAAAACAGCATCTTTATGTGCAATTTTAAACTTTTCCTCTTCAAAAGGAATTTTGACCCCATTCTCATAAGAAATAGTACGAGAGGAGAAATCGACGTCTTTAGTGGCTATGTAATTATAGCCGTCATCTATGCCAGTATAACGTTTTTCTTTTTCACTTTTACTGATACTGTTCCCATTAAAAACATCTCCGATTTGTCCTATTTTTACCCAGCTCCAATTATTAGGCAATTCGTATAGATCATCATCATCTAAATTGATTGGAGAGAGTTTAACTTTTCTAATCTTTTTTTGTTTTTCTAAGTTGTTTCTTTCTGCTTTTACATTTTTCAGCAAAAGCTCTACTGAGGCGTCGTCTGGATTTTGTGTAACCAGTTTCCCTTGTATTGCAAGTTGTAGAACAATATCTTGTAGCTTCTTTATGCTACTTTCGCCATCTACAAGAGCCTCAAAGTTTTCCAATAATAACGCAGAGTTCATTAAGCTACCTCGCTTTCCTGAGGCTCTGACAATGCTTGAGTTAATAATAACTTTAGCTGTTCTTGCGTTTTACGCATTTGGTTGGTTGCCTCTTGATATTCAGCAAAAAGTTCTAGAGGGTCTCTATGGCTTGGGTCGGTATTTTTAGGATTGTTAATGTCTAGATTGTAGTTGTTGTCTTTAATTGTTTGAATATCGACCTTCCAAGCAAAGTCATTCTCAACACGATTTACCCACCATTCTTTCTCAACATCAAATTCTTCAATTTTTATTGGTTTAGTTTTGCTGTAGCTTTTGTATCCTTCTGGATATTGGTGTTCATAGTACCAAATTTCTTCAGTAGGTTTGCCTTTTTCAAAAAACAGAAGATTTGTTTTAATTCCCGTATATGGATTAAAGACGCCGTTAGGAAGGCGCACAATAGTGTGCAGGTTACACTCTTCCAAAAGCTTTTCTTTTAGGCGTGTTTTAATGCCTTCACCAAACAATGTGCCATCAGGCAGAACAACAGCGGCTCTTCCTTTGTCTTTTAACATTTCAACAATTAGGTATAAAAACAAATCAGCTGTTTCTTTGGTGCGATATGTTGCTGGAAAATTGTTTTCTATACCATCCTCTTCGGTTCCACCAAAAGGAGGGTTTGTAAGTATAACGTCAAGCTTTTTTCTCCAAGGGTGATCTTTGATTGGAGTTGAAAGCATGTTGTCATGTTTAATATTTGAGGGAACTTCAATGCCATGTAGCAACATATTTGTTGTACAAAGAAGATGTGGAAGAGATTTTTTCTCAACTCCATTGATTGTTTGTTGAAGGATTTTCCAATCTTCGGGAGTGTTTGTTTGATGTCGCAAATGTTCTATTGCGCAGCTCAAAAAACCACCGGTGCCACATGCTGGATCAATAACTATTTCTCCTAATTGAGGATTGATCATGTCTACCATAAACTGAGTAACAGCTCTTGGCGTATAAAACTCACCAGCATTACCTGCGCTTTGCAGATCTTTTAATATTTGTTCATATATATCCCCAAATGTGTGCTTATCAGCAGATCTGTTAAAATTAATCTCGTTAATTTTATTCACTACTTGTCGTATAAGCTGCCCTGATTTCATGTAGTTATAAGCGTCTTCGAAAACATTACGAACAACTAGTGCTCGACCGCCATTGCGGCCTTCAGCGTTTAGTTCTTTTAAGGCTGGAAAAAGTTTATTGTTAATGAACTCAGATAATTCTTCACCTGTTATGCCTTCTGCATCCGCGGCCCAATTTCTCCACCTTAAATTTTCAGGGATAGGAGAAATGTAATTATCTTCAGTTAGTTCAAGTTGTTCTTCTTGGTCATCCAGAATCTTAAGGAAAAACATCCAAACCAGTTGCCCTATGCGCTGTGCATCACCATCGACACCAACATCTTTGCGCATAATGTCTTGAATTGATTTTATAGTAGCTGATACATCACTCATCTTAATTTACCTTCTTAAATAATGCTGTTTCTAATTCTTTCACAGCGCTTTCGTATTCTTTTTTTCCGCCGAAATAATCATTGATAATTTCCACAGGCGTACCCATTTCGCTAATCGGTTTCAAACTTAAAACTTTAGCGCTTTCAATACTGTTAATGCCTTCATTAGCGTATTTATCTAGCAGGGCATCAAGTACTTTCTGAGCGCTTTCTCCATATTTAGCGAAATAGTTTTGCTTCCTAACGTTTTCTGCTCGCTCTTTCCTGGTTAAAGGCGGCTGACCATATACAATATGGCATATCAAATCAAATGCACTGTATTGTTCGCCGTTTGGAATTTCATCACGAAGAGCGCTCAACAGTAGACCTTGAGATTCTAATTCATTAATAATGGCTTCTTTCCTATTGGCTTCAGACCAGCATTTTAAGAATTCATCAAGGTTTCTGTATTTGTTTTGAATTGTTTTCTTTGTGTAGTCTTTAAGTGACTCAGTTACCAGCTTTCCATCGTGGTCGTAGTACTGAACGCGCTCTGATATTACATTAACTTCAATATTATTAACGTAGTATTTAACACGCTTTTCACTAGGCTCTTGATTGGGGTCAAAAGAAATATCAGGCTCAATAATCTTGGCGTTATCAATAGGATCGTCAGGTGGGGTTATATCATCATCACTAGTTGGTTGATAGATTTGTACAGGGTCACCATCAAAATCAGGATCAGCAAACAACTCTGTGGCCTTTTTGAAATCCATTATCGCAAAATATAACTTATTATGTTCTTCATCAATCCGAGTCCCGCGACCAATAATTTGTTTAAATTCAGTCATAGATTGAATTCTCTGGTCTAAAACTATTAGCTTGCATGTTTTAGCATCTACACCCGTTGTCAAAAGCTTAGAGGTTGTAGCTATAACAGGGTAAGTGCTTTCGGGGTCAATAAAATTATCTAGCTCAGCTTTACCAAGCTGATCATCTCCCGTTATCTTCATCACATAGCGGTGATTTTCTAATACAAGATCACTATTTAAGTTAGCTAATGCATGACGCATGCGTTCTGCGTGATCAATGTCTTCACAGAAAACGATAGTTTTATCAAATCTATTCGTTGCTTTGAGATATGCAGTGATCTTTTGCGCTACTAACCAATCACGTTCTTCAATCACCAGCGTGCGGTTAAAATCTTTCTGATTATATATGCGGTCTTCGATCAGATTTCCATACTTATCAGATTGTCCTTTTTCAGGTCTAAACCCGACCAAGTCACGATCTATATCAATTCGAATAACTTTATAAGGAGCTAAAAAACCATCTTCAATACCCTGTTTAAGCGAGTATGTATATACAGGCTCTCCAAAATAATTGATGTTAGAAATTTCAGCTGTTTCTTTAGGGGTTGCTGTCAAACCAATTTGAGTTGCGCTAGAAAAATACTCAAGTATTGCCCTCCATGCAGAGTCTTCTGATGCGCTACTTCTATGACATTCATCTACGACAATTAAATCGAAAAAATCGGGCGAAAATTGTTTGTATATATTTTGTTGTTCTTCAGGCCCGCTTACAGCCTGATACAATGATAAATAAATCTCATAAGATTTATCAGCCTGACGTTTAGATATTTTCGTCATGGCTTGCCCGAAAGGCTTAAAATCATTTTGCCTCGTCTGATCCACTAAAATATTGCGGTCCGCTAGGAATAAAATGCGTTTTTTGGTTTTTGATTTCCACAAGCGCCATATAATTTGAAAAGCGGTATATGTTTTTCCTGTCCCTGTCGCCATAACAAGAAGGAGACGATCTTGTCCTTTGGCAATTCCTTCAATTACTCTATTGATTGCGTTTAACTGATAATATCTAGGAGTTTTGCCACTTCCATCTGAGTAATAATCCTGAGTTACAACAGCTTCTTCTGTTGGAGTTTTTATCTCTTTAAGTTTCTTATATTTTTTCCAAAGTTCTTGTGGTGTTGGCAGACAATCCAGTGGAATATCTCTCTCGATAAGCCCATCTGTCACAGATTTATCATGAAACCTAAAGCCAGTGCCATTTGAGGTGAAAACAAATGGGATATCAAGTATTTCAGAATACTCTAAAGCTTGTTGCATGCCATGCCCTAATGAATGGCTGTCATCTTTTGCTTCAATAATAGCGATAGGTATATTAGGTTTGATATACAGTATATAGTCCGCACGTTTGCTTTTTCCTCTTGCCGCCATTTTACCCCTAACGATAATTCGACCTTGGGTAAAAGAAACTTCTTCTCTGACTTGTGTATGAATATCCCAGCCAGCCTTCTTTATAGCTGGCAAAATATACTTTGTTTTGATGTCGGCTTCTGAAAAATTGCTCATTCCCTGTATTTCCTAGCTATACTTTACTTACCACTTTTACTCTTTTGTTCTTGCTCTTTAATCCAAGCATCAATCTCGGATTTACGAAATCTCCATGAACCACCAACCTTAAACCCAGGTAATTTACCCTCAGAGGCCAATCTGTATGATGTTTTCTCAGCCAGTTTTAAGTAACTAGACACTTCTTTGATTGTAAAAATCTCTTCATCAGTCATTGTTGATTGCGCCTTTTCTTAATGTGGTCTATATTGAAAATAAGGGAAAATTTAGGAAGTAGCAAGTAAGCAATGAAGCAAGAATTAACATTTAAGTCTCAAGCTCGAATTATCCGCACTCTCGGGGATAGGTTAATTAGTGGAGAAGTCGCAGCAATTATTGAGCTTGTTAAAAATGCTTATGATGCTGATGCAAAAGTTTGCTACATTGAGATTAACCCCGCGAAAGATTCCTTGATTATCAAAGATGATGGTCATGGCATGTCACTGTTGGATGTGCAAACAAAGTGGGCAGAGCTTGGAACAGACAACAAATTTCGTAACACTGTATCAAAATCTGGTCGAACTGTATTAGGAAATAAAGGGATCGGTCGATTGGCCGCTGCCAAACTAGGACGTTATCTCAAAATTCAAAGCACTGTTGCAAGCGACAATGGTCTAAAGTCAATAACTGTCGATGGAATCGATTGGGACGCTTTTTCAGAAAAAGAAGATACTTACATTGATGATATTAAGTTTTATGTGGAAGAAACCTTAGGTCGAGAGGTTGCCGGCACAGAATTAATAGTAACAGGCCTTAATCAAGATTGGAGCAAAGAAAAGCTCAACACTCTAGTGCGTGAATTAAGGAAGCTCATTTCTCCAATATCTCAAGATGATGATTTTGATATTTATCTAAATTTAGATGCATTTACTCAAATTTTTAATGGTTTTGATGGTAGCGAGTTAATTAATGGTCAACAAACCTTGTTCTCTAGAATTGAAGAAGAAGCGCAAATAGATAGAAATAAAATTGAACCATTTCCCCTTTTAGATGCTTGCGACTATACGTTTGAAGCAGAGTACTCCGCTAATAAACTCACAGGGACATTGAAAATCAATGATGCAAAAATTGAGCATCAGATTGAGGTGTCCATAGATGAAGATATTGATCTAGGAAGCGGTTTAATTCAGTTAAATATATTTGACCGCGATGCAGATTCTCTACAAAACACCTTTGTTAAAGCGGGGATAATAAGCAAAGAAGATAAAAAATCTCTAAGATTGCAAGACGCAAGAAGACATATAGATGAATTGTCTGGGATCGCAATTTATAGGAATAAGTTTCGTGTTAGACCATATGGAGATAAGGATGCGGATTGGTTGAACTTAGCAGAGAGGCGTGTTCAAAATCCATCAAAATGTTTAGAACAAAAACAAGTATCCGGTTTAATAGTAGTTGATACATCTGAGAAGTCAGGTTTGATAGAGCGAAGTAGCCGTGAAGGGTTTGAGCATAACGATCACTACAATGCATTTAAGACACTTCTTTTAAGAGCTCTAAACGAAGTAGAAAATCTTAGATATGCCCATAATGCGCGCACAGGTAAAAATCGTAAACATCCTGCCGCAGCTGTTAAATCAGCATTTTCATCTTTACGCGAACAAGCGGATTTGACAAAAATTGAAAATTTTTCTGATGAGTTTTCTGAAGAAAAGAAAATAGAATTTAAGGCTGCCGTTACAGAGTATAAAACAAGCCTAGATAAATTAATTGATATTATTCAGGAACGTCAGTCTATCTTAGAGGCAAGATCTACACTCGGGTTTATTTTAGCTGAAGTCGTTCACGAGGCTAAACATCCTACCAGCGCAGTTGGATCAAATTTACTTTCATTATCTAAGCGGGTTAGAAATAAGTGGAATGAAGATATAACATCTAATGTTTCTGAGGAACTTCTTCAAAATTTTTCACAAGATATTGATCATATCAGCAGTTTAGAATCTCTTTTGAAGCGTCTTGATCCTCTTATTAATGTGCGGAGAAAAAAATCTTATGAATTCTCTGTTTATGAGGCAGTAAAGAAATCACTTCTTTTATATCAAGATAGAGCTAATAGAGCTGGGGTTACAATACATCATGAGAAGCCACAAGATGATTATCAAATGAATGGGCTAGAGGTTGATTTATCTACAGCTATTATCAATTTGATTGATAATTCACTGTATTGGCATGAGCAGAGAAAAATAGAAAAACCTTTTATAAAAATACAGTATACTGATGATAGTAATGCATTATTTGTTTCTATAGAAGACAACGCTGGCGGGATTTCCGAAAAATATAAAGATGCAATTTTCAACGTAGGTTTTACGACCAAAGAAGAAGGGGCTGGCCTAGGGCTAAGTATCGCGAGAGAGGCTTTAGGTCGCGCAGCTGCCTACATAACGCATCAAAATACAGATGATGATAATGGGTCAATCTTTACTATTGAAATAAGAAGGGATGTATAATGGTTTACAACATCCTTCTACTTGAAGATGATCAAGGACAGTTTGATGCTTATCAGCAGGCGCTAAGTGATGATGGACTAGATTCTTCATACAATTTATTGCACGCAAAAAACAGACAAGAAGCTAAGAATCTGATTCAAAATAATACAGTAAATGCTGCTGTTTTAGACTTAAAAGTCCCTGAAGATGAAAGCTCTGAAGCAAGTGTTTCAACAGGAACAAAATATTTAGAAGAGTTGCTGGAAGAAAAGCAATTCCCTATCATTGTAGTTTCTGCCAATATCACTTCATTGTCTGATGATAGTGATAAGTTACCAAAACATTTGGTAAAAATGAATAGGGAGACAGGCGTTCACTCTAATGCCTTTCAACATTTTGAAACAATTAAAGATCTGTTAGATATATCACCACTTTTTCCAGAAACCCTTAAGGACATAAATAGGGAATTTCAAGAAGCCTTTTGGGAAATGTGGGGAAATTGGGATGAAATCAATACAAGATTTAGTGCTCTAAACTCTGATAAGACAAAGACTTTTTTAAAGCGTTATGTGTGTAGCCATTTAATTGAAAAATGGATGGCTAATGACCTTTTTAATGAGATGCATCATACTGAATTTTATACATACCCACCATTAAAGGACCGAATTCATACAGGCGATATTTTAGAATTAGATAATACACCATGGATTGTTATGACGGCTCCTTGCAATTTATCTAATGGTGATTATCCCGAGAATTTAACACTTCTAAAATGCCAACCGGTCGAGTTTCAACAATACAACGATGTAATCAAACCTTTTAGGGACAATCTAGACGAAAACAAAAAAGAAAAGCAAAGAAAGGTTGTTAAAAGGTTTTTCACAGAACCACCGACAAGTAAACATTATTTGCCACCTTGGTCAAAAAATGGAAAGGCTGTTAATGTCTTATTTAAAGAAATAAAGACAGTCCCTTTTGCTGAGAGCGATAGAGATGATTTAAAATCAAAAAGAATAGCAACGCTTAGCTACCACTTTTTACCATATCTTCTCCAAAGATATGGAGCTTATGTATCTCGAATAGGACAATCTGAAATAAGCACAGAAGACTACATCACCTACTTATTGTCAGTTGTGCCTGCCCCTGAAAGCAGTTCGTAAACAACTTTTGCAATTTGATGTGCCAGCAAGGGCGGAACAGCATTGCCCACCTGCTGGTATTGTGATGTTCTTGGGCCTTCGAATTTATAGTTATCAGGGAAAGTCTGTATGCGTGCTGCTTCTCTCACAGTTAAACTTCTGCACTGCTTTGGATCGTAATGTATGAAGTAATGACCATCTTTAGAGATATGAGAGGTAATTGTGGTCGCTGGTTTATTAGCTAGTTGCACTCGAAATCTATCATTAAATAAAGATTTAGATTTTATGGCTGACGTCACGTTCTTATGATTTGGCAACAAATCTTGGGGCATGTCCTCCAACTTAGGGCTTTTACCATGTCTGATAGCATGCTCGGCACTGTAGAGGTATCTGTGCAAATCAGATTCAATGTGCGCGCGCGAGCTATGGTTTAAAACACCTTTAATTTTCTTATCGTAAAACCATCTCTTGAAAGCTTTTGGCTTTGAATCAAATGGAATAAATTCATTGCCTCTTGTTAAGCCATCGTAGACATCACACTGCTTAAATCTTGTTAAAATTGCATTCTTCCAGTTGTCAAAGCTATCGAGTTTTTTGGATAGTCCAGATCTAAGTGGTGGGAGGTCAGCTAAGACATCTTCTACGGATGTAGGCCGTTTAGTGGGTTTTAATATAGAAGGTATGCCTCTGATATCATTTCTCACAGCAAGAAGGATTACCCTGTGTCGGCATTGCGGTATTCCATATTCTTCTGATTTGATTATGAAATCATTACGATTTAATTTTTCTGGTTTGCCAGCATTTGATAAAGAATAAATGGTGTATTGCTCAGATGTTTTAAATTTTACTTTTTTAGAATTTTTGAATTTTGAAGGTGTTTTAATGTCCTCCAGTATCCGGTCAAATATATATTCACCATTTAGTTTTGAAGACAAAATGCCCTTAACATTTTCCATCACAAATGCTCTTGGCTGAATGTCTGCAATAATTCTTAAATACTCTTTATAGAGAGTATGCCTAGGATCGTTTTGAAAGTCTTGGTATTTAGACATTTTTGAGCGCCCAACTAAAGAGTACGCTTGGCACGGAGGCCCGCCAATAACAATAGAGTTTTTTGGGTCTGAGACTTGGCTTAAGATACGCTTAATAACAGTTTTATGAGGGAACGCATCTCCACCTAATTCGGCACAATATGCTTCTAGTATAGCTTTTTTAGCTTCTTTTGGATGTTTTTTAAAAAGCACATCCTTGGTGATTTCACCTCTTAAGTATTGATAATACTCAACAGGAGGCTTATCAAACTGTCTAAAGAAAGCTCTCAAAGTGAGGGTTTGATGGGCAAAACTTTCTTTTTCGATAGATATTTTTATTTTGAAAGGTTTTTTATTTTTCTCAGTAATAGAGGAGAAGCCTTCTCCTAGCCCGCCCGGACCCGCGAATAAATCTATTACCTCTATCGTCATCTTTTAAGCTTATCCTTATCAATTTTAACTTGGTTCCAGGTTACCAGGTTATAAATTATTAAGCAAACACAAAGAGGAAAATAAGGCAAAATTGTCTAAATTGAATCAGAGGCGTTCCTAATCATTTAGAGTATTCGTTTCGGTGTAACGCATACACAACCAATCTCATAAATCTAAACAGTCTCTTGGCACTATAATCACTCCCCTGAGGGGCAGAGTCCTTGGGCTTTTGCCATGAAAAGCTGAAGGTATGCTGGGCACGCCACGGGCCTGTTTTGCAGCCATTTTCTCTCTAAATGCCCCTTTTTCTCTAAAACCTATAGAGCGACCCTCAAAACCTACCTCCAGGTTTTTGTATTATTTTTCAATGGATTGGTAATGCGGAATTTCTAGCGGTTTTGTGTGTAAACCGTAAAGCGGTAAAGCTTTAGAAAAAACCTTAGATCCCAGCTTATTATACCAAGCTTAGTTTAGTTTTTTGATCGCCTGATGCTGGAAGCTTGTGAGCCAAGCGACTTAATCCAAAAACCAAATTTTCTACCTCTTCAAAAGGTATGTTTAACTCATCTGCAATGTGGTTCTTACTAATCCGTTCGTGCCATAGCTCACTAAAAACTTTCTGCCACACCACTGACTCTTCATATTCAATTCCATCTGGCTCGACTGTTCGGAATCCCCTTTGATTAATTTCTATATAAAAGTTTCGAGATTGCCATTCTGTCAGAATATTCATCTTGTGGAGCCTGTATACTAAAGCTGAGACAGAAACGCCCCATCTCTTTTTAGCTGATAATAATTGTTCCAACGATCTGACATAAGGAATTTTTGATTTAATATCAGCTTCGGGCATCAAGAAAGCTGAGGCAAAAGTGTTAGCTTCTTGCTCTGCTTGCTTTTGTTGAGGGCCGCCATGTTTATGAAGTACAAGATGGGCTAGTTCATGTGCTGCATCCATCCGACTTCTTTCCGCGGATTTAAATGTATTCAGAAAAACAAAAGGTGTTTCGTTGCGCCAACAAGAAAAAGCATCAACATTTTTTGTGTTCTCCGCCAAGGAAAAGACGCGAATGCCTCTGGATTCTAGGAGCTTAATCATGTTCCCGATGGGCTTTTCTCCTAATCCCCAATAATGCCTTAGAGACAATGCGGCAGCATGTGGATCTCTTTCATTACTAAGATCTAGGAGATCTGGTTTTGGTAGGTTAAATTTCTCCTCCACCCAATCGGATAACATATATGCAATTGCCCCTGCGGCGAGGGCAGCATCTCTCTCTTTTGCTGTTATTGAGGTTAGGCTTCTAAAGCTTGCTGCTTCTTTAGGAAGTTCATCAAAATCTTTGTCAAAAAAGAAATTGTAAGGAAAACCAGTTTTTTCGACTATTGCTTTTACCGTTCTTTCATCCGGCTCATTCTCCCCTTTTTCCAGACGCGTAATTGTTACTGGAGAAACTCCAATAAGTTCTGCGAGTCCTTTACTAGTTAGCCGCTGCCTTTTCCTGGCAAGGGCTAGTCTGGCTGGGTTAAAGCTCATCTTACTGCTTTCTAGAGATATTTACTTCAAAGTCTTGTAGATCGGTGTCGTCTTCGATCGTGATGTTTAACTCTTCCCAATCATTATTCTGAAGTATGAATATACGTTCTATAAAATCACTAAACTGCCCACCCTCGAGTGAATATGGCCTTGAAAGCTCTGCCCTGACATCATCACCGTTGACTGACACACAAAAAAACCAAACGGATTGGTTTGCCTTTTGCTCTTCCTCATCGTTAAATTCTGGAAAAAGGTTTGGCTGGGCAAAATCTATTATTCTGGCGGAAGCGGCCCCTTTTCCGGATATTGCTTTTGGTGCGCGAAGAGTATCGGCAGCAATGTCAACATTTTGAAAGATTATCTTTATTCCATTGTCTGGGTTAACAACTGATTCGATGTTATCATGCCTATCTTTTTTCCAACCTAATGATAAGAAAACATCGCGTAGCGCGCGGGTTCCGTATATATAAGCGAACTGCCCTCCTGCGGTTTTGGGGTCATTTGCTACAGCCAGATTCCTACCACCCGCAGCTGCGTGAATTATTTTCAACAGGCTGTCTTTAGTGGCGCCAAACTCATAAAGCCTTGATTCTACTTCATCTTCTTCTTTGTATAATTTCTTTTCGAGCATTCTTATAAACCTCCATGTTAATTTTTTCTTCCTCATTTGTTCCAGAAAAAATTAACATGGTCAAGTTTTTATTATAGCGTTTCCTTCTCACTCGTCTCAAAACCCAAAATGCACCCGCTGGGTGTTCCAGCAATTGGGGAATGGGCGCATAAGCTCGGCGAGGGTCATGGCTTGGGGCTGGCGGCCATTCAGGATGGCCTCGATGATGTCTGGAGCCAGTTGGGTCATGCGGATGGTTTTGGCAACATAGCCGTGATCCAGCATCTCACGCTGGGCCAGATGCTTGATCGTTATGTCCGGCTCTCTATCCAGCATATCTGAAAACTGATGGCCACGCACAATGGCCTGCATCATGTTGGTTTGATATTTTGGCTTCCGGTAAGAGCTAAGATCTCTGCCGTCCGGCGCGGTGATATATTTTCGTCCGCTGCGCTTTCTCAATTTGATCGGGATTTCTATGGTGATGGGACTGTCTTTTGTAGGCCGGGATTTTTCAATTTTAACATCCGGCATGATCTCATGGAGCAATCCAATCATTCCTACCGGGCGTAGCTCTATGCTGACTTTAGTTGTGGTCACGACAACGCGCTGGATCAGAAGTTTTACCAATCGCTCTTGCTCCACCGGAAACAGCTCATCCCAAAGCTGCTCAAAATTCTCCAGCGCACGAATAATTTTTTCTTCCATTTGCGGATCGCTGATATCCCCCCATTGCGGGTTAGCGAGCACCTTCTTTGTCCATTCCGGGCGCGAAAGTAGCCTTCGCATCTGATCAACAATGACGTTTTCCAGCAAAGTTGCCGACACGGTTCTTAAATCGCTGTCGGCATAGCTTTTTTTAACGGCCTGCGTACTGACATAGTATCTGTAGCGCTTGGTCTTCTTCTTTACGGCGGCGCAGGTCAAAGCATAACCGTCCTCATCAAAGACAATCCCGCGCAAAATATAGTGCGCCGCCTTGCATCGTAACGGGGATTCATTTGGTTTTCTGTTATTGCTGATGGCGCGGGCTTTATCAAAGGTCTCTTTGGAAACAATGCCCTCATGCTCACCTTCATAAACGGTGCCTTTGTGAAGGATCTTCCCGATATAAATCTGGCTGCACAAAATCTTGTATATCGTACTTTTATTGATCGAATTACCTTTGTGGTGCTTGCCGCTTCGTGATACCCAGCTTTTGGTCGTATAGCCTTTTTCAGCCAGTTCTTTGACCAGAATTGTGGTGGATCCCATCTCAATGTACCTGTGGAATATGTACTGCACGATCTCTGCTTCTTGCGGATTGATCTCCAGTTTGCGATTGCGCACATTATAGCCCAGCGGCGGCACACCGCCCATCCACATGCCCTTACGCTTGGAGGCTGCAAATTTATCGCGGATCCGCTCGGCAGTCATTTCACGCTCGAACTGGGCGAAAGATTGCAGGATGTTGAGTGTCAGCCGCCCCATGGATGTATCGGTGTTAAAATGCTGAGTAACGGAGACGAAGGAGACCTTTCGTTTATCAAACAGCTCCATGAATTTCATAAAATCAGCCATGGAGCGTGAGAGCCGGTCGATCTTGTACACCACCACCACATCAATCAGGCCGTTTTCAATGTCATGAATTAGCCTTCTGACCGCAGGCCTTTCCATGGAGCCGCCGGAAAAACCGCCGTCATCATAGCGCTGGGGTATTAAAACCCAGCCCTCATGGGCCTGCGCGCGGATGTGGTGCTCGGCGGCTTCGCGTTGGGCATCCAGAGAGTTAAAATCCTGATCCAACCCTTCTTCGGTAGATTTTCTGGTGTAGATGGCGCAGCGTTTTTTAATAACTTCGTGTGATCTCATTTAGGCCTCTTCAATCCAAAAAACAAAGGGCCAGACCAGTTTGTGCCTGTAATGATGCGGGCAATCTTTGAGAGGTTTGTGTACTTCATGCCCTGATATTCAAAGCCGTCATCCAGCACCATAACGCGATGCTCAAATCCGTGATATTCACGGGTAAGGACGGTGCCGGGTGGCGGCATGTCGCGGTTTTGTTTCATGATACCTGCAGTGATGTCGTTTTTCATTCGCCTGATTTTTTCTTTGGTTTCCTTGGACAAGCCGCCAAAGGCCAGCTCCTGAATGCGGTAGGCGATTTTTCGTTCCAGATTGGCTCTGTTGAATTTTGGCGGCTCCCCATCGAAGTATTGCGGCCATATATCCTGTAATTCAGCCATGCTCATATTCTGGATTTCACTCAGTTGTTTCAAAGCGGTTTTCGTCATGCTCTCTCCTTTACTCCGGTTTGTTACATGCATGCTTCGGTTCGCAGTGAAGTCCAGTAAAACTCTCTCTGTCAGGGCTTATTTCAGCGCGTTTTTGGGTGCGGATGATGGCAGTGGTCAGAATGTCGGCGATTTCTTCAAGCCGTTCTGCCGTGGTCATTAAATGAGGCTGGGTTTGGTTTTGGTCGATCATTGGCATTGTCCTGTGCGGTGTAATGCCAATAATTTTGAAATAGTAGCGCTGGTGAGCGCGTGGTGCCTGGTTGGTGCTTAGGTGGTGATGGGTTGGTGATCGGGGATAGTGGATATAAAGCCTTCATCCAGCCGATAACTGCCGCGCCCGTCAGAAATAATCAAATGTCGCCAGAGCGGATTGCGTTTGAAAATATTAGATAGCGTGAAACTCTGCGATCCGGCTTTGGCAAGAAGCTGCTTACCGTTCTGCCATGGGTTTCCGGTGAGAGCTGCTTCATAAAGCTGGCGGATAACATCGGCCTGAATATCACCGAAGCTGTATTTCTGGCCGTTGAACACCACCTTTTTAAATGTTGGATCATAATCTGTGCTCTTGATAATAGGCTGCGTTTTGCCAACGCGGCCTATTATTTTGACATTACAAACGGATGTTTCGCTGATGTGATACTGCTTCTCAAAATGTTTCCGATCATCATTCAGGATCACCAGGTCATCAATAGAAAAACGCATGCTATCCGCTGTATCGGGAAGCATCAGTCTGGAATTATTTTCCGGGCATAAAAAATCGCGCAAGTAAACTTTGCCCGATCTGAATAATGTTCTGCAGTGATGAGCGTGGAGCGGTGTGTAACCTTCCCAATGCCGCAATTCTTTCGTCAGGATAATGCGCGCGCCATCTGTTTCTTCCCTGATTTCATAAACGCTCATCAGGGGAAGCCAAACATTCGCCCGGATCTGTCCATGCATGAGCCATTGCCTGATATCCGAGGAGCTGATCTGCCAGGCTGTCTGAAGATCGCTTAGAGAATAAAAAACCCTTTCTGGTAAGCTCGCCATAGCTCCAGCTCCTTTCCTTCCTGCAATGTTTCCTTGGTATCGGTAAGTCGAATCCCGCCAACACAACCAACTTGATTTTTGTACCACAATCAAATAAATTGAGTCAATCTGAATACAACCTCAAGGAAAATTTATGAGCAGTCATGGTGGAAAAAGAGAGGGCGCTGGCCGCAAGTCAGGCTCTGGAAAATACGGTGAGCCAACAAAAGCACTGCGGGTTCCAGCGAGTCTTGTGAAAGATGTTAAGGATTTTATCCGCGTTAAAAAAGTAAAACGTCAACGCATACCATTGTACATGGCTGGCGTTCCGGCTGGCTCTCCCTCGTTTTTAGAAGATCATGTCGAGGATTATATTGATCTCAATGAATTCTTCATCAAAGACATGGAACAAACCTTTATGGTGATCGCGGAGGGTGATTCCATGGTTGGTGCCAATATCCGGTCCGGCGATATTCTGATCGTGGATCGTTCGATTGAGCCGCTGCATGGCCACATTGTCATTGCAGGCATCGATGACAATCTCACCGTCAAACGACTACACATTAAAGACAGCGAAGTTTTCTTAAAGCCGGAAAACGATAAATACGAGCCTATTAAGCTGAATGGAAAAAACCGTCTGCATATCTGGGGTGTGGTGACGAATATCATCCATCGCTTGGTAGGCTGAGATAACCTTTGACAAACCCCTGCCAATTAAGCATAATGGTTTATATATAGTCCATTAAGTTGTTTTATGGGCTTTTTATAAACCTTTTGAGGGCGCTTTGGCTAAAAAAGAGACAAGAGCATATTCACGTTATACCGATGAGGCGATACAGCTTTTGGCTGGCCGCATTAAAGCAACGCGTCTGGAGCGTAATATTACAACGCAGGAGCTTTCAGAACGCGCGAGCATCTCTCGCGGCCTATTGCGCCGTATTGAGAATGGGGATCCCGCCTGTAGCATCGGCGTGGTATTTGAAGTCGCAACGTTATTGGGACTACAGCTTTTCCAATCAGATTATGATGATCTTGTGCTCAAGAATAAAATGATTGGCGACAAAATGACGCTTCTACCCAGCCGTATCAGAAAAGCGAAAGTAAAGATAGACGATGACTTCTAAGCCCGCCACCAATGAAATTTATGTATGGATCTGGTTGCCGGGGGAAACTGAGCCAATTGTTGCTGGAAAAATAACCAAGGCGGATAAGCGTGTTCTTTTCGCGTATGGTCAGAGCTATCTGGAGCGTTCGAATGCTATTTCTATTTATGATAAAGAGTTGCCTCTGAAGAGTGGCGTGCAGGAAAAAACATTCGGAACGGAAGCTATGCCAGGCTGTATTCGTGACGCGGCACCGGATGCCTGGGGGCGACGGGTTATTTTGAATAAGCTTCTTGGCGCAAAAGGTAAAACCGCTGATCCTGGCGATTTGGATGAGTTTACTTATTTGATGGAGTCCGGCTCTGACAGGATTGGAGGGCTTGATTTTCAAAGCTCTCCTAAAATTTACGAGCCAAGAGTTTCTGGCGGAGCAAGCCTTGAAGAATTATTGCACTCAGCCGAGTTGGTTGAAAGAGGTATTCCGCTAACACCGGAATTGGCACAAGCTATCAATCATGGCACATCGATTGGTGGCGCACGCCCAAAGGCATTGATCAACGATGAACAATTAAAATACATCGCTAAATTTTCATCCAGCACCGATCAATACAACGTCATTAAGGCCGAGTTTATGGCGATGCGACTTGCAGGTTTGTGTGGTTTGAACGTAGCTCTTGTAAAACTCGCGCACGCATCCGGAAAGGATGTTTTGCTGATTGAGCGATTTGACCGGGCCTATAGCGAAAAAGGCTGGACGCGTAAATTGATGCTGTCTGGATTAACATTGCTGGGGCTGGATGAAATGACACCGCATTATGCCAGCTATGAAGATTTGGCAGAGATCATCCGTCACCGTTTTACAAATCCGAAAGCAACATTGGAGGAGCTGTTCTCACGGATTGTGTTTAATATTTTATGTGGTAATACCGATGATCATGCCAGAAATCATGCGGCCTTCTGGGATGGAAAAGCACTAACACTAACGCCAGCTTACGATATTTGCCCACAAATGCGTCAGGGCGGTGAGGCCAGTCAGGCCATGATGATTGCTGGAAATGACAGATCAAGCCGTTTGATCACCTGTCTGGCGGCGGCAAAAGGCTTCATGCTGAGAGAAGATCAGGCACGAAATATCATTGAGCATCAGATCGCTTCCATTCATGAAAATTGGGATGCCGTCTGCAAGGAAGCGGATTTATCCCCGATTGACCAAGCCTTGTTCAAAGAGCGTATGTTTATGAATTCTTACGCATTTGAAGGCTACAGAGACTAATCAAACATCTTGTAAATTTGGAATCTAATTCCGTATTTACAAGGTAAAAACCCTTCATCACACCCCGTCATAAGCTGAGCACCAACCCGTCACCAGGCGCTCACCACCCTGAATAGTTCAGGCTGATCTCCATAATGTCCGCAAGGAGATCAGCGAAATGAGCAGCGACAAACGCCCCCTCGAATTAGACGACATATGTAAGACGCCTGTTGGTGATCTGTTTTTACTTTCTGAGAAAGAGCTTGATTCCCTCATCTCTGATGCAGAGGAAGCTATCCGAAAATGCTGTTTGATTAAAAAATGGCTGAACGGTGCTAAACGCCAAAAAGCGAGGCGTGTCAGGTGAATAAAAACACGCCGCCAAATATAATCCCTTTAAAACCGCCGGATGCACAGGCGCTTAAATCCCAGCTTGTGCAGAATTTACCTGCAATATTGCATGCCCTTCTCCCGAACGGCCTTGTCCGCGCTGGTAAATTTATAGTGGGCGATGTTCGCGGCAACAAAGGGGAAAGCCTTATTATTGAGCTGCATGGATCAAAGGCCGGGCTATGGCATGATTTTGCTACAGGTGATGGCGGCGACATTTTAGACTTATGGGCGGCAGTCAAAGGCTTTGATCGTAAAAGCCAGTTTACGCAGCTCATTACTGACATTCAAAACTGGCTTGGCGCTGGGGTTCCTGTAGCGCAGCCGCCATCATGTAAACACAGACCCCATAAACATACACAAAATCTCGGCGCGCCAACCGCAAAATGGGATTATACCGATGCACAAGGGAAGTTGATTGCCAGTGTGTATCGATATGATCCTAAAGGCGGGCGTAAGCAATTTCGCCCGTGGGATGCACGTAGCGGTGTGATGAAAGCTCCGGACGTCAGGCCTCTTTATAACCAGATGGGCATGGCTGGCGCAGATACGGTGGTGCTTGTCGAGGGCGAAAAATGCGCTGATGCTTTAATAACGCAGGGCATTTGTGCCACTACCGCCATGAACGGCGCAAAGGCACCGATTGAAAAGACGGACTGGTCACCCTTGGCGGATAAAACGGTCATTATTTGGCCCGATCACGATGAGCCAGGATTAAGCTATGCCCGAAGAGCTGCAAGTGCTGCCGCACGCGCCGGGGCGTGTCATGTTGAAATTTTAACGGTCCAGGCTGATAAGCCCCCTAAATGGGATGCAGCAGATGCTGTGGCTGAAGGGCTTTGTGTAAGTGATATTATCAAAAACTGGGATCGGGTGGTGGCAAAAAATAAGCCCCGTCGTCTCGGCTTGATACCTCTTTATAGTGTGGCTGATCTTCGCAGCGATGTCAGTCCCATGCCGGAAGATTTAATTGCCCCACGTCTGCTTACGCCTAGTGGAATTCTGGTTTTCGGCGGTGCACCCAAGGTCGGCAAGAGTGATTTTCTGATTTCGCTTTTAGCACACATGGCCGCTGGGGAGTATTTTCTGGGTCTGACGACGAAGCGGCCATTACGGGTGTTTTATCTTCAGGCCGAGGTGCAATACCATTATTTGCGCGAGCGTATTCAAAAGCTGTCTATGCCAGAACCTGTTTTGGATCGCTTGCAGCAAAATTTTGTAATGACACCGCAGACGCGTTTAATTCTAAACGAGGACGGTATCCGCCAAATTGTTCTGTCCGTAAAAGAGCATTTTGGAGATATCCCACCGGATATTATCGCCATTGACCCTATTCGTAATGTTTTTGATGGCGGTGGTATCGGCGGAGAAAATGACAATGACGCAATGATGTTTTTTCTCTCGCAGAGAGTAGAAAAGCTGCGAGAACAAATTAATCCGAACGCCGGACTTATTCTTGCACACCACACCAAAAAAGTTTCCAAAAAACATGTTGAGGAAGATCCATTTCAAGCACTAAGCGGCGCTGGTTCTCTTCGTTCCTATTACACCTCCGGCATAATATTACATCGCCCGGATGAAACCCGCCCTGAGCGCTCGATGGTTTTTGAGCTGCGAAACGGTCCTGAAATTGCACAAAAGACAATTATCAGAAGCAACACTGGTTGGGCAGAGGTTAATAACCACGAACGCCTTGCCCTAGCCCAGCTCAGCAAGAGACCTGATGCGGAAACTTTGCGTAAAAAAGACGCAATACTGCAACTTATTTATACAGAAAGTCTGCAAGGTCGCGTCTACACCGCGCGGCAATTCTCCGACTGTTTTCAAAATAAATATGGCTTTGGCAGCTCTCGTTCCTTGCGTAATCGGATCAATGTTTTGAGCACCAAGGGGCATGTGAAATTTTTCAAAAATGTTGAAGGTTATGGTCTGCCAGCACCGCAACGCAGCCGACAGGGCTATTTGTGTGTTGAAAATATGGCGCTGGGCAATGGCACGCGTATTTATCCCTCCCATTTCAAGCATCCAAAGACTGATGAAATCCTTCCCGTTGATGATCCGCAAAAATGGATTACCACGCATAACCACATTGCCCATGGGGAGGATTCATAATGCTGCCCTCTGCAATCTGTTTTATTGCCTACTGCCCACTGTTTACCCTCAGTTTGCCCACTGAATGGGATCAAAAACGGCATAACGCAAGGCACTACAGCGATAAGTCCAGTGGGCATTTTCCCACTGCTTATGCCCACTCGCCCACTGTTAAAACACAAAGCCAACAGGCGGTTACAGCCAGTGGGCAGTGGGCAAGTTCCCCCTTACTCCTACGGAGTAATGCTGCGCTTCACCCCTCAAGGGTGAAAGCGCCAGCATCCCCAGTTTTCCCCAAAACATCTCGAAAAAGAAAGGATATGACAATGAAAAACTATCGTTGCCCTTTAGGCACCGCAGCCGGGCAATCGCCCAAAAACGAAGATGAGATGGAGCTGATGCGTAGAGCCGCCTGGCGTAAGCAAGGCATTCTGAACGTAGACCCATGTGACAACCGTCTCGCCTGGCCAGAAAAAGAACTCCTTAAGCAAATCGCAGTGAGGTTCTACGGACCGCGGAGGGAGTGCCAATGAAAATGATTGGACCACCACCAGAGCCATACTGGACAGAAAAGATTGTGATGGCGTTTATGGAAGAAGCCGCCGAGATCCACCGATGCATTCCTGAGGTGCGTGTTCCTGGCTATCATTCCATGTGGCCGGACACGCTCAAGGATGACTGGGAACGCTACTACGACATGCTACATGCAAGGCAGCGGCGCAACTACGCTCTGCCCAAGCAGGTAGATTTCATGGAAGAAGTCATGCGCTGGCTGCGCTGGTTGAACGTCATCGAGCAGCGGGTGATTTGGGCGCGCGCCAATAACATTCCATGGAAAGTATTGGAGCATGATTTCAACAGCAGCAAGACCACGCTCTGGCGGCACCTCAACGTGGGAACAAACCGTCTGGCAGCAATCCTGAACAACAATGATCCCGATGGTGACTACCAAAGCAAACTCAAGCGTTTCTGATAGCCAGCAATGGTTACGAGCTATTTGAAACAGTGTTGCAACAACGTTAATACACATTCCTTGAAACACTTTTTTCATTTTTAGGGTATGTTTTTCGTATGCTGGACAGAAATGCGTGATTTGCTTCTGCGACCGCCCCTAATCAACTTGACTTACAAAATCTCGCGGGTCCTGTGGGGCCATTTCCTATAGGGGCGGGGAACGCGCGGGAGTTTTTTAGCGTCACCGTTTTAAACTTCGTTGACCGTTGGTTGACTTTTATCACCTAACCATTTGAAAAATTTACAAAAATTAGTTGACTTTTTATGGCAAAATTAATGTCTCAAAAAGCCTATGCCCAGAGCATTGGCGTGAGCAAACAATACATCAATAAGCTTGTGCGGAGTGGTGCTTTGCCTACACAAAACAGTAGGATTGATCCTGATGTTGCAGACGGTGTTATTCAGGCACAACGTGAACCAGCGCGTCCATTACGCAGAAACACCACCCCACCAGAGGTATCTGCAGTATCCTCGCCATTAGGACAAAGCCCACGTCAAGGTATCTCCACAGCCGAGTTACCAACATTACTGCTAAAGACCCGCATCAAGAGCGAGACAGAAAAAGCTAAGCTTCTGGAGATTAAGGCCAAGGTTGAGGCCGGAAAATATATCGACCGTGACGAAGCTGAAGCCCAGATATTCAAACATTTTCGCCCCTTGCGCGATAATCTGCTGACGATCCCTGATCGGCTTGATGCAGAGCTTGCGGCAACGAACGACCGTCACATTGTTCATAAGATTTTATACAACGAGATCGTCCGCGTTCTGGACGATGCCAACAAACCAGCTTTGAAACCGAAACGTTAAGTGTGGATCATCATACCTCAACAGTGCTGTCCCTCTGTTCTGGGGCGGGCGGACTTGAACTCGGCCTTAAACTCGCAATGCCTGGAACAAGAACCGTTTGTTATGTCGAGGGGGAAGCCTATGCCGCCGCCCAGCTTGCAGCGCGCATGGCGGATGAAACGATGGATGCGGCGCCTGTCTGGTCTGACGTTAAATCCTTTGACCCAGAGCCGTGGCGTGGATGCGTGGATATCATCACTGCAGGATATCCGTGCCAGCCATTCTCCATTGCCGGAGCCAAACGTGCGGAAAAAGACCCGCGCCACCTCTGGCCGTTCATACGGGAAATCGTCCGCACCATCGAACCCAGGATCTGTTTCTTCGAAAACGTCTCACATCATTTACGATTGGGGTTTGAACAAGTCCATGATGACTTACGATCAATGGGTTTCAGCGTTGCGGCGGGTTTGTTTACAGCGGAAGAAGTTGGTGCGCCGCATAAGCGAGAGCGCCTCTTCATCCTGGCCTACAGTGAGAGTTTCTTCAGCAAACGGTGTTTCGCACAACGAAATTCGTCAAGGCAATCCAAAGAAACGCTTGGAAAACACAGCAGTAATGTGGCCAACAATTACGGCCACAGATTCTGCTGTGAGCAGCGCCCGTCCGCCGGAAAAGATGATCCGCAAAGACGGTCGCAATGTGCTGAGAACACCATCACTGGCGGAAACAGTCATGCAGCCGGACGGCTTCCCCTACACGAAACAGGATCTTCAAGCGCGAAAAGCGGGCAAGGATTATCGGACGGCCAGAGTGCAGTGGCCGACACCGCGCGCGCAAGAGCCGGGATCGACCAGTGCAACTCATGGATCGGGATTGGCGGAGACAGCACGCCATTGGCTGACCCCTCGTGCAACAGAAAGCGGAGAAAATCAAGAAAGCTTCCTAAAAAGGATGGGCGACCGGACGGACAAAGCTCACAGTTCGCTCACGGCACAGATCAAGGCATGGCCGACCCCTGTAGCGCGGGACTGGAAAGACAGCCCCGGCATGAACGAGCGCCCGAATGGACAAGTATCTTTGCCAAAAATGGCCTTCCAGTCTGGCCACCAGCACCGGGAGGACATGAGCAATGGGGACATGTCCCAGATGCGCTTAAACCCGCTGTTCACCGAATGGCTGATGGGATGGCCAATCGGGTGGACAGACTTCGCGCCTGTGGAAACGGCGTGGTGCCATTGGTGGCAGCGTATGCATTCCGAACTCTTTACCCTTTTAGTGATGAATGATCATGGACAATCTGAATATTGAATACCGCTCGCTGGACGAGCTGATCCCGTATGCCAATAATGCGCGCACGCATTCTAACACACAAGTGGCGCAGATCGCAGCCAGTATTGCCGAGTTTGGGTTTGTAAACCCGGTGCTAGTGGATGAAGACGGCGTGCTTATTGCCGGGCATGGCCGCTTGATGGCCGCGCGGCAGCTCGGCATGGAAAGCGTTCCTTCTATTCAGATATCACATTTGAGCGAGGCACAACGCAAGGCTCTCGTTATTGCTGACAACCGTATTGCCCTGAATGCCGGATGGGATGAAGAGCTTTTGAAACTGGAGCTAGAGACATTGGACGATCTGGATTTTGATTTGGATCTGCTCGGTTTTGATCCGTCCGAAATTGATGATCTTCTTTTTGCGGAGGATGAAGGCGAAGAGCCGGAAGAAGAGGCAATCCCCGAAGTGCCGGAGGAGCCGATCAGCAAACCCGGCGATGTATGGATCTGCGGCAATCACCGTGTGCTGTGCGGCGATGCCACCATTTATGACGATACGCAAAAACTCATGGATGGGCAGCTTGCCGATATGGTTTTTACCGATCCTCCCTACAATGTGTATTACGGCAACACCGCCAAAGATAAGCAGCGCAAGGCCAAGGGCAAAAGCGGTGGCCGCACGATTATGAATGATAATCTCGGCGAAGCCTTTGAGCAGTTTTTATATGATGCCATTACCAATATGCTAATGGTGACTATATCCTTGAGCGAAAAACCGAGCCGGAGATGTCGATTGGTGCCAGATGCTTCAAGCCTTTTGAATGTGATTACAAACCCTATTGCTGGGCGCATGCGCCAGAATATTCCGTTTATGATGTCTTCCAAAAGCCCAGAGCCGAAGAAATTGCTAAACGATATGGCCTTGAGCTAGAAAAGCTTCCGGATCATATCCGCCCCGGCGGTGCAAAAGGATTGGACGTTGAGAGCTATTTGAATGGCGAGACGATTGTAGATCACGCCAATATTTCCGCTTTTCTGAGGAAAATCCAGTATCCGCTGTGTTTTTTGGACTATGAAACCGTGATGCCTGCCATTCCGCTCTTTGATGGCACGCGGCCATTTCAACAAATCCCGTTTCAGTTTTCGATGCATGTGCAGCACAGTCCCGACGCAGAGCTTGAGCACCATGAATACCTGCATAAGGAAAGGACAGATCCACGGCGATCCTTTGCAGAAAGACTTATCGAGCTTTGCGGCAGTGAAGGTACAGTGCTCGTTTACAATCAGGTATTCGAGATTGCTCGCAATAATGAGCTGGCCAGAGATTTGCCTGAGTATGCCGTAGCGATCCAAGCGATTAACGCTCGTGTGCTGGATTTACTGGTACCGTTCAAAAGCCGCTGGTTATATCACCCAAATCAGAATGGCTCTGCCTCAATAAAAGCCGTTCTGCCAGCTTTTACAGATCTAAGTTATGATGATCTGGAGATCGGACACGGCGGCGAAGCCATGCGTCAGTATGGAGCTTTCATGTCCGGCGAACTGAATGAATCTCTCTGGCCGGATTTGTGGAATGATCTTACCGAGTATTGTAAGCAGGATACCTATGCGATGGCGGTTCTGTTGGATGTTTTGAGGGAGCATATTCATCCTGAATCTGCTACAAATAGTTAAAATGTAAATTTAGGAGTTAGGTAATGGCACGAATTGAAAATCATAAATTCACAATAGATGAGGCATTTAGAGAGTGCTTTTATGTCGTACCTGATTATCAGAGGGAATATGTATGGACAGATAAGCAAATTACCCAGCTTCTTGAGGATATAGATGAGCAAATGGACAGTAGCTCATCAGAATATTTCATTGGCACTATCCTTGTTTCGCCACGAGATGGTGAAAAAGGGCATTATGATGTGATCGACGGTCAGCAGCGTTTGACTACTACATTCCTGATTTTATGTGCTTTGCGAGTTCTTTTCAACGGCATGCCGCAAGGGCAAATAATAAATGGGTTGACTGCTACCAGCTATACAGACTCACAGGGTGATATAAAAACCAACCTTAAACTGGAGCCAAGATACGAAAATGCCGGAGAGGTTGTTGAAAAAATCGTTCAGGCTAACGGTGATCCTCAAGTTGTTCGTGCAAATATTCAAAGCTCCGGCATTCAAATTTACGGTTCTGTCGAAAACATCTTGAATGCATATGACGTTATATATCGTTTCCTGATCAACAATTATGATAACGAGGCTAAGTTAAAAAAATATTGGGGTCATCTAGCCAATAATGTGGTTTTCATTCAAATATCGACTGATGTTAGTAGTGCCCTCAAAATCTTTGAAACAATCAACGAGCGTGGTGTGGGCTTGAATCCTATGGATTTGCTCAAAAATCTCTTATTTACGCAAGTGTCACCAGAGCGTTTTTCACAGCTCAAAGATGAATGGAAAAAGATCACCAGCCCGCTGGAGAAAAACAAGGAAAAGCCGTTGCGTTTTTTGCGCTATTTTCTCATGGCAAATTACGACATCAAGAATGATCGAAACGACGCTATTGTCCGTGAAGATGAAATCTATGATTGGTTTTCTAAAAAAGAGAACGCTGCTCTTACTAGCTATCAAGAAAACCCTTTTGAATTTGTCCGCCAAATCATACGTAATGTGAACCGATACATCGATTTTAGCAATGGCCTCGGCAATGACGGTAAACCAAATTTGGCAATGGATTCCCTCAAGAAGTTAACAGGCGGAGCCTTCAGCTTGCATTACGTCCTGCTTTTAGCGGCGGCAAATTTGCCAAAAACATTATTTGATCAATTCGTATCTCAACTGGAAAGCTTTTTATTTTTCTATATCTTCACCAAAACACCAACAAAAGATCTGGAACGCAGTTTTTCCCTATGGGCGGATGAGGTAAGAGATATTGCTTATATCGAAAATCAGGAAGAGCAAAGAGAAAAGCTTAACGCGTTTATAAATGAACGTTTCGCGCAGAATATGATTAAGAAGAGTCCAGAGCTAAAAGATGCGCTCAAGAGATTAACGCTACATTCTATGCAGCAATATCGTACTCGTTATTTTCTGGCCAGTTTGGCTCAACATGTTGATATGGCTTTCAGCGGCCAAAAATCGCGGGGTAGTCTTGATCCTTATTTTAAATTGGAAATAGAACACATCTTGCCAAATAATCCAGAAAATGACTTGCGTAGCTCATGGCAAGAGAAGCACCCTGAACTGATATATGACGATTATAAAAATCGTCTTGGGAACCTGACCTTACTTGAGAAGCCCATTAATATTGTTGCAAGCAATGATTTTTACGTTAATAAAGCTTCTGAATATGCCAAAAGCGCAAATTATCTGACGAGGAGCTTATCGACTCTTGCAGTTGTTGGACAAAATACATCTATTTCTCGTATCAATGAAAAGCTCTCTTCTTTTGATAAATGGGATGCGGAAGATATTGAAAATCGACAATCGATCTTAATTTCTCTGGCTCAAGATATTTGGAAGATAACAGAGATTGCTGCTTAGTAGGAATTGGCCTTTACTTTTTATATGTAATCTCGAATTTGTTTTTTCAAGTATCTTCTCATTAACCATGCAATTTTAACATTCAATGTAAGATTTGCATGGTTATCTTTTACCCTAACGAGAGGTACTAAAAGCCATTTTATTTGCGGTAAACTGTATTTTACTTTTTTGCTTTTAATCATCTAAAAAGTAAATTATCGTTTACTTTAAAGGCTGATTTGGGCTTTTTAGTAAACTGTATTTAACTGCGAGTAAGATCATGGATCGACACATTCGTCTTAATTGGTCCGGGCTGGTTGAGGAAGCCATTAAGCGTCGTAAGGAACAAAAGCTCACGCAGGAGCAACTGGCGGTTCTGGCAGGTGTCAGCAAGCCTACACTCAATAGTTTCGAGCGAGGCAAAACAACCATCAAGCTTGATAGCGCGATTAAGATTTTGAGGATGCTGGGACTGTCGTAGCCATTGATTTTGTCCTCTATCTGACCACTATACGACCTTCAGGTTTTTGATTGGAAGGCCATAACCTGCATTTCAGATTTATTACGAAATATCAAATGGTTATCACGATTTCGAGGCGTGCTTAAGATAATCGTGAAATATAAAGAGTTTCGGTCACAGGTCGAGCACACAACCAATTTTTTCCTTTATATTTCAACGGTTTAGTAGTCATTTCGATGCGATGCAGATCGATACCCTGCATCGGATTTGGAAGCAATCCGGAAGCAAATTCCTGACAACCCCTTCGAAAATCAGCGAAAATTGACTTAGGAATAATACCCTGTCTCCGCTCTATGAATAATTCTAGCAAGCAAAATCAATGAGTTAGATGCCAGAAATGTGCGATCTTCAGGTTTTTAGGCATGTTTTCCTTCATTAAAAATATGCTTCAAGTCGTAGGATTACTACGGTTACAGACAAAAAATTAAAGTAGTCAACCTGACTAGTATTTACAGAGATGCTTTAAATTTGTTGCCGTAACGGTACTGTGAGTACCCTTATCAGCGAAAATTTAAAGAGATCCTTCTGCCACTTTTCTTAAATCTGCTATATTACTGATCTATAAATTCACATTTTTCGTGAAAAAATAGAGCTACAGTATATCATTTTTTCGTGCAATCTTAAGGCTTTTACTATACTATTAATCCATAAATTCACGTTTTCCGTGAAAAAATGGAGCGATAGTATAGCGATGGAGCAAGAAACGTTTGTAAGTCAAGGCCGGGCACGGCTTTCCACTGTTTTGCAAACGGCGGGAAAGCTGGTGTCTATTGATGACGCTGCTGAGGCACTTGACCTTGAAAGGCAGGACGCTGCCAAAATACTGGCCCGCTGGACGCATCAGGGCTGGCTGGCGCGGGTCGGTCCCGGCCTTTACGCCCCTATACCGGTGGACGCCCTTACAACGCAGCAGGTTATAGAAGACCCGTGGATACTGGCACCTTCGCTTTTCGGCCCCTGTTATATCGGCGGATGGACGGCGGCAGGCCACCACGATTTCACGGAACAAATATTCCGCAGCATCTTCGTTTTTACAACTCATCAAGTGCGTCATAAAACGCAGACCTATCATGGAACCGATTTTGCTCTGAAGCACACGAAAGAAGAAAATCTGTTCGGCCTTAAAACGCTTTGGCGCGGCGGTACGAAGCTGTCCATATCCGATAAGCACCGCACGATTGTCGATATGCTCGATACGCCGGAGACGGGCGGCGGCATCACGCATGTTTTTGAATGCCTTAAAGCCTACCTGAAAGATCAAGAATCGGATATAAATCAATTGATTGATTATGCCGCGCGGCTTGGCAACGGTGCCGTATTCAAGAGGCTTGGTTTTCTGGCAGAACAAGCAGGCGTCGAAGCTTTACTTCAGCCCTGCCGTGACCGCATGACAACCGGAAACGCCAAGCTTGATCCCGCTATTTCCAGCCCGCGTCTGATCAGTAAATGGAATCTCTGGATTCCTGAAACCTGGGCTTAACGGAAGGAACCCATGATCGACCGCCGTGAAATTCTGGCCATGGCCGCCACCGTAAGCCTGCGCCCGGACGTTATCGAGAAAGATTACGTCTTGGGATGGCTGCTGGCCGGTATATATAATCATCCGGCGATAAATAAAAACTGGGTGTTCAAGGGCGGAACCTGTCTTAAAAAATGCTATTTCGAAACGTACCGGTTTTCTGAGGATCTCGATTTCACGCTGACCGATGAAAGCCAGATTGACAAAGACTTTCTGCGCAGCACATTCGAAACCATAGCCGAATGGGTATATGAACAGACGGGGATCGAGGTTCCGAAAGACGGCCTGTCCTTTGACATCTACACCAATCCGCGCGGAAAAATATCATGCCAGGGAAAAGTTTCTTACCGCGGCCCTGTTTCGCCAACCTCAGGCGGATATCCAAAAATCAAACTTGATCTGACAGCGGATGAAAAGCTGGTGTTGTCGCCTGCGCTGCAGCCCGTTTACCATCCTTATTCGGATGAGCCGGAGGGCGGCATTCAGGCGCTTTGCTACGTCTATGAAGAAGTGTTCGGCGAAAAATTCAGGGCATTGGCGGAAAGAACCCGCCCCCGCGATTTATACGATGTGGTCAATCTGTTCAGAAACTCAACCATCAAACCGGCGGCAGGCGTTCTTCTCGATATTCTGCGGCAGAAATGTGAATTTAAAGGGATCGCCGTGCCGGTTTTGGCCGATCTTGAATCACACAAAGAAAGCCTGGAAGGCTCGTGGGCGAGTATGCTGGGACACCAGTTGCCGAACCTTCCGCCGGTTGAAAGTTACTGGAATGAATTGCCCGCCATTTTTGAATGGATCGAACATGGACACGAGCCGGTCATTCCGACAGCATACCCGTTAAAGCCCGGGGAAACGATTATCCGCGAACGTCCTGGCCGCAGTCTGACAGTACGGCATGGAGCACAGCATATCGAGATCATACGCTTTGCTGCGGCCAACAGGCTTTGTGTTGAACTGGATTACGATCATAAAACGCGGATTATAGAACCTTACTCTTTGCGTCAAACACAGGACGGCAATATCATTCTCCATGCTCTCCGGGCCGATGATGGGCAGCACAGAAGTTACCGCGTTGACCGAATTCAAGGCGCGCGAGTGACGAACAGGGCCTTTACGCCGCGTTATGAGGTTGAACTGACCTCGAGCGGGCCGGTTGTTTTAGCCCCGACCGTTGCCGAATCCAGAAAAATAAAACCATTCGGTACATCCATCCGAAGAGCAACCCGGCCTGTCAGAAGAACAGGCTCTTCTTCTTTCGGGCCTAAATACGTTTTTCAATGCCCCATGTGTCAAAAAAAATTCACACGCAGCAAGCATGATTCCAAGCTTAATAAGCATAAGGACAAAAATGGCTATCCCTGTTCTGGCCGGACAGGATACTTAACGGAGGTAAAGTAAGGGCAGGACAGAGAATAACGTACACCGCTCGCGCTTTGCTTTTTCGCTGTCGTTCATTTGACCTCCACCGGTTTGCCGTAAGGGTCGAAACCTTCGCATAGTTCGTGTCTGAAGGCGTAACCGCGTGGATTGGAAATAATTGAATTTTAAAATCATGTAAAATGATATAAATTTTCTACGATTGGAGATTTATATGAGTATTGAATTTTTATCGGCTTTTGGATTGGGCGCGTTAGTGACTGCGATTTTTCAAGCTTTTTTTAATTTGTATCAAAATAAAAAAGCATTGTCTTTTCAAGAAAAGAAAGAGGCTTATGTAGGATTGCTGCAAGCTTATCATGAAGCCGCCGTTGAAAATTCTGAAAAAGCAGCAAAACACTTTGCTTATTGGCAAATGCGGTGTGAACTGATCTCAAATGCAAAAGTTAGAAAAGCTATTCAGGATATCGTTGATACAAACGAAGATAAACTTAAACGTTATGACGCGCATGAAAGATTGAAACAAGCACTTAGGAAAGATTTGGGTATATCATTATAAACATACACGTTTTGTAATTACCGCCCTCAAAATCCGTCCACATCGTGCCGCCATAGAAATGAACACCGTCAATTTCGACGGTGCTGTTTTTCAGATAATGAACATTCGGCAGTTTCCGGCTGATCCATTCCAGCGCCACTCTTTCGGCCACGTCCATATTGGTGTTGTAATACTCGTGATTGCCGGAAATGTAGATCACTGGCTTATTCCAGAACTTCAGCAAGAATTTAAGCGGGTTATAATGTTTAAAGCTGACAATATCTCCAGCCAGTAACATGACATCGCCATCAATATCAGTCGGCGGATGCCAGTTGTGCCCAAATTCCAGATGCACATCGCTGTAAGTGATTATTTTCATGGGATCCCTTTCGTTTGAAGCGTTTTGGTGATGAACGCTTCATTCGCGGGGACAGTCAAATCCATATTTGCATGAAATTTAGACTAAAAAATTGATTTTATTGCTATTTTACATCACAGTAAAAATATGGGTAACGCATTGGAGCAACTAAAAAAGCGTCTTCGACCCGGTCAGATCTATCGAAGGGCTGAGCTGGCGCGTTATAGCAGCACCGTTGACAGGCATCTGCAGCAGCTTGTGGCTGACAAAACCCTACAGAAGCTCATGAATGGCGTTTATTACTACCCCAAAAAGGCTTCCTTTGGTGCTGTGCCGCCAGACGATGAAAAGCTGGTGGGTGCCTTTTTGAAGGATGACAATTTTTATCTGGCTTCCTTAAATGCCTATAATTCTCTGGGAGTTGGTACTACACAGCTATACAATGAAAGGCTGGTGTATAATCATAAGCGTGATGGGTATTTTACGTTGGCCGGTCGTTCTTTTTATTTTGTAAAGCGGCCTCGCTTTCCAAAAACCGCCAGCTCTGAATTCTTATTGGTGGATCTTTGGCCTATTCTATTATCGACGAAGGAACGACTGTATTCGGCG